>NZ_JBHTCJ010000011.1:0-208327 GCF_042665275.1 Saccharopolyspora griseoalba | reverse complement strand
GGCCCAGCAGGTCTTCGACCAGCTCCGCGAGGCCGGTATCGACCTCGACGACGTTTTCGCCGTGCTGGAGGCCGACGGAGTCCAGAAGTTCGAGAAGTCCTGGACCGAACTCCTCGACACCGTCGCCCAGCAGCTCGAGCAGGCCGAGTAAGGCCTCGTGGCAGCGCATCCGGGCCGGTGTGGCAGTTCGCCGCACCGGCCCGGATCGGCGAGAATCTGATCGAATCGCATACTCACGAGCCTGAAGGATCTTCATGGCAACCGATGTTTCTGTCCGTATTGCCGATGTGGCGCTGGAGGCCGAGGCTCGGCCGCTGGCCGAGCAACTGGCCGCTGACGCGGTTGCCGGCAAGCTCGCCGCCCAGGACGCCACGCTGTGGGGTCCCGACGCCGAACCGGAATCCTCGATCCGGCTCTCCTGGACGACGCTGCACGAGAGCTCCCGCCCGCTGCTGGCCGAGATCGACGCGCTGCGCGCCGAGCTGGAGGCCGAGGGCCTGGACCGCATCGTGCTCGCCGGCATGGGCGGCTCCTCCCTCGCACCAGAGGTCATCACCGGCACCGCCGGTGTCCCGCTGACGGTCCTCGACACCACCGACCCCGGCCAGGTCGCCGACGCGCTGGCCGGAGACCTGGAGAACACCGTGCTGGTGGTCTCCTCCAAGTCCGGCACCACCGTCGAGACCGACTCCCACCGCCGGATCTTCGAGGCGGCGTTCCGCGCGAACGGAATCGATCCTGTGAGCCGGATCATCGTGGTCACGGATCCGGGATCGCCGATGGAGGCCGCCGCCAAGGACGCCGGCTACCGCAAGGTCTTCACCGCCGACCCGCACGTGGGCGGCCGCTACTCCGCGCTGACCGCCTTCGGCCTGGTCCCGGCCGGACTGGCGGGCGCCGACATCGCCGCGCTGCTCGACGACGCCGCGGCCGCGTTCCCCGCGCTGAAGGCCGACCGGGCCGACAACCCGGCGATCCAGCTGGCCGCCGCGCTCGGCGCCGCGCACGCCAAGGGCGCCGAGAAGGTCGTCTTCGCCGACACCGGGTCGGGCATCGCCGGCTTCGGCGACTGGGTCGAGCAGCTCGTCGCCGAGTCCACCGGCAAGAACGGCACCGGCCTGCTGCCGGTCGTGGTGGACCGCCCCGAGTCGCCGGGCTTCGCCGACGCGGGCGGCGACGCCACCGCCGTCGCGATCGGCCCGGCCACCGACGCCGCGCGCATCGCGACCAACGGCCCGCTGGGCGGCCAGTTCCTGCTGTGGGAGTTCGCCACCGCGCTGGTCGGTCGCCTGCTGGGCATCAACCCCTTCGACCAGCCGGACGTGGAGGCCGCCAAGAAGGCCGCCCGCGCGCTGCTGGACGCGCCCACCGGTGCTCAGCAGTCCGCCCCGGCGCTGACCGAGGGCGCCGTCGAGGTCCACGCGAGCGGTGCGTGGTTCTCCGGTGCGAGCAACCTGGTCGAGGTGCTGCGCGCGTTCACCGGCGCCGCGCCGCAGGCCGGTTACCTCGCGGTGCAGGCCTACCTGGACCGCCTCGACGACGCGTCCGCCGCGGTGCTGCGCACCGAGCTGGCCAAGCGCACCGGGCTGCAGACCACCTTCGGCTGGGGTCCGCGGTTCCTGCACTCCACCGGCCAGTACCACAAGGGCGGCCACCAGAACGGCGCGTTCCTGCAGATCACCGGCGACGCCGAGGAGGATCTGGACGTTCCGGAACGGCCCTACGCGCTGTCCGGGCTGCAGCGCGCGCAGGCGCTGGGTGACGGCCAGGTCCTGGCCGATCACGGGCGCCCCGTGCTGCGGCTGCACCTCACCGATCGCGCGGCCGGACTGGTCCAGCTGGTCAAGGCCGCGCAGGAGCTGGAGGCTCGGCAGTGACTCCCGAATGGCAGAACCCGCTGCGGGATCCGCGGGACAAGCGGCTCCCCCGGATCGCGGGCCCGAGCGGACTGACGATCTTCGGCGTCACGGGTGACCTGTCCCGCAAGAAGCTGATGCCGGCGATCTACGACCTGGCCAACCGCGGTCTGCTGCCGCCCGGCTTCGCGCTGACCGGCTTCGCCCGGCGCGACTGGGCCGACCAGGACTTCGGCCAGGTCGTCTACGACGCGGTCAAGGAGAACGCGCGGACCCCGTTCCACCAGACGGTCTGGGACCGGCTGGCCGAGGGCATCCGGTTCGTGCCGGGCTCCTTCGACGACGACGCGTCGTTCGACCAGCTGGCCTCGACGATCAAGCAGCTCGACACCGAGCGCGGCACGGGCGGCAACCACGCCTTCTACCTGTCGGTGCCGCCCTCGGCGTTCCCGACCGTGCTCAAGCAGCTGTCCCGCTCGGGGCTGACCGAGCCGACCGACGACAACTGGCGGCGCGTGGTCATCGAGAAGCCCTTCGGGCACGACCTGCAGAGCGCCAAGGAGCTCAACCGCATCGTCAACGACGTCTTCCCCGAGGAGTCGGTGTTCCGCATCGACCACTACCTCGGCAAGGAGACGGTGCAGAACATCCTGGCGCTGCGCTTCGCCAACCAGCTGTTCGAGCCGTTGTGGAACGCCCACTACGTCGACCACGTGCAGATCACCATGGCCGAGGACATCGGCCTGGGCGGTCGCGCGGGCTACTACGACGGCATCGGCGCGGCGCGCGACGTCATCCAGAACCACCTGCTGCAGCTGATGGCGCTCACCGCGATGGAGGAGCCGGTCTCCTTCTCGCCGGACGACCTGCGCGCCGAGAAGATCAAGGTGCTCTCGGCGACCAAGCCGGTCGGGCCGTTCGACCAGACCACCGCGCGCGGTCAGTACACCGGCGGCTGGCAGGGCGGTTCCCTGGTGCCGGGCCTGCACGAGGAGGGCGGTTTCGCCTCCGACTCGATCACCGAGACCTACGCGGCGATGACCCTGGAGGTGGAGAGCCGCCGCTGGGCCGGCGTGCCGTTCTACCTGCGCACGGGCAAGCGGCTGGGCCGCAGGGTCACCGAGATCGCGGTGGTGTTCAAGCGGGCCCCGCACCTGCCGTTCGACTCCACCATGACCGAGGAGCTGGGTCAGAACGCCCTGGTCATCCGGGTGCAGCCGGACGAGGGCGTGACCATGCGCTTCGGCTCGAAGGTCCCGGGCACCTCGATGGAGGTGCGCGACGTGACCATGGACTTCGGCTACGGCCACGCCTTCACCGAGTCCTCCCCGGAGGCCTACGAGCGGCTGATCCTGGACGTGCTGCTGGGCGAGCCCTCGCTGTTCCCGGTCAACGAGGAAGTCGAGCTGTCCTGGGAGATCCTGGACCCGGTGCTCAAGCACTGGGAGGCCCGCGGCAAGCCCGAACCGTACAAGGCCGGTACCTGGGGTCCGTCGTCGGCGGACGAGATGCTGGCCCGCACCGGACGCGTCTGGAGGCGACCGTGATCATCGACCTGCCGTCGACCACCACTTCGAACGTCAACAAGAAGCTGGTGGAGCTGCGCGAGTCCGGTGGCGCGGTCGCGCTCGGCCGGGTGCTGACGCTGGTGATCGTCACCAGCGACGGCTCCGAGGTCGAGCAGGCCGTGCAGGCCGCCAACGACGCCAGCAGGGAGCACCCCTGCCGGGTGATCGTGGTCGCCAGCGGTGCGCGCCAGGCGGCGCCCCGGCTGGACGCCCAGATCCGCATCGGCGGTGACGCCGGTGCCTCCGAGGTCGTCGTGCTGCGGCTCTACGGCCCGCTGGCCGACGAGGGCGCCGGCGCGGTCGTGCCGCTGCTGCTGCCGGACGCCCCGGTGGTGGCCTACTGGCCCGGCCAGGCCCCGGAGATCCCGGCCAAGGACCCGATCGGGGCGCTGTCGCACCGCCGGATCACCGACGCCGCGGCCGAGCCGAACCCGATAGCCGCGCTGCACAAGCGGGTGAAGTCCTACGTCGCCGGCGACACCGACCTGGCCTGGACGCGCCTGACGTCCTGGCGGGCGATGCTGTCCTCGGCGATGGACCTGCCGCCGCACGAGGCCGTCACCGCGGCCACCGTGCGGGGTGCTGCGGACTCGCCGTCGACCGACCTGCTGGCCGCCTGGCTGGCGGACTGCCTGAACGTCGAGGTGCTGCGCGAGGACCACCCGCGCGAGGGCTCGGGCATCTACTCGGCGGTGCTGGAGCGGCCGTCGGGCAACATCGAGATCGTCCGCCCGGACGGCAAGGTCGGTTCGCTGACCCAGCCGGGCCAGCCGGACCGGCGGATCGCGCTGCAGCGCCGCGAGATCCGCGACTGCCTGAGCGAGGAGCTGCGGCGCCTCGACCCGGACGAGATCTACGAGGCCACCCTGGGCGGCCTGCACCGGATCTCCCGGGCCGCCGACCGGCCGGAGGCCGAGACCGATGCCGAGCAGCCCGCCGAGCAGGAGGGCGGCGAGGCCGGGAAGGGGAAGAAGTCGTGACCCAGCAGGTGCTGGTGCACCGGGGCGCCGAGGTGCTGGCCGCCGCGGCCGCGGCCCGGCTGATCACCCGGATCGCCGACGCGCAGGCCGCGCGCGGTTCGGCCTCGGTGGTGCTCACCGGTGGCCGCACCGGCATCGGCGTGCTCGAGCAGGTCCGCCGCTCCCCCGCGCTGGACGCGGTGGACTGGTCGGCCGTGGACGTCTACTGGGGCGACGAGCGGTTCCTGCCCTCCGGCGACCCGGAGCGCAACGAGACGCAGGCCCGGCAGGCGCTGCTGGACCACGTCGAGCTCGACCCGAACCGGGTGCACCCGATGGCTCCCTCGGACGGCAAGTTCGGCCAGGACGCCGACGCCGCGGCGGCGCACTACGCGGAGGTGCTGGCGGCGACCGCGGCCGCCGAGACCGACATCGCGGTGCCGCACTTCGACGTGCTGATGCTGGGCGTCGGCGAGGAGGGGCACACCGCCTCGCTGTTCCCGGAGACCCCGTACGTCGCCGAGGAGAGCAAGACGGTGGTGGGCGTGCACGACTGCCCGAAGCCGCCGCCGACCCGGATCTCGCTGACGCTGCCCGCGATCCGGGCGGCGTCCGAGGTGTGGCTGATGACCACCGGCAAGGCGAAGGCCGAGCCGATCGCCGCCGCGCTCGGCGGGGCGAAGCCGGTCGACATCCCCGCGGCGGGCGCCACCGGCCGCGAGCGCACCCTCTGGCTGCTCGACACCGACGCGGCCAGCGACCTGCCGTAACCGGCCACCGGACCGCGGAGGGCCTGGACTCGGAACGCGCGAGTCCAGGCCCTTCGCCGTCCGCGCGGCCTCACCCGGGCGGGCGCCGGCGGAACCGGCGACACCCCCGTTCGGTGAGCAGTTGACGCCAATCCCGCGCGTTGCCGGCCCGCGGGCGAGGTGTTCGCCCTAAGCTCGCGCTCGCCACGACCGCTGCGGCGAAGGGGACGTCATGGGGCCGCGGAAGACGCGCCGAATCGGCAGGTTGGGAGTCGCGCTGGCGATGGCCACCGCGTTGACCGGGCTACTCGCGGGCTCCGGCGCCGCCTCGCCGGAGTCGACCGAGATGCGCGGGGTGTGGATCGCGAGCGTGGCCAACACCGACTGGCCCACCGAGCCCGGCCTGTCCGCGCAGCAGCAGAAGGACGAGTACCGCGAGCTGCTGGACCAGGCCGCGGCCAACGAGATGAACGCGGTGTTCGTGCAGGTCCGCCCCAGCGCCGACGCGTTCTGGCCCTCGCCCCACGAGCCCTGGTCGCGCTACCTCACCGGCGAGCAGGGCGGGGACCCCGGCTACGACCCGATGCGGTTCCTGGTCGACGAGGCGCACGCCCGAGGTCTGCAGTTCCACGCCTGGTTCAACCCCTACCGGATCGGCGACCCGAGCGCGCTGACCCCGGACCACCCGGCCAACCAGCACCCGGAGTGGACCTTCGACTACGACGGCCAGCGCTACTACGACCCGGGCGTGCCGCAGGCGCGCGAGTTCGTCACCAACGCGATCATGGACGCCGTCCAGCGCTACGAGGTCGACGGCGTGCACCTGGACGACTACTTCTACCCCTACCCGGTCGACGGCGCGTCGATCCCCGACGAGCGCACGTTCGAGCTGCACGGCAAGGACTTCGACAACATCGAGGACTGGCGCCGCGACAACGTCAACGACCTGGTGTCCGAACTGGACCGCCGGGTGCACGAGGCGCGGCCGGACGCGCGCTTCGGGATCAGCCCGTTCGGGATCTGGCGCAACGCCT
Source organism: Saccharopolyspora griseoalba (assembly GCF_042665275.1). Taxonomy (NCBI): domain Bacteria; kingdom Bacillati; phylum Actinomycetota; class Actinomycetes; order Pseudonocardiales; family Pseudonocardiaceae; genus Saccharopolyspora; species Saccharopolyspora griseoalba. The sequence continues at coordinate 202,161 of NZ_JBHTCJ010000011.1, read as the reverse complement.
CCAGCGACCCCGCCGGGTCCGACACCAGCGGGCTGGAGTCGTACTCGGCGATCTACGCCGACACCCGCAGGTGGGTGCGCGAGGGCTGGGTGGACTACATCGCCCCGCAGGTCTACTGGCCGATCGGGCACGACTCCGCCGACTACGCCGCGCTGATCCCCTGGTGGTCGCGAACCGTCGCGGGCACCGGAGTGGAGCTCTACATCGGACAGGCCGCCTACAAGATGGGCGAGCAGGGCTGGAGCGACCCGGGACAGCTCAGCAGCCACCTGACCTTCAACGCGCGGCACCAGGTCTCCGGCGACATCTACTTCAGCGCCACCTCCCTGGCCACCAACGCGGCCGAGGCGATCGCCCGGGTCGTGGCCGACCACTACTGAGCCGCGGCGCCCGTTCCAGCGAGCCGGCCGAACACGGCACCGGAGGTCAGCCCGCTGCCGCCGGGGTAGTTGCCGGAGAAGAGCCCGCCGACCATCTCCCCGCAGGCGAACAGCCCGGGGATCGGGCGGCCGCCGGCGTCGAGCGCGCGGGCGCTGGGGTCGACGCGGATGCCGCCGAAGGTGAAGGTGATGCCGCAGCCCACGGCGTAGCCGTAGTAGGGCGGCGTGTCCAGCGCCTGCGCCCAGTTGGACTTGGGCGGGCGCACGCGCGCGGCGCGGCCGTCCTTGACCGCCGGGTCGAAGGGCGCGTCGGTGATGCCGGCGTTGAACTCCGCGACGGTGCGGGCCAGGCCGTCGGGATCGATGCCCAGCCGCGCGGCGAGCTCGTCGAGGGTGTCGGCCCGGGCCCCGGCGATCGGGCGCGAGTCGTACTCCTCGGCGCGCAGCAGCGGACGCGTCTTGGCGTCGAAGAGCTGGAACGCGCGGCCACCGGGCTGGCGCAGGATCTCGGCGCCGTACTTGGCGTAGGTGTAGTTGCGGAAGTCCGCGCCCTCGTCGACGAACCGCTCCCCGGCGTCGTTGACCACCACGCCGATGGGGTAGCTCTGCCGCGTGAGCCGGTTGGTCAGCTCGCGGTCGCCGCCCGCCCGGTCGGCGTCGGCATCCCAGGCGGTGCTGTGGCAGGTCGCGTAGTCGCCGTGCGGCGCAGCTCCGGCCGCGATCGCCAGCTCGATGACCTCACCGGTGTTGGTCGGCGTCCCGCGCACGTGCGCGCGCTCCCACTCGGGGCCGAGGTGGCGGGCGCGCCGCTGCGGGGAAGCCTCGAAACCGCCCGCGGCCAGCACGATCGCGCCGGTCGAGATCCGCTGCTCGCCCCCGGCGGTCCGGTAGGTCACGGCGTCGCGGCGCAGCCCGGAGACCTCGGCGCCGTAGCGGATCTCGACTCCGGCCGCGCGGGCGGCCGCGGTGTGCGCGGCGATCAGCCCCTTGCCGCCGCCGACGGTGCCGACGTGGAGGCCGCCGGAGAACACCCACTTCCCGCCGGAGAGGTAGGCCTGCCGCTCGTACATCAACCGCCAGCGCAGCCCCTTCCCGGCCAGCCACCGCACGGTCTCGGTGGACCGCGCGATCAGCGTCGCGGTCAGCTCCGGATCGCAGCGCCCCGAGGTCACCCGCTCCATGTCGGCGGCGAAGTCCTCGGCGGTGTAGGGCGGGACCACCGAGTGGGCGATCCGCTCGTCGGGCTCGATCAGGTCCAGGATCTCGTCGAGGTCGTCGAGGACGAACCGGAACGCGCCCGCGGTGTAGAACGAGTTCCCACCGGACTCGGCCTCCGGCGCCTTCTCCAGCACCAGCACTCGCGCCCCGCGCTCCGCGGCCGCGTGCGCCGCGCAGAACCCCGCGTTGCCACCACCGACGACCACGACGTCGAAATCGCTCATCTGCCCAACCTAGGCGCCCGAACGCGCGCGGAGCGCCTTCCCCCTTCATCAGCGGTCCCCGAGCTCTTGGCACTCGGGGACCGCTGGAGGCGGAAGGGACGGGGAGGTCACACCCGTTCGGCGAAGCGCTCGACCTGGGTGGTGGTGCCCGCGACGACGAGGATGTCGCCCTCCCCGATCTCGGTGTCGGCGGTGGCGTAGGTGAAGTCCGAGTCGGGGCGCTTGATGCCCACGACGGTGACGCCGTACTTCGAGCGCAGCTTGAGATCGCCCAGCGTGCGGCCGTGCGCCTCGGCGGGCGCGTGCGTCTTGATCAGCGCGTAGTGCTCGGCGAGCTCGATGTAGTCCAGCATCCGGCCGAACACCAGGTGCGCGACCCGCTCGCCCATCTCGTGCTCCGGCAGCACGACGTGGTGCGCGCCGACCCGCTGCAGGATGCGGCCGTGCTGCCTGCTGGTGGCCTTGGCCCAGATGTTGCCGATCTCGAAGTCGGCCAGCAGCGAGGTGGTCAGGATGCTGGCCTCCAGGTCGGTGCCGATGGCCACCACCGCGCGGTGGAACTGGTGCACCCCCAGCTGCTTGAGGCTCTCCCGGTCGGTGGTGTCGGCGACCGCGGTGTGGGTGATCTCGTCGGCGTGCCGCTGCACCACGTTGGGGCGCGAGTCGATGGCCAGCACCTCCGACCCGCGCCGCACGAGCTCGCCGGCCAGCGAGCTGCCGAACCGGCCCAGGCCGATGACCACGATCTGGTTCGCCGCGTCGTTCTTAGCCAACGATCGGTCGCTCCTCAGGTAGTTCGTAGCGCCTGCTGCGCTCCCGCAGCGCGAGCGCCGAGGCGAGGGTGATCGGGCCGAGCCTGCCGATGAACATCAGCCCGACCAGCAGCACCTGTCCGAGCGCGGGCAGGTCCCCGGTGATCCCGTGGACAGCCCGACGGTCGCGAACGCCGAGATGGCCTCGAACATGGTCTGCTCCAGCCCGAAGGGGGTGAGGGCCAGCAGCGCCAGCGTGGCGGCGACCACCGCGCCGACCCCGATCAGCACGATGGTCAGCGCCTGCCGCTGCACGGTGGTGGGCAGCTTGCGACCGAACACGTGCACGCTGGGCTCACCGCGGATCTCGGCGAAGATCACGAAGGCCAGCAGCGCGAAGGTGGTGACCTTGATCCCGCCCGCGGTGCCGGCGCTACCGCCGCCGATGAACATCAGGATGTCCTGCACCAGCAGCGAGCTGTGGTTCATGGCTCCGATGTCGACGCTGTTGAACCCGCCGGAACGCGGCATCAGCGCGGTGAAGAACCCGACCAGCAGCTTCGACGGCCAGGACATCGGTTGCAGCGTCTCCGGGTTGTTCCACTCCGCCACGGTGAGCGCCAACCAGCCCCCGACGATCAGCACACCGGTGGCCAGCAGGGTGACCCGCACGTGCATGTTCATCCGGTGCGGACCGCGCAACCGCCGGAACAGCTCGATCCACACCGGGAAGCCGAGCCCGCCGGCGAACACCGCCAGGCAGATCGGCAGCATCAGCCACGGGTCGGTGGCGTAGCGCATCAGGCTGTCGCTGTGCAGGGCGAAGCCGGCGTTGTTGAACGCCGAGACCGAGTGGAAGAGCCCTTCGTAGAGCGCTCGGCCCAGCGCGAGGTCGTACCCGATGATCAGTCGGCTGGTGAGCATGACCAGCACGACCGACTCGAACACGAAGCTGAGCAGCACGATGCCGCTGACCATCCGCCGCACGTCGCCGATTCCCAGGGCCTTGGTCTCGGCCTGGGCCGTCAGCCGCAGCCGCAGCCCGAAGCGGCGGAACATCAGCAGGCTCAGCGTGGAGGCGACCGTCATGATGCCCAGGCCGCCGAGCTGGATCAGCCCGAGGATGACCACCTCGCCCGCGGTCGACCAGTACGTGGGCGTGTCCACCACGATCAGACCCGTCACGCACACCGCGGAGGTCGAGGTGAACAGCGCGGTGACGAGGTCGGCGCCCTCGCCGGACTCGCTGGAGAAGGGCATCGCCAGCAGGGCGGTGCCGATGCCGATCAGACCCGAGAAGCCGAAGACGATGGGGAGCGCTGGCCGGCGCAGGACGACGGCCAGCGCTCGGTTCAGCCCCGGGTGGACACGCACGAGGAGGAACTGTACTGCGAACTCGTGCGCGATTAACGGTGGGTCACGGTTCAGAAATCACGACTACCCCATCGTGGTCTGCGCAAACGTACTCGCCCGGCACGAACCGGACACCGCCCAGCTCCACCACGTCATCGACCTCACCCTCGCCGGTCTTGGTCGACTTGCGCGGATTGGTCCCCAGCGCCTTGACGCCGAACTCCATCTCGGCGAGCACCGCGGAGTCGCGCACCGCGCCGTTGACGATGATGCCGCTCCAGCCGTTGGACCGGCCGAGCTCGGCGATCAGGTCGCCGACCAGGGCGGTGTGCACCGAACCGGCCCCGTCGATGACCAGCACCGCGCCGTCGCCGGGCTCGGAGAGCACCTTCTTGAGCAGCGCGTTGTCCTGGAAGCAGGTGACGGTGCGGATGCGGCCCTCGAAGGCCACCTTCCCGCCGAGGTCGCGGAACTGCACGTCGCAGCTGCGCACCTCCGGGCCCTCGCGGTCCGCCAGATCAGCCGTCGCCCAAGCCATGGGTATCCTCCCGGTCGTGGTTTGCGCCGGATGCTACCCATCGGTAACAACGGGCGCCACCCCCCGGTCAGCGCAGGAATCCGCGCAGCAGCCGGTTGAACTCGCCCGGTTTCTCCATGCCGGACATGTGCCCGACGCCGGGGATCACCTCCAGCCGGACGTCCGGCATGCCGTCGACCAGCAACCGCGCCATCCGCCACAGGTCGTCGGCCTCCAGCTCGCCGAGCACGACCAGCGTCGGCACGTCGATCTCCGCCAGCCTCGAGCGCACGTCGGCCTCCAGGATGGCCCCGGTCGCGGTGTGGTGCGCCCGGACCGTCGCCGCGAACATCTCGCGGCAGCGCTCGCGGGTGGCGCCGAGGACGTCGCCGGGCCCGCGGTGCGGGCCGTCGACGGCCATGCGCAGCATCGAGGAGATGTACCGGTCGGCGTCCACCGCCTCGATCGCGGCGGCCTGCTCGCGGTGCTCGGCCCGGATGAACGGGTCGTGGAACTCCACCGGCGGCACTCCCGGACCCGCCAGCGCGAGCCGATCCACCCGGTCCGGGTGGCGCAGCGCGAAGGCCAGCGCGGTCGCGCCGCCCATGGAGTTGCCCACCAGCGCCGCCTTCGGGATCTCGAGGTGGTCGAGCACCGCGAGCAGGTCGTCCTCCAGCCGGAAGTCGGCGATCGCCGTGCTGGACCGGCCGTGCGAGCGCGCGTCGTAGCGGACGATCGCGCGCTCGTCGGCGAACTCCACCTGGTCGTCCCACATCTGCGCGCCCAGACCGCCGGCGTGCAGCATCACCACGGGCGACCCGTCGCCGGCGATCTCGGCGCGGATCTCGCCATCGGCGACCGGGATCCCGACCTGCTCCAGCTCCATGACAACCAAAGTGTCATAATGACACCATGGTTGACAAGTCTGATCCGCTTCCGCCCGACGAGCTGGGCCCGCGGCTCGCCGAGGTCTACGCCGTCGTCGGACCGCTCTACCGGCGCGCCGCGCGCGTGGTCGAGCAGCAGACCCCCAGCACCGGGCTCTCGGTGGGCGTGCGCGCCGTCCTGGAACGCCTGGAACTGGCAGGCGTCCCGGAAACCGTTCCGCAGATCGCCCGGAACCTGGAGCTGAGCAGGCAGTTCGTGCAGCGCATGGTGAACGAATCGCTCGAACGCGGCTTCGTCGAGCTCGACACCAACCCGGCGCACCGGCGATCCTCGCTGGTCCGGCTGACCGAGCCGGGCCTGGCGGCGATCCGCGCGGTGCAGGCCGGCGAGCACGAGGCGATGGGAGCGGTCGCCGGTGGCATCACCGGCGCCGAGGTGGACACGACGCTGCGCGTGCTCCAGCAGATGCTGACCGCGCTGGAACGACGAGAACCGGGCCAGGATTCCTCCTGACCCGGTTCTCCCGAGCGGCGCGGCCGCTCCTCAGCTTCCCCCACCTGCACCGACGAACGAGGTGCCCACCGGCGGCAGAGCTCTCAGCGACCCTTGCGCTCGCGGAGCTTCGCCAGCGCCTCGTCCAGGATCGCCATGCCGTCCTCGTCGCTGCGGCGCTCCTTGACGTAGGCCAAGTGGCTCTTGAACGGCTCGTTGCGCCGGGCGGCGGGCGGGTTGTCCTGATCCTGCCCGGCCGGCAACCCGCAGCGCGGGCAGTCCCACTCCTCCGGGACCTCCGCGTCCAGCGCGAAGGACGGCGTGCTGTGGTGCCCGTTCGAGCACCAGTAGTCGACCCGCTTGCGCGGGGCCGATTCCCCCCGTTCCGCTTCGCCTACCGTGGGGCCGGAGCCCACACGAGTGCCGCGAATGGCGTTACCACCAGTCATCCATCCTCACCCACCAAGCGGCCGAGGTCGTCGACCGGCCCGTGCGCCGGTCGATCAACCGATCTTGATCAACAGGCCGACCGCCACGATGCAGATGACCCACAAGGCCAGGACGAACAACGTCATCCGGTCGAGGTTCTTCTCCGCCACGCTGGAGCCGGCCAGGTTGGACTGCACACCGCCGCCGAACAGCGAGGAGAGTCCGCCGCCCTTGGCCTTGTGCAGCAGCACCAGCAGCACCAGCAGGACACTCGTCACGATCAACATGATCTGCAGGAAAAGATTCATTTCTTCCTCGTTCGCACAGCGGTTCGCAACACAGCGTACCGGCCCGCCGACCCCCAGTTGACCAGTGCACCGATTTCCGTAGCCAACGTTCTCACACCCCGACCTCGGCAATTCCCGCGGGCGAGTTCCGGCCACCGGCGAAGCATCGGGACTTCCGAGCGCAGAATCACCTGAAAGCACTACGCGTGCGGGGCGCCGCAGCGCCCCGCACGCGCGCGTCACGGCAGCGGGCCGCCCGCGGCCATCGCGGAGAGCTTGGCGAACTCGTCCCCGTTCAGGCTCGCGCCGCCCACCAGGGCGCCGTCGACGTCGGTCTGACCGACCAGCTCGCCGATGTTGCTGGACTTGACCGAGCCGCCGTAGAGCACGCGCACCTCGTCGGCGATCTCCTTGCCGTACTTCTCGTCGAGCGCACCGCGCACCGCCGCGCAGACCTCCTGCGCGTCGGCCGCGGTGGCCACCTTGCCGGTGCCGATGGCCCACACCGGCTCGTAGGCGATCACGACGTCGCGCACCTGCTCGGCCTTGAGCCCCTTGAGCCCGTCGATGACCTGGGTGGTGCAGTGCTCCACGTGCCCGCCGGCCTCGCGCACCGAGAGGTCCTCGCCGACGCACAGGATCGGCGACATCTCGTTCTTGAGCACCTGCCGGACCTTCTTGTTGACCAGCTCGTCGGTCTCGCCGTGGTGCTCGCGCCGCTCGGAGTGGCCCACGGTGACGTAGCTGCAGCCGAGCTTGGCCAGCATCGGCGCGGAGACCTCGCCGGTGTAGGCGCCCGAGTCGTGCACCGAGACGTCCTGCGCGCCGTGCTTGATGCGCAGCTTGTCGCCGTCGACCAGCGTCTGCACGCTGCGGATGTCGGTGAACGGCGGCAGCACGGCCACCTCGACCTTGCTGAAGTACTTCTCCGGCAGTGCGAAGGCCAGCTTCTGCACCAGAGCGATGGCCTCGAGGTGGTTGAGGTTCATCTTCCAGTTGCCCGCGATCAGGGTCTGTCGAGCCATCAGGACCTGCCCTCCAGAACCGTCACGCCCGGCAGGTCCTTGCCCTCGAGGAACTCGAGGGAGGCGCCACCACCGGTGGAGATGTGCGAGAAGCCGTCCTCGGGCAGGCCCAGGGTGCGCACGGCGGCCGCGGAGTCACCGCCGCCGACGACGCTGAACGCGTCGCCGTCGACGATGGCCTGCGCGACGGCCTTGGTGCCCTCGGCGAAGGCCGGGAACTCGAACACGCCGGCCGGGCCGTTCCAGAACACCGTGCTGGCCGTGGCCAGGGTCTCGGCGAACAGCTCGCGGCTGCGCGGGCCGATGTCCAGGCCCATCAGGTCCGACGGGATGGCGTCGGCCTCGACGACCTGCGGCTCGGCGTCGGCGGCGAAGCGGTCCGCGGCGACCACGTCGACCGGCAGCACGAGCTTGTCGCCTGCGTCGGCCAGCAGCTGCTTGGTGTTGTCGATCTGGTCCTCCTGCAGCAGCGAGGTGCCCACGTCGTGGCCCTGCGCGGCCAGGAAGGTGTAGGCCATGCCGCCGCCGATGACCAGCTTGTCGACCTTGGGCAGCAGCGCCTTGATCACGCCGAGCTTGTCGGAGACCTTGGAGCCGCCGAGCACGACGACGTAGGGGCGCTGGGGGTCACCGGTGAGGGTGCGCAGCACCTCCACCTCCGCCAGCACCAGGCCGCCCGCGTAGTTGGGCAGCTTCCGGGCGACGTCGTAGACCGAGGCCTGCTTGCGGTGCACCACGCCGAAGCCGTCGGAGACGAACGCCGCGTCCTCGCCGACCAGGGCGGCGAGCTCGGCGGCCAGCGCCTCGCGCTCGGCGTCGTCCTTGCTGGTCTCGCGGGCGTCGAAGCGCACGTTCTCCAGCACCGCGACCTGGCCGTCGGACAGGCCGGCGACGGTGGACTTCGCGGACTCGCCGACCAGGTCCCCGGCCAGCGCGACCTCGGTGCCCAGCAGCTCGCCGAGCCTGCGCGCCACCGGCGCCAGCGAGAACTGCGGGTCCGGCGCGCCCTTCGGACGGCCCAGGTGCGCGGTCACCACGACCTGCGCACCGGCCTCGGCGAGCTTCTGGATGGTCGGCAACGAGGCGCGGACCCGGCCGTCGTCGGTGATGGTCTCGCCGTCCAGCGGCACGTTGAGGTCCGCGCGCACCAGCACGCGCCGACCGGAAACGCCCTCGGACAGCAGATCGTCGAGGTTCTTCACGCTCTGCTCCTACGTGAGAGGGGAAGACCCGCACGAGTCACGCGTGCTGCAGCGGATCGTGCGGGTCTCATTGCTTCTTCGGTTCGCCCCTCGCAGCCGGCACCGCCGCGGGTTCTCAGACGCCCTCCGGGGAGGACAGCCGTAGCGCCGTGCATCGGTCATGCATCAGTCCCGGATCCCGGAGCCGGAGGGCGTCTGAGGTTCCGCTACCCGCACCGCTTCGCGAACCGACCGGGGAAGGCTTACGCCAGCTTCTCGCCGACCAGGGCGGTGAGGTCGGCGAGCCGGTTGGAGTACCCCCACTCGTTGTCGTACCAACCGACGATCTTGACCTGGTTGCCGATGACCTTGGTCAGCGGCGCGTCGAAGACCGTGGAGTGCGGGTCGGTGACGATGTCGCTGGAGACGATGGGGTCCTCGCTGTACTTGAGGATGCCCTTGAGCCGGCCCTCGCCCGCGGCGGTCTTGAAGGCCTCGTTGACCGCCTCGGCGGTGACCTCCTGGCGCACGGTGGCGGTCAGGTCGGTGACCGAGCCGGTCGGGGTCGGCACGCGCATGGCGTAGCCGTCGAGCTTGCCGTTGAGCTCCGGCAGCACCAGGCCGATGGCCTTGGCCGCACCGGTGGAGGTCGGCACCACGTTGACCGCGGCGGCGCGGGCGCGGCGCAGGTCCTTGTGCGGGCCGTCCTGCAGGTTCTGGTCGGCGGTGTAGGCGTGCACCGTGGTCATCAGGCCCTGCTCGATGCCGAAGGCGTCGTTGAGCACCTTGGCCATCGGCGCCAGGCAGTTCGTGGTGCAGGAGGCGTTGGAGATGATGGTCTGCGTGCCGTCGTACTTGTCGTCGTTGGCACCCAGCACCACCGTCAGGTCCTCGCCCTTGGCCGGGGCGGAGATGATGACCTTCTTGGCCCCGCCCTCGTCGACGTGCTTGCGCGCGTCGGCGGCGTTGGTGAAGAAGCCGGTGGACTCGACCACGACGTCCACGCCCAGGTCGCCCCACGGAAGCTTGCCCGGGTCCTTCTCGGCGAGGATCTTGATGAGCTTGCCGCCCACCTCGATGCCCTCGTCGGTGACCTTGACCTCCTGGTCGAGGCGGCCCAGGATGCTGTCGTACTTCAGCAGGTGCGCCATGGTCGCGAGATCGCCCAGGTCGTTGGCGGCCACGATCTCGATGTCGTGATCGCTGGCGAGCGCCGCGCGCCAGAAGTTCCGCCCGATCCGACCGAAGCCGTTGATGCCTACGCGAACGGTCACGCCGATCTCTCCTCGTGACTGACCCGACCGACGACATCGGCGGGTGAGTTGATGGTCTCGGGGCTCACCCTATCGCCCGGCGAGCGGTCCGCGCGGGGCCCGGCACGAGCGCTGACGGGGTGAAGCCGACCCGATCCTACTCACCGGCGGCGGAATGTCGATGGATTCGGGGTCTTGCCTGATCAGAAAGCCTGAATCGTGCACGCCCAGAGGGGTCCGATCAGGTGATCGACTTCATCTTCACCGGTTCGGCGAGCCCTGGCGGTTCGGCCCATAACCGCACGCCTCGTGGCGTGCGGTTATGGGCCGAACCGCCAGGGCTTCACGCCTCGGCTTCGAGCATCTCCGCGGTGACGGCGGACTCGGTGTCGGGCAGGCCGAGCTCGCGGGCGCGCTTGTCGGCCATCGCCAGCAGCCGGCGGATCCGCCCGGCCACGGCGTCCTTGGTCATCGGCGGGTCGGCCAGCTGGCCGAGCTCCTCCAGCGAGGCCTGCCGGTTGGCCAGTCGCAGCCGCCCGGCCAGGGTGAGGTGCTCCGGCGCGTTGGGCCCCAGCAGCTCCAGCGCCCGCTCGACGCGCGCGGCCGCGGCCACCGCCGCGCGGGCGGACCGGCGCAGGTTGGCGTCGTCGAAGTTGGCCAGCCGATTGGCGGTGGCCCGCACCTCGCGGCGCATCCGGCGCTCCTCCCAGGACAGCACGCTGGAGTGCGAGCCGAGCCGGGTCAGCAGCGCGCCGATGGCGTCGCCGTCGCGCACCACCACGCGATCGGCGCCGCGCACCTCGCGCGACTTGGCCGACACCCCGATCCGCCGGGCCGCGCCGACCAGCGCCAGCGCCGCCTCCGGACCGGGGCAGGTGACCTCCAGGGAGGACGACCGCCCGGGCTCGGTCAGCGAGCCGTGCGCCAGGAACGCACCGCGCCAGGCCGCCTCGGAGTCGCAGGCCCCGCCGGAGACCACGTGCGCGGGCAGCCCGCGCACCGGACGTCCGCGCGGGTCGAGCAGCCCGGTCTGGCGGGCCAGGCTCTCGCCGTCCTTGACCACGCGCACCACGTAGCGGGTGCCCTTGCGCAGCCCGCCCGAGGTGATCACGTGCACGTCGGAGTGGTGGCCGAACAGGTCGTGGATCTCCTTGCGCAGCCGCCGCGCGGTGGAGCCGCTGTCCAGCTCGGCCTCTATCACGACTCGGCCGGCGACGATGTGCAGTCCGCCGGCGAAACGCAGCAACGACGAGACCTCCGCCCGCCGGCAGCACGTCTTGCTCACCGGCAGCCGGCTCAGTTCGTCCTTGACCGCCGCGGTCATCGCCACTGGTCAGTCCTCCTCTCCAGTGCGGCCTGCAGGCTCGCCGCTAGTGCCTGCGGGTCGTGTCGTCCCGCTACCCCGGGATCCGCGATCGTGTCCAGCAGTGTTCGCGCACCCATCCCGGCGGCGGCCGCGCGCAGCCGGTCCGGCGTGGGCACGGAGTCCGCGTCCGCCAGCACCGCGTCGACCCGCAGCCGGGGTGCGTGCTGCGAGAGTACGTCTAGATGTTGTTCGGGCGAGAAGCCCGCTGTCTCCCCCGGTTGGGGGATCAGGTTGAGCACGACGACCCGCTGCGCCGACGTGCCCACCAAGGCCTCGTGCAGCTCCGGGACCAGCAGGTGAGGCAGCACGCTGGTGAACCAGGAGCCGGGCCCCAGGAGCACCAGGTCGGCCTCCTCGACGGCCCGCACGGCCTCCGCGCAGGCGGCCGGCGGCTCGGTGCCGTTGGCGTGCAACCGCACCTGTTTCACCCGACCGGGTGTACTGGCGATGGCGACCTGCCCGCGAATGGTCCGCACGGCCTCCGGATCCGAGTCCAACCCGACCACGTCGGCGGCCATGTCCAGCGGTACGGTGGACATCGGCAGCACCCGCCCGCGCACCCCCAGCAACCGGCAGGCGCGGTCGAGCACCTCGACCGGGTCGCCCAGCACCTCCAGCAAGCCGGCCATCAGCAGGTTGCCCACCGCGTGCCCGGCCAGCGCACCGCTGCCGCCGAAGCGGTGCTCGAACACCGTGGCCCACAGCCTGCCGTCGGCGTCCGAGTCGGACAGCGCGGCCAGCGCCTTGCGCAGGTCGCCGGGCGGCAGCAACCCGAGCTCGCGGCGCAGCCTGCCCGAGGAACCTCCGTCGTCGGCGACGGTGACCACCGCCGTGACGTCGTCGGTGAGCCGCCGCAGGGCGGCCAGGCTGGCCTGCAGGCCGTGCCCGCCGCCCAGGGCGACCGCGCGCAGCGGGCCCGTCACTCGCGCCCCAGGTCCCGGTGGACCGTCTTGACCATCATCCCGTCGTCCTCGGCGAGCCTGCGGGCCAGCTCCTCGACCAGCGCGACGCTGCGGTGCTTGCCGCCGGTGCAGCCCAGCGCCAGCGTCAGGTAGCGCTTCCCCTCGCGGTGGTAGCCCGCGCCGACCAGGCGCAGCAGCTGGTGGTAGTTCTGCAGGAACTCGTCGGCGCCCTCCTGGCCGAGCACGTAGTTGCGCACCTCCTCGTCGAGGCCGTTGAACTCGCGCAGCTCGGGGATCCAGAACGGGTTGGGCAGGAACCGGCAGTCCATCACCAGGTCGGCGTCCATCGGGAGCCCGTACTTGTAGCCGAAGGACAGCACGGTCACCCGGGTGCGGGTGCTGGCCTCGGTGCCGAAGGCGTCCTCGATCTTGGAGCGCAGCTGGTGCACCGACAGCCCGCTGGTGTCCACGATCAGGTCGGCCTCGGAGCGCAGCCGGGACAGCAGCGAGCGCTCCGCGGCGATGCCGTCGGCCAGCCTGCCCTCGCCCTGCAGCGGGTGCCCGCGCCGGACCTGCTCGAAGCGGCGGATGAGCTCCTCGTCGGTGGCCTCCAGGAACAGCACCCTCGGCTTGTAGCCGCGGGCGTCGAGGTCCTTGATCACCGAGCCGAGGTCCTCGGTGAAGGCGCGGCTGCGCACGTCCATGACCACCGCCACGCGGGTGATCTGGCCGCTGGAGCTGGCCCCGAGCTCGACCATGGTGGCGATCAGCTCGGGCGGCAGGTTGTCCACCACGAACCAGCCCAGGTCCTCCAGGCACTTGGCCGCGGTGGAGCGGCCCGCTCCGGACAGGCCGCTGACGACCGCGACCTCGATGCCCGAATGCTCGTCAGTCACTGCTAACCCCTTGTCGTGTTCTCGGCGGAGTCGGCTCCCTGCCCCGGCTCCGCCTGTCCCCCGTCGCCCCCGGCCCCGTGCAGGGCCTCGTGGACGATCTCCGCCGTGCGACGGCCGATCCCCTTGACCGCGGCGATGTCTTCGACCGTGGCCTGGCGGAGCTTCTTCACCGAGCCGAAGTGCTTGAGCAGCGCCGCGCGCCGAGTCTCGCCGAGCCCGGGGATCCCGTCCAATGTGGAGCTTGTCATGCGCTTGCCACGCTTCTGCCGGTGGTAGCTGATCGCGAACCGGTGCGCCTCGTCGCGGACCCGCTGCAGCAGGTACAGCGCCTCGCTGGTGCGCGGCAGGATCACCGGGTCGGGGTCGGCGGGCAGCCAGACCTCCTCGAGCCGCTTGGCCAGGCCGACGACCGCGACGTCGGTGACGCCCATCTCGGTGAGCGCGTCGGACGCGGCGTTGGCCTGCGGCGCTCCCCCGTCGATGACCAGCAGGTTCGGCGGGTAGGCGAACTTGCGCGGGCGCCCGGTCTCCGGGTCGGTGCCCTGCTCGGCGTCCCCGCCCTCGGCGCTCTCCTGCCGGGTCTCGCTGAGGTAGCGGGCGAAGCGGCGGCGCACCACCTCGTCGATGGAGCCCACGTCGCCGCCCTCGGCGCCCTCGCGCACCTCGAAGCGGCGGTACTCGGACTTGCGCGGCACGCCGTCCTCGAAGACCACCAGCGAGGCCACCACGTCGCTGCCCTGCACGTGGCTGACGTCGATGCACTCGATGCGCAAGGGCGCCTCGTCGAGCTCCAGGGACTCCTGCAGCTCCTGCAGCGCGGCCGACCTGGCGGTCAGGTCGCCGGCGCGGCGCAGCTTGTACTGCTGGAAGGCCTCCTTGGCGTTGCGCTCCACGGTCTCCATCAGCGCGCGCTTGTCACCGCGCTGCGGCACCCGCAAGCTCACCCGGCTGCCGCGCAGCTCGCCGAGCCATCCCGCGATCGTGTCGGCGTCCTCGGGCAGCTGCGGGACCAGCACCTCGCGCGGCACCGGGCTGCCGCCCGCGTCGGCCTGGTCGGCCAGGGCTGCCTGCTCGCCGTAGAACTGGGTGAGGAACTGCTCGGTGAGCGCGGAGGTGTCGGTGTCCTCGACCTTGTCGATGACCCAACCGCGCTGGCCGCGCACCCGGCCGCCGCGGATGTGGAACACCTGCACCGCCGCGGCCAGCTCGTCCTCGGCGAACGCGGCCACGTCGGCGTCGGTGCCGTCGCCGAGGACCACGGCCTGCTTCTCCATCGCGCGGCGCAGCGCTTCGAGGTCGTCGCGCAGCCGGGCGGCGCGCTCGAACTCCAGCTCGGCGGAGGCCTCCTGCATCTGCTTGTCGAGCTTGCGCATCAGCTGGTCGGTCTGGCCCGCCAGGAAGTCGCAGAAGTCGTCGACGATGCTGCGGTGCTCCTCGGCGCTGACCCGGCCCACGCAGGGCGCGGCGCACTTGCCGATGTAGCCCAGCAGGCAGGGCCGCCCGATCTGCGAGTGCCGCTTGAACACCCCGTTCGAGCAGGTGCGCGCGGGGAACACCCGCAGCAGCAGGTCGAGGGTCTCGCGGATGGCCCAGGCGTGCGCGTACGGGCCGAAGTAGCGCACGCCGCGCTTGCGCGGGCCGCGGTAGACGAACAGCCGCGGGTGCTCCTCGTGGAGCGTCACGGCGAGCACCGGGTACGACTTGTCGTCGCGGTAGCGGACGTTGAACCTCGGGTCGTACTCCTTGATCCAGGAGTACTCCAGCTGCAGCGCCTCGACCTCGGTGCCCACCACGGTCCACTTCACGCCGGTGGCGGTGGTGACCATCTGCCGGGTGCGCGGGTGCAGCCCGGCCAGGTCGGCGAAGTACGAGGACAGCCTGCTGCGCAGGCTCTTCGCCTTCCCGACGTAGATCACGCGCCCGTTGGCGTCGTGGAAGCGGTAGACGCCCGGGGCGTCCGGGATCGTCCCTGGTGCAGGTCGGTAAGTGGACGGATCGGCCACGCCCCCACCCTACGTCCGCGGCCGGACGACCCCCGACGCGCGGGTGGCCTACGGCTTCGCCGGGACCCCCGGACGAAGCGGGCGCGATCGCGCGATGGTTCCGGGTGGAACCGCGCGGGGGTCACAGGGGACGCGGGATCCTCTCGGCCACCGGGGCGAGCGTGACCGGCAGCGCCGGGAGGGTCTGGTACCAGTAGGCCACCGAGGACACGTCGTCGCGGCGCTTGTTGGCGTGCCCGTGCTCGATCGTGGCCCGGATGGACCGCTCGAAGACGATCGGGTCCTCGACGTGGAAGCGGTAGTAGGACACCTGGCCGCTCCAGTTCTCCCCGCCCGCCAGCGTCAGCCCGTGGTAGGGCGCCTGGTAGGGCTGGGTGGGGCACCAGGCGGTGTTGAAGTAGTCCTCGGTGCCGGTCCCGTGCAGCCGCGGGGGCCAGGGCTCGCCGTCGATGAAGAACATGTCGTCGCCCTCGCCGTACCAGTTCCACTCGCCGGTCTCGCGCAGGTTCTGCACGTTGAGCACGGTGCCCACGTAGTGCCCGCGCCCCTCGGCCTCCAGCAGCACGAAGTTGCCCGCGCCGTCGGTGTTGCTCCCGCCGTGCAAGTACTCGTGGTTGGACTGGTCGCCCTGCTCGATCCCGTCGGTGGGGTTCTGCCGCCGCCACTGCGCGTGGAAGTAGGCCAGCTCCGGGTCCGGTTCGGGGTAGGTCTCGTAGTCGACGTAGAAGTAGAACGTCACCGGCTTGACGCTCATCTCGCTGACCAGCTCGATCCGCGCGCGCCCCGCGAAGGGCATCGCGAACCAGCAGTTGAAGCCCTTGCCGTCCTGCGGGCTCATCTGCAGCGGCGCCGAGGAGTGGTTGAGCGAGCGGGCGTGCCCGACGCCGAAGAAGTCCCCGAGCGGCACCAGCACCGCGGCGTGCGGCTGGTCGTCCCAGGTGATCCGCAGCACCAGCCTGCGCAGGTGGTCGGCCTCGACCTCGGGAGGGCGGCCGGCGTGATCGAGCGCGACCGTGCACCAGATGTGCGTGATCACCCCGGGGCCCGGGATGTCGGCGAGCGTCCGGGCCTCACCGGGCCGGATGCGCACGTTGTCGGCGTTGCCGCCGGTGCGGTCCCAGCTCGACACCCGCCCTCGGCGGGTCGCGCGCAGGCGCGGCAGATCGCGCAGGCTGCTCCCGAAATCCCCGTACCCGGCCAAGGCGGCCTCCCCAGCGGCAGACGACGGCGTCCACTCCGATCACCTGTCTACCACCGGGCGGCAGCGCCCGTCAGCGGGCCGGCGGGGTGTAGCGCTCGACGCGCTGCAGCACCTTCCGGATCCGCACGCCGTGCAGCGGCGAGAGCGCGTACCCGGGGTAGCTGGCGAACCAGCTGGCGCTGCCCAGGCTGACCGCGTCGGCCCCGGCCCAGAAGTACTCGCGGCAGTCGTCGAAGTTGCGGATGCCGCCGGTGGCGATGATCGGCAGCGTCACGCCCGCGTCGCGCAGCTCCTTGACCACGCGCAGCCCGATCGGCTTGATCGCCTTGCCGGACAGCCCGCCGAAACCGTTCTTGAGCAGCGGCGTCCCGGTCTCCGGGTCCAGCCGCAGGCCCTTGACGGTGTTGATGGCGGTCAGCGCGGACACCCCGTGCTGGGCGGCCAGCCGGGCGTGCGCGAGGTAGTCGTAGTCCGGGCTGAGCTTGAGGATCACCGGGTGGTTGCTGCGCGGCACCGCCTCGGCCAGCACGTCCTCGATGATCTGGTTGAAGTCGAAGTTGACGTTGTGGCAGGAGACGTTGAACTCCACCGCGGCGATCTCGCCGGCGGGAACCGCGGCGTTGACCTTGTCCACCAGCGTCACGAACTCCTCGGCGGAGAAGCCGCCGACGGAGATGATGGTGTTCTGCTCGCGGGTGCGCGGGTAGTAGTCGCGCAGGTAGGCGTCGATGCCGACGTTGCACCAGCCGAAGGCGTTGAGCCAACCGCCGTCGACCTGCCGCAGGGCCTGGCCGTAGCGCTTGAGCAGGCCGGGCAGCTCGCTGAGGGCCCAGTCGTCGCGGGTGGTGAAGTGCCCCTCGCGCGGCTCGACGGTCACGGTGCGGGTGGTGATCGCGCCGAAGCGCTCCAGCGGCACGAAGTTCGAGATCGGGCTCATCCCGTAGGCCATCACCTTGGCGTTGGACACCCCGTAGCCCAGCAGGCTCGACGAGGTCACCAGCCGGTTGCGCAGCCGGATGTCCCCGAGCCGCACCCCGGTCTCGTCCGACACGTCCCGCACCACGCGGAGGTTGCGCTCCTGGGCCAAACTCACGATCTCCTCCTACCCGCAGACCACCTCCCATTGTCCCCCACCGGGCCGGCCCTCCCCATGCGGGCTCACCCACACCGGAGGGGACCCGCACCCCTTGCGCTTCGAACAGCGATCTTGTTCGATTGAACGCGTGGACAGTTCGCAACGCACCAGAACAATCATCGAGCAACTGCGCCAGGCCGAGCGCGTCGGCGTCGCCGAGCTCGCCGCGGCGACCGGCTGCTCGGAGATGACCATCCGCCGCGACCTGGACCAGCTGGCCGAGGAGGGCCTGCTGCGCAGGGTGCGCGGCGGCGCGGTGAGCTTCCTGCGCGGCCAGTCGGCGCCGTTCTCGGTGCGCGAGCGCGACGCGATCGAGGTCAAGCGGCGGCTGGCCGCGGAGGTCGACGCCCTCATCGCCGACGACGAGTCGGTGATCCTCGACAGCGGAACCACGAACCTGGAGGTCGCGCGGCTGCTGGCGCAGCGCAGGCTCACCGCGGTTCCGCTGGACATGCACGCGGCCAACGCGCTGAGCAACGCCCCCGAGGTCGACCTGCTGCTGCCCGGCGGCAGGGCCAAGCCGGGCGAGCTGTCGTTCACCGGCCACCTGGCCGAGGCCACGCTGCGCGCGCTGCGGGTGGACACCGCGGTGATCGGCGTGTGCGGCCTGTCGGCCGAGCGCGGCCTGACCGCCCACGACCTGGAGGAGGTTCCGATCAAGAAGACGGCGGTGTCGGCCACGCAGCGGGTCATCGCGCCCTGTCACGGCGCGAAGTTCGCCCGCACCGGGCTGGGCTTCGTCTGCCCCGTGACCGACCTGGACGTGGTGATCACCGACGACAGCGCACCCGAGGAGCAGGTCACCGCGTTGCGGGCGGCCGGGGTCGAGGTGCGCGTTGTCTGAGGCGCTCGTCGAGAACACCGAGGTCGAACGCCGGGCCCGCTGGGGAGTCACCGGGTACTTCGTGGCCACCGGGGCCGCGCTGGGCACCTGGACGGCCCGGATCCCGGCGGTGAAGCAGGACCTCGAACTCACCGACGCGCAGGTCACGATCGGCCTGTTCGCGATCGCGGTCGGTTCGGTGCTGGCCATGCAGGTCGTCGGGCACCTCTCGGACCGCTTCGGCAGCGCGCGGGTGATGGGTCCGGCCGGTCTGCTGATGGCCGGCAGCCTGCTGCTGCCGGGGTTCGCCGGAACGCTCCCGGTGCTGGTGGGCGGGCTGCTGGTGTTCGGCGCCGGCCACGGCACGGTCGACGTGGCGATGAACAGCCACGCGCTGCAGGTGCAGCGGCGCTACTCGCGGCCGATCGTGATCACCTTCCACGCCCTGTTCAGCGTCGGCGGCCTGCTCGGCTCCGGGATCGGCGCGCTGGCCGCGCAGCTGGGGGTGCCGGTGCCCTGGCACTTCGCGCTGGTCGCCGCCGCGCTGGCGGCGCTGGTGACCGCCTCGCGCCGGGTGCTGCTCCCCGCCGAGACCAGCGCCGCGGAGCGGGCCGGCGGCCGTCCCCGCGGGATCTCCCCGGCCATCCTGCTGCTGGGGATCGTGGCCTTCAGCTGCTCGCTCGGCGAGGGCGCGATGGCCGACTGGTCCCCGCTGTACCTGCACGACGTGCTGCTGACCAGCCCGGCGGTGGCCGCGGTGGGCTACGCGGTGTTCTCCACGGCGATGGCGGTCTGCCGCTTCCTCGGCGATCACCTGGTCGCCCGCTTCGGCCCGGTGGCGCTGGTGCGCACCTGCGGACTGGTCGCCGGCACCGGCATGGGGCTGGGCCTGCTGCTGCACCACCCGGCGGCCGCCATCGCCGGGTTCGCGCTGTTCGGGATGGGGCTGTCCTGCATCATCCCGCAGGTCTTCAGCGCGGCGGGCAGTCGCGACCCGGAGCGCAGCGGGCGGGACCTCGCCCAGGTCAGCACGCTCGGCTACGGCGGGCTGCTGGCCGGCCCGGTGGTCATCGGGCTCGTCGCGCACTGGACCGGTCTCACCGCGGGCCTGGCCGTCCCGGCCGCGCTGGCGCTGCTGGCCGCGCTCGCGGCGCCGCTGGTGCGACCCGCCCGGTGATCGGCGGGTCCCGTCGCGCGCGGCGAAGCGCGCCGACCACAATGGCCGGTGACCGAGCACCGAAACGAGGAGTGGATTCGTGAACACCGAGAAGCCCGTCGTCGAGGCCCCGTCCGGCGAGCCGCCGGCCGACCTGGTGATCGAGGACCTGGAGATCGGCGACGGCGCGGAGGCCAAGGCCGGGGACACCGTCGCGGTGCACTACGTGGGCGTGTCGCACTCCACCGGCGCCGAGTTCGACGCCAGCTGGAACCGCGGCCAGCCGCTGCGCCTGCAGCTGGGCTCGGGCATGGTCATCGAAGGCTGGGACCGCGGGCTGCAGGGCATGCGCGTCGGCGGCACCCGCAAGCTGTCCATCCCGCCGCAGCTGGCCTACGGCGACCGCGGCGCGGCAGGCGTCATCAAGCCGGGCGAGACCCTGGTCTTCGTCTGCGACCTGGTCGCGGCGGAGTAGCAGTTTCGGGCCGGGAACCCCGTCCGCGGAGGGGTTCCCGGCCCGAACCGTCACGCCTCGACCTGCCTGCGGAGCTCGCGGAGCTCCCGCATCGCCACCACGGCGTGCTGCCCGTCGGTGGCCTGGATGGCCATGATCGGCACGTACTCGTCGTGGGCCATCTCGACCCGCGCCCACGGAGCGCCGTCCGGGAAGGTGATCCCCTCGACCTGGTCCCAGGACAGGCGCGTGGTGCCGATGATGTTGCGCACTTCCAGCCCGTCGGCGTCGGCGCGCAGCCGCGGCCGGGCGAGCAGCAGCGCACCGGCGGCCAGCAGCACGCCCAGCAGCCCCATCGCCACCTGGTCGGACACCGAGAAGTACACCCCGGTCGGCGTGTTGCGCAGCAGCACCGCCACCACCGCGAACACGACGACCAGCACGACCGCGACCGGATAGGCCGTCCGGCGGAGCTTGACCGGCTTGGCCACCACCTGGGCGCTCACAGGAACCCCTGCTGCCCGTCGTAGTCGCCGCGCAGCTCGCGCAGCGTCAGCGCGGTCTCCAGCGCCGCCGCGGTCGCCTCGAAGCCCTTGTCCTCGACCGAGTCCTCGAAGCCGGCACGAGCCAGCGCCTGGTCCATGTCGTCGCAGGTCAGCACGCCGTTGCCGACCGCGGTGGACTCGTCCAGCGAAACCCGGGTCAGCCCCTGGGTCACCGAGTCGCACACGTACTCGAAGTGCGGGGTGCCGCCGCGCACGACCACGCCCAGCGCCACCACCGCGTCGTGGCCGTGCGCCAGCTGCTGGCAGACCACCGGCAGCTCGACCGAGCCCGGCACGCGCGCGATGGTCGGCTCGGCGATGCCGGCCTGCCTGGCCGCCTCGACCGCCCGGGCGAGCATCTGGTCGACCAACCGCTCGTGCCAGCGGATCGCGGCGATGCCCAGCCGCAGTCCACCCGCCTCGGGCACGCTGACCCGCGGCCTTCCTTCGCCACTCATGCCGTCACTCCCGTGTCACCGCTGATCGACGAGTCCTCGCCGTCGTCGAGATTGTCCAGCACGTGGCCCATCCGGTCGCGCTTGGTCCGCAGGTAGCGGATGTTCTCCGGGTTGGGCCGGATCGGCAGCGGAACCCGGTCGACGATGCGCAGGCCGTAGCCCTCCAGGCCGACCCGCTTGGCCGGGTTGTTGGTCAGCAGCCGCATCGACTTGATCCCCAGGTCGCAGAGGATCTGCGCGCCCTGCCCGTAGTCCCGGCTGTCCACCGGCAGGTTGAGCTCGACGTTCGCGTCGACGGTGTCCGAGCCGTTGTCCTGCAGCTGGTAGGCCTGCAGCTTGTGGATCAAGCCGATGCCGCGGCCCTCGTGGCCGCGCATGTAGAGCACCACGCCGCGCCCGGCCTCGGCGACCTTGGCCATGGCCGCGTCCAGCTGCGGCCCGCAGTCGCAGCGCAGCGAGCCCAGCACGTCGCCGGTGAGGCATTCGGAGTGCACCCGCACCAGGATGTCCTCGCCGTCGCCGATGTCGCCGTAGACCATCGCGAGGTGCTCGATGCCGTCGAGGGTGCTGTCGTAGCCGACGGTGCGGAACTCGCCGTGCACGGTGGGGATGCGGGCCTCGGCCACCCGCACCACCTGCTTCTCGAACCGGCGGCGGTAGGTGATCAGGTCGGCGATGGTGATCAGCGCCAGGTCGTGCTCGTCGGCGAAGACCTCCAGCTCGTCGCGCTGGGCCATGTCGCCCTCGGACTTCTGGCTGACGATCTCGCACAGCGCACCCGCGGGGCGCAGCCCGGCGAGCCGGGCGAGGTCGACGGAGGCCTCGGTGTGCCCGGGGCGGCGCAGCACGCCGCCGTCGCGGGCCCGCAGCGGCACCACGTGCCCCGGGCGGGTGAGGTCCTCGGGCTCGGCGTCCTCGCGCGCGAGGACCTGCAGCGTCCTGGCGCGGTCGGCGGCCGAGATGCCGGTGCTCACGCCCTCGGCGGCGTCCACGGTGACCGTGTAGGCGGTGCCCTTGCGGTCCTGGTTGCTGTGGTACATGGGCGGCAGGTTGAGCCGGTCGCAGTCGTCACCGGGCATGCCGACGCAGATGTAGCCCGAGGTGTAGCGGACCATGAAGGCCACCAGCTCCGGCGTGGCCTTCTCCGCGGCGAAGATCAGGTCGCCCTCGTTCTCGCGATCCTCGTCGTCGACGACGATGACCGGGCGCCCGGCCGCGATGTCGGCCAGCGCGCGCTCGATGCTGTCGAACTTTTTCGTGGTCACCGTCTCCGACACCTCGTCCTCGGGGTTCATCAGCGCGCCTCCCTGCTGCCGCCATTGTCCTCCGAACCGGCGGTGGCACCACGGCCGGCGCCGCCCAGCTGCGCTGCGGAGAGCCGTTCCAGGTGCTTGGCCAGCACGTCCACCTCGATGTTCACTTCGTCACCCGGGCCCTTGCGGCCCAGGGTGGTCAGCTCCTTGGTGGTGGGGATCAGCGCGACGGAGAACCGCGCCGGCTCGCCGTCGACGACCTCGGCCACCGTCAGCGACACGCCGTCGACGGTGATCGAGCCCTTCTCCACCAGGTAGTGCGCGAGGTGCCCGGGCAGCTCGACGGAGGTCAGGTCGCCACCGGTGTCGCGCAGCACGCCGGTGCCGTCCACGTGCCCCTGCACGATGTGCCCGCCGAGGCGGTCTCCCAGCGCCATCGCCCGCTCGAGGTTGACCCGCTCACCAGCGGCGACCTGCTTGAGGGAGGAGCGGCGCAGGCTCTCGGCGACCACGTCGACGGTGAACTCGCCCTCGGCGGCGGTGACCACGGTCAGGCACACGCCGTTGACCGCGATCGAGTCGCCGTGCTTGGCGTCGCCGGTGACCACCGGCCCGGCGATGGTCAGCCGAGCGCCGTCCTCCAGCGGCTCCACGGCCCGGACGGTTCCGAGTTCCTCGACGATCCCGGTGAACAACTGCTGCCTCCTACTTCCCGGCCGGGCGCTGCCGGCGTCTCACCGGTCACGCGGGACCGCGCTGATGCGCAGGTCCGGGCCACTCATCGTCGTATCTTCGATCCACAACCGCCACGCCTGCGAGATGCTTCCCACGCCCGCGTCGCCGAGCGCGGCCGGACCGGAGCCCAGCAGCACCGGCGCGACGTAGGCCAGCACCCGGTCGACCCGGCCTGCCGCCCAGAAGGCCCCGGCCAGGGTGGGGCCGCCTTCGAGCAGCACGTCGACGGCGCCCCGCTCGGCCAGCGACCGCAGGACCGCGTCCGGGTCGCCACCGGGCAGCCGGAGCGTCTCGGCGGCGTCGTCGAGCACCCGCGCCGTCGCGGGCAGCTCGCGATCGCCCACCACCACCCGCAGCGGCTGCTTCGCGCGCAGGTTCCCGTCCGGATCGCGGGCGGTCAGCTGCGCGTCGTCGACGAGCACCGTGCCCGTCCCGACGACGATGGCGTCCATCGCGGCCCGCACGCGGTGCACCTCGGCGCGCGAGGCCGCCGAGCTGATCCACTTGCTGGTGCCGTCGGCGGCCGCCGAACGACCGTCCAATGTGGCCGCGTACTTCCAGGTTACATGCGGACGTCCGGTGTGGACGAAGTGCAACCACGCGCGCAGCGCACCCTTTTCGACCTCCTCGGCCAGCAGGCCGCCGCGAACCGCCACGCCCCGGGCGCGCAGCTCGTCGGCGCCGCCCGCCGCTTGCGGGTTGGGATCGGAGACCGCGTGCACCACCTCGGCGATCCCCGCCTCGCTCAGCGCCTGCGCGCACGCGGGCGTGCGGCCGGTGTGCGCGCAGGGCTCCAGGGTGACCACCGCGGTCCCCCCGCGGGCGCGCTCCCCCGCCTCGCGCAGCGCCACCACCTCGGCGTGCGGTCCGCCCGGCGGCTGCGTGGCGCCCACCCCGACGACGCGGCCCTCGGCGTCGAGCACGACGCAGCCCACCGGCGGGTTGGGGCTGGTCGTGCCGCGCACGTCCTCGCCGGCCGCGATGGCCGCGCGCATCGCCCGATCCACGACGTCGGCGGCCATGGCGCGATCAGCCGTGCGCGGCGTTGAAGGCCGGAGCCGCCTGGTCGCGCAGCGCCTGCACGGCCTTGGCCGGGTCCTCGGCGTTGTAGACGGCCGAGCCGGCCACGAAGCAGTCCACGCCGGACTCGGCGGCCTGCTCGATGGTGTCGGCGTTGATGCCGCCGTCGATCTCGACCAGGAGCTTGAGGTGCCCGGTGTCGACGAGCTCGCGGGCCTTGCGGGCCTTGGGCAGCACCTCGGACATGAACTTCTGGCCGCCGAAGCCGGGCTCGACCGACATGACCAGCAGGGTGTCGTAGTGCTTGAGCACCTCGAGGTAGTCGTCGAGGTCGGTGCCCGGCTTGATCGACAGGCCGGCCTTGGCCCCGGCGGCGCGCAGGTCCTTGGCGATGGCGATCGGATCGGCGGCGGCCTCGGCGTGCACCGTGACGTTGTGCGCGCCGGCCTCGGCGTAGCCGATGGCCCAGCGGTCCGGGTTCTCGATCATCAGGTGGCAGTCGATCGGGATCTCGGTGGTCTTGAGGATCGACTCCACGACGGGCAGGCCGAGGGTCAGGTTCGGCACGAAGTGCGCGTCCATCACGTCGACGTGCAACCAGTCGGCCCGCTTGCCGGGCTCACCGCCGACGGCGTTGATCTCGTCGGCGAGCCGGGCGAAGTCGGCGGACAGGATGGAGGGCGCGATCATCGGCTGGTTCGACACATGCGGGAGTCTAAATCCCGCGGGCGCGCGTCGACGCCCCAGGCCTCCTCGTCAAGCCCCCACCGGCGTGAGACGCCCGCGGCGACCCGTTCGCGCAGGGCACGCCCACTCCCGCCCCACTTGCTCGGTCAAGCGCGAGCCACCCGCCCGCCCCGCCCCGGCTCCGCCGCCGCGGGGCCTCACGCGCGCTTGCGGCGGTGGATGGCGAAGTAGGCCCCGCAGAGGATCAGCAGGAACGGCACGCCCGCCTTCCAGGCGGTGTTGAACTGCTCGGTGAACGGCGTGGTGAGCAGCACCGCGGCGATGAACAGCAGGGCGAGCACCGTGGTCACCGGGGCGCCGGGCAGCCGCACCGGCGAGGGCGGCAGGCCCTCGGCCGCGCGGCGGCGGCGGAAGGCGATCTGCGCCGCGAAGATCAGCATCCACACGACCAGCGCGCCGAACAGGGCCAGCCCGATGAGGATCGGGAACGCCGTCTCCTCGGCGAAGTAGGCGATCGCGGCGGCCAGCGCCAGCCCCACCGCCGACAGGCCCAGCGCGCGGCGCGGCACGCCGTTGGCGCTGAGCCCGGCGAAGAACCTCGGCGCCAGCCCGTCGACGGCCAGCGAGTGGGTCATCCGAGCGGTCAGGTACAGGTTCGTGTTCATCGCCGACAGCGCCGCGGTGAGCACCACGAAGTTCATGATCCCGGCCGCGGCGGGGATGCCGACCAGGCTGAACAGCCGCACGAACGGGCTCGCGGTGACCGCCTCGGAGCCGGAGACCTGGTTCCACGGCAGGATCGAGACGATCACCAGCATGCCCAGCACGTAGAACAGCGCCAGCCGCAGCACGGTGTTGCGCGCGGCGCGCGGCACGTCGCGGCCCGGGTTCTTCGACTCGGCCGCGGTCAGCGAGACCGCCTCGGTGCCCAGGTAGGAGAAGGTGACCACGGTCAGCGCCAGCCACACCGCGCCGAGGCCGTTGGGCAGGAAGCCGCCGTGCTCGGTCAGCGCGCCGACGCCGGCCGGGTCACGCCCGGGCAGGCCGAAGATCATGTAGACCACGCCCAGGCCGATGAACACCACGATGGTGACGACCTTGATCATGGCGAACCAGTACTCGAACTCGCCGAAGAAGCGCACCGCGGCGAGGTTGACCGCCAGCATCACCACCGAGAAGCCCAGCACGGGCGCCCACAGCGGGACTTGCGGGTACCAGAACTGCAGGTAGAGCCCGGCTGCGATGACCTCGCTGCCGATGTTGACCACCTGCGCGGCCCAGTAGATCCAGCGGGAGACGAAGCCGGGCAGCCCGCCGAGGTACTCGCGGATCACCGCGCCGAAGCCACCGGCCTCGGGGTGCACCACCATCATCTCGGCCAGGGCGAACGCCAGGGCCAGCGCGGCGAGCGCGGCCACCGCGTAGGCGATGATCACCGCGGGCCCGGCGATCGAGATCGCCAGTCCGGAACCGAGGAACAGCCCGGTCCCGATCGCACCGCCGATGGCGATCATGCCGACCTGACGTCCGGACAGCGCACGCCGCAACCCGGACTCCACCGGCGCGAGCTCCTCCTGCACCACTGGGGTCTCCTCCCGCTAGCACTCGACCCGGAACCCGAGCACCCTACGACGGCGGAAGTCCTCCTCGGGAGCCGGTTCGCAGTTCGGCCGGAAAGCGCTTGTCCCGAGGGGTGCGCGGCTCCCGGCCGAGCCGCGAGGTGCTCACCGGGGCAGCGTGAGCTCGATCGGCGTGGACTCCTCCACGGAGCGGGAGACGGTGCAGTACTTGGCGATGGCGCGCTCGACGGCGTCGACGAGCTTGTCGCGATCGTCCTCGGGGACGGCCGAGAGGTCGACGTCGAACGCCGCCTGGATCGCCGCGAACTTGTGCTTGTCCTCCGGGGTCTTCGTCCGGTCGGCCCGCACGGTCAGCGGGGCGTCCTCGCCGAGCCGCCGGATCAGCAGGTTCTCGCTGGTCACCGCGGAGCACCCGGCAACCGCGGCCAGCAGCAGCTCACCCGGGGTGAACGCGCCCTCGGCACCGTCGCGGCCGATCTCCACCGAAGCCCCGCGCTCGTTGGTCGCCACGAACCGGTGCTCGCCGGACCGCGTCACCTCAACCGGAGTACCCGACATCACAACCACCCAACATCAACGATGTAGAACGTCCCACTTCACCCAACCATCCGAGGCGCCCCGAGTGGAGACGCACCCTGGGATCCTTCCTTCATCAGAAGTCCACGGGCCCACCCGAGCCTCTCGATGAAAAAGGGGAACCCGTCCGCGAGCTCAGACCCGCAGCAGGGCGCAGTACATGGCGTCGGTGCCGTGGCGGTGCGGCCAGAGCTGGACGCCCGGCCCGTCGCCCAGGTCCGGGACGTCCGGGAAGTGCTCGCGCGCGTCGAGCTGGGTGACGCCGGTGCGCCGGACGACGTCGGCGACCACGCCCTCGGTCTCCGGCAGGTGCGGCGAGCACACCACGTAGGCGACCACGCCGCCGGGACGGGTCAGCCCGATCGCCGAGGTCAGCAGCTCGCGCTGCAGCCGGGTCAGGTCGCCGACGTCCTCCGGGCCGCGCCGCCAGCGGGCCTCGGGCCTGCGCCGCAGCGCGCCGAGACCGGTGCACGGCGCGTCGACCAGCACCCGGTCGAAACCGGGCTCCAGGCCGGGCTCGCGCCCGTCTCCGACGTGCACCTCGACCGACAGCCCTTCGGTGGCCTTGCGGACGAGCTCGGCGCGGTGCTTGGCCTGCTCGACCGCGTCGAGCGTCCCGCCGTCGAGGGTCACCAGCGAACCCAGCAGGGCGGCCTTGCCGCCCGGGCCGGCGCACAGGTCCAGCCAGCGCAGGTCGGAGCCCTCCACCGCCGGACGGGTCAGCGCGAGGCTGACCAGCTGGCTGCCCTCGTCCTGCACCGAGGCGAAGCCCTCCTGCACCGGCTCCAGGTCCCCGGGGTCGCCCGCACCGGCCTCCAGGCGCACGCCGTAGGGCGAGTACGGCGCCGGGTCTCCCCCGGTGATCGCCGCGAGCTCGTCGGAGCTGATCTCCCCCGGGCGCGCGGTGAGGTGCACCGCGGGCCGCGCGTCGTCGGCGGCCAGGGCGTCCTCCAGCTCGTCGAGCCCGAGCGCGTCGGCGAAGGCCTGCGCGATCCAGCGCGGGTGCGCGTGCTTCATCGCCAGGTAGCCGACGGGGTCCTTCGAGCGGTCCGGAGCGACCTTGTCGACCCACTCGGCCTCGTCCAGCTCGGCCACCCGCCGCATCACGGCGTTGGCGAAACCGGACACCTTGGAACCGTTCTCGAAGCGGACGATGTCCACAGTCGACGTCACCGCGGCGTGCGCGGGGATGCGGGTGCGCAGCAGCTGATAGGCCCCGACGCGCAGCGCGTCGAGCAGCTTCGGGTCCAGTTCGGACAGCGGCCGGTTGCTGCACTCGTCGATCACCGCGTCCAGCAGCCCCCGCGCGCGGCAGGCGCCGTAGGTCAGCTCGGTGGCCAGACCGGCGTCGCGACCGCTGATCCGGCGCTGCTTGAGCAGCGGCGGCAGGGCGAGGTTGGCGTAGGCGTCGCGCTCGCGAACGGCGCGCAGCGTTTCCACCGCGACCAGCCGCACCGGGTCGACGTCGACCGGGCGCGGGGTGGACTTGCGTTGCGGCGGACGGGCCTTCGGCGGGCGGTTCGGCCGCCGGCGGCGATCGTTCACTTGAGTGCTTCTCCTCGCTCGATGTGGGTGCCGCGAGCCCAGTCGGTGGCGCGCATGCGCTTCTTGCCCGCCGCCTGCACCTCGCCCAGCGCGACGGCGGTGGTGCCGGTGCCGACCAGCACGCGCTTCTTCTGGACCTCGATCTCGCCGGCCGGCAGCTGCTCGTCGGTGATGCTCACCGGGCCGAGCTTGAACCGCTCCTCCCCCAGGAGCGCCCAAGCGCCCGGGTCCGGGCTGACCGAGCGGATCAGCCGGTCCACGCCCACCGCGGGCGCGGTGAAGTCGACCTTGGCGTCCTCGACGGTGACCTTCGGCGCGTAGCTGACGCCCTCGGCGGGCTGCTCCTGGGCGACCACCGCGCCGTCCTCGATGCCGTCGAGGGTGGCCACCATCAGCTGCGCCCCGGACGCCGAGAGCCGGTCGAGCAGCTCGCCGGCGGTGTCGGTGCCCCGGATCTCCTCGGTGACCACGCCGAAGACCGGCCCGGCGTCGAGCTCGGGAACGATGCGGAAGGTGGAGGCGCCGGTGATCTCGTCGCCGTGCCGGATCGCGGACTGCACCGGGGCGGCCCCGCGCCAGGCGGGCAGCAGCGAGAAGTGCAGGTTGATCCAGCCGTGCTCGGGGATGGCCAGCGCCTGCTCGCGGAGCAGCGCGCCGTAGGCCACCACCGGGCAGCAGTCGGGCCCGATCTCGGCCAGCCGCGCCAGGAACTCCGGGTCGGAGGCCTTGGCCGGGGTGAGCACCTCGATGCCGTGCTCGTCGGCGAGCGCACCGACGGGAGAGCGCACCAGCTTGCGCCCGCGTCCGGCCGGTGCGTCCGGCCGGGTGACCACGGCCGCGACCTCGTGCCGCTCGGAGTCGATCAGCGCCTGCAGCGCGGGCACCGCGGGGGCGGGCGTGCCTGCGAAGACCACGCGCATCAGCGGCCCCCGAACAGCGGGTGCGGGTTCTGCTTGATCACCGGGGCCGCTCCGTCGAACCACTCGGCGGCGCGGATCTCGCGCATCGCGGCCTTGCGCGTCTCCTCGTCGAGGCGGTCGACGAACAGCACGCCGTCGAGGTGGTCGGTCTCGTGCTGGATGCAGCGGGCCAGCAGATCGGTGCCCTCGACCTCGATGGGCTCGCCGTGCACGTTCCAGCCCGTGGCCACCACGTGCTGCGAGCGCAAGCAGTCCCAGGACAGCCCAGGGATGGACAGGCAGCCCTCGGGCCCGAGCTGGTCCTCGCCGCCGACCCGGGTCCAGGTCGGGTTGACGATGTGCCCGGCGAAGCCGTCGCAGTGGTAGGTGAACACCCGCAGGCCCACGCCCAGCTGCGGCGCGGCCAGACCGGCGCCGCCCTGGTCCTCCATGGTGTCCCAGAGGTCCTGGACGAGGGTGCGCAGCTCCTTGTCGAAGTCGACCACCTCGTCGGCCTTGGTGCGCAGTACTGGGTCGCCGAAGAGTCTGATCGGCTGGACGGTCACGTGTGCTCCCTGGGATGTCGACTGCTGCGGGGCGACCCGACGAGTCTAGAGGTCAGCCCGGCCAGGTCGCCGCACCGGCGGTCAGGGGCACCGGCGGTCAGGGGGTGGGCACCACCACCCCAGCCGATCCGCCGCCGCGCCGCTCCGGCTCGGCGGCGGCCACCCAGCGCCCGTCAGGCAGCAGTTCGACACCGGTGGCCGCGCCGATCTCGGACGCGGTGCCGAACCGGTGGCCCAGCCGCTTCAGCTCGTCGGCCTCCGGCTGGGCGAGGAACCCCGGTTCGGCGTCGGTCTCCTCGCCGTTGCGCTGCGAGGCGCGCGGTTCGGCGATGGCTTGCGCCAGGGTCATGCCGCGGTCGACGCGTCCCGTGAGCACCTGCAGCGCGGTGGTGATGATCGTGGAACCACCGGGGCTGCCCACGGCCACGAAGGGCTTGCCGTCGCGCAGCACGATGGTGGGGCTCATCGAGGAGCGCGGGCGCTTGCCCGGCCCGGGCAGGTTCGGGTCCGGCTCGCCGGGCGTGTTCGGGGTGAACGAGAAGTCGGTGAGCTCGTTGTTGAGCAGGAAGCCCCGACCGGGCACCACCATCCCGCTGCCGCCGGTCTGCTCGATGGTCAGCGTGTAGGACACCACGTTCCCGTAGGCGTCGGCGGTGGTCAGGTGCGTGGTGTTCGGGCCCTCGTAGGGCTCGCGGGCACCGCTGGTGCGCGGGGTGCAGTCCTGCGGGGCGTGCGGATCGCCTGCTGCGACCGGGGTGGGCAGCACGGCGTCGTCGCGGATGAGGCACTCGCGGGAGGCGGCGAACTCGTCGCCGGTGAGCTCCGCGGTGGGCACCTCGGAGAAGGCGGGGTCGCCGACCCAGCGGTTGCGGTCGGCGAAGGCGATCTTCGAGGACTCCAGGTAGCGGTGCAGGTAGGCGGCTTCATCCGCGGCGGCGAGGTCGGTGCGTTCGAGGATGTTGAGCGCCTCGCCGACGGTGGTGCCGCCGGAGGACGCCGGCGCCTGGCCGTAGACGTCGTAGCCGCGGTAGCCGACGTGGGTGGGTTCGAGGTCCAGCGCGCGGTAGTCGGCGAGGTCCCCGGTGGTCATCTCACCGGGGCGGACGTCGCGCTCGGCGGCC
The DNA here is from genome assembly GCF_042665275.1 of Saccharopolyspora griseoalba. Taxonomy (NCBI): domain Bacteria; kingdom Bacillati; phylum Actinomycetota; class Actinomycetes; order Pseudonocardiales; family Pseudonocardiaceae; genus Saccharopolyspora; species Saccharopolyspora griseoalba. The sequence goes on along the minus strand of NZ_JBHTCJ010000011.1, from coordinate 171,241 downwards.
GGGTCGACCGGCGGGTCGGTGACGGTGCGCGCGATGTCCCCGGCGGTGGCACCGCGGTAGATCTCGTCGGTTCCCCGGCGCGCCATCGCGCGGTAGGTGTCGGCGAGATCGGGGTTGCGCAGCACGCTGCCGACCTCGGGTGGCTTGCCGCCCGGCAGGAACAGCTCGCGGGTGGCCGGGAAGTCGGCGAAGCGCTCCGCGTTGTCGGCGGTCTGGTCGTGGAAGGTCTGGTCGACCACGAAGCCCTCGCGGGCGAGCTCCTCGGCGGGTTCGAGCACGTCGGCGAGGGACTTGTGGCCCCAGCGGTCCAGGGCCCGCTGCCAGGTGGCCGGCGTCCCGGGGACCCCGACACCGAGCCCGCTGGTGACCGCCTCGTCGAAGGGCAGCGGATCGCCGTTCTCGTCCAGGAGGAGATCCTCGCCGGCGGCCTTCGGCGCGGTCTCGCGGCCGTCGATGGTCTCGACCTCCCCGCTCGCGGCGTCGTAGTGCACGAAGAAGCCACCGCCGCCGATCCCCGCGGAGTACGGCTCGGTCACCCCGAGCGCGGCCGCGGTCGCCACGGCCGCGTCGGTCGCGGTGCCGCCGCGCCGGAGCACGTCGAGCCCGATCCGGGTGGCGTCCGGATCAACGCTGGAAACCGCCCCGCCGTACCCCACGGCCACGGGCTCCTTCGCGGGTGGCTCCGCACCGGACGCGGCGGGCGCCAGCGGGCCCAGCAGCCCCAGCGCGGCGAGAAGCCCCACACCGACCCGAAACCTGCGCGCCACTGCCGCTCACCTCCGGAAGATCACCGATGCGCTTCACTCTGCCCACCCGCGCACCTGGCCGCAATTGGCCATCCGGCCATTCTTCGGCCCGGACCCCGCTTCCCCGGCTCTTCGCGGTGGGTTCGCCGGGCGGGGCCGTCGGAGGGCGGGGCCGGGTGGTTCGTCTCCCCCGACGAGACGAACCTCCCGGCCCCACCGGGCCCGCGGGTACCGCAGAAGACCCGCGGGAGCTTCGGATCAGCCGGCGCCGGGAACCAGCGCGGCCTCGTGGTAGCGGCAGTTGGGCGCCCAGAGCAGGAACGAGTTCATGCCGTTGCTGGCCGCCGCGTCGATCTGCGCCCGGACCTCGGCAGCACCGTATCCCACGCCGAGGCTGAAGTCCTGCAGCCACGGGATGATCTGCACGTCGGTGCCCTCGACCTGCTGGCCGAACGCCGCCAGCGAGCGCTGCACGATGTCGAAGGGCTGCGAGTTCGGGTCCGGCACGCCGAACTCGCCCTGCGCCCAGTGCGAGGGGTAGACCATCGGCGCGATGTAGTCGACGTACTTGGCCATCTGCGGGATGTCCTGGGCGATCTCGGTCGGCCGGTCCACGGCGATGCCGAACACCGACGCGCCCAGCAGCGCTCCGCTGGAGCGCACCGCCGCCTGGGTCTCCTTGAGGAACCCGGCGATCCCCTGCTCCGGGGTGCCCCGAAGGTTCGGGATGCGCATCTGCTCGATGTGCCCGTCCGGACGGCGCACGTAGTCGTAGAGGATGTCGTCGAAGCCCAGGCGCGCGGCCTCGGTGGCGATGTCGACGTTGTACTGGCGCACCACCGGGTCGGCGAAGTTGGTGAACGCGTACGAGCCGTAACCGCCCTGCCAGGGCTGGCCGCTCGCGTCCTGGATGACGCGCTCGGGGTGCCCGCTCTCCCAGGACGCCTTGCCCAGGATCGGGTCCTTGAACGCCACCAGCCTGCCGACCACCCGCACGCCCATGGAGTGCAGCTGGTCGAGGGCCTCGCGGGCGTCGTAGTAGTTCTTCACCGCGCCGATCCGGTTGGCCATCGGCACCTGGGAGTCGTAGACGACCTCGCCGCTCTCGTCCTTGAGGTCGAGCTCGACCGTGTCGATCTTGCCCTGCCGGGCCATCTCCAGCACCGGTTCGCGCAGCGCGTCGCTGGTCCAGGCCAGCCCGGTCATGTGCACCGCGCGCATCCCCGGGTGCTTGGTGTGCACGGTCATGACCTTCTCGGCGCGGTTGCCCGCCGCGTCGGTGGCCACCACGCGCACCTCGCGCTCGGGCCGGTCGACGCGAACCCGGAACGCCCCGTCGCGCCCGGTTTCGACCTCCTCGCCCGCGACCCGCACCGACTCGGCGCCCTCGGCGGAACCGCTCACGTCGACCGGCTGGTTCGGCGACTCCGGGCGGAGCGAGTCCGCGACCTGCAGTCGCGGCGGCGTGGAGTCCACTGTGAACTTCCGGGTGGTGGAGTCTGAACCGAGCCAGGACGGGGTGCGCGGCGTCTCGACGGTCAGCTCGTGCTGGCCTTCGCCGAGCCCGATCGCGGTGATGCGCAGGCCGCCCGGCGCCTTGCGCGGTTCGACCTCCTTGCCGTCCAGGGTGATCGTCGCGTCGCTCACCCCCCGCACACCGATCTCGGCATTCGGGGTGACCGGTTGCGCCACCCCGGTGACATGAACGTCCTCTGTGGACATGAATCGTAACGCTAGGAAACCGAGGACCAGGACCAGAGCAGTACCCGCTCCGATCGCGACGGATTTGGCCGTGATGCGAGAGCGCGCTGCTGCGGCATCCGACATCGCTTTCGCCTCCCCGACTTAAGGCGAACCCGCGCGGTGCACGAATTTCGTTGCTGGACAAGTGCATCCGGAGCGCTCAGCACGTCCGGAACACCACCTTCGCAGCCGGTTCGGGCTAGATCAATTGGCCAGTTGGAGTATCCCGTCGCCGTGGCTGGATCTATACCGTTGGTTCCGATGCTGCTTTCCAGAGCCGTGATTCGCGCCGCAGCCCTCGCCGGACTGCTGGCCGCCGCCGCGTGCAGCGCACCGGCCACCCCCGGCGAGCCGCCCGGCCCGCCGCCACCGCCGAAGCCCGCTCCACCGCCCCCGCCACCGGATCCGGCCGAGGTCGGCGCCAACGAGCTCGGGGACGTCCCGGTTCTGATGTACCACCGGATCACACCCGCTCCGACCAGCGTTTACGACCGCACGCCCGAGGAGTTCCGCGCCGAGCTGGAGCGGCTCGCCGACGAGGGCTACGTGCCGGTGACCGCCACCGAGTACGCCACCGGGAAGATCGACATCCCGGCCGGCAAGCACCCCGTGGTGCTCACCTTCGACGACGGTTCCGCGTCTCAGTTCACTTTGGACCCAGCGGGCGAACCGGCCCCGAACACCGCGATCGGGATCCTGCTCTCCGTCGCCCGGAAGCACCCGGATTTCCGGCCCACCGCAACGCTCTACGTGTTCGACCCGCCCTTCGAGGAGCCGGGCGGGCGTCACACCCTCACCTGGTTGCACGAACGCGGATTCGAGATCGGTAACCACACGGTCGACCACCCGAACCTGGGCGGCGAGTCGGCCACCGAGGTCCAGCGCGAGATCGCGGGCATGCAGCGGATCATCAACGAGGCGCTGCCGGGCGTGCCGGTCGACTCGCTCGCGCTGCCGCTGGGCGCGCACCCCGACGACGAGGCGCTCGCCGCCGACGGCTCGGCCGACGGGACCACCTACCACCACTCCAGCGTGATGCTGGTGGGCTCCAACCCGGCGCCGTCGCCGTTCACCGCGGACTTCGACCCGACGGCGGTCCCGCGCATCCGCTCCCAAGGCCCCACCGGCGAAGGCGCCGACTACGGCTCGACGAAGTGGCTGGACGAGCTCGCGGCCAACCCGGGGACCCGCTACACCTCCGACGGGGACCCGGCCAAGATCTCGGCCCCGCGCTCGGCGACCGCCGAACCGGCCCCCGACCTGCCCGACCTCGTCCGCTACTGAGCCGGGCGGGCGCCTACAGCATCTCCAACGGGTCCAGGCGGACCTGGAGCTCGGTGGCCTTGCGGGCGGCGCGGACGGCTTGAGCGGCGTGCAGCGAATCCGCCAGCGCACGCCCCTCCGAGCGGTCCACCCGAACGATCAACCGCTCCCGCTCGGAGTTGCCGTCCTCGTCGACCTCCCCGAGCGGCACCGGCCCCAGCACCTCCGCGGTCGAGGGCAGGTCGGCCGAATCCAACAACGCCTCGATCGCCTCCGGCGTGCCGTCCACGGCCGCGACCCGCCGGGCGGGCGGAAAACCGAGCTCGGCCCGCTCGGCCAGCTCCATCGAGGCGAACCAGGCCGGATCCCACCGCACCAGCGCCTGCACCGGCTGCAGCGAGGACTCGGCCATCACGACCACGCGCCCGCCCTCGCGCGCCGGCCGCACCAGCGCCGCCGCGTGGAACCACTTGCGCAGCGCCTGCTCGGCGGCGCGCAGCTCGGGCCGTCCGAGCAGGGTGCGCCCGTCGAGCAGCAGCGCCGCCCCGTAACCGCCTTCGGCCACCGGCTCGGCGCCGGGCGTGCACACCACCAGCGAGGGCGTCCCCGGAACGCTGGCCAGCACTTCGCCCGCCCCCGAGGTGCGCACCGGAACGCCGCTGAAGGCCCGCCCCATCTCCTCGGCGGTGCGCCCGGCGCCGACGCTGATGGCGCGCAGCCGCCGCGAGCCGCACTCCGGGCACTTGAACGCGGCCTCGGTGGCCCCGCACCACTTGCACGCGGCGGGTTTCGGCGCGCCCGCCTCGGTACCGCCGGGCAGCGACAGCGGTCCGGCGCAGCGCCGGCACCGCGCCCGCTCGCGGCAGTCCCCGCAGGCCAGCGCGGGCACGTAGCCGCGGCGCGGGACCTGCACGAGAACCGGCGCGCCCGCCTTCAGCGCCGCGCGCGCGGCCTCGAAGCCCACCGAGGGCAGCCGCGCGGCGCGCGCGGCCGGATCGCGGGCGATCTGGGTGTCGTCCTCGCCGATCGCGGTCACCCGGGGCGCGGCCTCGCGGACCTGGGTGCGATGCGCGACGAGCTCGTGCGCCCAACCCGATTCGACCAGCAGCGCGGCTTCGGCCGTGCGCGCGAACCCGCCGACGACCAGCGCCGCACCGGTGGTGTGCGCGCGCTGGGTGAGCACGTCGCGGGTGTGCGGGTAGGGCGTGTTCGGATAGCTGTGCAGGTCGTCGCCGTCGTCCCAGACCACCGCCAGCCCCAGGTCGCGCACCGGCGCGAACATCGCCGCCCGGGTCCCGATGACCACCCGCGCGGCCCCGCGCAGCGCGGCGAGCCAGCGCTTGTAGCGCTTCTCCGGAGCGGTGTCGGCGGCCAGCGCGACCACGGAATCGCCCACCAGCAACCGGCAGGCGTCCTCCAACCGCTGCAGGTCGCGGTGGTCGGGCACCACGAGGAGCGCTCCGCGCCCGGCAGCCGCGGTGGTGGCCGCGGCCTCGGCCAGCCGCATCGGCCAGTCCTCGCCTGGCAGCGCCTGCCACACCGCCCGCGCGGACCGCCCCGCGTGCACGGCGTCGAGGAAGGACCGCGCGTGCTGGTATCGCTGCCACCCCTCGGCGTCGGGCCGCTGCGGGGGCGGCCCCGGCTCGGTCGGCGCCGACTTCTCCGCGCGCGCGTGCCGGGGAGGGATGGCCAGCCGAACCACGTCGGCGAGCATCCCGCCGTAGCGCGCGGCCACCGCGCGGGCTTGCGTCAGCAGCTCCGGCGTGAGCACCGGCTCGGGCGAGGGCACGCGCTCCACCCAGGCGAGATTGCCCTGGTAGTCGGTGGTCTCGCGCCGCTCCAGCAGATACCCGTCGACGAGCTTGCCGCGGAAGCGCACCCGCACCCGGCAACCGGGCACCGCATCGGCGTCGAGGCGTTCGGGGATCTTGTAGTCGAAGGGCCGGTCCAGGTGCACCGGCAGCGCCACGTCCACGAGCACCCGCGCGATCGGCAGATTCGCCGCGGCGGCCGTGTCGCTCTGCTCACCCTTCTTCTTCCGGGGCTGTGCACCTGCCATGCCCCTTCTCTACCACGCCTCGCGCGGTCCGCCGGCGCCCAGCCAACGCGGACCGGCGCGTCGGCCGATCCGGCCCCGGATCTCGACGCACCGGCGGTGTGAAAAAATTTTCCGGTGTTCCACGTCGTCTTCTTCCGACCAGAGATCCCGGGGAACGCGGGCAACGCGATCCGGATGGCGGCGGGGTCGGGTGCCGCGCTGCACCTGATCGAGCCGCTGGGGTTCTCGGTGGAGGATTCGAAGCTGCGGCGCGCCGGGCTGGACTACCACGACCGCGCTGCCCTGCACGTCCACCCGGACCTGCCCTCGGCGTGGGAGGCGATCGGGCCGGAGCGGATCATCGCGTTCACCGCGAACACCGAGCGCTCGTTCGCCGACGTGGAATACCGGCCGGGTGACGTGCTGCTGTTCGGCCCGGAGTCGGTCGGGCTGCCCGAGGACGTGCTCGCCGAGGCGCAGCTGCACGTGCGGATCCCGATGCTGCCGGGCATCCGCTCGATGAACCTGGCCAACTCGGCCGCGGTCGCGGTCTACGAGGCCTGGCGCCAGCAGGGCTACGCGCTGCCCTGACGGCGGGTCCACGGCCAGGTCAGCAGCGCCCAGGCGGACATGCCCACCACCAGCTCGACGGCCAGGTACCAGGGCCAGCCGCCCATCAGGTCCAGCAGCGAGGGGTTGTCCGGCTTGCTGCTCACGAACCCGTAGTTGGTGCCGAAGCGCGCGTTGAACGCCAGCATCGCCAGGCCCCACAGCACGGTCACCGCGACCGCCAGCCGGTAGCCGCGCCAGTCCGGCCGCAGGCCGACTCCCCAGGTCAGGAAGGCGGCGCTCCAGATCACCAGCAGGTGCTGCCCCCAGAACTCGACGAAGTCCAGGTGCGGGAAGTCCGGCGAGTCCAGCGCGGGGGTGATCATCGCCTGCGGGGTCAGCGTCAGGCCCCAGAAGTACAGCAGGGCGTGCGGCGAGCGGCCGCGCGTCCACAGCGCCCAGGCAGCGACCGCCCAGGCCAGGTCGCACAGGTGCAGCGGCAGGGAGTGGGTGATCTCCCACTGCCCGGGGGTGAGCCGGTAGGCGAGCAGCGGCAGGTTGAACCCGAGCACGACCAGCGCGAACGCCCGGCACCACCGGTCGGTGCTCGCCGCGCCCAGGCGGCGGCCGAGCACGGCCAGCACCACCGAGCCGCCCACGATCAGCGCCATCAGCGCCCAGTGCGACGGCCCGTAGGGCACGAACCGGTCAACCGGCTCCATCGCCCCAGGGTAAGCGGCATCCGCGCGAAGAGGGGCACCCCGACCACCGGCCGGGGCACCCCTGAAGTCGCGGGCTCAGGCGCCTGCGGCCGCCTTGAGGGCCTCCGCGCGGTCGGTGCTCTCCCACGGCAGGTCCAGGTCCGGACGGCCGAAGTGGCCGTAGGCCGCGGTTCCGGCGTAGATCGGACGCAGCAGGTCCAGGTCGCGGATGATCGCCGCGGGGCGCAGGTCGAAGACCTCGTTGATCGCGGCCTGGATGCGCTCCGGGTCGGCGGTCTCGGTGCCGAAGGTCTCCACGAACAGGCCGACCGGGGCGGCCTTGCCGATCGCGTAGGCGACCTGCACCTCGACCCTCTTGGCCAGGCCCGCGGCCACCACGTTCTTGGCCACCCAGCGAGTCGCGTAGGCCGCCGAGCGGTCCACCTTCGACGGGTCCTTGCCCGAGAAGGCGCCACCGCCGTGGCGGGCCATGCCGCCGTAGGTGTCGACGATGATCTTGCGTCCGGTCAGACCGGCGTCGCCCATCGGGCCACCCACGACGAAGCGGCCGGTCGGGTTGATCAGCAGCCGCGTCGCGGAGGTGTCCAGGTCGAGCGCGGAGACCTCGGGGTCGACGATCTTGTCCTGGACGTCGACCGACAGCATCGCGTCGAGGTCGATGTCGGCGGCGTGCTGGGTGGACAGCACCACGGTGTCCAGCCGCACCGGCTTGTCGCCGTCGTACTCGATGGTGACCTGCGTCTTGCCGTCGGGCCGCAGGTAGGGCAGCACGCCGTCGTTGCGGACCTTGGTCAGCCTGCGGGACAGGCGGTGGGCCAGCGCGATCGGCAGCGGCATCAGCTCGGGCGTGTCGTCGCAGGCGTAGCCGAACATCAGGCCCTGGTCACCGGCGCCCTGCTTGGCGATCTCGTCGATGACGCCCTCGACCCGCGACTCGTGGGCGGTGTCCACGCCCTGGGCGATGTCGGGCGACTGGGAGCCGATCGACACGCTCACCCCGCAGGAGTTGCCGTCGAAGCCCTTCGCCGAGGAGTCGTAGCCGATCTCGAGGATCTTGTCCCGCACGATGGTGGGGATGTCGGCGTAGGCCTCGGTGGTGACCTCACCGGCGACGTGCACCTGGCCGGTGGTCACCAGGGTCTCGACGGCGACGCGCGAGCGGGGGTCCTGCTCGAGCAACGAGTCCAGGATCGAATCACTGATCGCGTCACAGATCTTGTCGGGGTGGCCCTCGGTCACCGACTCACTGGTGAACAACCGCTGCTGGCTCACGACACTCCTCGAACATAAGGCGGCTTTCCGCTGGCCAACCCTACTGTCAGCCCAGCCGCCGCTTCACAGCATCCCACAGAGTGGACGCCAGCAGGGACTTGGAGCCGTGCGGGATGGTGGCCTCGGTCCCGTCGTCGCCGAGCAGCCAGCCCGCGTTGTCCTCGACCTCGAACGCGCGACCGTCGCCCACCGCGTTGACCACCAGCAGCTCGCAGCCCTTGCGGGCGAGCTTGGCCCGGCCGTACTCCAGCGGCGAGGACGACGGGTCACCGGTCTCGGCCGCGAACCCGGCGATCAGCGAGGCGGAGAGCTCCCCGGCGGCGCGCGACTCGACCAGCTCGGCGAGGATGTCCGGGTTCTTGGCCAGCCGGACCGGGTCGGGCTCGGCGTCCGATTTCTTGATCTTGTGACCGGCCTGCTCGGCGACCTTGAAGTCGGCCACGGCCGCGGCCATCACCACCGCATCGGCGCCGTCGGCCTCGGCCAGCATGACCGAGCGCATCTCCTCGGCGGTGCCGGTGCGGATCAACCGGACCCCGGCGGGCGTGACCAGCTCCGCGGTGTGCCCGGCGACCAAGGTGACCTCGGCACCCCGGTGCGCGGCCACCCGCGCGAGCGCGTAGCCCTGCCTGCCGGACGACCGGTTGCCCAGGTAGCGCACCGGGTCCAGCGGCTCGCGAGTGCCACCCGCGGAGATCACCACGCGGCGGCCGTCCAAGTCGCGCGGCAGGGCGTCGCGGGAGGTCAGCAGCAGGCGCGCCAGGTCGACGATCTCAGCGGGGTCGGGCAGCCGCCCCTTGCCGGTGTCGGCGCCGGTCAGCCGCCCGCTGTCGGGCTCGGCGACCACGACGCCGTCGGAGCGCAGCGCGGCCACGTTGCGCTGGGTCGCCGGGTGCTCCCACATCTCGGTGTGCATCGCCGGGACCATCAGGACCGGGCACCGCGCGGTCAGCAGCGTGGAGGTGAGCAGGTCGTCGGCCTGCCCGTTGGCCGCGCGGGCCACGAGGTCAGCGGTGGCGGGCGCGACGAGCACCAGGTCGGCCTCCTGGCCGAGCCGCACGTGCGGCACCTCGTGCACGTCGGAGAACACGCCGGTCTCGACCGGCTGGCCGGACAGCGCCTCGAAGGTCGCCGCCCCGACGAACCGCAGCGCGGCCTCGGTGGGCACCACCCGGACGCGGTGGCCGGTCTCGGTCAGCCGGCGCAGCACCTCGCACGCCTTGTAGGCGGCGACGCCACCGCTGACGCCGAGGACCACCCGCGGGCGGTCCTCGGTCGAACCCTGCGTCACTCGCCTTCGGTGTGCTCGAGCACGCCGGCGTGGATCTCGCGCAGCGCGATCGACAGCGGCTTCTCCCGCGGACCCGGCTCGACCAGCGGGCCGACGTACTCGAGCAGGCCCTCGCCGAGCTGCGCGTAGTAGTCGTTGATCTGGCGGGCGCGCTTGGCCGAGTAGACCACCAGGGCGTACTTCGAGCTGACCTGCTCGAGCAGGTCGTCGATCGGCGGGTGGGTGATGCCCTCGACGGTGTCGGTCGACGGGCTGCTGTTGAGCGCAGCCAGAGCGCTGGGGGTGCTCACAGTTGTGGCTCCTGAGTCTCGTGGATGTCCTGGGGGCGCGGTTAGGGCACGGGGACGGACCCCGGGCGCATCACTGCTCGCGGCCGAGAATCAATTCTAGCAATTCGCTGGTCGCGGACTGCAGGTCGGCGTTGACGACCGTCGCGTCGAACTCGGGTTCGGCGGCGAGCTCCTCGCGCGCGGCGGTCAACCGCTTCTCCACGACGTCGGCGGGCTCGGTGCCGCGGCCGGTGAGCCGGTCGACCAGCTCCTCCCAGGACGGCGGCAGCAGCATCACCAGCTGCGCGTCCGGCCAGGCCCGGCGCACCTGGCGCGCGCCCTGCAGTTCGATCTCCAGCACGGCCGGCCGACCCTCTTCGATCGCCTTCTCCACCGGCCTGCGCGGCGTGCCGTAGAAGTTGCCCGCGTACTGGGCGTACTCGAGCATCTCGCCGTCGGCGATCATGCGCTCGAACTCCGGGACGGACACGAAGTGGTACTGCACCCCGTCGATCTCACCGGGCCGAGCCGCGCGAGTGGTCGCCGAGACGCTGAAGTAGACCTCCGAGGCGGGCTCCTGCGCGCGCAGCGCGTCGAGGACGCTGGACTTGCCAACGCCGGAGGGGCCGGAAACGACGGTGAGCCGAGGCTCGCCCGTGCGGGCGGTCCTCGGCTCAGCGCCGGACTTCGCGTCGATCACTCGCCGCTGAACTCGGTGAGCAGCGCCTTGCGCTGCCGCTCGCCCAGCCCGCGCAGACGACGGCTGTTGGCGATCTCCAGCCGCTCCATGATCTGCTGCGCACGGACCTTGCCGACACCGGGCAGGGCCTCCAGCAGGGCCGAGACCTTCATCTTGCCCAGGGTCTCGTCGTTGTCGGCGGTGTCCAGGACCTCCGCCAGCGTGGTTCCGCCTCGCTTGAGGCGCTCCTTGAGCTCAGCTCGGGCGCGACGGGCGGCAGCCGCCTTTTCCAGAGCTGCTGCCCGCTGCTCCTCAGTCAGCTGGGGAAGGGCCACCATGTCCTCCGTGATGTGGGGTTTCTCTTGATCGGTGCGGGCGACGGTACCGAGTCCTCGTGGACGGCCGTCCACGGGGGTCCCGATTTGCGAGGCGGTTTCACCCCGGCCCCGGCACCCTGGCCCTGATTTCTACCCGCACGAGGGGTGTACGAGCACCGGGCCTGCAGCAAGTCCTATCAACAAAGCCGCTGAAGTGCACTAATCTCGGCAAAAAACTTCAAAAGTGTCCGATTTCCGCACGGTTGAGCGCCACCGGGTCCGTCCGCGCAGGTCACGACGACGTGAAAAAGGTCCCACCGTCACCGCTTGCGGGAGCACCAGTTAAGATGATCATGGTCTCGCACAACTTCCGCGATGCGGAACTCGGAGGGGTGGAAGATCACGGAAAAGCATGCTGACCTGCGCATGAGCAACGGGGCCGCCGGAACCGGCGACCCCGTCACGTGACGTTTCTTCAGAAGGCCTTCAGCAGGTCCTGCACCCGCGCGCTCATCCGCGGCTTGTCGATCGGCGCGATGGTCGTCCACGCCTCGGCGCTGCGCTGGCTGTTCTCGATGAAGTACCAGCCGCGCGCGTTGGCGAAGAAGTTGGTGACCAGCGGCGCCCGGTGCCGCTTGCCCGCTCCGTCGATCACGGCCGCGCCGACCTGCGCGTACGCGGTGCGCGCTCCCCCGGCCATGTCGACCAGCGCCTTCGCGTCGTCGCGCCGGATCCCCTGCCGCACAAGGTTTTCCGCCATCGCCCGGTCGTCGCTGCCGGCGGCCTTGGCGGCGGCTTCCATCGCCGCGCTGCGCAGCGAAACGCCCTTGCCCGGGCCGGCCTTGACGTCGTCGGGCAGCACGCTGAGCGCCGCGCGGGCCATCGAGTCCGCGGTGAGCGCCTGCAGCCGCACGGTGTCGCCCTCCAGCACGGCCAGCGTGCCGCGGTCGCGGATGCAGGCCGCCAGCGCGGCCACGACGCGCTGCCCCTCGGGGGTGCGCTGCCGGAAGTTGACGTCGAAGGCCCGGTCGTAGCGCGCCAGCGGCAGGAAGAGGGCCTCGATGTCCTCCTGCCGCATGTCGTTGTCGAACCCGAGCGCGGAGAGCTCGTCGCGAGCCCGCGCCTGCACCTGGCGGCGCTCGGGCTCCAGGACCCCGTCGGGCAGCACGTTGAGCACCAGCGGCTTCGTGCCGAGGTTGAAGTGCTCCCACGCCTCGTGGAACGCCTGCGCCGACAACTCGATCTTCACTGCTCGCCCCCAGCCATCAAGCGTGGGCGGCGCCGAACCGGCGCCGCCCACGAGGTGATCCGAACCGTTCACGCGTCGCTTACTCGCCGAACACGGGCGGAGCCACCCTCGGCAGGTCCTCGTCGAAGACCCCCTGGTCACCGACCAGGTAGTCGGGGGTCTCGTGCTCCGCGTCGTCCTCGCCCTCCTGGCCACGCCCGCGCGCACCGGCACCGGCCATCCCGGCACCACGCCCACCGGCACCACCAGCGGCAGCACCGGACGCGGTCGCCCCGGAAGCCCCGCCGAGACCACCGAGGCCCGCACGACCACCAGCGCCCATCCCGGGCCCACCGGCACGGCCGGCACCACCAGCACCGCCCGCACCGAGCCCGCGGCCAGCACCAGCGCCAGCACCGCGACCGGCACCACCGGAACCGCCCCGAGCACCACCGGAGCCGGCCCCGGGCCGCCCCGCACCCGGCACACCGGCACCGCCACCGGGATGCCCCGGCGTGCCCGGCCGACCGCCGGTCCCGGAGCTGCTCCCAGCACCACCGCTACCGCCACCGGAACCGGGCACGTTCGCCCAAGCGGACCCGGACCCGGCGGGCGATCCGCCACCGGAACCAGCCCCGCCGTAGCCGGCACCACCGGAGCCACCGACGGCGCCAGCCCCGGCCCCGGCACCACCGGCCCAAGCGCTGGACGTCGAGGACGGAGACGACGACGGCGACTGCACCCCACCAACGGTCGGGTGCGCCGAGCCGGACGCGTCCGGGTTGTGCACGGCGATCTCCGGCGGCTTCTCGAAGGTCGGCGCGCTTTCGACGTTGGACTGGGTCGTCTCCTGGTAGGTGTTGAACGCCTGGACAGCTTCCTGACGCAGCTTCTCGTTGTGCGCCTTGGCGTCCTCGGCGTCCGTCGAGCCGGTCCAGAAGCTGTCCCAGCCCTCCTCGAACCAGCTGTCGTCCGGAACGGCCTGCTCCTCGCCCTTGCCCGGGATCGAGTCCTGGACCTTCTTGAACGCCTCCCCCTGCGCGGTCATCTGCTGGGACTGAAGTTTGGCCTGGTCCGCCGTCACCTCGGTCCACAGCACGACCGGCAGAGCTTGGTTCTGCATGGCTTCACCGGACTTCGACTGCATCACGGCTCCGGCCTGTTTGAGCTTGTCTTCGAGCTCGCCCTTCAGCTTGCGAAGAAGCTCGTCCTCGGCGTCCCACAAGGAGGCGGCGTCGTACCGAACTTCAGAACCGCCACCGTTCTGCACCCACTGGCGCATCTGCGCCAGCTGAGCACCTTCGAAGCTGGCAGGTGGGAGGTGTCGTTCAGTCATCTCCTCTTACCCCCTCAAGCGTTCGGGAGATTCTGAATGGCGGCCTTGGCGAAGTCCTGCCCCTTCTGACAGAGGTCCACACCGGGGTCGTCCGGGCTCGTCTGGAGGATGTTGACGAGCAGGTAGCCCTGGTCAGCAACGTCCGAGTAGATGATGCAACCGGACGACTCCTTGAAGATCGCCGTCGGGTAACCGTCGATGTCAGCGGTTGCCGTGGGTTCCTCGTTCATGGCGAGCTGATCGCTGTACGTACCGTCGTCGGCGGCGGCGACGAACACGCCCCAACCGGTCGTGCCGGCCTCGCTCGCCTGGTACTGACAACCCGGGTTGCCGTTCGACACCCGTTCGCGCGGCGGCAGAACCGCCCCCAGCTGGCGCCACTGCTGCTCCGAGACGATCGAGCACTTGTCGGCGACGTCGATCGACTTGGCGGGAGCGCTGCGCGCCGAGGAGGGCTCCCCGGCAGATGTCTCGGCTCCGCCCTGGGGCGGTGGAGCTGGAGACTCCTCCGGGGTGCCACCGCAAGCCGCAGCGACGGAACCGAGCACGGCCACACCGGCCACAAGAGCCTTACGCTTCACGCTTTCCCTCCACCGAAGCTGTCGGCGCTGTCCTGATCGTTCGTGCGCCACTGCCGGGTGTTGCCTTCCAGCGCAGCAGCCGCATCCTCCAACACCTTCGCGAGCTTGAGGTAGTTCTCCACGTACCCGTTGCCATCGCCAGAGCCGACCGTCCCGAACACCTTGGTGCTGCCCAGGCTGACCGGATCCTTACCAGGCGTTTTCACGTTGGCCAGCTCCTGAACGTCCATCGAGCGGTCGAACAGCATCTTCGACTTCTCGCGGAAGAACGCGGCGATCTCGTCGACCTTGTCGGGATCAACGGTCATCGAACCGACGTCGTTCTGCGCGCTCGCGAGCGCGGCCTTGTCCAAGACGCGGTCGATCGTCTCGTAAAGATTGCCGAAGAAGCTGGTCACGCCGCGACCCCCTCGTTGCTCACGCTGAACTCCCCACGTCCACGCGCCGTCGCAGCGAGGGCGACGGACATCCACTTGCCAGCGGGGCAAACGTTAGCGCAACGGGCCGACGCATAGGGCGACCTTGGACAAAACCGACTAGGCCGTGCGAGTGAAATGGATCTCAGAACCGGGCCGCGCGGTGGCCACTAGTTGATCTTTCGCTCAAAATGCCCCCTCCGGAGATCTGCGCCGAAGGCGGACCAGGCCAGCGAGCTGTTCCGGCCGCGGAGAACTCGGCGAGCGCCCGGCACGCCGCTTCCGCGCCGGCCCGGGCCCAACACCCGGCGCCTACCGCCGCACCTCCCAGCAGCCCTGAGCGGCGGAGACGAGCGCGACGGAAGGAGTTCCAGAACCCGCCGGCTAACCGCGACCCGGCCGACGCGTGCTGGTGAGGTCGCAGCACCGCATGCCGCGACCTCACCAGCCGAAATCGTCAATTGCTCCCGGAGTCCGGGAGAGAACCAGACCAGCCCTGCATACCGGGTTCGCCCGACCCCTGGCTGCGGCCACTGCCGACGTCGTAGTACCCACCAGAGTCGGAATCGTTGTTCTGCTCGTGATACTGAGCCGCACCTAGCGCACCTCGAAGCCTTGCGCTCTCAGGGTTGGTCACGTTAGCGAGCCGATCCATTTCGTCGTGGTAGCGGCCCCGGTACCCCACGTTCTCGGCAGCTTCCTGCGCTCGCTTGCCCACGCCCTCGGCCACCGCCTGGCCCGCTTCATCGGCGTTGTTCATCCAGCGCAAGCCGGTGCCTGCCAAGTTCTCCGAACCACGCCCGATGCTGGCTGCCGCTTCCGAAGTACGACCGGCCGCTGCCGCCACGCCGTCCGAGGCGCGTGCCGTTCCGGTCGCGGCCGAGCCCAGAGCGTCCGCGCCAGCTGAAACCTTGCTACCGGCCGACAGCATGTCCCCGGCGGCAGCAGGGGCAGTCGAGGCGGCCTTGGTACCTGCGGTTGTCAGATCTGCACCGACCTTGGCACCCACCTGGGCCATGTCGTCGAGCACGCGGGCCAACAGGGCACCGGCCTTGCCGAGCTTGGCGAGCAGTTGGCTGATCTTCGCGGTGATCTTGGAGATCGTCATACCGATGCGCCCGGCGGCGTAGGCGAGGTAGCCGGCCACCGTGGCACCAAAGCTGACCACCGAACCGGCGAGCGCAGCGAGAGCGCCCTTGACCAGTTCGGCGACGATCGCGGCGATGATGTCGCGGACGATCGCCCGGCAGGTGGCGACCATCGTTCCCGCAGTCGCGATCACTGATGAGGCGTTGCCCGCGCTCAGCGCCATGCCCTGCAGACCCTCGGTGTATTCCTGGACCTGCTTGGTATAGGCGTCCTTGGCCGGACCCGACCAGCCGCTCGTCTGCTGGTCGGCCTGACTCGGGAACTCGTCCGCGAGCGCTTGCAGGTCTTCCTTGATGGCCTTCCAGGTATCAGCACCTGCCGCGATAGCGGGAGGGTCACCGGCGAGGAAATCCAGCAGTTCACGCAGCGGCGCCAAGTGCTCCATCAACCATCCGACGCCCGCTGCCAATGCGGTGCCGACCGGGTCGATCACCGTCACCAGGCCGTCGAGAGCGAGCACCCCGGCACTGGCGGCGAAGTCTCCCCAGTCTTGGGTGTTCACCGCGTTCACGGTCGCGCGGATCGAGTCCAGCGGCCCGGCGCCGGCGGTGAGCTTGCTTGAAGACCAACTGGGGGACGTCAGTTCCCCGGTGTCGACGAACATCGAAGACATCGGGCTCACCACTCAATCTTGGCCAGGCAAGCGGCCTGGTTGTCGTCCTCGGCGGTATAGGCGTCGGCGCAGTCGCTGACGGCCTGGCGGAGCTTGTCGGTGCGCTCGGAGAACGTCTGCAACTGCTGGACGGCCTGCTCCGAGGTTTCCCGCGCCTGGGAGGCGAACATCTGCCCCACCAGTCCGAAGGAATCCGCGCCGAAGCTCACGCCATCGCCCTTTTCAGCGGCGTCGGAGATCTTCCCGGCGAGATCGGACAGGTAGTTCGCGTGCGAGCTCAACGCCTGCGGCGTGACGGACATGTGCGTCATCGTCGGGTCTCCTGATCAGCGAAGGAACGACTGCGGTGGCTCGTCGTCAAAGTCGTCGTCTGCGGGCCGCCGGGACTGGTCGGTCGCGGCGTCGGGGTCGGCGGGCAGCTGCGAGCGCAGGAATTCGAGCCCGTCGCTTCCGGCCACCGGCTCGACCGCTTCCACCACGCGACCGGCGACCTTGGCCTGCGCCTGCCCGGCGAGCTGCAGGATCGCGGCCTTCAGGCGTTCCGGCCCGCGGCTGAGCGCCTGCTTGTCGATGTGCAGGTCCTTGAGCGCACCGTTGGCGCTGACCGTCACCGATACCGAACCGTCCGGCTCGGCCGCGGTTTCGGCCATGTCCTGCAAGTTCTGCTGGACCTCCTGGGACTGCCGCACCATCTCGTCGGCGCGTTCCTGCATCGCCGCCAACCACTGCTCTGGAGACTGCTCCACTACGACCCCCTACTCGTTCGCTGCTACGACGCAGCGGAGTTCCGAACGGTTCCGTCGAATCGTGCGCGATGCCGGTTCGTCACCAAGACCATCCTCTGGCCAAAAGCGACCAGTGCCAGCGGAATCGCCACAGCCCCTAGAACCCCGAGCCAGTTGCCGAAACCCACGACTACGCCCAGCACAACTCCTGCCGCCCCGACGCCACGGAGCCACTTGGCCACGCGCGCGAGCTTCTCCCGCCGCTCAGGCGAAAGCACGGGCGGCTCACCAAGCCCCTGGCGCCGCCGATTGATCGCCACGCCGAGCGCCACGGCGAGCGCGCAATATCCGAGCAAGATCGTGATGACAGCCATGCCGGGCAGCACTGCCGGAGCGGCCGTCGCAAGCCCACCGGCGATCAGCAGGCCCCACCCGAGCGGCAGCATCGCCGGCTCCCACAACTGCATTCGAGTCCGCTCGCGCCGCCGCGTCCACTGATCGGCGAACACCGATTGAAGTCGAGGAAGCTCCACGCCCATCAGCACGGCCCCGAACAGGGGCATCGTGACCGCCCACCCGAAACCGGCGAACGGCTTCGCCCTTTCGACCGTGATCATGTGCCCGGAATTGTCGACCTCACGCCAGGCCACCGGAGCCGGCTCGGTCCGGTTCCGCGGGGTCAGGTCGGAGCTGGTGAACGAAGAGGTGTCCTTGCTTCCGTCGGACCACGTGATTTCCGCATCGCACTGCCAATACCAGCCGAGCCCGGAACGACTGACCGGCCCCACGCGCTCGCAATCCGTGGCGATGGCAGTCCCCGTCTTCGCCACAACACCGTCCGAGGCCAGGGCACCCGAGACCACGAAGACCGTGTAGAGCACCAGCGCGAACACGAGCCGCACCAAGACCTGACACACGTAGTAGACGAAACGTCCCGGACCGCTCCTGCCCGACTTCTCAACCGCCGACACGGCCCACCTTCCCCTGGAACGGGCGAGTCACCGCGGAACGGTGACCAACGCAGCATCGCGGCCAGCGCGGTACTCCAAGGGCAGGCCGCGGTTCAACACTCGCGGGAGCGACTCGGCACATCCGTTGGAAGCAGTTCACCGCTTGCGCCCCTTGGCCGAGGCGAAAACCCAAACGATCGAACCTATCACCATGGCAACCACCGCATACGCCCCGTATTCCGGCCACTGAACGACGACAAACGCCAGCACCAGCACCCACGCGATCGAAACCAGTCCAGATCGCCAATCTCGATAACCCGGGCGCCTGGGCCTCTTCTCCGGCTTGCCTTCACCCAGCACAGGCCAACTCTCCTCGGCACGCGACGCTGACACGAACGGCCCCGAACCTAGCAGCCGGCAGTTGCCGCATTTCTTCCTTTCGCGATTGTCCTGGGTCGGATACGTCACCGGGCAAAAGCACGCGGTAACGGCCCCTGACGCTCAGCGACCTGCTGACAACCAGCACGAGCCTAATTGCCGCTTCGCTTGCTGACCGTCATCAGCCTGTACGCGGCGAAACAGACGAACAAGATCACGATGACGGGTGCGGTGCTGGGATGGCTGAGGTAGAGGGCACCAGCCACGATCAGCAGCGGAAGACCGAACAAGAGCGTACGGAGGCCTTCCCTCGCCCTGCCCCGAGGGTCCAGGTAGTCCCACTTCGACGACACGGCTCCACGCCTCCTCGAAACAAACCGCTGCGCAACCGCGCCGAAGTTAGCAACTGCCTGAGCTCCCGCAGGCTCGATGCGGCGAACCAGCAGCCGCACCGCTAGATGCCCAACCAAGCGCATGTGCCACCTCATGAGATCCGCGTGCTGAACTTCCGCCACAGCGCTTCTGCCGCTGGCGAGCCCAGTTGAGCTCAGCTGCGGAAGTCTCCGTCTTGGGACAAACCGGCCAGCAACTCGGAGAGCGCAAGGTCATCCGCGAGTTCCCTGGGCACCTCAGTCCGCCTTCTTCGCCGTCGGAACGAGCCTGAGCATCAAGCTGCCGTGCCTGCTGACATCGCCGGTGCAATTGAACCCCATTGGCCACGGCGATCTCCTTGATCATGTGATCAGAGAGCGTGTGGGCGCTCCACACCGTGACCTCGATGTGTCCATCGCACGTCCACGAACCGGCCAACCCGCGCTGCACCGACGCAGCACCCCGTCCCGTGCTTTGGAAGCGCGCAAACGCACGCCTCAGCATTGGCGGCTCTCGCCGCCCGGCCCTTGCACGCGTCAAACCGCCTCTCGCGTCCGACGACACACGGAACCACACCGGGCTCGTTGACGATCCGCGGAGCTCACGCCAGCCCGGCGAAGAGGGCGCCGCCGAAGGTCAGGCCCACGAGGGCGCCTGCCGCGACCTGGGCCGGCGTGTGGTCTCCGAGGTGGACTCGGGACCAGGAGATCGCGGCGACCGCCAGCAGCAGCGCCCAGGCCGCCGGGCCGTGCAGGACCGCGAGGGTGGCTACCGCGCCCGCGGCCACCGCGGCGTGCATGCTG
Organism: Saccharopolyspora griseoalba; assembly: GCF_042665275.1. Lineage (NCBI taxonomy): Bacteria > Bacillati > Actinomycetota > Actinomycetes > Pseudonocardiales > Pseudonocardiaceae > Saccharopolyspora > Saccharopolyspora griseoalba. The sequence continues at coordinate 151,801 of NZ_JBHTCJ010000011.1, read as the reverse complement.
ATCTTCCAGCGCGCTGTGATCGCGCCGGTGACCAGCAGCGCGGCGATCATGGAGATGTCCAGCGCGATCAGCAGCCAGGGTGCCCCGAGCGCCACCAGCAGCACCAATCCGACCGCGCTCATCCCGATCAGGGCGATGAAGGGGACCAGCCGGCCGGCGCGGTCGCGCGCGTGGTGGCCGTCCCAGCGTCCGGTGCGCGCGCCCCAGACCATCACGCCCATCGGCAGGATGCTGCTGGTCAGCGCCACCAGAAGTCCCCAGCCCAGCGCTGCGCCGACGTGGTGGGTCGCCTGCCGGGCGACCGCGACCGGCAGCACCAGCACGATCACCCACGGGGCGCCCACCTCGCTGAGCAGCCGCGCGAACCGATCCGTCCCCGACCGCCGACCAGCAGTCGGCGTGACCTCAGCGCTCATGATCCCCCAGCCGTGCGAACGTGCCCGCGCAGTTTCACATGCCCGGGATCCGCGGCGCGCTCAGGCCTTCCGCCACCTCGCGGCCGCGTTGCCCGTGACGATCGAGACGCCGCCGCCGGCTCGGCGCAGCGGCACAGCTTGTCCACGACCTCCTCCGGCTCGTCCAGGTAGCCGAGCACGCCGTGGCGCAGCACCGCGGCGAAGCGCTCGCCGCGCACCGCCGCCTCGGCGTCCGTCCTCCCCGCCACCGCGCAGCGAGGTCACCCGCTGCCTCGCCTCCGCCGGAAGGTGATCGAGCGAACCCTGTCCAGCATCGCTTCCGAGGGATCGAGCAGCGCGACCTCGTAACCGGCGGTCGCCAGCGGGAACGACCGGTGGCCCGCTCCCCCGCCGACGTCGAGCACGCGCGCCGGGGGTCCGGCAGGTGCTCCAGGAGCTGGTGGTGCCCGCCCAGGTGCGCGCGCGGCCCTTCGCCGAGGCGTGGGCCCGGTCGACGAACTGATCGGCCGACCCGGCCCAGGCGTCGCCCGTGCGCTCGACAGCACCGCGGCTGCGCGAGGGCTCCTCAGCGGCACTCCTCGCCCCGCCGGGCACCAGCTACCCGTGGTCCTTGGCCTTGCGGCTCGGCTCCGGGCTCACCGTCACCGTCACCCGGGCTCGGGCGGGTTGGGGGATCGTGCGCACGTCCTCGGCCACCCGGTCGGCGGCGACCATGATCTGGCCAGCGGCCTCGGAATCCAGGTCTCCGCTGGACACCGCTGCGGCGATCTCGCGGTGCAGGCTCGTCAGCGCGACCTCGGCACCGGCCCGATCATGGGACATCGCAGCGGTTTTCAGCTCGGCCACCCGCGCGTGGAGCTGCTGGCGGACCTTCGGCTGCATCGACTCGCCCGCGCACCCGGCCGCCGCGAGCAGCACCAGAGCGGCCGGCAGCAGGCGGATCACTGCTGCACCGCCCTCTCCAGGTTCGCGATGTCCACCGGCAACCGCTCCACGCCCGGCGGCCCCTGGACCGGCGGGAGCTCCTCGACCTCGCCCTCCGGCCACAGCGCGACCAGCAGCGACGCCAGCGCGACCAGCACGGCCAGGCTCGCCGCGATCGGCACCACCGGGCGCTTCGGGCTCGGCTGCGCGACCGGCAGCGATCCCGTCGGCGGGCGCTGCGGCGCGCGCGGTCGCGGGACCACCGGCGGCGGGAGGGGCTGGATCGGGCGCAGCACCTCGGTGGTCCGGCCGTTGAGCAGGTCGCCTGCTTGCTCGGCGGTGATGCGGCGCGACGGGTCGGTGGTCAGCATCGCCTGCAACCCGCGGCGCAGCCGCGACGGGATCGCCTGCGGGACCTGCGGCGGGCGCACCAACCGGGCCGCGGCGGCGTTCGGACCTCCCGGGTACTCGACGCGGGCGGTCACGCACTCCAGCAGCACCAGCCCCAGGGAGTAGACGTCGGCGGCGAAACCCACCTCGCCCGCCGAGACCTGCTCCGGGGCCATGTAGGTGGTGGTGCCCACGACCTGGCCGGAGCCGGTGAGCCTGCCCGCGGCGTCGGCCAGCCGGGAGACGCCGAAATCGGCCAGGAACGCGCGGGCGTCGTTCCCGATCAGCACGTTGGTCGGTTTGACGTCGCGGTGCACGATCTCGTTGTCGTGCACGTGGGCGAGGGTGTCGGCGAGCTTGCCGCCGATGTCGGCGACGTGCTCGGGGTCCATCGGCCCCTGATCCACCGCGTCGGCCAGCGTGCCGCCCTCGACCAACTGCATGATCAGGAACAGCTCGTCCTCATCGGCGCTGAAGTCGTGCACGGTGACCAGACCGGGGTGGCTCAAGCCGGCCAGGATGCGGGCCTCCTCGGCGAAGCGCCGCCGGCCCAGCTCGTCCGAGGACGACCGGAAGACCTTCGCCGCGACGACCCGCTGCAGGCGGGTGTCCATCGCCCGGTGCACGTCGGCCATCCCACCGCTGCCCAAGCGCGACCCGAGCCGGTACCGACCGCCCAGCAGCACAGCAACGTCGGTCATCAACCCTCCGAACCCGTCACCCGCATAACCCTATCGGGCTACACCATCCCCGTGAACGACCTGCCGGACCTCGGGTGATCACGCTCAACCGGATCTTTACCGACGGGTGATGCCCCCGGGGCGGGAACCGGACAGGACTGCGACGCGCAGGTGAATCCCGGGCCGATCAGCGGGAACCACCTCGTCCCGGAACCGGATCATGGGATCGTTGAAGCGGTTCGTGCTCCTATCCAGCTGGGGACGGTCGGATGGACATCGTGTTCAGGTTCAAGGCGCAGGAAGACGACGACCGCTCGCACGACGATCTCCAGCTGCTCTACCGGCACCTGCTCGACGACGCCGAACTCCGGCCGCACGCCGAAATCGATGCGCGAAGCTGCCGCTCCCGGACAGCTCGGCGCCGCCGAGGCGGCGCGCAACGCGGACGCACCATCGAAGCGCTCGCCGCCACCCCGGATGGCCGCTACCTCTACGCGGGATGGGAAGCGCCGCTCGACGGCGATGGCGACCACGCGGGGCGCAACCGGATACGAATCCAGCGCTACCGCGGAGAACCCGGCGGGAACTGCGTCCCCCGATCAGCAGTACGCCTACCAGACCGCTCCCGGGCTCTACCTCGCGGAGCTCGCGGTGGTCGACAAGGACCGGCTGGTCGCGCTGGAGCGGCAGTACGTCGAAGGTTCGGGCAACACCGTTCGCGTTTCCGAGCTGATGCTCAGCGACGACAAGGACGTCACCGGAACCGCCTCGCTGGCCAACGAACCCGCGTTCTCGTTCGTGCACAGCGCGGAACTGCTCGCCCTCGGCGACTGCCCGGCCGGGACGCCCGGCGCGGTGCCGCACCACCAACGACAGCCGAACCCGCTGCTGGACAACGTCGAGGGGATGGCGCTCGGACCGAGGGACCCGGACGGCTCCCGGCTGATGTAGCTGGTCAGCGATGACAACCGGAGCGGCGTGCAGATCACCCGGCTGTACTCCCTGCGCGTTCGCCTGCCGGAGCGATGCGCGCCCCTCGAGCGGAGGAGTCCCCGACGCGGCGGGCGCGTCGGGGACTCCTCCGTGCTGCGGCCGGGGCTCAGGGGTTGAGCATCAGGGCCAGGTCGTGCTTGATCCTCGTGGCGGCCTCGCGGAGGCCGTTCGGGCCGTGGCGCAGGACGTCCCGGCTGGTCGTGGGCAGGACGTTGGGCAGCGCCCTGCCGAAGACCGCCTTGAGGTCCTTGAGCGTGGCGCCCTGGGCGCCCAGGCCGGGGGCCAGGATCGGGCCGTTGAGGCTGGAGAAGTCCAGCTCGCCCGGGGGGATCGTGGCGCCCGCGACCACGCCCACGTGCCCCAGCGGGGCCTTGCCCCGGTTGCTCTCGGCCGCCGAGTCCACGATGGACTGGGCGATCGAGTCGCCGCTGCCGTGCACCGACTGCTGCAGGCCGGCGCCCTCCGGGTTGGAGGTGCGGGCCAGCACGAACACGCCCCGCCCGTTCTGCTCGGCGATGCCGATGGCCGGGGCCAGCGAGCCGTAGCCCAGGTACGGCGAGACCGTGATGGCGTCGGCCGAGACCGGGGAGTGCTCGTCGAGGTAGGCCATCGCGTAGGCGGTCATCGTCGAGCCGATGTCGCCGCGCTTGACGTCCAGCAGCACCAGCGCGCCGGCGGACTGGGCCTCGCGCATCACGCGCTCCAGCACCGCCACGCCCGCCGAGCCGTAGCACTCGAAGAACGCCGACTGCGGTTTGAGCACCGCGACCTCACCGGCCAGGGCCTCCACCGCGGTCATCGCGAAGCGCTCCACCGAGCCCGGGGTCTCGTCGAGACCCCAGGCGTGCAGCAGCGACGGGTGCGGATCGATGCCCACGCACAGCGGGCCGCGCTCGGCGACCCCGGCCGCGAGCCGCTCGCCGAACCCGGCGCGCAGCGGGTCTTGGACCATCACTCACCACCTTGACGCAGGGCCGCCTGCAGCGCCTGCAGCGGCCGGACCCCGATGTTGCCACCGATGGCCGCCTCGATGCCCTGCACCGCCGCGGCCGCGCCCTGCACCGTGGTGATGCAGGGGATGTCGCGGGAGACCGCGGCCGTGCGGATCTCGTAGCCGTCCACCCGCGGACCCGGGTTGCCGTAGGGGGTGTTGATGACCATGTCGACCTCGCCGGACTTGATCAGCTCGACGATGTCGCGGTGCCCGTCGGAGGACTCGGTGTGCTTTCCGACCACCGTGGACGGAATCCCGTTGCGGTGCAGCACCTCGGAAGTACCCGTGGTGGCCAGGATTTCGAACCCGAGGTCGGCCAGCCGCTTGACCGGGAAGACCAGCGAGCGCTTGTCCTTGTTGGCCACCGAGACGAACACCTTGCCCGAGGTCGGCAGCGAACCGTAGGCACCGGCCTGGGACTTGGCGAAGGCCTGGCCGAACGAGGTGTCCAGGCCCATGACCTCACCGGTGGACTTCATCTCCGGCCCGAGCAGCGAGTCCACGCCCACGCCCTCGCGGGTGCGGAAGCGGTGGAAGGGCAGCACGGCCTCCTTGACCGCCACCGGCGCGTCGATCGGCAGGTCCGCCCCGTCGCCCTCGGCGGGAAGCAGGCCCTCGGCGCGCAGGTCGGCGATCTTGGCGCCGAGCATGATCCGAGCCGCGGCCTTGGCCAGCGGGGCGGCGGCCGCCTTGGACACGAACGGCACCGTGCGCGAGGCGCGCGGGTTGGCCTCCAGCACGTAGAGCACGTCGTCCTTGAGCGCGTACTGCACGTTGAGCAGGCCCGACACGCCGATGCCCTTGGCGATCGCCTCGGTGGAGCGGCGCACCTTCTCGATGTCCTGGCGGCCCAGGGTGATCGGCGGCAGCGCGCAGGCCGAGTCGCCGGAGTGGATGCCGGCCTCCTCGATGTGCTCCATCACGCCGCCGAGGTAGATGTCGGTGCCGTCGCAGAGCGCGTCGACGTCGATCTCGATCGCGTCGTCGAGGAAGTTGTCCACCAGCACCGGGTGCTCCGGGGTGACCTCGGTGGCCCGGGCGATGTAGTTCTCCAGCGAGGGCTCGTCGTAGACGATCTCCATGCCGCGCCCGCCCAGCACGTAGGACGGCCGCACCAGCACCGGGTAGCCGATCTCGTCGGCGATGCGCTTGGCGCCCTCGAACGAGGTGGCGGTGCCGTACTTCGGCGCGGGCAGCCCGGCGCCGGCGAGCACGTCGCCGAACGCGCCGCGCTCCTCGGCCAGGTGGATGGCCTCCGGCGTGGTTCCCACCACCGGCACGCCCGCGTCCGACAACCGCTTGGCCAGGCCCAGCGGGGTCTGGCCGCCCAGCTGCACGATCACCCCGGCCACGTCGCCCGAGCGCTGCTCGGAGTGCACGACCTCCAGGACGTCCTCGAAGGTCAGCGGCTCGAAGTAGAGCCGGTCGGAGGTGTCGTAGTCGGTGGAGACGGTCTCCGGGTTGCAGTTGACCATCACCGTCTCGTACCCCGCCTCGCGCAGCGCCATCGCGGCGTGCACGCAGGAGTAGTCGAACTCGATGCCCTGGCCGATGCGGTTCGGTCCGGACCCGAGGATGATCACCTTCTGCTTGTCCCGCTGCTCGGTGACCTCGGACTCGGCCGCCGGGTCGGACTCGTAGGCCGAGTAGTGGTACGGGGTCTTGGCGGCGAACTCGGCCGCGCAGGTGTCGACCGTCTTGTACACCGGCCGCACGTCCAGGCGGTGGCGCAGCGCGCGCACCCCGTCCTCACCGGCCAGCTCCGGCCGGATCGCGGCGATCTGCTTGTCCGACAGGCCGGCCCGCTTGCACCGGCGCAGCAGCGCGGCGTCGAGCACCGGCGCGTCGACCAGCTCGGCGCGCAGCTCCACCCACGCCGCGATCTGGTCGACGAACCACGGGTCGATCCCGGAGGCCTCGTGCACCTGCTCCACGGTCGCACCCAGCCGCAGCGCGCGCTCGACGGTGTACAGCCGGCCGTCGTGTGCGGTGCGCAGGGCCTGCAGGGCGGACTCCGCGGTGGCGCCCTCGGGATCCGGCCGGGTCCAGAAGCCGGTGGACTTGGTCTCCATCGAGCGCAGGGCCTTGCCCATGGCCTCGGAGAAGCTGCGGCCCACCGACATCGCCTCGCCGACGCTCTTCATCGTCGTGGTCAGCTCGGTGTCGGCGCCCGGGAACTTCTCGAAGGCGAACCGCGGCACCTTGACCACGACGTAGTCGAGCGTGGGCTCGAAGCTCGCCGGGGTCTCGCCGGTGATGTCGTTCTGGATCTCGTCGAGCCGGTAGCCCACGGCCAGCTTCGCGGCGATCTTGGCGATCGGGAACCCGGTGGCCTTCGAGGCCAGCGCCGAGGAGCGCGACACCCGCGGGTTCATCTCGATGACGACCATCCGGCCGGTGCGCGGGTTGAAGGCGAACTGGATGTTGCAGCCGCCGGTGTCCACCCCGACCTCGCGCAGCACGTCCAGGCCGACGTTGCGCATGTGCTGGTACTCGCGGTCGGTGAGCGTCATCGACGGGGCCACGGTCACCGAATCGCCGGTGTGCACGCCCATCGGGTCGACGTTCTCGATCGAGCAGATGACGACCGCGTTGTCGGCGTTGTCGCGCATCAGCTCGAGCTCGTACTCCTTCCAGCCGAGCACGCTCTCCTCGATGAGCACCTCGTGCACCGGGGACTCGGCCAGCCCGAAGGAGGCCATCCGCTCGAGCTCCTCCTCGGTGTGCGCCATGCCGGAGCCGAGCCCGCCCATGGTGAAGCTGGGGCGGATGACCACCGGCAGGCCGCAGCGCTCGACGAACGAGCGCACCTCGTCCATCGAGTTGCACACCTTGGACTCGGGCACCTCGCCGCCGACCGAGCGCACGATGTCCTTGAACATCTGCCGGTCCTCGCCGCGCTGGATCGCGTCGACGTCGGCGCCGATGAGCTCCACGCCGTACTTCTCCAGCACCCCGCGCTCGTGCAGCGCGATCGCCGTGTTCAGGGCGGTCTGTCCGCCCAGCGTCGCCAGGATCGCGTCCGGGCGCTCGGCGTCGATCACCTTCTCCACGAACTCCGGGGTGATCGGCTCGATGTAGGTGGCATCGGCGAACTCGGGATCGGTCATGATCGTGGCCGGGTTGGAGTTCACCAGCGAGACGCGGATGCCCTCTTCCCGCAGCACCCGGCACGCCTGCGTGCCGGAGTAGTCGAACTCGCACGCCTGGCCGATGACGATCGGCCCGGAACCGATGACCAGAACGTGCTCGATGTCGGTCCTCTTGGGCATCAGCGCAGTACCGCCTCTCCGCGATTCACAGTGGTGGTGACGTTGGGCGGCACACCTCGTCCCGAGGTCGCCGCAGGTTGCTCGACGTCACGCTCCTCTGAGGGTCCGTTGTGTACGACTCGGCTCGGCACAACGCAGTTCATGACTTGCTCGATTCCGACATGAGGTCCACGAAACGATCGAACAGCGGCGCGGCGTCGTGCGGACCCGCAGCCGCTTCGGGGTGGTACTGGACGGAGAACGCCGGAGCGTTCAGCAGGCGCAGGCCCTCGACGGCGCCGTCGTTGGCGCAGTGGTGGGACACCACCGCGCGGCCGAAGTCGGTGTCGAACTCCTCGCCGGGCTCGCCCTCGACGGCGAAGCCGTGGTTCTGCGCGGTGATCGCGACCCGTCCGGTCTCGTGGTCGATGACCGGGATGTTGATCCCGCGGTGGCCGTAGCGCAGCTTGTAGGTGCCGCGGCCCAGCGCGCGACCGAGCACCTGGTTGCCGAAGCAGATGCCGAACAGCGGGAGCTTCCGGTCCAGGGCCTGGCGGGTCAGCTCGACCTGCGCGCCGGTGGTGGCCGGGTCGCCGGGGCCGTTGGACAGGAACAGCCCGTCCGGGGAGACCGACAGGATCTCGTCCATGGTCGAGGTCAGCGGCAGCACGTGGATCTCGATGCCGCGCTCGGCCATCATCCGCGGCGTGTTCGCCTTGATGCCCATGTCCAGGGCGACCACGGTGAAGCGCTTCTCGCCCGCCGCCGGGATCACGTAGGGGTCGGCGGTGGTGACGTCACCGGCCAGCGAGGCGCCGACCATCTCGTCGCCCGCCCGGACCGCCTGGACCATCTGCTCGTCGGTGCCCAGCTCGGGCCCGGAGAAGATGCCGCCGCGCATGGCGCCCAGCTCGCGGACGTGCCGGGTCAGCGTGCGGGTGTCGATGCCGGAGATCCCGACGATCTCCTGCCGGTCGAGCTCGTCGTCCAGGCTGCGGGTGGCGCGCCAGTTCGACGCGCGGCGCGCGGGCTCGCGCACCGCGTAGCCGGCCACCCAGATGCGGCTGGACTCGTCGTCCTCGTCGTTCCAGCCGGTGTTGCCGATCTGCGGTGCGGTCTGCACCACGATCTGGCGGTGGTACGAGGGGTCGGTCAGCGTTTCCTGATAACCGGTCATGCCGGTGGTGAACACGACCTCACCGAGGGTCCTGCCCACCTTGCCGTAGGCCTCCCCGCGGAAGATCCGGCCGTCCTCCAGCACCAGCGCGGCCGGGTTGTGCGCGGTCATTTCTCCTCCTGCCGCGAATCGCGTTCGCGAGTCGTCTCGGTTCGGGCTTCGCTGCGCGCGACGTCGTCGGCGGGCGCCAGGGCGCGGATCGCCTCGACCCATCCGGTCTGGGCCTGCTTGTCGTCGCCGCGGAAGCCGGTGTCCAGCAAGTGATCGCCGAGCCGCCAGGTCACCACCACCAGGCCCGCTCCTGGAACGACCTTGTTCGCCAGCTTGTGGTCCAGGCGGGCGTCGACCACCGACTCAGCGGGGATCCACAGCGCGCTCGCGCCGTCTCGCTCGATGAGCACACCCCGGTCGTGCAGCCGAGCGGTGCCGTTGGCGCGATGCCCGATGTCGCCCACCGCGACGCGGTCCTGCCAGTCATCGGCCTTGGTGGTGCCGACGTACATGCCGGTCTCGGCGGGCAGGGCCTCCTCGCCGGGTTCGGCGGGCGGGGTCGGGAACGCGGGCAGCTCGGCGCTCTGTCGTCGGGCCCGGGCCAGCCAGCCGCGGCGCATCCCGAAGAAGACCAGGGCCGCCAGCGCGGCTATCGCCAGCACCCACAGCGTGCGTTCCATCAGCGCCTCACCTTGCCCTCGTGCGCCGTGACCTGGCCGCGCAGCAGCGTGGCGACCACCCGTCCGGGCAGGCGCATGCCCTCGAAGGGCGAGTTCTGGCCCAGGCTGGCGAGCTCGGCGGCGCGCACGGTCCACTCGGCCTCCGGGTCGACCAGGGCGAGGTTGGCCGGCTCGCCCTCGGCGATCGGGCGGCCCTGGCCGGTCAGCCCGGCGATCTCGGCGGGCCGCTCGGACATCACCCTGGCGACGCCGCGCCAGTCCAGCAGGCCGGAGCGCACCATCGTGCGGGTCACGATGGCCAGGGCCGTCTGCAGGCCGAGCATGCCGGGCTTGGCCGTGGACCACTCGCAGTCCTTGTCCTGCGCGGCGTGCGGCGCGTGGTCGGTGGCCACGCAGTCCACGGTGCCGTCGGCCAGCGCGCGGCGCAGCGCCTCGGCGTCGGCGTCGGTGCGCAGCGGCGGGTTGACCTTGTTGACCGGGTCGTAGGTGCTCAACCGCTCGTCGGTCAGCAGCAGGTGGTGCGGGGTGACCTCGGCCGAGACCTGCCCGGCCGCCTCGCGGGACTTCCACCAGCGCAGGATCTCGGCGGTGCCCTCGGTCGAGACGTGGCAGACGTGCAGCGAGCCCCCGGTGTGCCCGGCAAGCAGGCAGTCGCGGGCGACGATGGACTCCTCGGCGGGCGCGGGCCAGCCGGCCAGGCCCAGCCGAGCGGCGTTGTCGCCCTCGTGCGCCTGCGCGCCCGCGGTGAGCCGCGGTTCCTCGGCGTGCTGGGCGACCAGCCCGCCGAAGGAGCGGGTGTACTCCAGCGCGCGGCGCATGATCAGGGGATCGTGCACGCACTTGCCGTCGTCGGAGAACACGCGGACCTCGGCCGCGGAGTGCCGCATGGTGCCCAGCTCGGCGAGCTTCTCGCCGCCCAGGCCGACGGTGACCGCCCCGACCGGGTGCACGTCGACCAGGCCGACCTCCCGGCCCCGGCGCCACACGTGCTCGGTGATCACGGCGTTGTCGGCCACCGGATCGGTGTTGGCCATCGCGAACACCGCCGTGTAGCCGCCCAGGGCCGCGGCCATCGAACCGGTCTCGACGGTCTCGGCGTCCTCGCGCCCCGGCTCGCGCAGGTGCGTGTGCAGGTCCACGAAGCCGGGCAGCAGGACCTTGCCGCCACCGTCGACGATCTCGTCGGCGTCGGCCTGCGGGCTCGCGCCGATCTCGACGATCGTCTCGCCCTCGATGAGCACGTCGACCGGCTCACCCTCCCCGTAGGGCCGAACCCCGTTGAGCAACACCCGGGTCATGCCGCGATCTCCTCTCCGGCCAGCAGGTGGTAGAGCACCGCCATCCGCACGTGCACGCCGTTGCCGACCTGCTGGGTGATGGCGGCGCGGTCGGAATCGGCCACCGACGGCGCGATCTCCATGCCGCGCAGCATCGGGCCCGGGTGCAGCACGACGGCGTGCTCGGGCAGCTTGGCCAGCCGCGCCTCGTTGAGGCCGTAGGCGATCGAGTACTCGCGCGCCGACGGGAAGAACCCGCCGTGCATCCGCTCGGCCTGCACGCGCAGCAGCATCACCGCGTCCAGCTTCGGCAGCTCGGCGTCCAGGTCGTGCCGGACCCCCGCGCCCCAGCGCTCGACCCCGGTGGGCACCAGCGTCGGCGGCGCGACGAGCACGACCTCGGCGCCCAGGGTGCGCAGCAGGTGCACGTTGGAGCGGGCCACCCGGCTGTGCAGCACGTCGCCGACGATGCCGATGCGGCGCCCGGCGATCTCGCCGAGGCGCTCGCGCAGGGTCGCGGCGTCCAGCAGCGCCTGGGTGGGGTGCTCGTGCATCCCGTCACCGGCGTTGACGACCTGGGTGCCCTCGTCCTCGAGCCAGCCGGCCAGGCGGTGCGCGGCGCCGGAGGCCGGGTGGCGGATGATCACGCAGTCCGCGCCCGCGGCCGACAGGGTCAGGGCGGTGTCGCGCAGCGACTCCCCCTTGCCGACCGAGGAGCTCGACGCCGAGACGTTGATCACGTCGGCGCTCATCCACTTCCCGGCGACCTCGAAGGACACCCGGGTCCGGGTGGAGTTCTCGTAGAACAGCGTCACCACGGTGCGCCCGCGCAACGTGGGCAGCTTCTTCACCTCGCGCCCCAGCAGCGTCTGCTTGAGCGTGTCGGCGGTGTCGAGCACGGCCGAGGCGGTCCCGGCGTCCAGGTCCTCGGCGGACAGCAGGTGGCGCATCACACGTCCTCCCTGGACTCGGGCCGGTCGATGACCACGCGGTCGGCCCCGTCGGTCTCGGCCAGGCGCACCGCCACGTCCTCGCTGCGCGAGGTCGGGATGTTCTTGCCCACGTAGTCGGCGCGGATGGGCAGCTCGCGGTGCCCGCGGTCGACCAGCACCGCCAGCTGCACGGCCCGGGGGCGACCCTGGTCCCGCAGGGCGTCGAGGGCGGCGCGCACGGTGCGGCCGGAGAAGAGCACGTCGTCGACCAGCACGACCAGCTTGCCGTCGATGCCGCCCGGCGGGAGGCTGGTCGGCTCCAGCGGCCGGTTGGGCCGTTTGCGCAGGTCGTCGCGGAACAGGGTGATGTCGAGGGTTCCGGTGGTCACCGAAACGCCGCTGAAGTCGGCGATCTTGTCAGCCAACCGGGTGGCCAGCGGAGTCCCCCTGGTGGGGACGCCCAGCAGCACCACGCTGTCGTCGCCGGTGTCCAGCGCGGTCTTCTCGATGATCTGATGGGCGATTCGGGCGATCGTGCGCGCAACGTCACCGGCGGAGAGCAGCTCCCGCTGCCCCGCCGGGTCCGCCGCGTCCGCCTGATGGCGTGACGCCACGGTTCGACCTCCTTCCCCGCCTCACTGGACGGGTCCTTAAAGGATGGTGTGTGACCTGCCCCGCAATCGCGGCTCCGGTCAGGATCGCGGATCGCGGCGCTGACCAGTACGCTATCAGTGCTGAGAGGTCAATCGACCGGGTGGTGTGTTGGTGCTCGCCACATTCGCGTCCAAGACCAACTTGACCTGGTGACGCTCACGAGCGAAGATTACTCTCCGTATCGATCTGAGCTTTGCTCCCCGGTCGGCACTATCGGCTGACGGGGCGAACGAACGGAGAAACGCCACATGGGCGACTACGCCAAGGCGCTGGGCAGCAAACTCCGCGCCATCCGCCAGCAGCAGGGTCTGTCGCTGCACGGCGTCGAGCAGAAGTCTGGCGGACGGTGGAAGGCCGTGGTCGTCGGTTCCTACGAGCGAGGCGACCGAGCGGTGACCGTGCAGAAGCTGGCCGAGCTGGCCGACTTCTACGGGGTTCCGGTCGCGGAACTGCTGCCGGAGGGCCGCGTGCCCTCCGGTGCCGAGCCGGCGACCAAGGTTGTCATCAACCTGGAGCGGCTGCAGCAGCTTCCCGCGGAGAAGGTGGGCCCGCTGGCCCGCTACGCGGCGACGATCCAGAGCCAGCGCGGTGACTACAACGGCAAGGTGCTGTCCATCCGCACCGAGGACCTGCGATCCCTGGCGATCATCTACGACATGACGCCGGGCGAGCTCACCGAGCAGCTCATCGACTGGGGCGTGCTTCCCCCGGAGGCGCGTCCGGCCCGCGAGGAGTGAGAACTCCCACAACGGCCCGCGGGGCGCCCGGCGACGCCGGGCGCCCCTACCCGGGCGTCGAGGCGGGCTGACTTCTTTCATCAGAAGTCCATCGGCGGAAGCCGGGACTTCTGATGAAAGAAGTCAGGCCGCGCCGGCGTCGCTCCGCGCGAAGGGCCCCCGCCTGGTGGCGGGGGCCCTCGTCGTGTCACCGGGTCAGTCGACCGGTTGCTGCTCCTCGGCCTTGATCGTCTTGCGCAGCCTCGAGGCGATGTTGGACATGCGGCCCAGCACGCCGTTGACGAACCGCGGCGAGTCGTCGGTGGACAGCGAGCGCGCCAGCTCCACGGCCTCGTCGACGGCCACCACCGGCGGCACGTCCTCGGCGCACCACAGGAGCTCGTAGACCCCCAGGCGCAGGACGGCGCGGTCCACCACCGGCAGCCGGTCCAGCGTCCAGCCCTCGAGGTGCTGGGAGAGCACCTCGTCGATGCGCTCCTGGTGCTCGCGGACGCCCTCGACGAGCTTGACCGCGTACTCGTGCACCGGCGGCACCTCGGGCTCGCCGACGCGGTCGGCCAGCAGCGTCACCGGGTCGGCGTCCCGCTGGTCGGCTTCGTACAGGAAATCGATCGCGCGCTTGCGCGCCTTGCTTCGCGCACCCGCCACGTCACAACCTCTTTTCGACCGGAGGGCGTGCCGCAGCCGCGGGGCACGCGCTCATTTGGAGTTGACGCGGCTGAGGTACCGGCCGTCGCGCGGGTCGACCTTCACCTTGTCGCCGGTGTTGAGGAACAGCGGGACCTGGACCTCGGCGCCGGTCTCCAGAGTGGCGGGCTTGGTGCCACCGGTGGAGCGATCGCCCTGCACGCCCGGGTCGGTGTGCTCGACGACGAGCTCGACCGAGGCCGGCAGCTCGACGTAGAGCGGCTCGCCCTCGTGCCGGGCCACGACCACCTCGCTGTTCTCCAGCATGAACTTCGCGGCGTCCCCGACGATGTCGGCCGACACGGCGACCTGGTCGTAGGTGTCGGGCTCCATGAACACGAAGTCCGAGCCGTCGTTGTAGAGGTAGGTCATCTCCCGGCGGTCGACGTTCGCGGTGTCGACCTTCACTCCGGCGTTGAACGTCTTGTCCACCACCTTGCCGGAGAGGACGTTCTTCAGGGTGGTGCGCACGAAGGCGCCGCCCTTGCCCGGCTTGACGTGCTGGAAGTTGACGACGGACCACAGCTGGCCGTCGAGGTTGAGCACCAGTCCGTTCTTCAGGTCGTTCGTGGTGGCCACGTGGGGGTTCTCCTGTGGTGATGGCTCGGGTGTTGCCGGACCGAAAGCGGGTCCCGGCTCGTGCGGGCGCACTGGTCGTGCGTCAGACTTCGACGAGCTCCTTGGCCGTCAAGGTGAGGAGCTCCGGCGCGCTGGAGCGCACGACCAGGGTGTCCTCGATGCGGACCCCGCCCTGCCCCGGCAGGTAGACGCCGGGCTCGACGGTGACCGCCATCCCGTCGGCGATTCTACCGTCCCCTCGCTGGGACAACGCGGGTGCCTCGTGGATCTCCAGGCCGACGCCGTGCCCGAGCCCGTGCAGGAAGCGCTCGCCGTGACCGGCGTCGGCGATCACCTGTCGCGCCGCGGCGTCCACCTCGCGCACCTCGGTGCCGACCTGCACCGCGGCGCGCCCGGCGGCCTGCGCGGCGCGCACCAGCTCGTAGATCTCGCGCTGCCAGTCGGCCGCCTTGCCCAGCACGACGGTGCGGGTCATGTCCGAGTGGTAGCCGTCGACGAGCGCGCCGAAGTCCATCTTCACGAAGTCGCCCGCGGCCAGCACCGCGTCGGTGGGCCGGTGGTGCGGCACCGCCGAGTTCGCCCCGGTGGCCACGATCGTGTCGAACGAGGGGCCGGCCGCGCCGTGGTCGAGCATCCGGGCCTCCAGCTCGCGGGCCACCTCCAGCTCGGTGCGCCCCGGCCGCAGCCCGCCGTGCTCGACGAGTTCGGCCAGCGCGCGATCGGCGGCGGCGCAGGCCATCCGCAGGGCGTCGACCTCGGTCTCGTCCTTGATCAGCCGCAGCGCCTCCACCAGGCCGGGCGCGCGCACCAGCTCGGTCGAGCCCGCCTCGCCCGCGAGCGCGTCGCGGCCGTCGACGGTGACGTGCTGGCTCTCGAACCCGACGCGGTCACCACCACCGGCCTCGCCGAGCCGCTTGGCCAGCGCCAGGTCGCTGGCCCGGTCGATGACGCGCTCCAGATCGGGCACCTGCGCCTCGGCCTGGGTGAGGTAGCGGCCGTCGGTGCAGAAGACGGTGCGGCGCTCGGCGCCGGGCTCGTCGGCGGCGTGCACCAGCAGCGCGGCGTTCGACCCGGTGAAGCCGGTGAGGTAGCGGATGTTGAGCAGATCCGTCACCAGGATCGCGTCCAGCTCCTGCTCCCGCAGGTGGCCGCGCAGTGCGTCTCGTCGGTGGGCGTGCGTGTCGGACATGCTGGGCAGCCTAACCCGGAGAACGGCGGACCGACCTGGCTCGCCGACCGCATTGCGCAAAGCCGCCACCGGCTTCGCGCAGGTCAAGCGCTGTCGGTGCGGGCCGCTAGGGTTGCCGCGTGGAACTGACGTGGAGCTCGGTCTCCGGTCCGGTCGGCGAGATCACCGTGGTGGCCGGGCCGCGCGGCGTGCGGGCGGTGGCCTTCGACGGCCCCGGCGAGGTGCTGCCGGAGCATCCCGGCGCGGAGCCCGGTGGGCTGGCCGCCGAGGCGGCCGGGCAGCTCGGGGAGTACTTCGCGCGCGAGCGCACCGAGTTCGACCTGCCCGTCGACTGGGACCAGCTCGACGGGCTGCGGGCGCACGTGCTGCGCACCCTGGTCGACCTGGTGCCCTACGGGCGGACGGTGAGCTACAAGGAGCTCGCCGAGCTGGCCGGGCGACCCGAGGCCACCCGCGCGGTCGGCTCGATCATGGGGTCCAACCCGGTGCCGCTGATCGTGCCCTGCCACCGGGTGCTGGCCAGCGGCGGCGGGCTGGGCGGCTTCGGGCCGGGCGTCCCGGCCAAGCGTCGGCTACTGGTGCTCGAAGGAGTCCTCGAACCCAGCCTGCTCGAACTCGACCTGCTTGCGGGAGACGAATAGGTGGTAGGTGGTCTCCCGCCGGCCCAGGGAGACCGGGATCGCGAGCTCGGCGCACTCGCCGAACACCTCGCGCATCGCGGCCAGCAGCGGCTCCGAGGTGTCGGCCGACCAGACCGCGAGCGTGCCGCCCGGCGCGAGCGCGCCCGCGCAGCGGCGCAGGAACGCTGCCTCGTACAGCGCCGAGTTGTCCTCGTAGACCAGGAAGTCCGGGCCGTTGTCGACGTCGAGCAGCAGCACGTCGCAGGGCTCCTGCTCGCCGAGCACCTCGGCGACGTCGCCCGCGCTCACCCGCGTGCGCGGGTCCTGCAGCGCCTCGGCGGTGTCCGGCACCAGGCCGCGGCGGTGCCAGTCGATGAGGTCGGGCTCGATCTCGACCACGTGCGCCTCGGCGACGCGCTCGTCGGCCAGCACCTCGCGCAGGGTGAACCCCAGCCCCAGCCCGCCGATCAGCACGCGCAGCCGGTCGCGCTCGACCGCGCGCAGCGTCTCGGCGGCCAGCAGCCGCTCGGTCTCGGTGTGCTCGGTGTCCATCACGAACACGCCGTTGACGCGCAGCTCCAGCGCGCCGTCGCGGCGCTGCAGGACCAGCTCGCCGCGCTCGCTGGCGGCACGGGCGATGACCTCGGGCATAGCTCCCGACGCTACCGGAGCCGCTCCCCGGCCCGACCGCAGGTCGCGCGATCATCAGCGGCCCGTGCGCACGGCCTCCGGCGGCGCCGCAGGGCTCGGTGTGGCGCGGGGGATCGACGCGCTGAAGAGCGCGGCCAGGGCGCACAGCAGGCCCGCCGCGTACCAGGCCGGGGCGTAGTCGCCGAAGTGGTCGCGGACCAGGCCGGCGATGCCCGCGATGGCGGCCGCGCCGATCTGGTGGGAGGCGAACACCCAGCCGAACACCACCGAGGCCCTGGCCCCGAAGTGCTCCCGGCACAGGGCCATGGTCGGCGGCACCGTGGCCACCCAGTCCAGGCCGTAGAACACCACGAACAGCACCATGTCCGGCCCCGCGACCGGCCCGAACAGCTGCGGCAGCACGAACAGCGAGGCTCCGCGCAGCACGTAGTAGGCCACCAGAAGCACCCGCGGGTTGATCTTGTCGGTGAGCCATCCCGAGGCCACGGTGCCCACCACGTCGAACACGCCGATGATCGCCAGCAGGCTCGCGGCCGTGGTCGGCGGCATCCCGTGGTCCTGCGCGGCCGGCACGAAGTGGGTGTTGACCAGACCGTTGGTGCTGGCACCGCAGATCGCGAAGCTCCCGGCCAGCAACCAGAACACCGGCCTGCGCGCGGCCTCGCGCAGCGCGCCGATCGCCAGCAGCGCCGGATTCCCGCGCTGCGGCGCGACTTCCGGCTCGTCACCGGTGGCGCCGTAGGCGGACACCCCCAGATCGCGGGGGTATTCGCGCATCACCAGCGCGACCAGCGCGGCCACCAGCAGCGCGGCCGCGGCGATGACCAGCGAGGCGGCTCGCCAGCCGAAGCGCTCGGCCAGAACCGCGGCCAGCGGCAGGAAGACCAGCTGCCCGGTGGCGCTCGCCGCGGTCAGCAGGCCGCTGACCAGACCGCGCCGGGCCACGAACCAGCGATCCACGATGGTCGACACGAACGCCAGCGCCATCGAGCCGGTGCCCAGGCCGATCAGCAGCCCCCAGCAGACGATCAGCTGCCAGGAGGCGGTCATCAGCACCGTCAGCCCGCTGCCCGCCGCGACCAGCACCAGCGCCGCGGTGGTCACCCGGCGCACGCCGAACCGCGCCATCAGGGCCGCCGCGAACGGCGCGGTGACCCCGAACAGGAGCAGGTTCAGCGAGACCGCGGTCGAGATCAGCCCGTGCGACCAGCCGAACTCCTCGTACAGCGGATCCATCAGCACGCCCGGGGCCGAGCGGAAGGCGGCGGCGCCGAACAGGGCGACGAAGGACACGGCGGCGATCCACCAGGCGGGGTGCATCCGGCGTGCGGCAGCAGGGCTCATCATGACCTCGACCTTCGCGGCCCGAGGCGGGCGACGGCCAGTGGCCGGGAGGCCAACGTTCGCCAGGATCGGGCCACCGACCGCCCGACCGACGCAACCTCGCGGCGGGCCAGGCGTCCAACGGACGGCTTCTTCTGATCGAGGCTCTGGTTCTACTGAGGGGACGCGATGAGTGGCAACAGGATTCTGGTGGGTGCGGCAGCGGCGCTGCTGACCGTCGGGCTGGGGGCCTGCGGGACGGGCGGCGCGAACTCGGCAGGCGGCACCGGTGCGGTTCCGCAGGCGCCGCAGCGGATGACGCCGATCGACACGCCGCAGGCACAACCGCAGCCGCAGCAACAGCAGCAGGGCGCCCCGGCCCCCGCCGACGAGGACTCCGCCGAGGCGCCCGCCCCCGAGAGCGCCGAGCAGCCCGAGGACGACGCGCAGCCGAGCCCCCGCGACACCACCTGCGAGGTGGGCGAGCTGGAGCTCTCGCTGCGCTACCAGGGGTCGGGCGCGGGCTCGCAGCACCAGGCGCTGGTGTTCACCAACAGCGGGGACCGGACCTGCGAGGTGCAGGGCTTCCCCGGGGTGTCCTACGTGGCCGGGTCGGACGGCCACCAGGTCGGCGCCGCCGCCTTCCGCACCGGCAGCAAGGGCGCGGCGATCTCGCTGGCGCCCGGACAGCGGGCCTCGGCGCCGCTGGAGCTGACCAACGTGGACAACTACGACGCCGCGACCTGCGAACCGACCCCGGCCAAGGGGCTGCGCGTCTACCCGCCGCACTCCTACGACTCGGTGTTCGTGCCGATGAGCGACGCCCAGGGCTGCGCGGCCGAGGACATCCCCGGGCACCAGCTCACGGTCAAGACCCTCGAGCGCGGGGTCCCCACCGGGCCGTGAGGTCTACCGGCCCAGGCGCCGCATCCAGCGGAGCGCGGTCACGTCGGTGATCCGGGATCCGTTGGCCGCCACCGCATCCGGCGGGACGGCGTGCAGCCGTCCCCGGCTGTCCAGCAGGCCGACCTCGCCCGAGGGCGAGCGCAGCGCGGGAGCCCCGGCGCGGATCTCCGCGACGACGGGGAGGCGTTCCACCGCCGACGGGCTGTCCGGCAGCACGGCGGTGGCCATCCGCTCGGCGACCGAGCGGCGCTCCACGCGCAGCCGTCGCCCGTCCGCGATGACGTCCACGGTGCGCACGTCGTTGGGCACCGCGAAGCCCTCCAGAGCGCGCGCCGCATCGCGCGGGTCCGCGCACGCGTTGGCGTCGACCACGTCCACCCCGTAGTGCCGGATGTCGGTCGGTGCGGGTGCGAGCGCGGTCGCGCGCAGCACGTCCAGCGGCACCCGGCCGCACGGATCGGTCGGGTCCACCGGGAGGTGGCCGGAGGCGTCGCGCACCAGCCCCGGGCCTTCCCGCCACGGTCCCGGGACCGTCACCGGCGAGTAGGGGTGGTGGGTGAAATCCCGGTCCCAGAAGGTGATCTGGGTTCCGCGGTCGGTCTGGTGGGCGATGGCGAAGGCGCCCAGCGCGGGCGACCACGCCCAGTCCGCGCTGAACGCGTCGACCACCGAGCGGGAGCGCTGCCGGGCGTCCGGGACGAAGCCCCGCGCGGTCAGCTCCTGCACGCCGGTGCGGAATTCGGGATCGCGCGAACGGATCACGAACTGCCCGGCGCCGTTCCACCCCGCGCCCGGCGCTGTGGTGTCGGTGAACATCAGGTAGAACCAGCCGTCCAGGTGCACCGCGGAGGGCTGACCGGCCCCGTAGGTGTTGGCCCGGTGCTGCCGCCCCGATGCGGTCGCGATCGGCTCGCCGCCGCGGCGCCACGCCAGGCCGTCGGGGCTGGTGGCCGCGCCGATCGCGTTGCCGTGGTCGTGCTCCCCGGCCGCGCCGGTGTAGTACAGGTGGAACTCACCGCCCGCGCGCAGCACCGAGGGGTCGCAGGTGTGCATCCCGTCGAAAGCACCCGGCGCGCCGGAGAACACCGGAACCGCGCGGCCGAAGGAGTCCGGCGACGTGCCGGCGGCCGACAGGATGTCGTCGCCGGCCGGGCCGATGCCGGGCAGCTGGCTGCACCACCAGGCGCGGTACCCGCCGTCGATCGCGAGCACCGAGGGACCGTAGTTGTACGGCGCCGCCGGACCGCCGTCGAGCACCACCCCGGCACCACCGCGCTCACCGACCAGCCGCAGCGACGCCGGCGAGGGCACGGGGCGGGTCGGTTCCCGCTCCGGCGATCCCGGCACCGCGCACCCGGAGGCGGTCAGCACGACCAGCACGGCGCGAAGGCCGGTGCGTAATCGACCCACTAGTCCCCCGCGTTCTCGGCCACCCAGCGAATCGCCAGCGGGTACCCGGCAACGCCGAGCCCGCAGATCACCGCGGTCGAGATGTCCGACAGGCAGCTGGTGTGCCGGAAGGACTCGCGCTTGTGCACGTTGGAGATGTGCAGCTCGATCAGCTCGGCGCGCAGCTGCGCGGCCGCGTCGCGCACGGCGACCGAGTAGTGCGTCCACGCACCGGCGTTGAGCACCACCGGCCAGGACTCGTCGGCGGCCTCGTGCAGCCAGCCGACCATCTCGCCCTCGTGGTCGGTCTGGCGCACCTCCACCTCGACGCCCAGGTCGGTTCCCGCCGCCTCGCACATCGCGACCAGGTCGGCGTAGGTGGTGCTGCCGTACACCGACGGCTCGCGGCTGCCGAGGCGCCCGAGGTTCGGGCCGTTGAGCACGAGGACCTTCACAGCATGACCCCCGTGTCCGGCTTGGCCTCGCCGCCGGTCAGCGCCGAGTAGGCGGCGGCGATCAGCGACGGGTCCGGGCCCTCCAGGCGGCCGATCTTGGCGAGCCCGTCGAGCACCACGAAGCGGATCACGCCTTTGCGGTTCTTCTTGTCGGATTTCATGCCCTCCATCAGCGAACCCAGCGCGTCCGGGTCGTAGCTGGTGGGCAGGCCGAGCAGGTCGAGGACGGCCTTGTGCCGGTCAGCGGTCTCGTCGTCGAGGCGGCCGGCCGCGCGAGCGAGCTCGGCGGCGAAGACCAGGCCGACGCTGACCGCGGCGCCGTGCCGCCAGCGGTAGCGCTCCCGCTTCTCGATGGCGTGGGCCAGGGTGTGCCCGTAGTTGAGCATCTCGCGCAGGTGCGACTCCTTGAGGTCCTCGCCCACCACGTCGGCCTTGACCTGCACGGACCGCCGGATCAGG
This sequence comes from Saccharopolyspora griseoalba, assembly GCF_042665275.1. Lineage (NCBI taxonomy): Bacteria > Bacillati > Actinomycetota > Actinomycetes > Pseudonocardiales > Pseudonocardiaceae > Saccharopolyspora > Saccharopolyspora griseoalba. The sequence continues at coordinate 130,447 of NZ_JBHTCJ010000011.1, read as the reverse complement.
TCGGCCAGCACCTCGCCGGTGGGGTCGACGGCGGCCTCCGGGTCCTGCTCGATGATGCGCAGGATCTCCGGGTCGGCGATGAAACCGGCCTTGACCACCTCGGCCATCCCGGCCAGCAGCTCGTTGTGCGGCAGACCTTCCAGGATCGCCAGGTCGGCCAGCACCAGGCTCGGCTCGTGGAAGAACCCGACCAGGTTCTTGCCCGCCTCGGTGTTGATGCCGGTCTTGCCGCCGATCGCGGCGTCGACCATGCCCAGCAGCGTGGTGGGCACCTGCACGACCCGCACGCCGCGCATCCAGGTGCCCGCGACGAAACCGCCCAGGTCGGTCACCGCACCGCCGCCGAAGGCGACCACGACGCCATCGCGGTCCATGCCGATCTTGCCGAGCACCTCCCAGCAGAACCCGGCGACCTGCAGCGTCTTGCCGTCCTCGGCGTCCGGGATCTCCACGCGGTGCGCGTCGATGCCCGCCTCGGTCAGCTCCTCGCGCACCGCCTCGACCGTGGTGGTCAGGGTCGGTTGGTGGACCAGGGCGACGCTGGAGGCGTCCCGCAGGTGGTCGACCAGCTCGCCGAGCAGACCACGGCCGACGACCACGTCGTAGGGCTGCTGGCCGTTCACGCTGATCCGAACCGGCTCGGTCATCGTCCGTCCCTTCGGTTTTGGTCGTGTTCAGTTGGCGAGTTCGTCGACGACCCGATCGACGACCTCGGCGGGGCTCAGCTCGTCGGTGGCGACCTCGACCGCGGCGACCGAGCGGTAGACCGGAAGGCGCTCGTCGAGCAGGGCCTTGAACGTGGCGCGCGGGTTGACCCCGGCCAGCAGCGGGCGCGCCACCGACAGCCCGGTGCGGCGGGCTCCCTCGGCCACGCCCACCGACAGGAACACCACGGCGTGCCCGGCCAGGTTGGCCCGGGTGCGTTCGGAGAGCACCGCGCCGCCGCCCAGGGCGAGGACGCCGTCGTGCTCGCGCAGCGCGGTCTCCACGGCCTCCTCCTCCAGCTTGCGGAAGGCCGGTTCGCCGTCAGCGGTGAAGATGTCGGCGATGGCGCGCCCCTCGCGCTCGACCACGTCGGCGTCGGTGTCGCGGAAGGGCACCCGGAGGCGGTCGGCCAGCAGCTCGCCGATGGTCGTCTTGCCCGCACCGGGCGGGCCGACCACGACCGCGCGCGGAGCCATCAGCGCACCTGCCGCTTCTCGGCGCGCTCCCGCAGCCCGGCGAGGTAGCCCTCGGCGTTGCGGCGGGTCTCCGGCAGCGAGTCCCCGCCGAACTTCTCCAGCGCGGCCTCGGCCAGCACCAGCGCGACCATCGTCTCGGCGACCACCGCGGCGCGCGGCACGGCGGTGATGTCCGAGCGCTGGTGCATCGCCTGCGCCGGCTCGCCGGTGTGCATGTCCACGGTGGCCAGCGCGCGGGGCAGGCTGGAGATCGGCTTCTTGGCGGCGCGCACGATCAGCGGCTCGCCGTTGGTGATGCCGCCCTCCAGGCCACCGGCGCGGTTGCTGGCCCGGCGCACCCAGTTCACGCCCTCGTCCGGGTAGATCTCGTCGTGCGCGGCGCTGCCCCTGCGGTGCGCGTTGGCGAAGCCCTCGCCGATCTCGACGCCCTTGATCGCCTGGATGCTCATCAGCGCGCCGGCCAGCCGGGCGTCGAGCTTGCGGTCCCAGTGCACGTGCGAGCCGATGCCCGGGGGCAGGTTGTAGGCGATGACCTCGACGACGCCGCCGAGCGTGTCGCCGTCCTTCTTGGCCGCGTCGACCTCGGCCATCATCCGCTCGGTGGCGTCCTCGCCGAAGGCGCGCACCGGGTTCTCGTCGATGGCGGCCAGGTCGTCCGGACCGGGCAGCGCCTCCCCGGTGGCGTCCACACCGCCGAGGCTGACCACGTGGCTGACGATCTCCACGCCGAGCAGCTGGCGCAGGAACTGCCGCGCGACGGTGCCCACCGCGACGCGGGAGGCGGTCTCGCGCGCGCTGGCGCGCTCCAGCACCGGGCGGGCCTCGTCGAAGCCGTACTTCTGCATGCCCGCGAGGTCTGCGTGACCGGGGCGCGGGCGGGTCAGCGGCTCGTTGCGGGCCAGCCCGGCCAGCACGTCCTCGTCGACCGGGTCGGCGGCCATGACCTGTTCCCACTTGGGCCACTCGGTGTTGCCGATGCGCACCGCGATCGGGCCGCCCTGGGTGCGGCCGTGCCGCACACCGCCGATGATCTCCAGCTCGTCGGCCTCGAAGTTCATCCGCGGGCTGCGGCCGAAGCCGAGCTTGCGCCGCTCCAGCTGGGTCGCGATGTCGGTCGAGGACACCTCGACTCCCGACACCATGCCCTCCAGCACCGCCACGAGGGCGGGGCCGTGCGATTCTCCAGCGGTCATCCAGCGCAACACACCATAGATCCTGCCACGTTCTATCTGGTGGGAAGCACCCTGGGCACGGCCAACGACCCGGCTCGCGCGCGGCTACGGCCCGGCCAGCGCGACCAACCAGGACGGCAGCAGCATCGCCGGGCCGTGCGGGACGGCTCCCGCGCGCCGCCACGCGGCCGCGACCAGCGTCGACGCGGCGGCCACCGCCAGCACGCCGAGCACCGCGGGCAGCGAGACCGCACCGACGAGCGCGCCCAGCGGCCCGGCGAGCTTGACGTCCCCCGGACCCATCGCGCCCGGCAGCACCAGCCGGACGGCGAGGTAGCTCCCGGCGAACAGCGCCACGCCCGCCAGCGCGGCCAGCGGGACGCGCGGTTCGTGCGCGGCGGCCGGGACCAGCAGCGCGGCCGCCGCCGGGTAGGCGGGCAAGGTGAGCGCGTCCGGGAGGCGCGCGGCGCGCAGGTCGCAGGCGGTGAGCAGGGTGGCCAGCCAGGCCAGCGCCAGCGGCACCCCGGCCCACCACCAGGGCATCCCGGCCTCGACCCGCAGCGCGACCGCGCCCCAGGCGGCGCCCACGGCCACCGCGCACCACGTCCTGGGCACCAGCGCGCCCCGGCGCAGCCGGCGCACCAGCGCTCCCCCGCCCCACCCGGCCAACGCCCCGCAGCAGATCCAGATCACCATGCCGAGCACCCTGCCCACCGCACCCGGCATCCCCGCGAACCACACACCCCGGCGAGTCGGGGCGCGGGTCCCTTTTCTCATCAGAAGTCCCGGAGCGCTGCGCTCCGGGACTTCTGATGAGAAAGGGACCGGGCACCCACCGCGCCGGCGGGTGGCCGGGTCAGGTGTCGAGGGTGAACAGGGGGTCTCCGGGGAGGACCTGGGTGTCCTCCCGGAAGTCGCTGAGCGACTCCGGGGCCGCCTCCAGAGCCACGACCGGGCAGATCGAGGAGTAGCCGAGCTCCTCCACCTCGGTGGGGTTCCAGGTGACGATCCGCTGCCCCGCCTCGACCTGGTCGCCCTTGGCCGCGTGCAGCTCGAAGCCCTCGCCATGCAGCTTGACCGTGTCGATGCCCAGGTGCACCAGGACGGAGGCGCCGTCCCGGCCGGTCACGACGAACGCGTGCGGGTGCAGCGTGGCGATCTTGCCCGCGATCGGCGCGACCGCCGCCGAACTCCCTCCCGTGGGCTTCACGGCGATGCCCGGGCCGACCATGGCCTGCGAGAACACCGGATCCGGCACGTCGGCGAGGGGCGCGGTCAGACCGGCCACCGGGCTACCGATCTCGGCGCTCACATGAGGTCCTCGATGTCGCCGGCCAGCGTGTCCGCCTCCGGGCCAACCACGACCTGCACCACCGAGCCCTGCACCATCACCCCGTGCGCGCCCGCGTTCTTCAACGCCGCCTCGTCGATCTTCGAACCGTCCTCGACCTCGCAGCGCAGCCGCGTGATGCACGGCTCGATCTCCACCACGTTGTCCCCGCCGCCGAGCGCGGCCAGGATCGCGGAGGCCTTGTCCTGAGCCACCGGTGCTCCCTTCGTCCTTGCGTCGCGGACCGACCGCGACCTGACGATCTTGCGTCAGGTGGTGTCGATGCGGCAACGAAAACCCGGCCGTCTTGACACTCGTTCACGTGACGGCGCATTGTTCGCCAGAACTGGTTTAGACCGCACAGTACCAACCCGTTGCACCGGGTTTCACCCGACTCGACGGCGATTTTCGGCCACCACCGTGGTACGGGCGGGGTTCGTGGGAAAACGTGGGATCGCAAATCCGATCAGGAGGTAACCGGATGAGTTCCACCGCCGCCGCGGCGAAGGGGAACAGCAGGGGCTTCGCGCTGCTGCAGCGGCTCGGCCGGAGCCTGATGCTCCCCATCGCCGTGCTGCCCGCCGCCGCGCTGCTGGCCCGGCTCGGCCAGCCCGACCTGCTCGGCGACGAGGGGCTCTCCTCGGTCGTGCCGTGGCTGCAACCGGTCGCCGACATCATCGGCGCGGCGGGCAACTCGCTGTTCGACTACCTGCCGCTGCTGTTCGCCATCGGCGTGTCCATCGGCTTCGCCAAGAAGGCCGACGGATCCACCGCGCTGTCAGCGGCGGTCGGCTACCTGGTGCTGCACGCGGTGCTGTTCGAGCTGACCGGGACCGAGGCCGACGAGTCGTTCAACAAGGGCCCCTACGGCGTGCTCGGCGGCATCGTGGCCGGCCTGGTCGCGGCCTGGTTGTGGCAGCGCTACCACCGCATCAAGCTGCCGGACTACCTCGGCTTCTTCGGCGGGCGCCGGTTCGTGCCGATCGTGACCGCGGTGTCCATGGTCGTCATCGGCGTGATCATGGGCCTGCTCTTCCCGCTGTTCGACGCGGCGCTGACCGCCTTCAGCAACGCGGTCACCCAGCAGGCGGTCATCGGCGGCGGTGTCTACGGCCTGGTCAACCGGCTGCTGCTGCCCTTCGGCCTGCACCACATCCCGAACAACGTCGTGTGGTTCCTCTTCGGCGACTACCACGGGCAGAAGGGCGACATCGCGCGGTTCTTCGAGGGCGACCCGACCGCGGGCACCTTCATGACAGGGTTCTTCCCGATCTTCATGTTCGCCCTGCCCGCCGCGGCGCTGGCCATCTGGCACTCGGCCAAGCCCGAGCAGCGCAAGGTCGTCGGCGGCGTGATGCTCTCGGTGGCGCTGACCTCGTTCCTGACCGGCATCACCGAGCCGCTGGAGTTCTCGTTCATCTTCGTGGCCTGGCCGCTGCTGCTGATCCACGCGGTCCTTACCGGCACCTCGCTCGCGCTGGTCAACGCCCTCGACATCCACAGCGGTTTCGGCTTCTCCGCCGGGTTCATCGACTACGTGCTCAACTTCGGCATCTCGCAGAACTCGCTGTGGCTGATCCCGATCGGCCTGGTCTACGCGGTGATCTACTACGTCACCTTCCGCTTCGTCATCACCAGGTGGAACCTGCGCACCCCGGGTCGCGAGGAGGACGAGGCGGACGCGGTCGGGGCCGGTGCGGATAATGCCGGTGATGATGCCGCGCCGGGTTCCGGCACGTCCTGAGGGCCGCCGGCCCATCCCTGGATGAAGGAGCAGCATGTTCGAACGACGCGTCACCGTGGCCAGCAAGGTCGGGCTGCACGCCCGCCCCGCGGCGCTGCTGGCCAAGACAGCAGCGGCGCAACCAGTGACCATCACCATCCGCAAGGACGGCGCGGAACCGGTCGAGGCCGGCAGCATCCTCGGCCTGATGACCCTAGGCGCCGAGCACGGCGACGAGGTGGTGCTGGCCGCCGAGGGCGAGGGCGCCGAAGCCGCGCTCGACGAGGTCGCCGAGCTGGTGAGCTCCGAGCTCGACTAGGTTCTCGTCATCAGCAGTCCCCGTGCGCGGAGAGCGCTCGGGACTCCTGGTGGGAAGAGGCTCTCCCGCGCTCACGCGGCGGCGGGCACCCGCTCGGACTCCGGTGGAGGTCCGGGCGGGGTGCCCCGGCCGAAGGGCCAGCCGCCGAGGCGTTCCCGGCCGTGCGGCTCCAGCAGCCAGGACAGGTCCGGGCCCGCGGGCACGATCCCGCTGGGGTTCAGGAAGCGGTGCACCACGTAGTAGTGCTCCTTGATCTGCGGGAAGTGGATCGTGTCGCCGAAACCGGGCGTCTGGAACAGGTCCCGCGTGTAGTCCCGCAGCACCGGCAGCTCGGCGAGCTTGTGCCGGTTGCACTTGAAGTGCCCGTGGTAGACCGCGTCGAAGCGCACCAGCGTCGGGAACAGGTGCACGTCGGCCTCGGTGATCGTGTCCCCCACCAGGTAGCGCTGCTCGGCGAGCCGCTCGGAGAGCTGGTCCAGCCGGGCGAACAGCTTCGCGTGCGCCTTCTCGTAGGCCTGCTGGTCCCCGGCCATGCCCGCCTTGTAGACGCCGTTGTTGACGTCGTGGAACACCGCGTCGTTGACCTCGTCGATCTCGGCGCGCAGGTCCGGCGGGTACAGCTCGGGCGCGCCCCGGCGGTGGTGCTCGCGCCACTCGGTGGTGAAGTCCAGCGTGATCTGCGGGAAGTCGTTGGTGACCACCTGCCCGGTGGGGATGTCCACGATCGCGGGCACCGTGATCCCGCGGTCGTAGTCCGGGTAGCGGGCCAGGAACGCCTCCTGCAGCCGCTCGATGCCCAGCACCGGGTCCACCCCGCCGGGGTCGAGGTCGAAGCGCCAGCTGCGCTCGTCGTGGGTGGGCCCGGCGATGCCCATGGACAGCACCGGCTCCAGGCCCAGCAGCCGCCGCACGATCACCGAGCGGTTCGCCCACGGGCAGGCCCTGGCGACCACCAGCCGGTAGCGCCCGGGTTCCACCGGGTAGCCGTCCCGGCCGTCGGCGGTGATGCGCGTGGGGATGTAGTTCATGTCCCGCTTGAATTCACCGGCCATCCCCCGATGCTCCCCGCACTCCCGGCGACCCCGCCAGCGCAAGCGCGGTTTCAGCCGAGAGCGCCCGCCAGCGGGTGGCCGGTGGCTTCGGCGAGGGCGTCGCGCATGGCCTCGCGGGGGGCAGGTCGACCGGTGAAGTGCTCGACCTGCCCGAAGGCCTGGTGCAGGAGCATGTCGAGGCCGGTGGCCAGCCGGCCGCCCTCGGCGGCCACCGCCTCGGCCAGCGGCGTGGGCCACGGGTGGTAGACGACGTCCAGCAGGCAGCGGGCCTTGGCCAGCTCGCCGGCCCGCTCGTCCAGCGCACCCGCGGGCAGCGTGGAGACGACCACGTCGTGGCTGGCCACCGCGTCGGCGAGCGCGATCGCGTCGAGCCGGTCCACCCGCACCCGCAGGCCCACCCGCTCGGCGGTGCGCACCGCCTCGGTCGCGCGCGCGGGCTCGCGCACCGCCAGCGCGACCTCGGTGAGGCCGAGCTCCGCGAAGGCGGCCAGGGACGCGGCGGCGGTACCGCCCGCGCCCAGGACCAGCCCGCTGCTGCCACCGCTGAAACCACCCGCGCCGCGCAGCGCCCCGGTCACGCCGGAGACGTCGGTGCAGTCGGCGAACCAGGAACCGCCGGGCCGGTGCACCAGCGTGTTGGCCGCGCCCACGGCCTCCGCGCGGGTGCTGACCTCGTCGGCGAAGCGCAGCGCGGCGCGCTTGCCCGGCATGGTCACCGACAGCCCGACCCACTCCGGGCCGAGACCGGACGCGAAGGTCACCAGTTCCTCCGCGTCGGCCTCGACCCGCTCGTAGGTCCAACCGGTCAGGCCCAGCGCGGCGAAGGCCGCGCCGTGCAGCACCGGCGACAGCGAGTGCTCGACCGGCTTGCCGAGCACCGCCGCCTTGCTCGCCTCAGTACGCACCGTTCTCCTGCGCCTGCTTGATGAACGCGTCGTGCTCGGCCTGCGTCTTGCCGAAGCAGGACGTCCCGTCCTTCTGGCACTTCACGAAGTACTTCCAGTCGCCCTCGGCCGGACGCTCGGCGGCCTGCAGCGCCTCCTTGCTGACCGTGGAGATCGGCGTCGGCGGCAGCCCGTAGTTCAGGTAGGTGTTGTACGGACCGGGGCGCTCGCGGTCCTCCGGGGCGGTCAGCAGCGCGGGCTTGTCCAGCGGGTAGTTGATCGTGGAGTCCATGCCCAGCCGCATCTGCGGCGGCGCGAGCCGGTTCTCGATCACCCGGGCCACCTTCGGGAAGTCCTTGGTGATGCCCTCGCTCTGCACGATCGACCCGATGACCAGCATCTCGTAGGGCGAGTGCTCGGTGCCCTCCGCCGCCTGCGGCAGGCCCGCGGCCTGCATCTGCGCGGCGGAGCGGGTCAGCACCTCGCGCAGCACGTCCTCGGCCGCAGCACCCGGCTTGACGTCGTAGATGCCCGGCATGATCAGGCCTTCCAGCCTGCGCTTCGGGTCGGCCTGCGAGGCCGGTTCGACCGCCCACTCCGGCACGCCCAGCGAGGCGAGGTCGGCCGTGGCCGCCGCCTCGTGCATCTGCTCGGAGGTCGTGCAGTCGTTCTTGTTCTTGGTGCAGGTGGCATCGGCCAGCATGGTCAGGATGCCCGGGGTCTTCTTGCCGTCGGGAGCCAGCTGGTCGTCCAGCCGCATGCCGCCGCGGACCTCGACCCGGCCGACCTTGGCGTCCGCCGAGAGGATGCGCTCGACCGCGGCCTTGCCGGACATCTGCTTGCGCATCATGTAGTAGCCGGGCTGGATGCTGTTGATCTGCTTGTTCTCCGCCGCGGCGGCGATGAAGGCGCTGGTGCTGGCCACCACGTCCTTCTCGCTCATCGAGGAGCCGATCTCGCTGACCGTCTCCCCCGCCTTGACCTCGATGACCGCGGTGCCGGTGCCCGCGCCCTCGTAGTCGTCGTAGGAGCCGATCTGCATGATCTGCATCGCTCCGTAGCCCACGCCGCCGCCGACCAGCAGCAGCACGAACAGGCCTGCCAGCGCGGTCACCCAGCGACGCCGCTTGCGGCGGCGGAAGCGCTCGGGGTCCGGGCGGCGTCGTCGGTGCTCGCCCGGTTCGTCCGCGAACAGTCCGAGGTCGTCGGTCACGGGAGTTCCTCTCGTGTCGTCTGCCCCCGCCCGTCCAAATATGCCTGCAGGATCTCCACGGCTGCCGCCTGGTCGACCACCGCGCGCTGCTTCTTCCCCTTGACACCGCGCTTGGACAGCTTCCTGGCGGCCGTCACGGTGGTCAGCCGCTCGTCGTGGAACCGCACCGGCACCGGTGCGATCAGTTCGGCAAGGGCATCCCCATAACCTTGCGCGATCTCGGCGGAGGAGCCGTGCCGGCCGCCCAGCGTCTTGGGCAGGCCGATCACGACCTCCACCACGTCGTGCTCCGCGACGAGGGCGGCGAGCTGCTTGACGTCGCGGCCGCCCTCCACGTCGCGCGGCAGCGTCTCCAGCGGCGTGGCCAGCATCGGCGCGGGGTCGCTGAGCGCGACGCCGACCCGGACCTGACCGACGTCGACCCCGATGCGACGTCCGGGCCCCGGATCCGCCTGCCGGTGCTCGGTCACGCTCAGGCCACCGCCTGCTCGACGCCCTTGCGCAGCGCGCCGACCGCTGCGGTGATGCCCGCCGGGTTCGAGCCGCCGCCCTGGGCCATGTCCGGCTTGCCGCCCCCGCGGCCGCCGACCTGCTCGGCGAAGGACGGCACCAGCTTGCCCGCCGCGAGGCCGGAGTCGCGGGCGGCCTCGTTGGTGCCCACCACGAAGCTGACCTTGCCCTCGTCGGCCGAGAACAGCGCGACCACCGCCGGGCGCGAGCCCAGGCGGCCGCGCACCTCGCCGGCCAGGGCGCGCAGCGAGCCGCCGTCGACCCCGTCCGGGACCTGCTCGGCGACCACGGTCACGCCGTGCACGTCGGTGGCCTTGTCGGCCAGCTCGCCCGCGGAGTTGAGCACCTGCGCGGTGCGCAGCTGGGCCAGCTCCTTCTCGGCGTTGCGCAGCCGGGCGACCACGCCCTGGATGCGGTCGGGCAGGTCGTCGGCGGGCACCTTGAACTGCTCGGCGAGCTGGTTGACCAGCATGTGCTCCTTGCTGATGTGCCGCATGGCGTCCATGCCCACCAGCGCCTCGACGCGGTGCACGCCGGTGCCCACCGAGGAGTCCGAGACCAGCTTGACCACGCCGAGCTTGCCGATGCGCGGCACGTGCGTGCCGCCGCACAGCTCGCGGGAGTAGTCGCCCATGTCGACCACCCGGACCTGGTCGCCGTACTTCTCGCCGAACAGCGCCATCGCGCCGAGCTCCATGGCCCGGTCCATCGTGGTGGTGTAGGCGTCGACCTCGACGTCGGTCTGCAGGTAGTCGTTGACCTCCTCCTCGACCCCGGCGAGCACGTCGGCGTCCACGGCCGAGGGAGCGGTGAAGTCGAAGCGCATCCGGCCCGGCGAGTTCAGCGAGCCCGCCTGCGCGGCGCGCTTGCCGTAGGCGCTGCGCACCGCGGCGTGCACGAGGTGCGTCGCGGAGTGCGAGCGCTCGATGGACTCGCGGCGGTTGCGGTCCACGGCGGTCTCCAGCGTGGTGTCCACGCCCAGCTCGCCCTCCAGGACCTTGCCCTTGTGCACGAACAGGCCCGGAACCGCGCGCTGCACGTCGTTGACCTCGACCGACACGCCGGGGCCGACCAGCTTGCCGGTGTCGGCGATCTGTCCACCGCCCTCGGCGTAGAACGGGGTGCGGTCGAGCACCAGCTCGACCTCGGTCCCGGCCGCGGCGCGGGTCGCGGGCTGGCCGCCGACCAGCAGGCCCAGCACCCGGCTGTGCGACTGCAGGTCGGTGTAGCCGATGAACTCGGTGGTGCCGTGCTGGTCGAGCAGCGTGCGGTAGGTCGACAGGTCGCCGTGCCCGGTCTTGCGGGACTTGGCGTCCTCCTTGGCCCGGCGGCGCTGCTCGGACATCAGGTCCCGGAAGCCCTGCTCGTCGACCGACAGCCCCTGCTCGGCGGCCATCTCGAGGGTCAGGTCGATCGGGAAGCCGTAGGTGTCGTGCAGCTGGAAGGCCTTGTCCCCGGCCAGCGTCTCGCCACCGGTCTTCTTGGTCTCGGCCACCGCGACGTCGAAGATCTTCGAACCGGCGGTCAGCGTGGCGAGGAAGGCCTCCTCCTCGTTGCGCATGACCGACTCGATGCGGTCGAACTCGCCGACCAGCTCCGGGTAGGTCGGCGCCATCGCGTCGCGCACCACGCGGGCGAACTCGGCCAGCACCGGCTGCTGCACGCCCAGCAGGCGCACCGAGCGCACGATGCGGCGCAGCAGGCGGCGCAGCACGTAGCCGCGCGCCTCGTTGCCCGGGGTCACGCCGTCGCCGACGAGCAGCACGCCGGAGCGGGCGTGGTCGGCGATGACGCGGAAGCGCACGTCGTCTTCCTCGTTGTCGCCGTAGCGACGGCCGGAGAGCTCCTCGGCCTTGGCGATCACCGGGCGGACCAGGTCGGTCTCGTAGACGTTCTCCACGCCCTGCAGCAGGCAGGCCACGCGCTCGACGCCCATGCCGGTGTCGATGTTCTTGGTGGGCAGCTCACCGATCGGCGGGTGGCCCTCCTTGGGCGCCAGCTCGCCCCTGATGTCCTGCATGAACACCAGGTTCCAGATCTCGATGTAGCGGTCCTCGTCGACGACCGGGCCGCCCTCGGCGCCGTAGGCCGGGCCGCGGTCGTAGTAGATCTCCGAGCAGGGACCGCCGGGGCCAGGCACGCCCATGTCCCAGTAGTTGTCCTCCGGCCCGCGGGTCTGGATCCGCTCGGCGGGGATCCCGGTGACCTTCTGCCACAGCGCCGCGGCCTCTTCGTCCTTCTCGAAGACGGTGACCCACAGCCGGTCCGGGTCGAAGCCGAAGCCGCCGTCGTCCTGGGAGTTGGTCAGCAGCTCCCAGGCGTTGGCCATGGCGCCTTCTTTGAAGTAGTCGCCGAAGGAGAAGTTGCCGGCCATCTGGAAGAAGGTGTTGTGCCGGGTGGTCTTGCCGACCTCGTCGATGTCCCCGGTGCGCACGCACTTCTGGATGCTGGTCGCGCGCGGGTACGGGGCCGGGGCCTCGCCGAGGAAGTAGGGCTTGAACTGGACCATGCCCGCGTTGACGAACAGCAGGGTCGGGTCGTCGAGGATCAGCGAGGCGCTGGGCACGACGGTGTGACCGCGGCCGCGGAAGTGCTCGGTGAACCGGCGGATGATCTCGTGGGTCTGCACTGGGAGTCCTTGGGAATTGCGTTGTCAGCGGTCGGACGGCACGGCGGCGGACCTGCCGGAGGGCGCGTGGAGCGCCCGCGTCAGCGGCCCGCCCGGCGAGCTCGCCGTGCTTCGGAGTCGGCCTCCGCGTCGAACCGGCGGACCTGCACCGCGTCCGGGTTGCGGACCACGTCCTGCAGTTCGCCTTCCCGCTCCTGCATTCCGGCGCGCACCTCGGCGCCGAACGAACCGACGGCGCCGGCCAGCTCCCGGACCGCTCCGCCGACCTGCTCTGCCATGCCGGTCGGGGTCGCCTTCTTCGTGGTCTCGTTGACCTTGCGGGTCAACGCTACCCCTGCCGCGACCCCGGCGCCGAACCAGAACATGCGCTTCACTGGCGCACCCCTTTGTTCTTGCGGCGGAAGTGCCGCCCCTTGGGCTCCTGCTTCCGCTTGCGTCGGGCCTTGAGCGCCTTGCTCACCCCGTAGGAAAACGCTGCGGTCTTCACCAGCGGGCCACCCAGTGTAGCTGTGAACAGCGAGGACAACGCCGAGACGTTGCCGCTGATGGTCTTGGCGTTGGCGGTGATGCCGTCGACGCGCTCCAGCTGGGTGTTGACGTGCGTGATCGTGGAGTTCGCGCCGGTGAAGATCGGGTCGGTGTTCTCCTGCGCCTTGCGGATCGCGTTGGTCGTCTCGTCCAGCGTCCGGCCGAGCTTGATCAACGGGACCGCCAGCAGCACGACCAGCAGCACGAACGCTCCGGCGATGATCAGCGCGGCGATCTGCGTGGGCGTCACGTGCCCTCCCGAATGTCCACGTCATTTCCGTTCAGGCCGAGCCGCTCGCTCGCCTGTTGATCGAGCGCCAGGTTACCCGTGCGGGGCACGGCGGCACGCACCCGGTCCGGAGGGCGAACGGCGACGTCGTGCTCCTGGTCACCGCGGGTGGAACCCGCCTTCCAGGAGGTATCGATCAGGTGAAGCTCAAGATCACTTCTCGACCGCGGTGAGCGCCGGGTGACCGCCGAGCACGGCGGCGACGTTGCGCGCGGCCAGCTCGGCCATCGCGGTGCGGGTCTCGGTGGTCGCCGACCCAAGGTGCGGGGCCATCGCGACGTTGTCCAGCTCCAGCAGCGCCGGCTCGACCTCGGGCTCGTTCTCGAAGACGTCCAGCGCCGCGCCCGCGATCACGCCCTCGCGCAGCGCCGCGGCCAGCGCCCTCTCGTCGACGACCGGGCCGCGGCTGGTGTTGACCAGCACCGCGGTGGACTTCATCGAGCGCAGCGCGTCCTCGTCGATGAGGTGGCGGGTCCGCTCGGTCAGCGGGCAGTGCAGCGACACGACGTCGGCGGTGCGCAGCAGCTCCTCCTGGGACAGGAACTGCGCGTCGAGCTCGGCCTCCACCTCGGCCGGGGCCTGGCGGCGCCCGGAGTAGGCGATGCGCATGCCGAAGGCCCGCGCGCGCCGGGCCAGCGCGCGACCGATGCCGCCCAGGCCGATGATCCCCAGCGTCTTGCCCTGCAGGCCGGTGCCCAGCATGAACCCGAGGTGGAAGTTCCACGGCGTGCGGGAGCGCAGCAGCCGCTCGCCCTCGCCGAGCCTGCGTGTGACCACCAGCAGCAGCCCGAAGGCCAGGTCGGCGGTGGCCTCGGTGAGCACCCCTGGCGTGTTGGTGACGGTGACGCCCCGCGAGGTCACCGCGGGCACGTCGACGTTGTCGTAGCCGACGGCCACGTTGGCCACCACTTCCAGCTGCGGGCCCGCGGCGTCGACCAACTCCGCGTCGATCCGGTCGTGCAGCATCGCCACCACGCCGTGCGCGCCGCGCACCGCCTCGTGCAGCTCCTCGCGGGTCAGCGGCCGGTCCTGGGTGCGCACCTCGACCTCGGCCACCTCGCGCAGCACCGCGACAGCGGCCTCCGGCACGGCCCTGGTGACCACAACCCGCTTGCCCACGACAACCTCCGATCTCGAATGAACTCGGCGCAACCTACCGCCCCGAACGGGGCGATCAGTCCTCGCCGCGCGTGATGTTGCGCAGCTTCGGGACGCGCTCGTGCAGGGCGCGCTCGGCGCCCCGGGGAGTCGGCTCGTAGTAGTCCCGCCCGACCAGCGAGTCCGGCGGGTACTGCTGGGTCAGCACGCCCTCCGGGCGGTCGTGCGGGTACAGGTAGCCCTTGGCGTTGCCGAGCTTCTGCGCACCCGAGTAGTGCCCGTCGCGCAGGTGCGGCGGCACGGGCCCGCCCCGACCGGCCCGCACGTCGCCCATCGCCGCGTCGATGGCGGTGTTGACCGCGTTGGACTTCGGCGCGGTGGCCAGGTGGATGGTCGCCTGGGCCAGCGCGAGACGCCCCTCGGGCATGCCGATGAGCTGCACGGCGTTCGCGGCGGCCACCGCCGCCTGCAGCGCGGTGGGATCGGCCATGCCGACGTCCTCGCTGGCGTGCACGACCAGGCGGCGGGCGATGAACCGCGGGTCCTCCCCGGCCTCGACCATCCGCGCCAGGTAGTGCAGCGCGGCGTCGACGTCGGAGCCGCGGATGGACTTGATGAACGCGCTGGCCACGTCGTAGTGCTGGTCGCCGCCCTTGTCGTAGAGCACGGCCGCGCGGTCCACGGTGGCCTCGACGGTGGCCAGCTCGATGACCTCGCCGCCGGTCGAGGCGGCCGACTCGGCGGCGGCCTCCAGCGCGGTCAGCGCGCGGCGGGCATCGCCCTCGGCCAGCGCGACGAGGTGGTCCTCGGCGTCCTCCGACAGGCGCACCGCGCCGCCCAGGCCGCGCTCCTCGTCGATCGCCCGGCGCAGCAGCCCGCGGATGTCGTCGTCGTCGAGGCTGCGCAGCTGCAGCACCAGCGAGCGGGACAGCAGCGGGGCCACCACCGAGAAGTACGGGTTCTCCGTGGTCGCGGCCACCAGCAGCACGGTGCGGTCCTCGACCGCGCCCAGCAGCGCGTCCTGCTGGGTCTTGGAGAACCGGTGCACCTCGTCGATGAACAGCACGGTGGCCTCGCCGCTGCGGCCGAGCCGCTTGCGCGCCTCGTCGATGACCCCGCGCACCTCCTTGACGCCGGAGGACAGCGCGGACAGCGCGGCGAACCGGCGCCCGGTGGCCTGCGAGACCAGGTTGGCCAACGTCGTCTTGCCGGTCCCCGGCGGCCCGTAGAGCAGCACCGAAGCCGGCGCCGCGCCCTCGACCAGCCGCCGCAGCGGCGCGCCCGCGGCGAGCAGGTGCTGCTGCCCGACGACCTCGTCCAACGAGCGCGGTCGCATCCGAACCGCCAGCGGCGCGTTCTCGGCCAGCTTCTCCCCGGCCCGCTGCTCGGTCTCGGCGCCGAACAACCCCTCGTCGAACAACCCATCGCTCACACCACGACGCTACCGCCCGCCCCGGACACCCCCACCCACCCGCTCCCGCCCCGACCGCCGAATTCCCTCGTTTTCGACCAGGCGAATTCGAGGGTTCTTGACCGTGGCGGGGTGGGGTCGCGCGCGACGAGCCCCGGCTCCGCGGAGAAGCCGGGGCTCGGTCGGGGCGATCTCGCAGGTGGTGTCAGCCCGCCTTGGCGGGCATGGCCACCTCGACGGTGCCGTTGTTCTTGCGGTGCTCGGCGATCCAGTTCTCGACCGCCTGGTGGCAGGCCCGGTCCAGGTGGCGGACCGTGCTCAGGTCGAGGTGGACGTGCTTGTTGCTGGGCAGGTTCTCCAGGTGCTCCAGCAACCGCGGGAGCCGCAGGAAGGTGGCGTTGCCGCCCAGCTCCACGTGGACGTGCTCGTCGGCGTGCTCGGCGCGCACGTGCAGGCGGGAGACCTCGACGGCGGTCTTGACCACCGCGACGGCCAGGCCCGCCAGGGTGCCGACGAGCAGGTCGGTGCCCAGGATCATCACCGCGGTGAAGGCCACGATCGCGGCCTCCGAGCGGTTCTCCCTGGCCAGCTGGACCAACGACTTGAGCTCCAGCAGCTTCCAGCCCGCCTGCAGCAGCAGCGCGGCCAGCACGGCCAGCGGGATGAACCCGAGCACGCCGGGCAGGGCGACCACGAACAGCAGCAGCCACACGCCGTGCAGCACGCGGGAGGCCTTCGTCTTGGCCCCGGCCTGCACGTTGGTCGCGCTGCGCACGATGACCGCGGTCATCGGCAGGGCGCCGAAGACACCGCAGATCGAGTTGCCCGCGCCCTGGGCGACGAGCTCCTTGTTGAACTGCGTCTTCGGGCTGTCGTGCATCCGGTCGACGGCCGCGGCGCTGAACAGGCTCTCCGCGGAGGCGATCAGCGCGAAGGTGATCATCGAGCCGATCACCGCCAGGTTGATCTCGCCGAAGGCGGCGACGGTCGGGATGTTGATGGCCCCCAGCAGGGAGCCGACCTCGACCTTCTCGACCGGCAGGTCGAACGCGAAGGCCGCGGCGCTGGTGACCACGACCGCGATCAGCGCGCCGGGCACCAGGTTCACCGGCGCGGGGACGAACTTCTTCCAGCCGACCATGATCAGCAGGGCGACCGCGGCCAGCGCCAGACCGCTCTGCCCGGCCGGGGTGGTGACCAGCGAGGTCGCCAGCTCACCGAGCCCCGTGAACTTCGCCGCGGTGGTGTCCGGCTGTTCGAGGCCGCCGACCGGGTAGATCTGGCCGAGGATGATCACCAGCCCGATGCCGGCGAGCATGCCCTGCACCACCGCGGGCGAGATCGCCCGGAACCAGGTGCCCAGCTTGGCCAGCCCGAGCAGGATCTGCAGCACACCGGCGCCGAGCACGATCACGCCCAGCATGGCCAGCCCGTGCGCGTGCACCGCGGAGGCCACCAGCACGGTCAGCCCGGCCGCGGGGCCGGAGACCTGGATGGAGCTGCCGGGCATCAGCCCGACCACCAGGCCGCCGATGATGCCGGTGAGGATGCCCAGCTCCACCGGCACGCCGGAGGCCGCGGCGATGCCCACGCACAGCGGGACCGCCACCAGGAACACCACCAGCGAAGCACCCAGGTCCGCGCCGAAGGTCGACGACTTGCGACCGGTCGGCGGCGCGGAGCTCTCTTCGAGTTGGGAAGTCACAACGCCTCCAAAGGCAACAGGTACGTGCGGAACGGGTCTTGCGCCGGGCGCACCGCCGTCGGGGCGCCCGGCGTGCGAACTCGCTCGGCCGCGTTACAGCGGAAGGAAGTCCGGGTCGTCGTCGGCTTCCGGGCAGGCGTAGACGAGGCCGGTGTCGATCTCGTAGAACCAGCCGTGCAGGCGCAGCTCGCCGGCCTCGATCCGGTCGCGGATGAACGGGTAGCCGCGCAGCGCGTCCAGCTGCGCGCGCAGGTGCCGCTTGCTCTCGGCGCGAACGGCCTCGGTGGGTTCGGCCCTGGTCATCCCGTCGGTGCCCAGCCAGCTCCGCAGCGCGGGAAGCTCGTCGAGGCCGTCACCGGCGATGGTCAGCGCGGTGACCGCACCGCAGTGCGAGTGCCCGCACACCACGATCTCCGGGACCCGTAGCTGCAGGACCGCGTACTCGATCGTGGCCATTTCGCTGGAACCCGAGTCGGGCGCGTATTCCGGGACGACGTTCCCGGCAGTTCGCAGCTCGAACAGCGTGCCCGGTTCCGCCCCGGTGATCTGGGACGGAATCACTCGCGAATCTGAACATCCGATGAACAACGCGCTGGGCTGCTGGCCCGCGGCCAACTCCTCGCGCTGCTCGGCGGAAAGCGTGCTGGGGTGACGACGTGCGTGCTGCACGAAGTTCTCGAAGCTCATTGTTAAATTTCTCCGGGTCGTCATGTCGGCTCGGCGAACTGGCGATCGAGCCGAATTAATGTCGAACGACCTGCAACGCCGCCGGAGAATGTCTGAGCCGAAGATGTTCGTGGTAGGTATCGCTCCCGGAATTCGGGAACCAGGTGCGCTGCGCTTCTCGGGATTCCTCCCAGCCCCGCAGGAATGCGGGCACCGGCCTGCGATCGTCGCTGTGCCGCGCCTGGTGCCGCCGGTTGAGCGTCGCGGACTTGGGCAGCCGATCGCGCAGCTTCTCGCTGTCCCGCTGCTCCTTGGGGTCGGGCTTGTGCTCGTGGGTGGCAACACCCACGTTCGGGCTCGCCACGGCTGCATCGACGGGACCGAGGGCGGCCAGCACGACCACGAAGAGCAGGAACAACCCCGCCCTCGTAATCCGCCAGACCTTGCCACGCACGGGTGCCTCCGAAGAATTGAGCAGCCTCATCCCCCGATCCGGCGACATCGGCGGTTGCGGGGGGAACAAGCGGAACGCTTGAGTCCAAGAATACCCGATCACCGCACCCCGGGTGCAAGTCGCAGAAACGGGCGAATCGCCTCCGATGACGAATGAGCAAACACTAATGCGATCCCCTCCACCAGCACAATTCACCCGGTAGCTGGGTAGACGGGGCCCCATTTGTTGCAGCGAGTCAGGATCGGCGGGCGCACGGGGCCGCAGGAATGTGATCGAGCTAACCTCATCGTGAACGAGAACTCGGTCCAGCACGTGAGAACTCGTAACGCGCGGGAAACTTCGGCTTCACCCGATCCGATAGTGATAGCGGTGCGAGGGAAGGAATCCCAACGACTCGTAACGACTGCGCGCCACCGGATTGTCGTCCTCGACCTGCAGGAAGATCCGCTGCGCGTCCACCGCCCAGCGCGCCCCCGCGCGGATCAGCGCCGCCGCGACCCCGCGCCGGCGCCAGTCGGGGCTGGTGCGCATCCCGTAGACCGCGCACCAGCCCGCCGAGACGGCGAACATGCCGACGCCGACCGGGTTTCCGCCGCGCGCGGCGACCGCGAAGCCCACCGGGAGCGGCATCCGCTCCAGCGCGGGTTCCGGCTTGCCGCCGCACGCGACCACCGCCGCCAGCCAGCGCGGGTGCGGGGAGTCGTCGACGACCACGTCGAAATCGGGCGCCTCGACGTCGGTCAGCGCGGCGCGCTCGGCGCGCATGCAGGTCACCGGAGCGTCGATCCGGTAGCCGCGATCGGCCAGCGCGGCGTCCAGGTCCCCGCACCGCTCCAGCGGGCTGACCTGGATCCGCGGTGCGGCACCGCGTTCGGCGTAGAAGCGCTCCGCGGTCTCGATCGGCGCACCGGGATCCAGCGGCACCGCGGAGTTCGAGCGGCGGCGCGGCAGCCGTTCGCAGTGCCGCAGCAGCCAGCCGTCGCGGCGTTCGACCTCGCTGGC
Source organism: Saccharopolyspora griseoalba (assembly GCF_042665275.1). Classification (NCBI taxonomy): domain Bacteria; kingdom Bacillati; phylum Actinomycetota; class Actinomycetes; order Pseudonocardiales; family Pseudonocardiaceae; genus Saccharopolyspora; species Saccharopolyspora griseoalba. Next base: position 111,281 of record NZ_JBHTCJ010000011.1, on the reverse strand, counting down.
CGGCCAGGTGGCCAGCGAGGCGCGCTCGATCTCGAAGACCAGGTCCAACCGGTCACTGCTCCGCGCGGAACGCGGGATAGGGCTGCAGGTGCAGCGCCCCGGCGCCGAACCGGTCCACCAGCGCGTCGATCATCTGATCGGCGAACTCGGCGACCTCGGCGATGTCGGCGGCGCGCGCGTCCGAGCGCAGGTGGCGCCAGCGGTCGACCAGCGCGGTGCTGCGCCGCGGCGAGGGCATGTGCAGGTCGATCGGCCGGTCGTTCTCGCCCTCGCGGGGCAGGTACCACCAGGTCGACACCCACACCCACAGCAGCTGGGCGTTGAACAGCCGGGGCAGCAGCACCTCGTCGTCGTCGAGCTCCGGGAACACCTCGGCGATCTCGGAGCGCCAGGTCGACAGCATGCTCTGCGCCAGGTTCTCCGGCAGCGCGTAGGAGCACCACGACGAGGGGAACGGGTACTGCAGGTAGGCCGCGTCCATCGCGACGTCCCGCACGCATCCCCACTCGAAGTCCAGGAACCGGACCCCGCTGGAGCCGGTGACCAGGCTGTTCTCCGGGCAGATGTCCGACGGGCTGAAGGCCTGGTAGCGGCTGCCGCCGAGCTGCTCGGACGCCGCGGTGAGCCGTTCGGCCATCTCCGGGGAGGTCCGCACGTCGAGCAGCTGGTCGATCAGCTCGGGGAGCTCGGCCACCGCCGAACCGATGTCGTCGCCGACCGGGTCGGTCCAGGACTTCGCGCCCAGGCGGCGCATCAGCGCGTCGAAGTCGGCGCTGCAGCCCGCCGTGGTGCTGTGCAGCCTGCCCAGCGCGCGGGCCCAGGCCAGCAGGGCGCGCTCGGCGGCCCGCGGGTCCTCGCCGAAGAGCACGTCGGCCAGCGTCGAACCGCGACCGAGGTCCTCCAGGACCAGCAGGCGCTCGTTGGTGTCGTGAGCGATGAGTTCGGGGCTCACCCGGGCTTCGGGCGGCAGCGCGGTGGTCAGCTGGCAGCTGGCCGCCTCGTGCGCGAACGGGTCGGAGCGGGCTTCCGGCGGGCACTCCCCGTAGTGCTTGACCACGACGGTCCGGGGCAGCTCGAACGGCGATTCGGCGATCCGCACCCGCAGCACGACCGAGCGGTCGCTACCGCCCAGGTCTTCCACGTCGGCGAGCCGCACCGGAGCGCCGGTCCGCTTGCTCAGCACCGCCTCCGCGGTGGCGACCGTGTCGGTCGCCTCGGTGCTGGCCGGAACCCGGACCTCCGGAGGGCCGGTGGTGATCTCCACGCTCATCGTCTCCAGACACTACCCCCACAACATGAACTCCAAGGGCCATGACCGGTCAAGTGACACTCGGCCGGACAACGGCATATGCGCAGCGTGTTAAGCCCGAAGTCCCCCGATCGGGTCCGCCCGCGACCGCGCACGCGGCCCCCACAGACGTTGACGGAGCCGGGCTGCGGGCGAGTTGCACCCGGACGACGATTGGGCAACCGGTCGTTGCCCAATCAACGGCTCCGGACGCGCCGGAGCCGGCCCGGCTGCGCGACCCGGGCCGGCTCCGCTCACGATCAGCCCTGCTCGTCAGCCTTCTTCTCGCCGGACTCGCCCTTCTTCGCCCCCGGCTTGGCGTCGATGCCCGCCTCCTTGCGCTGCTCGGCGGTGATCGGCGAAGGCGCGCTGGTCAGCGGGTCGAAACCGCCGCCGCTCTTCGGGAAGGCGATGACGTCGCGCAGCGAGTCCGCCCCGGCCAGCAGCATGCAGATCCGGTCCCAGCCGAAGGCGATGCCGCCGTGCGGCGGCGGGCCGTACTTGAACGCCTCCAGCAGGAAGCCGAACTTGTCCTGCGCCTCCTCCCCGGAGATGCCCAGCAGCTCGAACACCCGCTGCTGCACGTCCGAGCGGTGAATACGGATCGAGCCGCCGCCGATCTCGTTGCCGTTGCAGACGATGTCGTAGGCCCAGGCCAGCGCGTTCTGCGGATCGTCGTCGAAGTTGTCGATCCAGTCCGCGTTCGGCGAGGTGAACGGGTGGTGCACCGCGGTCCACTGGCTGGCGCCAACCGCGACGTCGCCCGCTTCCATCTCCGCGACCGGCTCGAACATCGGTGCGTCCACGATCCACACGAACGACCAGGCGTCGTGGTCGATCAGGCCGCACAGCTCGCCGATCTCCAGCCGCGCCGCACCCAGCAGGGAGCGCGCCGCGGAGCGCTGACCGGCGCCGAAGAACACGCAGTCGCCGGGATTGGCGCCGACGGCCTTGGCCAGGCCCTCGCGCTCGGTCTCGGAGAGGTTCTTGGCCACCGGGCCGGACAGGTCGCCGTCCTCGCCGACGAGCACGTAGGCCAGCCCCTTGGCGCCGCGCTGCTTGGCCCACTCCTGCCAGGCGTCGAGCTGGCGCCGCGGCTGGTCGGCCCCGCCGGGCATGACCACCGCGCCCACGTAGGGCGCCTGGAACACGCGGAACGGCGTGTCCTCGAAGTACTCGGTCATCTCGGTGAGCTCGACGCCGAAGCGCAGGTCCGGCTTGTCGGTGCCGTAGCGCGCCATCGCCTCGTGGTAGGTCATCCGCGGGATGGGGCGCGGGATCTCGTGGTCGATCAGCTTCCACAGCCCGGCGAGGATCTCCTCGCTGAGCTGCAGGACGTCCTCCTGGTCGACGAAGCTCATCTCCACGTCGAGCTGGGTGAACTCCGGCTGCCGGTCGGCGCGGAAGTCCTCGTCGCGGTAGCAGCGGGCGATCTGGAAGTAGCGCTCCATGCCGCCGACCATCAGCAGCTGCTTGAACAGCTGCGGCGACTGCGGCAGCGCGTACCAGCTGCCCGGCTGCAGCCGCGCCGGGATCAGGAAGTCGCGCGCGCCCTCCGGGGTCGAGCGAGTCATCGTCGGGGTCTCGACCTCGACGAACTCGTGGCCGTGCAGGACCTCGCGGGCCACCCGGTTGACCTCGCTGCGCAGCCGCATGATCCGCGCGGGCTCGCCGCGGCGCAGGTCCAGGTAGCGGTGCTTAAGGCGGACCTCCTCGCCGACCTCCAGGTGCTCGTCGAGCGGGAAGGGCAGCGGCGCGGCCTCCGAGAGCACCTCCAGGTCGGTGGCGGTGATCTCGATCGAACCGGTGGGGATCTCCGGGTTCTCGTTGCCCTCCGGCCGGATGACGACCTCGCCGGTGACCTTGACGCAGAACTCGGCGCGCAGCCGGTGGGCGCGCTCGGCCATCTCGCCTTCGCGGAACACGACCTGGGAGACGCCCGAAGCGTCGCGCAGATCGATGAAGATGACCCCGCCGTGATCGCGACGGCGCGCCACCCACCCGCTGAGGGTGACGGTCTGCCCGGCATGACCGGCGCGGAGCGATCCGGCCTCGTGCGTGCGCATCACGGGTACTGAGCTCCTTCTTCCGCTGTTCGAGCGCTCGGTGTTGCTTCGGTGCGTCCCGGCCGCCCGGCCGCCGCGCGGGCGTGAGCAGCGCGGACGCAAGACTTCAAGGCTAGCGGGCGACGCGGGGGCGGCCGCGCGCAGGGCCGGGCGGAAGGCTCCCACGGGCCGGGCGGGTGCCGCGAACCCTTTCCCGGGAGGGCACGAAGTGCCAGACTGGGCCAACCAATTTTCGCGCCAGTGATCCGCAATTCACCGCTATCGCGACACCGACGCCGAGGATCGGTGAACCCCCGTCGGTACCCGCATGCGTGTTGGAGAGCGGAAAGGCAACGGCAGAAGGCCGGTCTACTCCTAAAGTACGAGACCGGAACCGGAACTCGGTCGTTGCACAACAGTGATCCACTGATTAGCGTAAGTTCGGAATTCGCCGGACACGAGGAGTAACGATGACCGGCCCGAAAACCGAGGCCCGACCGACCGCCCACCCGGCCGTCCGCGGCCCGCAGCAGCAGCCCTCCAACGGCGTCTCCCCGGAGCTCGCCGAGCTCCTGCGCACCGGCCCGTTCGAAGCCGCGCTGCGGTTCGCGATCCGGGCCAGCCGCCTCAGCCTGGAGCGCATCCAGCACCGGCTGCGCGCAAGGGGCACCCCGGTCAGCATCACCGCCTTGAGCTACTGGCAGTCCGGCAGGCGCCGCCCCGAGCGCCCCGACTCGCTGCTGGCGCTGCAGCAGCTCGAACAGGTCCTGGGAGTGCCGGAGAGCTCGTTATCCGCGCTGCTGGGCCCGCCGCGGCCGCGCGGGCGCACCCGCCAGGCCAGCTCCGAGGCGCCGCCGCTGAGCGCGCTGTGGTCCGAGCACGAGTCGGCCGCGGAACTGCTGACCAAGATCGACACCAACCACGACTCCAAGCTCACCCGCCTGTCGCACCACGACGTGGTCCACGTCGACCAGCGCGGCGACCTGCGCAAGATCCGCACCCGCAAGCTGGTGCGCGCCGAGACCAACAACGTGGACCGCTGGGTGATCATGTTCGACGGCGCGTCCTCGGTGACCACGCCGCCGATCATCCGGCCGATCCGGTCCTGCCGGCTGGGCCAGGTGCTCACCGACCACGCGCGCGACCTGGTGGTCGCCGAGCTGCTGTTCGACCGCGCGCTGGCGCGCGGGGAAACGCTGCTGCTGGAGTACGAGATCATCGACCCGCCGACCGGACCCAACGAGCAGGAGCACAGCTTCTGCAGGCTGTTCCGGCTGCCGGTGCGGCAGTACGTCGTGGAGCTGCAGTTCGACCCGGCCCACCCGCCGACCTGCGCGGAGAGCTACGTGGGCGACTCGGCGATGCAGGAGTCCGAGGCCCCCAAGCAGCTGGCGGTGGACCGCTTCGGCCGCGCGCACGCGGTCGCGCTGGACTTCGGCATGGGCGTGTTCGGCGTCCGCTGGCAGCCCGAGGCCGAGAACGCGGAATCCGATCCGCCCGAATGAGCTTCGCGCCCGAACGGTTGCCTACGAACAGTAATGCTCATGGCCCGTTCGGGCGGCGCTCGAGCTCGATTTCGTTCAATCTCGAATAAACTCGCGCTCCTACCAACGGCGGAACAGAAGAGAGCGCTCCCGAACTCCGCTGCTTGCCGCACGGAAAACGATTGTTCCTTTCGAGTTCGGGTTGCGCACGAACGTTCGCAACGCGCCGAGTCGGCGTGCTTCCTCGCGGTCCGCGGGCGGCCGCACCGGCGCGGCTGCACCGTCCGCACCCCCTCCTGGGCGGCGGCTGTCACTCGGTGCCGCTGTCCAGCCGGTTGCGGTTATATGCCGCTCTGGTTATATTCCTGACATGGCAACTGCGTTCGAGGTGCTGGCCGAGCCTCGGCGGCGGGAGATCCTCGACCTGCTGCGCGGCCGCGAACGCCTCGTGGGCGAGCTGGGCGAGCAGCTGGCGCTCTCCCAACCGGCTGTTTCCAAGCACTTGAAGGTGCTCCGCGACGCCGGGCTGGTCGCCGTTCGCCAGGACGCGCAGCGCCGCTGGTACCGCCTGCGGCCGGAACCGCTGGCGGAGGTCGATTCCTGGCTCGCGCCCTACCGCGAGCTCTGGGCGAGGAGCCTCGACGACCTCGAGCGGCACTTGGACGCCATGCCGGATCAGCCCGACGAGGGGACGAAACCATGACCGACGCCCTGAGCCCAGCCGGAGACCGGTGGCAGCTACGCTTCGAACGACGGCTGGCGCATCCGCCGGAGAAGGTGTGGCGCGCGATCACCGAGGCGCAGCACCTGAACCGCTGGTACCCGTTCACGGCAGCCGCGATCGATCTGCGCGTCGGCGGCCGCATCCTGTTCCGCGACGAGGAGGGCACCGAGCTGCACGCCGAGATCACCGAGCTCGTGCCGCCGAAGGCCTTCGCCTTCACCGAGCACGACGAGGAAACCGGCGTCCACGAGCTGCGGCTCGAACTGGAACCCGACGCCGAGGGCTGCCGGTTGATCTTCACGCACACGTTCGCCGACGACACCTGGGCAGCCCAGACCGAAACCGGTTGGCAGCACTGCCTCGACGCGCTCACCCGAGCCGTGGAGCAGGTCGGCTGAACGTCGGGGCTCGGCAGCCCGCTCGGCCGGGAGCGCCTGCGGGTCAGGACCTGACGGCGGCGATGGCGGGCTGATCGGCTCTTCCCGATGTCGCCACGCCGCGCTCAGAGCAGGGCGAGCTGGCGCTGCTGGTCCCGGTCCGCATCCGACTGCGGGGGGTGGTGCTGCCGGAAGCTCTCCGACACGGGGCGAGCCAGCCCGTGCCGGCGCTTGGCGCGTTCCACCAGGGCGACGACCTCGCGCTGGTAGGACTTCGGCGCGTAGGCCCCGTTGCGGTACAGCCGCTGGTGCAGCGGGAGCAGGTCGGGGCGCCGGGCGCGCAGCCACTCGAAGTACCACTCGCGGGCGCCGCTGCGCAGGTGCAGCAGCAGCGGGGTGATGTTCGCGGCCCCGGCCTCGGCGATCGCGGCCACGGTGCGGTCGATCTGCTCCTCGGAGTCGCCGAGCCCGGGCAGGATCGGCGCCATCAGCACCGAGCACCCGATGCCGGCGTCGGCGAACCGGCGCACCACGTCGAGGCGGCGCAGCGGGGCGGGCGCGCCGGGTTCGACCTCGCGCCACGACCGCTCGTCGACCGACCCGATCGACACCGCCACCGACACCGGCGCCTGCCGCGCGGCGCGGGTGATCAGGTCGAGATCGCGCAGGATCAAGGTTCCCTTGGTCAGGATGGAGAACGGGTTGGCCCGCTCCCCCAGCGCGCCGATGATCTCGCGCATCAGCCGGTAGCGACCTTCGGCCCGCTGGTAGGGATCGGTGTTGGTGCCCATCGCGATCGCGTCGCCGGACCACTTCGGCGAGGCGAGCTCCTTGCGCAGCAGGGTTCCGGCGTTGACCTTCACCACGATCTTGCTGTCGAAGTCGTGCCCGGAGTCCAGGTCGAGGTAGGTGTGCGTCCGCCGCGCGAAGCAATACCGGCAGGCGTGCCCGCAGCCCCGGTACGGGTTGACCGTCCAGCCGAACGGCACCCGGGCCTCGCCGGGAACCCGGTTGATGATCGACTTCGCCTGCACCTCGATCGCGTAGGCGTCCTCGGTCCCCGCCTCGATCGGCACCGGCTCCGGCAGCTTCAAGCCCGCCCGGCCACCCCCGCGCTCGACCGGCTCTGGCAGTTCGAGCGGCAACTCCGCCACCCGCTCAACCCCGACCCGCTGCTCTTCCCAACGCATGCCCCCATTCGAACACAGTTTCGACCCCCTGTCGACCGACCTCACCCCATCGAGTCGAAGACCGCGCGGGCACGCACCCAGCACGCGCGTCCGCGGCGAGCTGCGCGTCGAGATCGCGCGAGCGCGCGCCACCCCGTTGCCGCGAACAGCTGAACCACCCGTTTATCCGCTGGACGCGCGACAGGCGGCGGCATTACCTTTCCCGTTGCCCGGCCGCGGTGCACGCCGGTCGGGTCCAAGCAACGCGCCCCCGCGCCCACCGGTTCCGCCGGCCGGCCGCGGGGGCGCTCGTTCTGGCGCCCGGGTCCGCCAACGGCGGGTGGGGCGCGCTCTCCCGGCGGCTCGACCACGGGAATCCGCACGGGCTGCTATTGACCCAGCCCAGCGGAGGAACGAATGATGTGCGTCACACCGGCCTCGTGTCGCAGCTGGCGGACGACGCACGCCTGCCAGCCCGCGGAGGCCTTGCCAGCGTCCAGGAGCGGACGGGCGAGCCCGGCAGGAGCGCCAGCCCACCGCGAGCGAGCGGGGAGGTAGCTCGTGCACCACTACGAGCACCGGCGAGACCAGGCACCGGCGGCAGCTGGCGTGCGCATCTCTCACCGCCTGTTCCGGACCACCGGCCGGGCGCGGCGCGGCTTCTCCTGACCGTCGCCCGCGTGCGCGGTGGCGACGCCGCCTCGCCCGGCCCGATGGCTACTCGACGCGCGTCTGCGCATCCGATTGCTGCTCGTCCTCCTCCGGCAGGTGGACGTCGTTGACCGCGATGTTCACCTCGACTACTTCCAATCCGGTCATGCGCTGCACCGCGTTGATGACGTTGCGGCGCACCGCCTGCGCGAGGTCCATCAGCGCCGCGCCGTGCTCCACGACGATCTCCAGGTCGACGGCCGCCTGCGCTTCGCCGACCTCCACGGCCACCCCGGAGGTCCGCGAGGAGCTCGCGCCCGGAATCCGCTCCCGGATCGCGCCGAACGCCCGCTCCACGCCCCCGCCTATGGCGTGGACCCCCGAGATCTCCTCGGTGGCGATGCGCGCGACCTGCTGCACCACGGTCGCGGCGATCGTCGTGCGCCCCTTCGGGCTTTCCGCCACCTGGGTGGTCTCGCCGCCGCGGCTGGCCGTCCCGGCCCCGCCGGCAGCGGTGGTGGACCAACCCGACTCGTTGCTCTCGGTTTCCGTGCTCCGCTTCCCCCTGGACCGCTCAGCCACCGCCACCACGTCCCCTCTCCTGCTGCTCGTCGGTTCCCGCGACCCCGTCGGAGCGCGGACGTCCCCGCTTCAGCGTTCCGGCGCCCGAACGAGCGACATGCGCGAGGTCGGCACCCCGAGAGTCCGCTGCCGGGCTCGAACCTCCGCACCGACCGGTCGGTCCTGGCGGGAGAACTCGGCTTCCCTCCCGCTGCCTCATTGGAAGTTCTTCATGGTTTCCCCGGCCCGTTGGACTCCGGCCTGCACATCGCTGAAGTCCATCGCCGGTGTGAGCTCGACGTGCGCACCGAGCTTCTCGAAGAACGGTTCCACGATCGACGGAATGTGGGAGGTCTCCTGCATGTCGAACACGAAGTACGCGGTCCGCACCCCGTCCGTCGGGCTGAAGAACGCCGCCTCGGGATTCAGCTGCTCCCGGGCCCACTGCATGACCTTCGGCAGCGTGCCGTCGCGGAACGCCTGGTTGCCCTTCTCCGTGTCGATCGAGACCTTCAAGAGCATTCTCATGACTTCCCCCCGCGGGCTGCGCCGGTCCGGTGCGCGGCGCACCGGTTACGCACCGGGCAGCACCGCCCCCACCGTGTCCAACGGCGCGTGCCCTGACCAATCGATCTGGACACGTTCGGCGGGCGATGAGTTCTCGTCGCGCGATCGGTCACACCATCTGGTGGAGCAGGCACAACAGGGAGGAGGGGCCCGATGCGGAGCTCGAGAGCGCACTGCCCCGCGATCACCGCTGGACCCGTCGGAGCGGTGGACCCGCCGTCATGCTGATCTACTCGATGAACGTCTCGGTGGACGGCTACATCGCCGACCGAGAGGGCCAGCTCGGGTGGTCGGTCCCGGGCACCGAGCAGTTCCGCTTCCACGTCGAGCAGGTGCGCCAGCTCGGCCGCTTCCTGTGCGGCCGCAGGCTCTACGAGACCATGCTCCCGTGGGAGACCGACCCCGCGTTCCGCGCCGACGAGCTCGGTGCCGCGTTCGCCGACGCGTGGAGCGCGCTCCCGAAGGTCGTCTTCAGCCGCACGCTCGACGGCGTCGAGGGCAACGCGCGGCTCGCCGGGGCCTCGGTGGCCGAGGAGGCCGCTGCGGCGCTCGAGAGCACCGACCTGGACGTCGCCGTCGGCGGGGCCGGTCTGGCCGCGGCAGCGATCGAGCTCGGCCTCGTCGACGAGCTCCGCGTGTTCCGCTGCCCGGTCGTCATCGGCGGCGGCACTCCCTTCCTGCCGCCGGTCGCCGAACACCTCCAGCTGGACCTGCTGGAGACCACGACGTTCGGGTCGCGGGTGATCTACGAGCGCTACGGCCGGGCCCGCGACGGATCGGGCCGGGGAACAACGCCCGAGTAGCGGTCCGATCCACCGCCGCGCGGTCAGCCGCCCAGCGGGACGACGTCGCGCTGGGCTTCCGGGCGGAGCTCCGGGAGGTAGGCGAGCAGCAGGCGCAGCGCGCTGATCGGGGCGCTCGCGGGGTTCGGCAGCGTCGTGTCGTGGATGACGTGGGCTCCCCGGTAGGTCGGTTCGGATTCCCGGACGTCGGTGAACCAGCGGTAGAAGTCGGCCGGAGCCAGCGGGGTTCCCGTGCGCTCGCGCGTCGTCCGGTTGAGCTCGAACAGCACCGGCTGCGGGTTGCGCAGCATCCAGCGGTACAGCTCGGAGCCCAGGTAGAGGTTGCGGTCCATGCGGCTGGGCTCGGCTCCGCGCGCCTCCGCCAGCGACACGCCGTGCTCCAGGGAGGCCTGCTCGGCGTCGGCGAACACCGGGTCGTGGGTCGCCCGGTCGGCGAGCTCGCCGCGGTGCATCCGGCGCAGGTAGTCGGCCCACGGCTCCGCGCCCGGGTTGCCGAAGTCGGGGCCCGAACCGCGCAGCGCGATCGCCACGCCGCGCTCGATGCCCTCCAGGTTCCCGGCGTCCGACCAGGAGATCCAGCTGCCGCGGGCGCCGTAGCCGCGCTCGTCGAAGAACCGCAGCAGGCCCTCGAAGTTGCGCCAGTGCCGGAAACCCGGGATGTAGTCGGCGGCGAGGCGCTCCTGCAGGGCCCGCAGGAACACCACCCGCTGCCCCATCGGGATCGCCTCCAGCTCGGCTGCCGAGCAGTCCAGCTCGGCAGCGCACTCCTCGGCGGTGCGCGCCGGACCGGCGGTCGCCGGTGCACCGGGCACGACCAGCAGCAGGACCAGCAGCGGGGCCAGCAGAACGGCGCGCATCGATCTCCCTCGGCGGAGTTGGCAAGATCGCGCCGATCCTACGGGCCGCAACGATCTCGGAATCCCCGTTCGGCCGAACCCGCGGCCAACCGCAGCAGGTGGCCGGGGCCTCCGCGGGTCGAGGGGCGGGACGCATAATTGCCCGGTGACCGAGCGCCGTCCTGAGGCAGGGCCTCCCGAACAGCCCGGTGGTCGTCGCGCTCGCCGGGAGCCGAGCGCCGGCTGGCAGCCTCCGACGGCGCCGCCGGGCGGTCAGCCCCCGCGCCCGCAACCGCCGGGCGAGCGGTCGTCCCCCAGGCGGCGGGCGGATCGGCAGCCTCCCCAGCCGTCCGAGCCGCGGCACGCGCAGCGACCCGGCGAGCCCGCACCGGCCCGGCCGCCCGAATCCGATCGGCGGCGCGAGTCCGCGCCGCCGCGCCCGGAGCGCCGCGAACCGGCGCCGTCGCGGGAAGCCGAACCGGCTCGCGCGAAGCGCCCCCGGCGGCGCGAACCCGCCGCTCCTGCGCGCGGTCACGGGCACGGCCACGGGCCCGCCGACCCGGCCCCGAAGCGGGTCAAGATCTGGCTGGCCGCGCTGCTGGTGCCCTTCGCGCTGGCCACCGCCGTCGGGATCCTGGTGCTCTACCCGTTCGGGCACACCCAGAAGACCGGTGCGGACATCGGTTTCGGGCAGGACCCGGTCAACGCCGAGGTGATCTCGGCCAAGACCTCCGGGTGCAGCGAAGGCGGTTCCGGCAGCGGCTGCGTCACCTTGCAGGTCGAGATGCAGGACGGTCCGCGACCGGGTCAGACGATCGAGCAGGTCATGCCGACCGACCCGGGGACGCCTCGGTTCGCCGTCGGTGATCAGGTGGTGCTCAGCTACTCCGGCACCAACCCGCAGGACCCGTCCTCTTTCCAGGTCGTCGACTTCCAGCGCGGCACGCCGCTGCTGGTGCTGGCGCTGGTGTTCGTCGCCGCGGTGCTCGTGCTGGCCCGCTGGCAGGGCGTGAAGGCGCTGATCGGGCTCGCGCTGAGCCTGGCGGTGCTGATCGGGTTCGTGCTGCCGGCGATCCTGGCCGGGGAGAACCCGCTGCTGGTCGCGGTGGCGGGCGCCGGCGCGACGATGTTCGCGGCCCTCTACCTCGCCCACGGGGTGTCCGCGCGCACCTCCGCGGCGGTGCTCGGCACGATGGTGAGCCTGGCGCTGATCGGCGCGCTCAGCGCGGCGTTCTCGGCGGCCACCAACCTCACCGGGCTCGACGAGGACACCTCCAGCCTGATCGGGCTGCTCGGCGTGCCCATCGACGCGCGCGGGCTGCTGCTGGCCGGGATCGTCATCGGCGCGCTGGGCGCCCTCGACGACGTCACCGTGACCCAGACCAGCGCGGTGTGGGAGCTGCGCGCGGCCAACCCGAACCTGAGCTGGCGCCAGCTCTACGGCGCCGGGCTGCGCATCGGACGCGACCACGCGTCCTCGGCGGTGAACACGCTGGTGCTGGCCTACGCGGGCGCGGCGCTGCCGATGCTGCTGGCCTACACGCTCTCCGGGCGGTCGTTCGGCGAGATCGTCAGCTCGCAGACGGTGGCGCAGGAGGTGGTGCGCACCCTGGTCGGCAGCATCGGGCTGGTCGCGGCGATCCCGGTCACCACCGCCCTGGCGGCGCTGGTGGTCACGCGGCAGCGCGCGGACTCCGAGCCGCAGGGGCCCACTCCCGGCGACGAGGTCAGCCGGGGCGCCGAGCACAGCGCCGAGGAGGCGCTCTGGTGGCGCCCGACCCAGAAGATCCAGGTCCAGCGCCCGGACTAGCGGGCCGCGCGGTTCTCCATTTCAGCGAATGTCCCGGCTCGCGTGCGGGACTCTCGATGAAAAGAGGGACCGCGAGCCGTCCTCAGAGGGTCGCGACGAACTTCGCCACCGCGTCGGAGTTGAGGCGCTTGGCCACGCCGCCCTGGGGAGCCTGCGAACCGATCTGGTACAGCGGCCGGTTGGGCGCCGGCTCGCCCCTGGCCTCCGCTTGCAGCTGGGCCACGATCAGCTGGGACAGCACCAGGGCCCGGGTGTCCGGGTTGGTCGCCAGCACGTCGGCCAGCCTGCGCAGGCCGTAGATGCCCAGCTCCCGACCGCCGGTGCCGGCGTACATCGCCAGGGCGACGCTGATCGCCTTGCCCCGACCGCCGACGAGCACGTTGATCGTGCGGGTGCCGCGCAGGTCGGTGACGAACAGCTCCAGCCGCGTCGCGGTGCGCACGTCCACCACGCGGCTGCCCAGCGCCCGCGCGACCACCTGCTCGCCGCGCAGCTGCACGGTCTTGCGCGCCTCGGTGAAGGCCAGCAGCAGCAGCGGAACGGCCACCACCGCGAACGTGACGCCGAAGCCCGCCGGACCGGCGAACAGCCCCACGACGCCGCCGAGCGCGGCGCCCACCAGGAGCGCCGCGATCGCCACGTTGCGGGCGCGCACCCGCACGGTGCGCCGGTCCAGCAGGTCCAGCGACACCGCCTCGTCCTCGGCCATCAGCGCCCCAGCGCCTCGCGCACGCCGGCGACCAGCGAGTCCAGCGCCACCTCGCGCTGCTCACCGGTGGCCAGCTCCTTGAGCTGGGCCGAGCCGGACTCCAGGTCCCGCTCGCCGAGCACCAGCGCGAACCGGGCCCCGGAGCGGTCGGCGGCCTTCATCGCGCCCTTGAGCCCCTTGCCGCCGTAGGCGATGTCGACCCGCACGCCCGCGGCCCGCAGGCCGCCCGCGGCCTCGACCAGCTTGCGCTTGGCGGTTTCGCCCATCGGCACGCAGTAGACGTCGCAGCGCGCCTGGTCGCCCACGGTCAGCCCCTCGACCTGGCAGGCCAGCAGCGTGCGGTCCACGCCCAGGCCGAAGCCGATGCCGGAGAGCTCCTGGCCGCCGAGCTCGGCCATCAGGCCGTCGTAGCGGCCGCCGCCGCCGATGCCGGACTGGGCGCCGAGCCCGTCGTGGACGAACTCGAAGGTCGTCTTGGTGTAGTAGTCCAGGCCGCGCACCATCCGCGGGTTCTCCGAGAACCGCACGCCCAGGTCGATCAGGTGCGCCTTGACCTGCTCGTAGTGGTCCTTCGCCTCGGCCGAGAGGTGGTCGACCATCAGCGGGGCGTCGGCGAGCAGCTCGCGGACCTCGGGGCGCTTGTCGTCGAGCACCCGCAGCGGGTTGAGCTCGGCGCGCTTCTGCGTCTCCTCGTCCAGCGGCAGCCCGCGCAGGAACTCCTGCAGCTTGGCGCGGTAGGCCGGGCGGCAGGTGGCATCGCCCAGCGAGGTCAGCTCGACGCGGTGCCCGGTGATGCCCAGCCGCCGGTAGGCCTCGTCGGCGATGGCGATGACCTCGGCGTCCAGGGCCGGGTCGTCGACCCCGATGGCCTCCACGCCGACCTGCTGCAGCTGGCGGTAGCGGCCCGCCTGCGGGCGCTCGTAGCGGAAGAACGCGCCGGAGTAGTACAGCTTCACCGGCAGCTGGCCGCGATCGAGCCCGTGCTCGATCACCGAGCGCATGACACCGGCCGTGCCCTCCGGGCGCAGCGTCACCGAGCGGCCGCCGCGGTCGGCGAAGGTGTACATCTCCTTGCTGACCACGTCGGTGGACTCGCCGACGCCGCGGGCGAACAGCGAGGTGTCCTCGAAGAGCGGCAGCTCGATGTAGCCGTAGCCCGCGCGGCGCGCGGCGTCCGAGAAGGCCTCGCGCACGGCGAGGAAGCCGGCGGATTCCGGCGGGTAGTACTCGGGGATGCCCTTGGGGGCGGTGAACTCGGTCATGTTCTTTCGGTCGCAGTCCTCGTCAGTGGGCGTCGGCGGGCAGTTCCTGCAGGAACGGGTTGCCCGCGCGCTCGCGCCCGATGGTGGTGGTCGGCCCGTGGCCCGGCAGCACGACGGTCTCGTCGTCCAGCGGCAGCACCCGGTTGGTCAGCGATTCGAGCATCTGGCCGTGGTCTCCGCCGGGCAGGTCGGTGCGCCCGATGGCGCCGGCGAAGAGGGTGTCACCGGACAGCAGGAGCCGTCCGCCCTCCTCGGTGCCGACGCCGAAAAGCACCGACCCGCCGGTATGGCCCGGGGTGTGCGCGACGTCGAAGCGCAGGCCCGCGAGCTCCAGCACGTCGCCGTCGGCGAGCTCGCGCACCTCGGCGGGCTCCTCCCCCGCCGGCCCGTCGCCGAAGAGCTGCTTGCCCATCGGGCCCAGGGCCGCGCCCGGGTCGGCGAGCATGTACCGGTCGGCCGGGTGGACGTGCGCGGCGATCTCGTGCTCCGCGCAGATCTTCGCCGCGGACATGACGTGGTCGAAGTGCCCGTGGGTCAGCAGCACGGCCTCCGGGGTCAGCCGGTGCTCGTCCAGCTGCGCGGCCAGCGGCTCGGCGGCGTCCTGCCCGGGATCCACGACCACGCACGGCTCGCCGTCGCCGCGCGCCAGCACGTAGCAGTTCGCCTGCAGAGGTCCGGCCGGAAACCCGAGGACAAGCACGTGGGGCCTTTCGTCGGAGGTGATGACGGTCCCAGGTTATCGTCCGGCGCTCCCGTCCCCGCGCACGCGGGCGCGGGCTCTCAGGAAACCGGATCGGGCGACCTCATAAACTGCCAGCACAACATCACAGACGGGATTGGGGAGGGAGCAGGTGCCCAGCAACGAGCAGCGCCGGCAGGCCGCCAAGCGGAAGCTCGAGCGCCAGATGCAGCGCCGCGAGCAGCAGGCCAAGCGACGCCGGGTGATCACCATCGGCACCACGATCGTCGTGGTCGTGGCGGTCGTGGTGGGGGTCTTCTACTTCACCCGCGACAACGACAGCTCCGCGGCTCCGAAGCAGCAGGACCAGCAGCAGCCGAAGGTCGACATCCCGACCGAACCGGCCCCGGTGCCCGCGCGCCCCGCTCCGCTGGCCGATCCGGTCTCGTGCCAGTACCGCCCGGACGGCGAGGCGAGCAAGCCGGTGCAGCCGCCGGCCGACGGCGAGGTGTCCTCGAAGGGCACCGTGCAGGCCACGATCAAGACCAACCGCGGCGACATCCCGCTGACCCTGGACCGCGCGCTGGCCCCGTGCGCGGTCAACAGCTTCGTCCACCTGGCCGAGCAGTCGTTCTACGACGGCACCAGCTGCCACCGGCTGGGCACCGAGGGCCTGCAGATGCTGCAGTGCGGCGACCCGACCGGCCAGGGCAGCGGCGGCCCCGGTTACGCCTTCGACGACGAGACCTTCCCGGAGCTCAAGTACGGCCGGGGGATCCTGGCCATGGCCAACTCCGGCCCGAACACCAACGGCAGCCAGTTCTTCATGGTCTTCGGCGAAGCTCCGCTGCCGCCCAACTACACCGTGTTCGGCACCATCTCCGAGGACGGGCTGAAGGTCGTCGACGACATCGCCCGCGCGGGCACCGACGGCGCCTTCGAGCCCTCGCCCGGCGGCGGCCACCCGAACAAGAAGGTCACCTTCGAGAAGGTCGCGGTCCAGGAGGCCTGATCGCCGCTTCTCATCAGAAGTCCCCCGCGCGCGCAGTGGCGTGGCGGGGGACTTCTGACGAGAAGGGGGCGCGGGGCTACGCGGCCGAGGTCACGCGGTAGACGTCGTAGACGCCTTCGATGTTGCGGACCGCCTTGAGGACGTGGCCCAGGTGCTTCGGGTCGCCCATCTCGAAGGAGAAGCGGCTGACCGCCACCCGGTCCTTCGAGGTGGTCACCGAGGCCGACAGGATGTTCACCCGCTCGTCGGCCAGCACCTTGGTGACGTCCGAGAGCAGCCGGTGCCGGTCCAGCGCCTCCACCTGGATGGCCACCAGGAACACCGAGGACGACGAGGGCGCCCAGTGCACCTCGACCAGGCGCTCCGGGGTGGCGCGCAGGTCGTCGGCGTTGGTGCAGTCGGTGCGGTGCACGCTCACCCAGCCGCCCCGGGTGATGAAGCCCAGGATCTCGTCGCCCGGCACCGGGGTGCAGCAGCGCGCCAGCTTGGCGTAGACGTCGTTGAGGTCCTGCACCACCACGCCCGAGTCGCCGCTGACCCGGCGCTTGCCGCGCAGCGTGGAGGGGGTCGAGCGCTCGGCCACCTCGTCGGCGGCCTGCTCCGGACCGCCGATGCAGGCCACCAGCCGCTGCACCAGGTGCTGCGCGGAGAGCTGCTTCTCGCCCACCGCCGCGTACAGCGCGGTGACGTCGACGTAGTGCAGCTCGCGGGCGACCGCGCCCAGCGCCTCGGCGGAGATCAGCCGCTGCACCGGCAGGCCCAGCCGGCGGACCTCCTTGGTGATCAGGTCCTTGCCGGACTCGATCGCCTCCTCCCGGCGCTCCTTTGCGAACCACTGCTTGATCTTGGCCTTGGCGCGCGGGGAGGCGACGAACGACAGCCAGTCCCGGCTCGGCCCGGAGCCCTCGGCCTTGGAGGTGAAGATCTCCACGACCTCGCCGTTCTCCAGCTTGCGCTCCAGGGCCACCAGCCGGCCGTTCACCCGGGAGCCGATGCAGCGGTGCCCGACCTCGGTGTGCACCGCGTAGGCGAAGTCCACCGGGGTGGAACCGCTGGGCAGCGTGATCACGTCGCCCTTGGGGGTGAAGACGAAGATCTCCCTGGTGGCCAGGTCGTAGCGCAGCGACTCCAGGAACTCGCCCGGGTCGGCGGCCTCGCGCTGCCAATCCAGCAGCTGACGCATCCAGGCCATCTCGTCGACCTCGTGCCCGCCGGTGGCGTTGCGGCCCTTGGTCTCCTTGTAGCGCCAGTGCGCCGCGATGCCGTACTCGGCGGTGCGGTGCATGTCGTGGGTGCGGATCTGCACCTCCAGCGGCTTGCCCTCCGGGCCGACCACCGTCGTGTGCAGCGACTGGTAGACCCCGAAGCGCGGCTGGGCGATGTAGTCCTTGAACCGGCCGGGCATCGGCTGCCACAGCGCGTGCACCACGCCCATGGCCGCGTAGCAGTCGCGGATCTCGTCGACCAGGATCCGCACGCCCACCAGGTCGTGGATGTCGTCGAAGTCGCGGCCCCGCACGATCATCTTCTGGTGGATCGAGTAGTAGTGCTTGGGCCTGCCCTCGACCTTGGCGGCCAGCCGAGCGGCGTCGAGGTGCTGGGAGAGCTCGTCGACGACGCTGCGCAGGTAGGTGTCGCGGGAGGGCGCGCGGTTGGCCACCAGCCGCACGATCTCGTCGTACTTCTTGGGCTGCAGGATGGCGAAGGCCAGGTCCTCCAGCTCCCACTTGATCGTGGCCATGCCCAGCCGGTGCGCCAGCGGGGCGAGCACCTCCAGGGTCTCCCGGGCCTTGCGCGCCTGCTTCTCCGGCGGCAGGAAGCGCATGGTGCGCATGTTGTGCAGCCGGTCGGCGAGCTTGATCACCAGCACCCGGGGGTCGCGGGCCATCGCGATGACCATCTTGCGGATGGTCTCGGCCTCCGCGGCCGCGCCGAGCTTGACCTTGTCCAGCTTGGTCACGCCGTCGACCAGGTGCCCGACCTCGTCGCCGAAGTCGGCGCGCAGCCGGTCCAGCGAGTAGTCGGTGTCCTCGACGGTGTCGTGCAGCAGACCGGCCACCAGCGTGGTGGTGTCCATGCCCAGCTCGGCGAGAATCGTGGCCACCGCCAGCGGGTGGGTGATGTAGGGGTCGCCGGACTTGCGGGTCTGGGTCCGGTGCTTCTCCTCGGCGACGTCGTAGGCGCGCTGCAGCAGCCCCAGATCGGCTTGCGGGTGGAGTTCGCGGTGCACCGCGGCGAGGGGTTCGAGAACCTGCTTGACCTGCGCCGCGCGCTGGGCCGTGATCCTCCTGGCCAGGCGGGCCCGCACGCGGCGGGTGGCTCCCGCGCGCGGTTCGGCAACCTGATCGGCTGCCGAAGCGGGGGAATCGACGTGATGGCTCACCGCACGCTCCCGGGCTCAGGCGTTGCTTCGAAGTCCCAGGTCCGGGGGACCCGGACACCGAGAATAACGCCGCCGACCTCGCAGGCCTTCCCCGGTGTGTCCGTCAATACGCTCAGCGGTCCCATCCGGCGGCCGAAACGACCACGCGGGTTCGCCCGAACCGATCACCAGCGCCGGTCACCACGGCCCGCGGGACGACGAATCCCCCGGCTCCCGTGCGGGAGGTCCGGGGGATTCGACAGCCCGTTCGCGCCTGGTCAGACCTTCAGCAGCGCGCGGATCTCGGTATCGGCGACCTTCGAGCGGCCCTCCAGCGCGGTCAGCTCCATGACCACCGCGGCCGCCGTGACCTCGGCGCCCGCCTGGGCGATCAGCTTGCAGGCCGCGTCCAGGGTGCCGCCGGTGGCCAGCACGTCGTCGACGACCAGCACCCGCTGCCCGGACCGAAGCGTGTCGGCCGGCAGCTCCAGGGACGCCCGGCCGTACTCCAGCTCGTAGGAGATCGAGTCGGCCACCACGGGCAGCTTCCCGGGCTTGCGCAGCCCGATCACGCCGGTGCCGAACTGGTTGGCCACCGCCGCGCCGAGCAGGAAGCCGCGGGCCTCCACCCCGGCCACCACGTCGAACTCCAGGCCGCGGCCGAGCGCGGCGGTGATCGCCCGCAGCGCGGCCGGGTCCGAGAGCATCGGCCCGATGTCGCGGAACAGCACGCCCGGCTCCGGGAAGTCGGGCACCTCCCGGATCAGGTCGACCGACCGCACGAGCTCGTGATCGCTGGAGTCGGCGACCTGGACGGGCATCGCTTCTCGCACTGCTTCCTCGCTCACGGGTCAACGCCGCTTCTTGCCGCTGGGACGCTGCGCCTTGCCGGCCGGGCGGGCCGCCGGGCGCTTGGGCCCCGCGGCCGCGGCGACCGGGCGCTTGGGCTCTTCCTCGGGAGCCTCGCCGGCGGCGTCGCGGCTGGCGGACTTGGTCCGGCGCTGCTCGACCTTGGCCGCGTGCTGCTGGTAGCGACGCTCGCGCATCTTGAGATCGACCAGCAGCGGCGTGGCCAGGAAGATCGACGAGATGACACCGGCGATCATGCCGACCAGCTGCACCAGGGCCAGGTCGCGGAGCACGCCCACGCCCAGCACCCCGGCGCCGATGACCAGCAGGCCCAGCACGGGCAGCAGCGCGATGACCGAGGTGTTGATCGACCGCATCAGCGTCTGGTTGACCGCCAGGTTGGCCGCCTCCGGGTAGGTCCGGCGGGTCATCGACAGCAGCCCGCGGGTGTTCTCCTTGACCTTGTCGAAGACGACCACCGTGTCGTAGAGCGAGAAGCCGAGGATGGTCAGCAGACCGATCACGGTGCTCGGCGTGACCTCGAAGCCGACCAGGGCGTAGATGCCCATGGTGACCAGGACGTCGTGGATGAGCGCCACCAGCGCGGACACGGCCATCCACTTCTCGAAGTAGAAGGCCAGGAAGATCGTCACCAGCACCAGGAAGACCCCGAGCGCGATCAGCGCCTGCTGCGTGATCTCGCTGCCCCAGGTGCCCGACACGGCGCTGTCGCTGATCACCGCCTCGCTGGGCTGCCCGTTGGCCGCCAGCGGCTTGGTGGATTCGAAGATCTCCTGCTTGACCGAGGCGACCTCGGCGACCGACAGCGAGGTGGCCCGGATCTGGATGGTCTGGGCGTCCCCGGAGCCCACCACCTGGACGGTCGACGGCGCGTGGCCGACGGCCTCGCCGAAGGCCTTCTCGACCTCGGCGGGCTCGATCGGCCCCTGAGCGCCGACCGCCGGCATCGACAGCTGGGTGCCGCCCACGAAGTCGATGCCGAGGTTGAAGCCCTTGAAGCCGATGCCGCCGAGGCAGATCAGCACCAGCAGCCCGAGAGCGACGTAGAACCGGGAGCGCTTGCCGACGATGTCGAAGGCGCCGGTACCGGTGTGGAGCCGGTGGAAGACGCTGCCTTGGGCACGCAGGTCTTCGGTACCTGGAGTCGTCACCTTCACGCCTCCTTGGCGGTGGTCGCGGCGGCCTGCTTGCGCGCTGCCCGGTTCTGGTTGCCGATCTTCTGCACGGCGCCCAGACCGGAGACCGAGGGCTTGGACAGGAACTTGTTCTTCGAGGCCATCGCGACCAGCGGGTGCGTCACCAGGAACACCACGACCAGGTCCAGCACGGTGGACATGCCGAGGGTGAACGCGAAGCCCTTCACCTGGCCGACGGCCAGCACGTAGAGCACGGCGGCGGCCAGGAAGCTGACCGCGTCGGCGGACAGGATCGTGCGGCGGGCCCGCACCCACGCCCGCGGGACCGCGGAGCGGAACGTGCGGCCCTCGCGGACCTCGTCCTTGAGACGTTCGAAGAACACGATGAACGAGTCGGCGGTGATGCCGATGGCGACGATGAAGCCGGCCACGCCCGCCAGGTCGAGGGTGAACCCGATCCAGCGCCCGAGCAGCACCAGCACCGCGTAGACGATCCCGCCGGAGAGGACCAGCGACAGGATCGTGAGCACGCCCAGCGCCCGGTAGTAGGCCAGGCAGTACAGCGCGACCAGCAGCAGCCCGATGGCACCGGCGATCAGTCCGGACTCCAGCGAGGTCACGCCCAGCGTCGGCGAGACGGTCTGGGCCTCGGACTGGTCGAAGGCCAGCGGAAGCGAGCCGTACTTGAGGATCTGCGCGAGGTCGGTCGCGCTCTGCTGGTTGAACTGGCCCTGGACGTTGGCGTTGCCGCCCAGCATCGGCTCGTTGATCGACGGTGCGGACACGACCCGGCCGTCGAGCACGAACGCGGCCCGCTGCTGGACGTTCTTCGAGGTGAAGTCGGCCCACTGCTTGCCGCCCTCGGCCTTGAAGTCCACGTTGACCGTCCAGCCGGGCTGGCCGCCCTGCGGCTGCGGCGGTTGGGCCCTGGCGTCGGCGATCTGCTTGCCCTGGATCACCACCGGTTCGAGCACGAACTTCTGCGTGCCCTCGCGGTTGCAGGTCACCAGCGGGAGGTTCGGGTCGGCGTTGCCGCGCAGCGGGTCCTCGGCCTTGCAGTCGAGCGTCTGCAGCGCCTGCATCTGGACCGCCGGGTCGGCGCTCTGCCGGGTCGCCTTGGCCTCCTCGATGGCCTTGGCGTGGTCCTCCGGAGGCTGGCCGGCCTGCTGCGGCGCGGTGCCTGCGGGCGGTGCCTGACCGGCCTGGATGGCCTGGGTGACCTTGCGGATGGTCAGCTTCGCGGTCTGGCCGAGCTGCTTGGCCTGCTCGCCACCGGCGCCGGGCACCGTGATGACCAGGTTGTTGCCCTCGAGCGCGACCTCGGAGCCGCTGATGCCCATGCCGTTGACGCGGGTCTCGATGATCGAACGCGCCTGGTCGAGCGATTCCTTGCTCGGCGGCTCGCCGTTGAGGGTGCGCGCGGTGAGCGTGACCCGCGTGCCGCCCTGCAGGTCGATGCCCAGCTTGGGATTGGGCTTACCGTCGCCGGTGAAGAACACCAGCGAGTACAGCGCAGCCGCGATCAGCACGAAGATCGCGAGATAACGCCCTGGGCGGATCTGCCCGGCCGGAGGTGCCACGGTGCGTCGTTCTCCTGTTCGAGGTCTGTGCGGATGCGCGGCCCGCCCGCAGCGCGGGCGGCTCGGCCGCGCAGTGGCCGACGAATTGCCACCGTCAAAACTACCGCCGGTTCTACACCGGCCCGTGCGATCGATGCGATGTCGTGTCGATCTTCGCCACGGTCAGTGGGCCCGGCGGTCGAGCCAACGGCGCCGCCACCACGTTCGACGCCTCAGTCTCGCAGGCCCGGCACCGGTCAGGACGATGCGGGGTGGGCGACGAGGTGATCACGCAGCGTGAAAGTGCGCAAAAGCACTGACGCGGACCCGCAGCAGGCGCGGGTCCGCGTCGTGGTCACGTCGGTTCGATGCGGGCCGAGACGTCCCGCGCGGCGAGTCGCGATCGCGGATCCGCTGGTCGTCGTGGTGACCAGCGGTGCGCCGCGGTTCTGCCGCGCCGCGCGGGCTCGGAGGCGCGCCGCGTCGGGCCCGCAGGAACCGGGGAGGGGCCGGTCAGCTGGTCTTCTGCTCCTCGGCCTTGGCCTCGGTGACCTCCTCGGCGGCCGGCTCCTCGGTGACCTCGTTGGTCTCCTCGGCAGCCGCCTCGGTCGAGACCTTCTCGCGGACCGCCTGGCGCACCCAGGTGGTGGTCAGGCCCGGGGCCAGCTCCAGGTCGATGCTGTCGTCGTTGGTGGCCACGACGGTCCCGAACACACCGGAGGTGGTCATGACCCGGTCGCCGACGGTGATGGAGTTCTGCAGCTTCTGCTGCTCGGCCATCATCCGCTTCTGCTTGCGGGCCTGCAGGAACAGCGGCACCGCCAGCAGGACGATCAGCAGCGGGAGGATCAGGGATTGGAGGTTCATCGTGCTCCGTTCAGCGGACGCTTCGGGGCCAGCCCTCTGAGTACTGCGCCCGAATTGTTCGGATGTTCAAACCCAGTGTGCCAGGTCAACTTCGACTGACTCGCCTTTCACCAGGTCGTCAAGGGTCCAATCGGCCCGGGGATCGGCGCGCACCGCCCGGCCGCCCCGGATCGAGACGTGACGAGGATAACGCCAAGCCCAAGACCCCGGTCAGCACCCCGACCCGGACCCGAGCGCCACCGTAGTGTCGCTTTGTCACCGTTCGGTCACTTCGACCGCGGACCTCGTCCCACCGTAGTCGAGGATCGTCCCGCACCGGGGGCTTGCCGCTCGGCGAACGTCACTCCTCGAACAGCGAGGGTTGGGCCTCGCCGGGGGCGTGCTCCGGAGGGCTCATGCCCAGGTGGTTCCAGGCCGCCGCGGTGGCCACCCGGCCCCGCGGGGTGCGCGCGAGCATCCCGATGCGCACCAGGTACGGCTCGCAGACCTCCTCGACCGTGGTCGCCTCCTCCCCCACGGCCACCGCCAGCGTGGAGATTCCCACCGGGCCGCCGTGGAAGGACCGGATCAGCGCGCGCAGCACCGCGCGGTCCAGCCGGTCCAGGCCGATCTCGTCGACGTCGTAGACGTCGAGGGCCGAGCGCGCGATCTCGCGGGTGACCGCCCCGTCGGAGCGCACCTCGGCGTAGTCGCGGACCCGGCGCAGCAGCCGGTTGGCGATGCGCGGGGTGCCCCGCGACCGGGTGGCGATCTCGGTCGCGCCGTCGTCGCGCAGGTCCACGCCCAGGATGCCCGCCGAGCGGCGCACGACCAGCTCCAGCTCGGCCGGGGTGTAGAACTCCATGTGCGCGGTGAAGCCGAACCGGTCGCGCAGCGGACCGGTCAACGAGCCCGAGCGCGTGGTGGCCCCGACCAGGGTGAACGGAGCCAGCTCCAACGGGATGCTGGTCGCGCCCGGCCCCTTGCCCACCACGACGTCGACCCGGTAGTCCTCCATCGCCAGGTAGAGCATCTCCTCGGCCGGGCGGGCGATGCGGTGGATCTCGTCGATGAACAGCACGTCGCCCTCGGTGAGGTTGGACAGCATCGCCGCCAGGTCACCGGGCTTCTCCAGGGCAGGCCCGGAGGTCACGCGGATGGCCGAGCCGAGCTCCGCGGCGATGATCATCGACAGGCTGGTCTTGCCGAGCCCGGGCGGGCCGGAGAACAGCACGTGGTCGGGCTGGTCACCGCGCCGCAGCGCGCCGTGCAGCACCAGTTCCAGCTGCTCGCGCACGCGCGATTGCCCGACGAACTCGCCGAGCTTGCGGGGGCGCAGCGAGGTCTCGACATCCTGGTCCGAGGGCTCCTGCTGCGGGGTGAGCGACACCGAGTCTCCGGGTGCCGGCCAGTCCTGGGGTTCCTCGTACATCGGCTACCTCACTTGGGCCCGAGGGCGGCCAGCGCCTTGCGCAGCACCGCGGAGGTGTCCAGTTCGCCGCCGCCGTTGGACAGCACCTGCTCCACGCTCTGCTCGGCCTGCTTGGCCGAGAAGCCCAGGCTCACCAGCGCCTCGGAGACCTCGCCGCGGATCCGGCCGTGGTCGGGAGACTGGGCGGGGGTCTCGGCGGTGCCGGCCAGCACCCCGACCTTGTCGCGCAGCTCCAGGATCAGCCGCTCGGCGCTCTTGCGGCCGATGCCGGGAACCTGGGTGAGCACGGTGAGGTTGCCGTCGGCCAGCGCGTGGCCGAGCTGGTCGGGCGAGAGCACGGCGAGGGTGGCCAGGGCCAGCCGCGGCCCGACGCCGGAGGCGGTCTGCAGCAGCGCGAACAGGTCGCGGGACTCGGCGTCGGCGAAGCCGTAGAGGGTCAGCGAGTCCTCGCGCACGATCAGCGTGGTCCACAGCCGCGCCTCCTCGCCGCGGCGCAGACCGGCGAGGGTGTTCGGGGTGGCGTGCACGGCCATCCCGACGCCGCCGACCTCGATCACCGCGTGGTCGAGCCCGATCGACAGCACCGGGCCGCGCACCGTGGAGATCATTTCTTCGTCCCTCCTGTTTTGGCCCTGGCGGCCTGCTGCGCCTGCTTGAGGCGGGCGCGGTGATTGCGGGCGAGTTCCGCGGCGCGGGCCTCGGCCTGCGCCAACCGGTCCATCATCGGCGCCCGCCAGAGGTGGCAGATGGCCAGGGCCAGGGCATCGGCGGCGTCGGCGGGCTTCGGCGCGGCGTCCAACCCGAGGATCTTGGTGACCATGGCGGTGACCTGCTGCTTGTCCGCGCGGCCCGAACCGCTGATGGCGGCCTTGACCTCGCTGGGGGTGTGGAAGGCCACAGGCAGGTCGCGGCGCGCGGCGGCCAGCGCGACCACCCCGGACACCTGCGCGGTGCCCATCACGGTGCGCACGTTGTGCTGGCTGAACACCCGCTCGATCGCGACGACCTGCGGCTGGTGCAGATCCATCCAGCGCTCGACCTCGTCGCCCACGGCCAGCAGCCGCGAGGCCAGCTCGTCCTCCGCTGGCGAGCGCGCGACCCCGACGGCCACGCAACCGGCCTCGCGCCCGCGCCCGCCGTCGACGACGCCCAGACCGCAGCGGGTCAGACCGGGGTCGACTCCCAGCACACGCACGACGCCACCCACTCACTCGGAAATGAACACGCGTTCGAAGGCTATCGAATCGGGATCAACCCCGCCCCACCGACACGCCTAGCCCTCCCCCACCCGAGTGGCGATCATCGTCGCGCCCGGTCCGGTGTCCGGCGAGCACCCGGCATGCCCGCGCGGTCCTCGGCGAAGCCGCCGCTACGGCCCGTCGTGGCCCGGGGTCCAGGACTCCGGGGACCCCGAGTCGGTCAGGATCGGCTGGTACTCCCGGAAGCCGCCGGGCGCGTCCGGCTCCCACGGGAACTTCCCCTCGTCGGGGCTGGAGACGATCAGCTGCAACGCCGGGAAGTCCGGCCCGCTGTAGACCAGGAACGCGCTGCCCAGGTACTCCGGGTAGTGCTGCAGCGAGATCTTCTCGAAGGTGACCGGGCAGCCCTGCAGGAAGCCCTCGTAGACCACGCCCGGCTTGAACCGCTCGCCCTGCCCGGCGCGCTGCACGTAGGTGTTCACCACCGCGTGCGCGACCTCCTGGGGCAGGCCGATCACCACGACCTCCGGCTTGCCGAAGCGCCGCCAGGCTCCCACCGAGAACGCGTACGCCGGACCGCTGCCGTCCTCCGCGACGTGCATCACCGCGGCGCCGTGCTGCTCCGCGGTGTTGACCATCCACCTGCGCAGACCCTCATCCGTGTCGACCACGGCGTCATTGTGCACGCACCGGCAAACCCCAGGACCCACCGGACCACATCGGACACCCGCAGCGCTCGACCCCGAGCACTGCGCGCACGCGCCCGCCGGGATCCGGCACCGGTTTCCGGGTTCAGCGCACCGCGCTGCGGTTGCCGCTACTCGCGATCCCCTCGCCCTGGTCGATCGTGTGCAGCAACCGCTTGGCGTCGTCGATGGCGAGCAGCAGGCCCGCTCGGATCGGCGGCGAGGTGTGGTCGTCGTAGGCGCTCAAGTTGGCCTTGTCCAGGTACTCCAGCCGCATGATCAAGGTGCGCAACGCGTCGTGAGCGTTCATCTCGGCCTCCCCAGTCTCCCCGCCGGCAACTGGTTCCCAGCATGCGCCGAGAGCCCGGAACCGGGAGGGCCGATGGTCCCCGACCCGCACCCTTTCGGGCCGCCCGCGCAGCCTGACCGCGCGCGTCGGCGGCCACCGGCGTCACCAGGGGCTTTCGCCCCTGTCCCGCGCACCGTCCCGGGAGGACGCTCGGAGCAACCGCATCTCCGGATGCCGCTGGGGGGTTGATCCGAATGACCACCGAACAGCCTTACTTCCCGCCACCAGGGCCACCGGCGATGGCACCCCGCGCACCCACGAACGGCATGTCGGTGGCCGCGCTGGTGCTGGGCATCGTCGGAGTGGCACCACTGGCGGTGATCTTCGGTCACATCGCGGTGCACGACATCAAGAACAATCCGCCGCAGTCGGGGCAGGGCATGGCCATCGCCGGCCTCGTGCTGGGCTACGTGGCCCTGGCGGGATGGGCGATCTTGATCGTCCTGTTCACGATCCTCGCGATCGGAGCGGCCAGCACCGGCGTGGCCGGGTAGCGCGCGGGCGCGCGCCGACGGAGCGGGTGAGCCAGCGATGAATCCCAGCAGGTGGGTGGTGCTGATCGCGGGCCTGGCGCTGGCCTCGTCCGGATGCTTCGGCACGGCGGAGGAGAAACCAGCACCGGCGCCGCCTCCCACGACGCAGCAGGTGGAACCCGCCCCGGCTCCGGCCGAGGCCCCCGCGGACAACTGCGCGCTGGATCCGGCGGACATGGACGCCAAGACGAAAGCCCAGTGCGGCCTGCCGGTCGGCGAGCCGTCGACGCAGACCTCGGGCGCGACCACGCCGCCCGAGGGCGACGCGCAGGCGCCCGAGGACGATTCCAGCGTCCCGCAGACCGACCCGGACTCACCGCTCTACCAGCAGTACCGGGAGCAGACCGGGTACCCGTACTCGGAACAGCAGTACGACCAGCTGCCCGGTTATCAGCAGTGCGGCACGGCCTGCGGGAAGGAACCCACCAGCGGCGAGGTCCAGCAGCAGTGGGGCTGCGAGCAGGGATACATCACCGAGGGCTGCTGACCGGGGACGCGAGAACCTCCGGCCGCGCGGTGCGGACGCCGGCCGCTGCACGTCAGCCGACGTCGGCCACACCCCTCACCGGCGACGTCGAGCGCGCTTGCGCCGACGGGCAAGCAGACCCGCGGAACTGCCATCTCGACCGCCGTACCTCCTGGACTAGCTCCTCGATCCGGGCCGGCGGGCTGCGACGATTGCCGCGCCGACCGAGCCAGGACTTTGCCCCTACTGCGCATATCGCCCGAGAGGGACCATTCAGTCATCGCTGGGTTTCTGAGGACCTGATTCGGATGAGCGAGAAACGTCCTCGTCGCCACGTGCTGCGCTACCGAGAACTCGAGCGGGCCTAGACCTGACGCAGCCACGGCGCGAGCCGCATCCGGCGCATCGAGCCCGCCGGTGAAAAGCATTCTCCCCCACCGCTGTCGGCGACGACATCTCCGATCCACCCCTCTCCTCGGGGGCTAAGGAGATCGTTATGACCTTTCAAGAACCGATGCCGGTCGTCGTTCGCAACGGCATGGGAATCTCCGCCCTGGTCCTGGGAATCGTCGGGCTCTTGTTCGCCTGGATCCCCTTCGTGGGCTCGCTCGGGTTCGTGCTCGGGATTTTGACCGTCGTCCTCGGCGGGGCCGGAATCTACGGTTCGCAACACGGTGACGACGACTTGCAGATCAACTCGATCACGCTCACTGCGCAGCACGACGGGCGCGTGGCCCAGCAGGATTACCTGTCCGGCGACCTGCTGCCGAACGCTCAGCTCCGACCGGGCGGGGAGACGGCGTTCACCACCGTCTACGAGGTCGGCGCCGGGCCCGGCGAACTTCAGATCTCGGTGCAACCGAACTACTTCGCCGAGGACACCGTCTGCTTCACGGGCCAGTTCCAGCCATGATGCGGTGGCGTTTCCCGCAGCTGCTCGGCTGACCATTCGTCAACGAACGTCCCTCCCCGGCCTTCGGACCGGGGAGGGACTTCTTGAGCGAAACCGACCCCCAGGCCTTTCGGCCCTACTGCGCAAACCGCCCGAAGGGGATTCTTTCATCATCACTGGGGCCGCCTTGGGGGATGATTCGGATGAGCGCGAAGAGTTCTCACGCTCCGAAATCGGCACGGGGGCCCGGATCCTACGCGGCTCTGATCGCTGGTCTAGCGCTCGCGCTGTCCGGCTGCTTCGGCGCCGCGGAAGACGACAAACCCGCCCCCGCGCCGCCCCCGGCGTCGGAGCAGCAGCCTCCGGACGCGGCCCCGCCGCCCCCGGCTCCGGCTGAACAAGCGCCCGCGGACAACTGCGGGCTCGATCCGGCAGACATGGACGACGCGACCAAGGTCCAATGCGGGTTGGCTCCCGAGCCGACCGCTCCGATCGAGTGCACCGGCAACAGCGTGCCCGTTCAATCGTTGGCCGACGGCTCCTGGTACTGCGACTACTCCGGCGGGACGGGTGAAGAAGCGGTGCCGTTCGAAGGTGACCACTCGTTCGAAACCTTCTGCCGCGAGGGATTGCTCGGACCCGAACAGGGGTGCCCGACTGCTTACACACCCGAAGACGACGGGCCGGGAAGCTTGTACACGCACCCGGAATCACCGATGTATCAAGGCGGAGCCGACTGCA
The DNA here is from genome assembly GCF_042665275.1 of Saccharopolyspora griseoalba. Taxonomy (NCBI): domain Bacteria; kingdom Bacillati; phylum Actinomycetota; class Actinomycetes; order Pseudonocardiales; family Pseudonocardiaceae; genus Saccharopolyspora; species Saccharopolyspora griseoalba. The sequence goes on along the minus strand of NZ_JBHTCJ010000011.1, from coordinate 82,233 downwards.
CCTGGGGAAGCGGCCCGACCGTGCACTGCACGGGCCCGAACGGGTCGTACTCCTTCGAGGACGGCACCGGAGGCTGATATCGCACAGCCGTCGAGAGCGCCGATCACCGTAGCGATGCTCTCCGGCACATCCTGAAGGGCAAAGAACCCCTCCCCAGCTCCGGCACGGGAGGGGCTCCTCGCGTTCAAGAACCTATTCGAGGCCGGCTTCGCTTCCGAAGCGAAGCCGGCCTCTCATTGGTCAGCTGTTCGCACCCAGGGAATTGCGTTCCAGCACGCCCCCGGCACGTGCTCGGTTGACGCGCTGGCGCCCCGGGAGCGACGACTCGACGCCACGGCCGACCCCGTCGCTCGGGGGCCGGCCGGTGGGGGTTGTGGGAGGTCAGCCGACCTCGGCCATGACCTCGTCGGAGACGTCGAAGGCCGCGTAGACGTTCTGCACGTCGTCGCAGTCCTCCAGGGCTTCGATGAGCTTGAAGATCTTGCGGGCGCCCTCGGCGTCGAGCTCGACGTTGGTGGTGGCCAGGAAGCTGGTCTCGGACGAGTCGTACTCGATGCCCGCGGCCTGCACCGCCTTGCGGACCTCGACCAGGTCGCTCGGCTCGGTGAGGACCTCGAAGGTCTCGCCGAGGTCGTTGATCTCCTCGGCCCCGGCTTCGAGCACCACGGCGAGCAGGTCGTCCTCGGTCATCCCGTTCTTGGGCACCAGCAGCACGCCGCGGCGGTTGAACATGTAGGAGACCGAACCGGCGTCGGCCATCGAGCCGCCGTTGCGGGTCATCGCGGTGCGGACCTCGCCCGCGGCGCGGTTCTTGTTGTCGGTCAGGCACTCCACCAGCACGCCGACGCCGTTGGGCGCGTAGCCCTCGTACATGATCGTCTGCCAGTCGGCGCCGCCGGCTTCCTCGCCTGCGCCGCGCTTGCGCGCGCGCTCGATGTTGTCGGCGGGAACGGAGTTCTTCCGCGCCTTCTGCATGGCGTCGTACAGCGTGGGGTTGCCCTCGGGATCGCCTCCACCGGTGCGGGCGGCAACCTCAACGTTCTTGATCAGCTTCGCGAAGAGCTTGCCGCGCTTGGCGTCGAGGGCGGCCTTCTTGTGCTTGGTGGTGGCCCACTTGGAGTGGCCGCTCATCTCTCCTCCGTCTTTCCACGCCTGCGCTGCGGTTTCAGCGCGCGCGGACGATCTGTACGAAATAGCGGTGCACGCGCTCGTCCCCCTCGACCAGTTCCGGGTGGAAGGCCGTGGCGAGCACCGCTCCCTGCTGAACCGCAACGATCCTACCGGCGGCCTCCGAGCGCTCGGACACATCCGGCCCATCCGGCACGGTGGCCAGCACCGACACGCCGTCGCCGATCTTGTCCACCCACGGGGCGCGGATGAACACCGCGTGCACCGGGTCGTCGACGCCGGCGAAGTCCAGGTCCGTCTCGAAGGAGTCGACCTGCCGTCCGAACGCGTTCCGGCGCACGGTCACGTCCAGCGCGCCCAGCGGACGCACAGCAGGAGCTGCGGCTCCGTCCCCACCATCGCACACCGCGGCGGACAGCATGATCATCCCGGCGCACGACCCGTACGCGGGCAGCCCGTCGGCGAGTCGTTCGCGCAGCGGCTCGTAGAGGTCGAAGATGTCCAGCAGCCGGGTCATCGTCGTCGACTCGCCCCCGGGCAGCACGATGCCGTGCAGCCCGTCGAGCTCCTCGGCCCGCCGCACGGGCCGCGCGGTCACCCCGCAGCGCTCCAGCGCCGCGACGTGCTCGGCGACCCCGCCCTGCAATGCCAGCACCCCGACAACAGGCGTACCCAAAGCTCACTCCTCCTCACCCCGTCACCCACCCAGGTCACCACCGCCGATCTCCATGGAAATCGCCCCGGCGAAAACCATGGAATTCGCCGGGGTGATTTCTAGGGTTCTTGGCGCGGATGGGCGGGTCGGGCGTGTTGTTCCGGTTGGTCACCAGCCCCGGTCGGCGTAGCGCTGGGTCTCCGGGAGGTCGGTGACGTTGAGGCCGACCATGGCCTCGCCCAGGCCGCGGGAGACCTTGGCCACCACGTCCGGGTCGTCGTAGAAGGTGGTGGCCTTGACGATGGCCTCGGCGCGCTTGGCCGGGTCGCCGGACTTGAAGATGCCCGATCCCACGAACACGCCCTCGGCGCCGAGCTGGCGCATCATCGCCGCGTCGGCCGGGGTGGCGATGCCGCCGGCGGTGAACAGCACGACCGGCAGCGAGCCGGTGCGCGCGATCTCCTGGACCAGCGGCAGCGGCGACTGCAGCTCCTTGGCCGCCACGTAGAGCTCGTCGGCGTCGAGCACCGACAGCTTGCGGATGTCCGCGCGGATCTGGCGCATGTGCCGGGTGGCCTCGACGACGTTGCCGGTGCCGGCCTCGCCCTTGGAGCGGATCATCGCCGCGCCCTCGCCGATGCGGCGCAGCGCCTCGCCGAGGTTGGTCGCGCCGCAGACGAACGGCGCGGTGAAGGCCCACTTGTCGATGTGGTTGGCCTCGTCGGCCGGGGTGAGCACCTCGGACTCGTCGATGTAGTCCACGCCCAGCGACTGCAGGACCTGGGCCTCGACGAAGTGGCCGATGCGCGCCTTGGCCATCACCGGGATGGACACCGAGCTCACGATGCCCTCGATCATGTCCGGGTCCGACATCCGGGCCACGCCGCCCTGCGCGCGGATGTCCGCGGGCACCCGCTCCAGGGCCATGACCGCGACCGCGCCGGCCTGCTCGGCGATCTTCGCCTGCTCCGGGGTGACCACGTCCATGATCACGCCGCCCTTGAGCATCTCGGCCATCCCGCGCTTCACGCCGTCGGTGCCGGTGGACGCCACGTCCGCAGTAGCCAACTTCGACCATCCTCGAGAGTTCGTCGGTTCTTCCGACACCAGGCTAGATGCGAACTGGACCATCGCCACGGTCCAGTCGATGCCAATTTCAGTAGTCCACTTCGCAGTGCGGAAGCGTCATCCGACGGTGCCCTTGCACCCCGGAGGACCCGGGTGTGTGATCGGAGACACATCCGCACGCGCGCCCGAGCGCCTTCTCCCCAGGGAGCGAGCCATGGGAAGCAAGCAATCCGGCACACCAGGAGGGCCGGGCATCCCGGCCCCCGAAGATCCCGCGCAGATCCGCAACGTGGTGCTGGTCGGCCCGTCCGCGGCGGGCAAGACCACCCTGGTCGAGGCGATGCTGGCGGCCACCTCGACGATCCCGCGCTCCGGCGCGGTCACCGAGGGCAGCACCGTCTGCGACCACGAGCCCGCCGCGATCGAGCAGCAGCGATCGATCGCGGTGTCCATCGCCCCGCTGCAGCACGGCGAGCACAAGATCAACCTGATCGACACGCCCGGCTACGCGGACTTCGTCGGCGAGCTGCGCGCGGGCCTGCGCGCCGCCGACGCGGCCCTGTTCGTGGTGGCCGCGACCGAGGGCGTGGACGCCGCGACCACGGCGATCTGGCACGAGTGCGCCGCGGTCGGCATGCCCCGCGCGGTGGTCATCTCCCGGCTCGACCAGCCGCGCGCCGACTTCGAAACGGCCCTGCTGACCTGCCAGGACGCCTTCGGCTCCGGCGTGCTGCCGCTGTACCTGCCGATGATGGACGGCGAGCAGCCGGTCGGCCTGCTCGGTTGCCTGACCGGCAGCCGCTACACCGCCGACGGCGTGCACCCGGCCACCGACGACCAGCTGGCGATGCTGGAGCAACCGCGCGGCGAGCTGATCGAAGCGATCATCTCCGAGAGCGAGGACGAGTCGCTGATGGACCGCTACCTCGGCGGCGAGCAGATCGGCGAGGACGTGCTGATCGCCGATCTGGAGAAGGCGGTCGCGGGCGGGGGCCTGCACCCGGTGCTGCCGGTCTCGGCGCTCAACGGGGTCGGCGTGGAGCAGATCCTGGACGGGATCCGCCGCGGCTTCCCGAGCCCGCTGGAGCACGTGCTGCCCGAGTTCACCGATCCGCAGGGCGGCAACCCCCGCGTGCTGACGCCGGACCCGGACGGTCCGCTGGCCGCCGAGGTGGTGCACACCTCGGTCGACTCCTACGTCGGGCGCGTCTCGCTGGCCAGGGTGTTCTCCGGGACGATGCTGCCCGAGCGGCCGGTGCACGTCTCCGGGCACGGCATGGCCGAGCGCGGCCACCCCGACCACGACGAGGACGAGCGGGTCGCCCACCTGTACTCACCGCTGGGGCCGAACCTGCGCGAGGTCCCGCGCTGCGTGGCGGGCGACCTGTGCGCGCTGACCAAGATCGGCTCGGCCGAGACCGGCGACACGCTGTCCGACCCGGCCGACCCGCTGCTGCTGACGCCCTGGCCGATGCCCGAACCGCAGCTGCCGATGGCGGTCACCGCGCACAACCGCAGCGACGAGGACGCGCTGGCGCGCAACCTCAACCGGCTCATCGCCGCCGACCCGAGCCTGCGCCTGGAGCGCGACACCGAGACCCACCAGCTGGTGCTGTGGTGCACGGGCGAGGCGCACGCCGAGGTGGTGCTGCAGCGGCTGCGCGAGGGCGGCGCCGAGGTGGACACCGAACCGGTGCGGGTCCCGCTGCGGCAGACCTTCGCGCAGGCGGCCAAGGGGCACGGCAGGCACGTCAAGCAGTCCGGCGGCCACGGCCAGTACGCGGTCTGCGACATCGAGGTCGAACCGCTGCCGCGCGGATCGGGCGTGGAGTTCGCCGAGAAGGTCGTCGGCGGCGCGGTGCCCAGGCAGTTCATCCCGAGCGTGGAGAAGGGCGCGCGGGCGCAGCTGGCCAGGGGCATCACCGAGGGCTGCCCGGTGGTGGACGTGCGGATCACGCTGGTCGACGGCAAGGCGCACAGCGTGGACTCCTCGGACCAGGCCTTCCAGGCGGCGGGGGCGCTGGCGGTCAAGGTCGCCGCCGAGCAGGCCGGGATGCAGACCCTGGAGCCGGTCGACGAGGTCTCGGTGCACATCCCCGAGGAGCACCTGGGCGCGATCCTGGGCGACCTGTCCAGCCGGCGCGGCAAGGTCATCGGAACCGAGCCGGAGGACGGCGGGTGGACGGTGGTGCGCGCGCACGTGCCCGCCAGCGAGCTCACCCGCTACACGGTCAACATCCGCTCGCTGACCTCGGGCAGCGCGACCTTCACCCGCCACTTCGAAGCCTTCGAGCCCATGCCGGACAACCTCGTCCCGAAGTGAGCCCCGCAGTTCGGCCTGAACCCGCACCCCTGGGGGCGCGGTTTCAGGCCGAACTGCTCACTCGCCCACCGAGCGGTGGACCGCGAGGAGGCGCTGGACGATGGTCGCCAGCGCCAGCACCACCAGCACCCAGATCGCCACGTCCAGGACGTGCGGCACGCCGAGGCCGTGCAGGCCGGTGCCGGTGAGCACGATCAGGAACCGCTCGGCCCGCTCGGCCAGGCCGCCGTCGGCCCGCAGGCCGTTGGCCTCCGCGCGCGCCTTGACGTAGGAGATCACCTGCGCGGCCACCAGGCAGATCAGCAGACCCGCCCCGCGCACCCGGTCGCCGTCGACGACCAGCGCCCACCAGGTCAGCGAGCCGAAGAGGACGCCGTCGACCAGCCGGTCGCAGCTGGCGTCGAGCACGCCGCCGAAGCGGGTCACGCTGCCGCCCACCCGCGCCATCGCGCCGTCGAGGACGTCGAAGAGCAGGAACACCGCGGTCACCACGGTTCCGACGAACAGCTCACCGCGCGGGAAGAACCACAGCGCCGATGCGGCGGCGGCCAGCGTTCCGGCCGCGGTCACCGCGTTCGGCGTCAGGCCGAAGCGGACCAGCGCCGCACCGACCGGATTGGTCAACCGGGCAAGGCTCGCCCGCGCGAAGATGTTGAGCATGAGTCTTCAGGTGCCCGCCGTGGATCCGTCGTAGCCGATTCCCCTCCCCGCAGATTAGCCGCGCTCCGATCACCCCGGACACCTGGTTCGAACCGCTCGGGCAGAAGTGACGTCCGCCATACCCAGGAATGGTTGAAACTTCAACATAGTTTGGCAGGATGGGCCCCAACAGCGACGAAGACCTCTTGGAGGAAGCAATGACCGCGACCGAGCAGATCCCCGGCTACGCCGTCGGCACCTGGGACATCGACACCGTCCACTCGGACATCATCTTCAGCGTCCGGCACATGGGCGTCGGCAAGTCCAAGGGCCGCTTCGGCACCTTCTCCGGCGAGATCGTCACCGCGGCCAACCCGCTCGAGTCCTCGGTGACCGCGACGATCGACATCACCTCGATCGACACCCGCAACGCCGACCGGGACGCGCACGTGCGCAGCGCCGACTTCTTCGACGCCGAGCAGTTCCCGACCGCGACCTTCCGCTCCACCGGCGTGCGGCAGGACGGCGAGGACTTCCTCATCGACGGCGAGCTCACCCTCAAGGGCGTCACCAAGCCGGTCACCCTGGAGACCGAGCTCGGCGGCTTCAACGGCGAGGGCCTGGTCGGCCTGTCGGCCAGCACCACGATCAACCGCACCGACTTCGGCGTCGGCCCGGCCGGCGGCGCGATGATCGGCGAGAAGGTCACCCTGACCCTCGACATCGAGGCCCAGCTGCGCAGCTGAGCGGCGGGTCGCGCGCCCGAGGCGCCGCCCGCACCGCGACGACGAAGAGGAGCAGGACCAGCACCCCCGGCGCTGGTCCTGCTCCTCTCGTTTCCCCGGAGGCCTACTCCGCTCGGGACCAGGCGTCGGCGAGCAGCTGGCGGGTCTCCCCGAGCAGCTGCGGCAGGACCTTGGTGTGGCCGATGACCGGCATGAAGTTGGAGTCGCCGCCCCAGCGCGGCACCACGTGCTGGTGCAGGTGAGCGGCGATGCCCGCCCCGGCCACCGGACCCTGGTTGAGCCCGATGTTGAACCCGTGCGGCGCCGAGACCGCCCGGATCACCCGCATCGCCCGCTGGGTGTACTCCGCGACCGCGACCGTCTCCTCCGGCGTGAGCTCGGTGTAGTCGGCCACGTGCCGGTAGGGCAGCACCATCAGGTGCCCCGGGTTGTACGGGTAGAGGTTCAGGATCGCGAAGACCAGCTCGTCCCGGGCCACGATCAGGGTCGCGTCGTCGGGCTTGCCCGACTCCACCAGGCGGCAGAACGGGCAGCCGTCGCTGTCCTCGCCTTCCGGCTTGTTCTCGCCCTGGATGTAGGCCATCCGGTGCGGGGTCCACAGCCGCTGCAGCGCGTCCGGGACCCCGACGCCCTCCTGCGCCGTCAGCTCAACGCCCTCGGGTCCGCTCACGCCTTCTCCACCGCGAAGTTCTCGGCGTTCGGCGAGGCGTTCTCCCGCCGCTGCACCCAGTCGGCCAGCGCCCGCACCGCGTCGTCGACCGGCACGCCGTTGATCTGCGAGCCGTCGCGGAACCGGAACGACACCGCCCCGGCCTCGACGTCCTTGCCACCGGCCAGCAGCAGGAACGGGACCTTCTGCGTGGTGTGGTTGCGGATCTTCTTCTGCATCCGGTCGTCGCTGGTGTCGATGTCCACCCGAAGGCCCTCCGCGCGCAGCGCCGCGGCCACGCCGCGCAGGTGCTCCACGTGCTCGTCGGCGATCGGGATGCCCATCACCTGCACCGGCGAGAGCCAGGCCGGGAACGCGCCCGCGTAGTGCTCGGTGAGCACGCCGAAGAACCGCTCGATCGAGCCGAACAGCGCCCGGTGGATCTTGATCGGCCGCTGCTTGCTGCCGTCCGGGCCGGTGTACTCCAGGTCGAACCGCTCCGGCAGGTGGTAGTCGACCTGGATGGTCGACATCTGCCAGGTGCGGCCCAGCGCGTCCCGGGCCTGCACCGAGATCTTCGGGCCGTAGAAGGCCGCGCCGCCCGGGTCGGGCACCAGCTCGAGGCCGGACTCCTCGGCGGCGCTGCGCAGCGCCTCGGTGGCCACGTCCCAGCTCTCGTCGTCGCCGACGTACTTCTCGTCGTTGCGGGTGGACAGCTCCAGGTAGAAGTCGTCCAGGCCGTAGTCGCGCAGCAGGTCCAGCACGAACCCGAGCAGCGACTTGAGCTCGTCCTGCAGCTGCTCGGGCATGACGTAGATGTGCGCGTCGTCCTGGGTCATGCCGCGCACCCGGGTCAGCCCGTGCACCACGCCGGACTTCTCGTAGCGGTAGACCGACCCGAACTCGAACATCCGCAGCGGCAGCTCGCGGTAGGAGCGCCCGCGCGAGCGGAAGATCAGGTTGTGGAACGGGCAGTTCATCGGCTTGAGGTAGTAGTCCACGCCCGGCTTGCGGACCTCGCCCTCGGCGTCGCGCTCCTCGTCGAGGTGCATCGCCGGGAACATGCCGTCCTGGTACCAGTCCAGGTGCCCGGAGGTCTTGAACAGCGCGTCCTTGGTGATGTGCGGCGAGTTGACGAACTCGTAGCCTGCCTCCTCGTGCCGCTTGCGGGAGTAGTCCTCCAGCTCGCGGCGGATGATGCCGCCCCTGGGGTGGAACACCGGCAGGCCGGAACCGATCTCGTCCGGGAAGGAGAACAGGTCCAGCTCGGCACCCAGCCGGCGGTGGTCCCGGCGCTCGGCCTCGGCCAGCCACTCCAGGTGCTCGTCGAGCTTCTCCTTGGACTCCCAGGCGGTGCCGTAGACGCGCTGCAGCTGCTGGTTGTTCTGGTCGCCGCGCCAGTAGGCGGCGGCCACCCGGGTGAGCTTGACCGCGGGGATGAACCGGGTGTGCGGCACGTGCGGGCCGCGGCAGAGGTCGCCCCAGACCCGCTCGCCGTGCCGGTCGATGTTGTCGTAGACGGTCAGCTCACCGCCGCCGACCTCCATGACCTCGCTGGTGTCCACGTCGGACTTGAGGTCGACCAGCTCCAGCTTGTACGGCTCGTCGGCCAGCTCCCGCTTGGCCTCGTCGGTGGACTCCACCAGGCGGCGGGAGAACTTCTGGCCGGACTTGAGGATCTGCTTCACGCGCTTCTCCAGCGCCTGCAGGTCCTCCGGGGTGAAGGGCTTCTCGACGTCGAAGTCGTAGTAGAAGCCGTCCTTGACCGGCGGGCCGATGCCCAGCTTGGCGTCCGGGAACAGGTCCTGCACCGCCTGCGCCAGCACGTGCGCGGCGGAGTGCCGGATGACGCTGCGGCCGTCCTCGGTCTCGGCGGCCACCGCCTCGACCTCGGCGTCGCTCTCCGGAGCCCAGTCCAGGTCGCGCAGGGCGCCCTCGGCGTCGCGGACCACCACGACCGCCTCGGGTCCCTTGCTCGGCAGCCCCGCCTCGGCGACGGCTGCGCCCGCAGTGGTGCCCGCCGGAACCTTCACCCGGGGTGCTTGCTGGGCGTGGGAAGGCTGTACGGACACGATCACTCCTAGACTGGGCCGGAGCGCGCTCCGGCACTGGGGGTTAACGGCTTCGCCACCCGATGCTATCGGCCACCGGTGACCGGACGACGCGCAGCTCCGCGTGCGCGGCCCTAGCGCGCAGCGGTGGCTTCCAGCTCCAGGGCCGCGAGGCGCTCGCCCGCGTAGGGGCCCAGGACGGTGCGCACGCCGACCTCGCGGAGGCGGTCGGCCTGCAGCGCGTCCTGGACACCGCTGGCCATCACCGGCAGGCCCATCAGGTCGGCGGCCTGGGCCGCCGCGCGCACCAGGTGCGCGTCCAGCGCGTCCGGGCCGTCCGGATCGGCGAAGGCGGCCAGGTGCGGCCCGTCCACCCGCACGCCGTGCAGCGGCAGCCGCCGGAGCCGGTTCAGCCGGGTGTAGTCGTCGCCGAACTGGTAGACGATCAGCCGGATGCCCATCTCGGCGAAGATCTCCACGGTGTCGACCGGATCTCCCTCGTGGTCGAACAGCGCGGGCTCGGGCATGCCCAGCGCGAGCCGGTCCGGCGGCAGCCCGCTGTCGGCGAGCATCCGCTGGACGTCGTTGACCAGCTCGGGGTCCCGGCAGTGCCGCCGCGACAGGTTCATCACCGCGATCGGGGCGTTCGGTCCGAGCCGCTCGCTCCACCGGGCCGCGTGCTCGCAGACCTGCTCCATGGCCCACCGGCCGAGCCGGGTGATCAGCCCGGTCTCCTCGGCCAGGCCGAGGAACGCGTCCTGCCCCAGCTCGCCGAACTCGGGGTGGTCCCAGCGGATCGTGGCAGCCGCGCCGACCGTCCGACCCCTGACCAGGTTCCACCCGGCCAGGTCCCCGTCGCTGAGCGAGACGATCGGCTCGTACTCCACGAACAGCTCGTACTGGTCGAGCGCGGCGGGCAGGGCCGCGGAGAGCTTGAAGCGGTCGCGGGCCCGCGCGTTGCGCTCGGCGTCGAAGAGCACCCACTGCGCGCGCCCGTCCTCCTTGGCGCGGTAGAGGGTGATGTCGGCGTCGCGCAGCAGGCACTCGCCGTCGGTCTCGGCCACCGGTCGCTCGACCACGCCGACGCTGGCCGAGGCGGACAGCTCGTGGCTGCCGATCCGGCACGGCCGGGTGATCTCGGCGAGCATCGCCTCGACCTGCTCGACCAGGTCGGTGGCCCCGGAGGTGTCGGGCACCAGCACCACGAACTCGTCCCCGCCCATCCGGGCGGCCAGCGCCCCCATCTCGGCGGCCCGGGCCTGGATGCGCTGGGCGACCGCGCGCAGCAGCTGGTCGCCGACGGCGTGCCCGAGGCTGTCGTTGACCGCCTTGAACCCGTCGAGGTCGAAGAAGCACAGCCCCACCCGGCGGCCCGGGTGGGTGGGCTCCAGCGCCTTGTCCAGGCTGGTCTGCAGCTGGGTGCGGTTGGCCAGCCCGGTCAGCGGGTCGTGCACCGCCTGCCGCCGGAACTGCTCCTGGAGCATGTGCCGGTCGGTGATGTCCTCGTAGAGCAGCACCTGGTAGTCCGGGCCGCCGGCGGGGTCGCGCACCAGCGAGGCCGACAGCTGGGTCCAGATGTGCGAGCCGTGCTGCTCGGTGAACCGGGTCTCCAGCTGGTAGCGGTCCACCCGGCCGCGCACCAGGTCGGCGTTGGCCGCGGTGAGCTCGCCCAGCCAGGTCTGGTCGGTGAGCTCGAAGATCGTCCGGCCCACCAGCTCGTCGGTGCGGCGGCGGAAGATCCGCGTCATCGACGGGTTGATCTCCTCGATCACGCCGTCGAGGGTGACCACCGCGATGCCCAGCGCCGAGGAGGCGAACACCGCGCGGGAGCGGGCCTCGGAGGAGCGCAGCGCGGTCTCGGCCGCCGAGCGGGCGTCCAGCACCGACTTCTTGATCAGCTCCTGCTGGTCGAGGGTCTGCTCGCGCAGCGCCCCGGAGAACCCGGAGGCCACCGCGCCGAGCACCTCGACCAGCCGCTGCTGCCCCACCCGCGCGCCGCGCGGCAGCACGGTGCCCAGGTGCGTCACGGTGCGCTGCAGCGCGACCGGGCTGGTGAAGTGCACCTGGACCAGCCGCTCGCCGGCCAGCCGGGCCGATTCGAGCGGGCCGTCGCAGGCGGTGCGGACGTCGTCGAGGCACTTGGCCAGGAACGCCTCGAGCTCGGGGCGCCCCATCGGGACGTAGCTGGTGTGGATGATCTCGCGGGCCCACTGCCGGACGGCCTCGCGATGCTCATCACCGCCGAGGCTTCCTTCGGAGGCAGACATTCCATTCACCTTCTGGGCACCGACCGGACGAGCCTGCGCGGCCCGCCCGGTCGCCGATGTGCGTTCAGCGCTTGCGACCGACGAGCCCGTAGACGATGGACTCCTCGGGATTGTCGGTGACGTCCTCGGGATCGTCGGGGCGCCACTCCGGCACGTAGACGACTCCCGGCTCCACCAGCTCGAAGTCCGAGACCAGCTCGGCGACCTCGTCCCGGGTGCGCAGCGTGACCGGGTTGGTGGAGTTCTCGTAGAGCTTGACCAGCCCCTCGGTTCCCTCGGGGTAGTCGTCGCCGGTCACGTGCGAGAAGCCCAGGTAGCTGCCCGAGGGCAGCCGGTCGTGGTACCGGCGGATCAACTCGCCGGGCTTGTCCGCGGGCGGGACGAAGTGCACCAGCGCCACCATCATCACCGCGACCGGCTGCGAGAAGTCCAGCAACCGGCGGGTTTCCGGCGCTTCGAGGACGGCGTCGACGTCCCGCAGGTCGGCCTGCACGATCGCGGCGTTGTCCTGGCCCTCCAGGATGGTGCGGCTGTGCGCCACGGCGACCGGTTCGTTGTCGACGTAGACGACGCGGGCTCGCGGGTCCACCGCGTGCACGATCTCGTGCACGTTGCCCGCCGTGGGGATCCCGGAACCGATGTCGAGGAACTGGCGGATGCCGCGCTCCAGGCAGTACCGCACGGCGCGGCGCAGGAAAGCCCGGTTGTGCAGGGCGATCTCGCGCACGTTCGGCACCACTTCCAAGACCTTGCGGCCCAGTTCGCGGTCGACGGCGAAGTTGTGCGCTCCGCCCAGGTAGAAGTCGTAGCAACGCGCTGCGCTCGGGGTGTCGAGGTCGACACCCTCGGGTATCCAGTCGGGCTGCTCCATGAATCAGACCTCCCGGTGGTGGTCTCGCGGGGAACGCGGCCGACCTGCGGCCGCGGAGAGCGCTTCGACCGACGTCGTCCGGTGGGGAGCCGGGGACGTTGATCAAGGAGCCCCATCGTACTGTCACTGACCGCAGTCAGTCACCCACCCGGCGTCGCGAAACCTGCCCGGGTCGGGGAGAGCATCAACCGCGACCCGTGACGAAGCCGCCGATCTCGCCGGCCGACAGCCGGTCGCCGACGTACGGGCCCTGGATCATCGAGACGCCGAGCTCGACCAACCGCGCCGCCTGCCGCTCGTGCTCCACCCCCGCGGCCAGCACCGGCAGCTCCAGCAGCCGGGCGGCCCCGACCGCGCTGCTCACCAGGTGCTCGCTGAGCGGGTCGGCTCCCCCGGGATCGGCCAACCCGGACAGGAACGGCCCGTCCAGCCGCACCCCCGCCAGCGGCAGGTCGCGCAGCCGGTCCACCCGGGTGTAGCGGGAGCCGAACTCGTGCACGAACAACCGGATCCCGAGCTCGGCGAAGATCTCCAAGGTGTCCACCGGATCGCCCTGGTGGTCGAACAGCGCGCTCTCCGGCAGGCACAGCACCAGCGATTCGGCGGGCAGCCCGGTGCGCGCCAGGACGTCGCGAACCTCCCGCACGAGATCGGGCTCGCGGCAGTGCCGGGCCGACAACGTCACCGCGACCAGCGGGGCGCTCCGGCCGAGCTCGCCCACCCAGCGCGCGGCGTGCTCGCCCGCCTGCTCCAGCGTCCAGCCGCCGAGGCGGGTCAGCAGCCCGGTCTCCTCGGCCAGGCCGGCGAAGCGCTCCGCGCCCAGCTCGCCGAGCTCCGGGTGGTCCCAGCGGACGGTGGCCGCCGCGGCGATCACCGAGCCGCCGGGGACGTCGAGCACCGGTTCGTACTCGACGAACAGCTCGTTGGACTGCAGCGCCGCGGGCAGCGCGGCCGACAGCCGGAAGTTCTCGTGCTCGCGGGCGTTGCGCTCGGGGTCGTACAAGACCCACAGCGCGCGACCGTCCCGCTTGGCCCGGTAGAGCGTGATGTCGGCATCCCGCAGCAGCGCGTCGGCGTCGGTGCCGACCACTTCGCGCTCGACGATCCCGACGCTTGCCGAAGCGGTCAGCTCGTGCTGACCGATGCGGATCGGCCGGGTGATCTCGGCGAGCAGCCGCTCGACCAGGTCGATCACCGCGGTCGCGTCGATGGAGTCCGGGATGACCACGGCGAACTCGTCGCCGCTGGTGCGCGCCACCACGGCGCTGTCCGGGGCGGCCAGCACCCGCAACCTGCGGGCCACCTCGCGCAGCAGCCCGTTGCCCGAGCGGTGGCCGAGGCTGTCGTTGACCGCCTTGAAGCCGTCCAGGTCGAACAGGCACAGCCCGACACGCCTGCCCGGGTACACCGGGGTGAGCGCGGCGTGCAGGCAGCTCTCCAGCTGCGTGCGGTTGGCCAGCCCGGTCAGCGGGTCCTGCACCGCCTGCCGCCGGAACTGCTCCTGCAGCAGGTGCCGGTGGGTGATGTCCTCGTAGAGCAGCACCAGGTAGTCGGGTTCGCCCTGCGCGTCGCGCACCAGCGCGGGCGAGATCCGGGTCCACAGCTCGCTGTCGTCCGGCAGCGTGTAGCGCACGTCCAGCGCCGCGCGGTCCTCGGCGCCGGCGGCCAGCTCGGCCAGCGCCCCGGTGACCCCGGCGCGCCACCGCTGATCGGCCAGGTCGGTGATCAGCACCCCGACGAGCTCGCCGGGATCGCGACCGAACATCGCGCCCAGCGCGGGGTTGGCCTCGGTGATCACGCCGTTGGTGCCGGCCAGCGCCACGCCCAGCGCCGCCGAGTCGAACACCGCGTCGAACCGCGCCCGGCTGGCCCGCAGCGCCTCGTCGCCGACCTGGCGGGTGTGCCCGACGGCGTGCTTGAGCACGACCTCCTGCTCGTCGACGGTCTTCTCGCGCAGCTTGCCGGCGAACCCGGCCGCGAACTCGCCCAGCACGCCGAACAGCCGCTCCGGGGCGACCTCGGGCAGCAGCTCGGGCAGCTCCAGCGCCAGCAGCTTCAACGAGCGCGAGAGCATCGCCGGGCTGGTGAAGTGCAGCGGAACCAGATCGGCCCCCGCCTGCCGGGCCTCGCCGGCGCGGTCCGGGCACGCGAGCTCGCCGAGCACGTGCTCCAGGCAGTCGGCCAACTGGTCGTCGACATCGCTGCGCTGCAGCGGAACGTAGCCGGCGTGGGCGATCTCGTGCTTCCACCGCCGGACGAGCTCCAGTCGGTCCACCTTGGTGATCACGGTTCGGCTCCGTCGGGTCCGTGTGGCCTTCGCCGCATTCCCAACTCCGCGTCCTCGACATTCCGTCACCACGCGTGGTTGAACGGAACCGGACGCCCCAGCGCGGTTAATCAAGTCAGGATCTTACTGTCACGCACCGCGTCGGGTCACGCACTCACGGCAGAAGGATCCGGACGAATGCCGTCCACGCGGGGCGAACACCCGGTGCGCAGCGCAGGTGATCTGCGGCACCGCGACGTCGGCCCAGGCCAGCGCGCTATGAGCATTGTCACCAGCCCGCATCGCGGGATCGGGGGTAAGGCGGCCCTAAGCTGGAATCGATTCCGCGCAGAGCAGCCGCCCGGACTTCCGGGCGAGCGCCCGCGCGGCTTCGTAGTCGAGCGCGCCGAGCACGGCGCACAGGAGGAGAGTGCATGACCCGCCCGTTGCGCGTCGCGATCGTCGGGGCCGGCCCGGCCGGCGTTTACGCCGCCGACATCCTGACCAAGTCCGAGACCCCGGTCGAGATCGACCTGCTGGACCGGATGCCTGCACCCTACGGCCTGATCCGCTACGGCGTGGCTCCTGACCACCCGCGCATCAAGGGCATCGTGTCCGCCCTGCAGCGGATCATGGAGAAGCCGGAGATCCGGTTCCTCGGGCACGTCAACTACGGCGTCGACCTCAAGCTGGAGGACCTGCAGCGCCACTACGACTCGGTCATCTTCGCCACCGGGGCCGACCAGGACCGCCCGCTGGACATCCCGGGCATCGATCTCAAGGGCAGCCACGGCGCCGCGGAGTTCGTCTACTGGTACGACGGCTACCCGGAGGCCCCGCGCGACTGGACCCTCGACGGCGAGCAGGTCGCGGTGATCGGCGCCGGCAACGTCGCGCTGGACGTGGCGCGCGTGCTGGCCAAGCAGGCCGACGACCTGCTGACCACCGAGATCCCGGACAACGTCCACGCCGGGCTGCAGGACTCCAAGGTCACCGACGTCCACCTGTTCGCCCGGCGCGGCCCGGCGCAGGCCAAGTTCACCCCGCTGGAGCTGCGCGAGCTCGACCACCAGGACGAGGTCGAGATCATCCTGCACCCGGAGGGCTTCGACCTGGACGAGGCCAGCGAAGAGGACATCCGGACCAACAACCAGACCAAGACCATCGTCAAGACCCTGCAGGACTGGGCGCTGCGCGACCCGCAGTACGACACCAAGCGGCGGCTGCACCTGCACTTCCTGCGCGCTCCGGTCGCGGTGGAGGGCACCGACCGGGTCGAGGGCTTCAAGGTCGAGGTCATGGAGCTCACCGGCGACGGCAACGTGCGCGGCACCGGCGAGTACGAGACCTACCCGGTCCAGCAGGTCTACCGCGCGGTCGGCTACCTGAGCTCGTCGATCCCGGACATCCCGTTCGACCACAACGAGGGCACGGTGCCCAACGAGGGCGGCCGGGTGCTGGACCTCGACGGCGAGCGCATCCCCGGCGTGTACACCACCGGCTGGATCAAGCGGGGCCCGGTCGGCCTGATCGGCCACACCAAGGGCGACGCGCTGGAGACGATCAACAACCTGCTGGCCGACCTCGACGACCTGCCCAAGGCCGAGCAGCCCTCGGGCGACAGCATCATCGCGCTGCTGGAGGAGCGGGGCGTGGAGTACACGACCTGGGAGGGCTGGATGAAGCTGAACTCCCACGAGCAGTCGCTCGGCGAGCAGCAGGGCCGCGAGCGCATCAAGGTCGTCCCCCGCGAGGACATGGTCAAGATCTCCCGCGAGCCCTGATTCCCCCTTCTTCATCAAGAGTCCCGTCACGCTCGGCGTGGCGGGACTCTTGATGAGAGGAGGCCGGGCGCTGTCAGCCGAGCGCGTCGGCGCGGGTGGCCCGGTGGCCGAACAAGCCGCCCGCCGCGGTGATGAGCGCCAGGACCATCAGCAGCAGGGCCGTGGACCAGGACTGCTCGCCGCTGGCGATCAGCAGGGCGCTGGCGATCAGCGGGACGAACCCGCTGAGCAGGCCGCTGAGGTTGGACGAGATCGCCACACCGCTGTAGCGCAGGTGCACCGGGAACAACCCGGCCAGCAGCGAACCGGACACCGCGTACGGGATGGACAGGCAGTTGATCCCCAGCGTCACCGCGACGATCACCAGCACCGGGTTGCGCGTGTCGATCATCCAGAACACCGGGAAGGCCGCCAGCGCCGAGAGCACCCCGCCGAACAGGCAGACCTTGCCGGGGCTGAACCGGTCGGCCAGCCTGCCGCCGAAGATCAGGGTCACGATCTCGGCGGCCGCGGCGAACAGCGTGGCGCCCAGCATCAGCGACTTCGGCAGCCCCAGCTGCCCGACGCCGTAGCTGATCACGAAGGTGGTCAGGAGGTAGAACCCGCCGATGCCGATCAGCGAGGCCGCGATGCCGATGAGCACCTGGCGCCACGCGGTGCGGAACAGCTCCACCGCAGGCACCGAAGCGCGGTCGTGCTCGGCGAGCATCTGCTCGAACAGCGGCGACTCCCCGACCCGCCGCCGCAGGTAGAGCGCGATGCCCAGCAGCGGGAAGGCGGCCAGGAACGGCAGGCGCCAGCCCCAGGCGTCGAACGACTCGTCCGGCAGCGTCGCGACCAGGTAGAAGCCGCCCGAGGACAGCAGGGTGCCGACCGGTGAGCCGATCTGCGGCAGCGCCGCGAACCGGCCGCGCTGCTCGGGCGGGGCGTGCTCGACGGCGAGCGTGACCGCACCGCCCCACTCGCCGCCGACCGCGATCCCCTGCAGCACGCGCAGCGAGGTCAGCAGCAGCGGCGCGGCCAGGCCGATCACCATGAAGTCCGGCAGCAGGCCGATGAGGCCGGTGACCACGCTGATCAGGGTGACCGTGATGAGCAGGCTGCGCCTGCGGCCGATGCGGTCCCCCAGGTGCCCGAACAGCAGGGCGCCGAGCGGGCGGGCGACGAAACCGACCGCGAACGAGGCGAACGCGGCCAGGGTGGCCACCGCCGGGTCGCCGGTCGCGAAGTACAGCCGGTCGAAGACGATCGACGCGGCCGTGCCGTAGAGGAAGTAGTCGTACCACTCCAGGGCGGTGCCGACGAACGCGGCGAACGCGACCTTGCGCGCCTCTGTGGGATCGATGCGTGCCGGGCTTGCCGGACCAGCTGTCTCGGTCACGGTGCCTCCCTGTTCTGCCGATCAGGTGGGAACTGCTGCGAACTCCTCCGCGCCGTGCACCGCGCGACCGGCGACGAACGTGGCGCGCACGTCGATGTCGCCGATCGCCGAGCCGGGTGCGGTGGTCGGGTCGGCGTCGAGCAGCACGAGGTCGGCGAACATGCCCGCGGCGATGCGTCCCCGCTGGTGTTCCTGACCCGCCGCCCACGCCGCGTGGGTGGTGTAGGCGCGCAGCGCCTCGGTCGCGTCGACGCGCTCCTCCGGGCTGAGCACCCGCCCGGCCTTGGTCGTGCGCTCGACCATCGAGCGGATCCCCAGCAGCGGCGCGCCGTTGGACACGCACGGCCGGTCCGAGCTGCCGGGCACCACCAGCCCGGCGTCCAGGAAGGACCGCTGCCGGTACAACCACGGGACGCGCTCCTCGCCGACGGCCTCGACCATGGTGTCGCCGATCTCGTGGAGGAACCGGGACTGCGGCACCGGGATGACCCCGAGGGCGGCCATCCGGGAGAGCTGGTCGGGGCGCACCATCCCCGCGTGCTCGATGCGGTGCCGCGCGTCCGGGCGCGGGGTCTCGCGCTGCGCGGCCTCGAAGGACTCCAGCGCGAGGTCGATCGCGCGGTCGCCGATGGCGTGCGCGGCGACCCGCCAACCACCGCGGTGCGCGGTGCGGATCCGCTCGCGCAGCACGTCGGGATCGTCGCCGAGCACGCCGCGGCCGCCGTGCCCGTGGAAGGGTTCGGTGACCGCGGCGGTGCGGCTGGACAGCGCGCCGTCGGTGAAGATCTTCATCGGCCCGATGCGCAGGAACTCGTCGCCGAAACCGCTGCGCAGCCCCAGGTCCAGGCCGAAGGCGTCCGGCCCGACCCCGTGCAGCACCTCGGTGGCCGGCATCAGCTCGACCCGCAGCGGCAGCTCGCCGCGCTGCCGCGCGAGCTGGTAGGCGGCCGCCTCGGCCGGGCTGTGCCCGATCCAGCCGCCGCCGATCCCGGCCTCGGTGACGTGCGTGAGCCCCTCCGCGGCGTAGCGCTTCGCGGCCCGGCCGATCGCGGCGGCCAGCTCCTCCACCGGGTAGGGCTTGACCAGCGCGTCCACCAGCTGCTGGGCCTGCTCGGCGAGCAGCCCGGTCGGCTCGCCGCCCGCGGAGCGCTCGACCACGCCGCCCTCCGGCACCCGCGCCGACCCGTCCAGAACGCCGGCCTCGGCCAGGATTCGGGTGCTGGCCACGCACATGTGCGCCGAGCGGTGCTTGAGCCACACCGGCCTGCCGCCGCCCGCGCGATCGAGCCCGGCGCGGTCCGGGTGGCCGCCGATGACGAAGTCGTCGTAGCCCGATCCGATCACCCAGCCGTCCGAGGGCAGCTCGGCGGCCTTGGCGGCGACCAGGTCGTAGAGCTCCTCGGCCGATGCGCAACCGGACAGGTCCAGCTCGGCCAGCGACAGCCCGTACCAGACCATGTGGTTGTGCGAGTCGGCGAAACCCGGTGTCACGACCGCGCCGTCGCCGTCGATCACCCGCCGGGCGGGCAGGTCGGCGATCTCGGCGTCCACGCCGACGATCCGCCCGCCGAGCACGCCGACGGCGTGCGCGGTGGGGTGCTGCGGGTCCATGGTCAGCGCGCGCACGTCGCGCAGCAGCAGGTCCAGCACTTCGTTCCCTTCCTCGGTTCCCGAGCTCGTTGCGGCGCGCGGTCGGCGGAACCCGACCCGCCCCGGACTCCGCGCGCCGATCAGGCCAGGTGGTGCAGCCGGGTCAGCGGCAGCGCGGCGGACCGGTGCACGTCGACCTCCTTCCCGTCGACCGACACCGGCCCCGGTTCGCGCGGGACCTCCACGCGCGGGGTCGCGGTGTTGCGCACCATGTCCGCCCTGGTCAGCCCCCTGCTGTCGCGCACGGGGGCGTAGTTCGGGCCGCTCGGCAGGCGCGCGCGGTCGGCGGCGTCGGCGACGAACACCGTGGACAGCCTGCGGGGTGCGGCGCCGAGCCCGCCGAAGAACGGCCGCATGACCCTCGGTTGGGTGAGACGGGTGGAGCCGGAACCGGAACCGCTGGCGCCCCAGGCGACGAAGCCGGACTTGATCACCAGCTCGGGTTCGGCGCCGAACCAGCCCGGCTGCCACAGCACGACGTCGGCGAGCCTGCCCGGCAGCAGCGAGCCGACCTCGTGGGCCATGCCGTGCGCGATGGCCGGGTTGAGGGTGATCTTGGCGAGGTAGCGCAGCACCCGCTCGTTGTCCGGGTTCTCCGGCCCGGCCCGCCCGGCCAGGTGGGCCTGCACGTGGGCGAGCTGCCAGGTGCGCCGGGCCGTTTCGGCGATGCGCCCCATGCCCATCGAGTCGGAGTTGACGATGCTGATCGCCCCGGAGTCGTGCAGCGCGTTCTCCGCTGCGATGCCGTGCTCGCGCACGCGGCTGCCCGCGATCCCCCGGTCGCTGTCCACCATGGAATGTCCCCTGTGGACCGTCATGGTCATCGGGAAGAGCTCGGAGACCGTCGCCGGGGTCAGCGGCAGCGTCGGCGTCGTCGAGGAGGTCAGCACGTGCGGGCTGCCCACGATCTCCAGCAGGTCGGGGTGCCCGCCGCCGCCCTCGACGTGGTAGGCGTGCACCGTGCGCCCTCGCGTCGCCTCCAGCGTGTCGGCCAGGAAGCCGGACTCGTTGAGCGTGTCGGTGTGCAGCGCGACCGGCAGGTCGGCCTGGTCGGCCACCCCGAGGCAGGTGTCCACGATGTGCGGGGTGGCGCCCCAGTCCTCGTGGATCTTGAACCCGCCCGCCCCGGAGAGGACCGCGCGCTCCAGCAGGTCGTTCGACGAGGACGAACCGCGCGCCAGGAACGCGACGTTGATCGGCACGTCGCGCCAGGCCTCGATCATCGAGTGCAGGTTGCAGGCCGGGTTGGCGCCGACGTCCCACACGCCGCCCATGCCCATGCCCACCAGCGAGGTCACCCCGGCCGCCAGCGCCGAGGGCACCACCTCGGGGCTGGACAGGTGCACGTGCGAGTCCACCACGCCGGGCGTGGCGATCAGCCCCTCGCCGGTGATCATCGCGGTGTGCGAGTCGACGACCAGCTCGACGTCGTCCATGGCCTGCGGGTTGCCCGCGCGCCCGACCCCGACGACCCGCCCGTCGGAGATGCCGATGTTGGTCTTGCGCACGCCCAGAACCGGGTCGAGCAGCAGCACGCCGAGGATCACCATGTCCAGCGCGCTGTCCCGGCCCGCCTTCGGCGCGACCAGCAGGCCGTCGCGGGTGGTCTTGGCGCAGCCGCCGAGCAGCTCCTCGCCGGGCTCGGAGTCGTCGTCCTCGACGCGCACCCACAGATCGGTGTCGGCCAACCGCACCAGATCACCGGTGGTCGGCCCGTACAGCGCCGCGTAGCGCTCGCGGGACAGGCTGGTCATCGGTGGCCTCCCATCGCCACGACGGTGAGTTCCCTGCGCTCCCCGGCCTCCAGGCGCACCGCCGTGCCCGCCGGGATCGCCAGCCGGAAGCCGGCCAGCTCCGCGTCGGTGCGCACCGCCGGGTTGAGCTGGTCGAGCGGGAAGTGCGAGGAGATCCACACCGGACGCTCGCCGGTGTTGTGCAGCGTGGTCGTGCGGTGCTCGCGGTCGGCGGCCAGCTCGATCTCCCCCTCGGCCGCGCGCACCGCCCCCGGCGCGTCCGGGCCCGGCGGCCCGAACGGGCTGGCGATGTGCACCAGCGAGCTGCCGTGCGGGAACATCGCCTCCACCTGGATCGCCGGGACCGCGGCCGGCACTCCGGGCTGCAGCTGGTCCGGGGTGAGCAGCTCACCGGCGATCCGCACGATCTCGTCGATGTCCACGCCGTCCCAGGCGAGTTCGCAGATCTCGTCGCAGACGTAGGCCACGGCGTCCGGGGCGCCGAGCCGCGCGCCGCGCGCCAGCCTGCGGCGGGCCAGCTCCGCGGCGGTGAACAGGTTCAGCCGCTCCTGCTCGCGGGGCGTCAAGTGCATGAGAGCACGGTCCTCTGGTCACCGGCCCAGCACAATGGTGGATCAACGCCATCTCGGCGCCCTAGATTGGGCAGATGCACACTTCGCTTCACGTGCCCGTCACGCCCGACGGGCCGTTGCGCCGGCTGGTGCACTCCTGCCTGGACGACCTCGACGAGCTGGTCGCGGTCTTCCTCGCCGAGCTGCGCTCGATGGAGCCCTACTCCAGCGACGCGGTGCCGTGGCCGGAGCTGCGCGAGCACGCCGAGGGCAGCATGGAGCTGCTGCTGCGGCTGGTCGGCGGGTTGGCGGTGCCCGACCGGCTGAGCGATCTGTGCGAGCGGATCGGCCGCAGCCGCGCGCAGGCGGGCGTGCCGCTGGAGGTGCTGCTGCACGCGGTGCGCTTCGACTTCCGGGTGCTCTGGGACGCCTTCGCGCGCCGGGTCTCCGAGGACGACCTGCCCTCGCTGGTGCACAGCGCCTCGCGGGTGTGGGCCGCGGTCGACCACCACACCACCCGGATCCACCTGGCCTACCTCGCCGAGGCGGCCGTGGTGGCGCGCGAGCAGGAGCACCAGCGCGCCCAGCTGGTGACGCGGCTGCTGACCACCGACGCGCGCGATCCGCAGGTGGTCGCCCAGGTCGCCACGGCGCTGGACGTCTCGGCCGAGGCCGACTTCGCGGTGGCGGCCGCGCCGCTGTCGGC
This sequence comes from Saccharopolyspora griseoalba, assembly GCF_042665275.1. Classification (NCBI taxonomy): domain Bacteria; kingdom Bacillati; phylum Actinomycetota; class Actinomycetes; order Pseudonocardiales; family Pseudonocardiaceae; genus Saccharopolyspora; species Saccharopolyspora griseoalba. Next base: position 59,744 of record NZ_JBHTCJ010000011.1, on the reverse strand, counting down.
GACCCGTCCGCTGCGCGACGCCGTCGACGGGCTCGCCGCCCGCGGCATCGCGGTGCACCTGCAGGACGTCGACCGGCGGCCGGTGCTCATCGCGCAGCTGCCCGCGGGCGCCGGGGGCGTGCCGCCGCGCTGGCTGCAGGACGTCCCGTGCGGGCTCGCACCCGTCGCGCGCACGCTGGCGGGCGTGCCGCGCGCGGTGCGCATCGCCGCCGAGCTGGCCGATCCGGGTGCGGCCGAGGCGGGCCCGCGCGCGCTGACCGACGTCTGGCCCTCGGTGCTGGCGGGACGGCTGGGCGAGCTGGGCGACGCGCTGGCCGCGGAGGTGTTCGGCCGCATGCGCGGCATCGGCGCGGGCGAGCGCTCCCGGCTGCTGGAGACCGCGAACGCCTACCTGCGCACCGGCTCTGCGGGCGCGGTGTCCGCCGAGCTGTACTGCCACCGCAACACCGTGCTCAACCGCCTGCGCCGGATCGCCGAGCTCACCGGCTGCGACCTCGCCCGGCCGGAGCAGGCGGCGCTGTTCGCCGCGGCCCGCGCGTGCGACCGCGTCGGGTGACTTTCGATGAAAAACGTCCAACGGCGATGCCGGGACGTTCTTCATCAGAAGTCACCCGACCTCCGCCACCCGGGTGCGTGATTTCGAACGCCGTGCGGCGTGCCGGTTGTTCGGAGTACTACGGTGGGACAGGACCTCTCTCGACCGCGCAAAGGATGGGACGTTGACCGCGACGCAGATCCCGGACACCACCCGAGCCGAACTGGACACCGCGCTGCAGCGCGCGGCCGACGCCGCCGAGCCCTTCGGGGCGCAGGCCCCGGCCGAGCGCGCCCGCCAGCTGCGCGCGGTCGCCGACGCCCTCGACGCCGGGGCCGGCGAGCTGATCCCGCTGGCCATGGCCGAGTCCAACCTCGGCGAGGGCCGCCTGACCGGCGAGCTCAAGCGCACCACCTTCCAGCTGCGGCTGTTCGCCGAGGTCCTCGACGAGGGCTCCTACCTGCAGGTCACCTTCGACCGCGCGGACGCGGACTTCGCGCTGGGCCCCAAGCCGGACCTGCGCCGGATGCTGCTGGCGGTGGGGCCGGTGCTGGTGTTCGCAGCCAGCAACTTCCCGTTCGCCTTCTCGGTGGCCGGCGGCGACACGGCTGCCGCGCTGGCCGCGGGCTGCCCGGTGGTGCTCAAGGGCCACCCGGGCCACCCGGAGCTGTCGGTGCGCACCGGCGAGATCGTCGCCGAGGCGCTGCGCTCGGCGGGCGCGCCGGAGGGCGCGTTCTCGGTGGTGCTGGGCTTCGAGATCGGCACCGCTGCGCTGCAGGACGAGCGGATCAAGGCCGCCGCGTTCACCGGGTCGGTGCCCGCCGGGCGGGCCCTGTTCGACATCGCCAACTCCCGGCCCAAGCCGATCCCGTTCTTCGGCGAGCTGGGCAGTCTCAACCCGGTGTTCGCCGCCCCGGACGCGGTGGCCAACCGCGGCGAGGAGATCGCCAAGGGCTACGTCACCTCCTACTCGGGCAACGCCGGTCAGCTGTGCACCAAGCCGGGCCTGCTGTTCCTGCCCGCCGACCACGACCTGGAGGGCGTCCTGGCCGAGGAGTCGGAGAAGGTCGCCGCGCACAAGCTGCTCAACGAGCGGCTGCACGGCGGCTACTGCGACCGCCGCGCCTCGGTGACCGAGGTCCCGGGCGTGCGGGTGCTGGCCGAGGGCTCGGCGGACGGCTCGGCCGCCGGCGACGGCGCCGCCCCGACGCTGCTGACCACCGACGTGGACACGCTGCTGGCCAACCGGGAAGCGCTGCTGGAGGAGGTCTTCGGCCCGCTGTCCATCGTGGTCACCTACTCCTCGGCCGAGGAGGCGCGCCGCGCGGCGGAGGCCTTCGAGGGCAACCTGACCGCCACGGTCCACGCCGACGAGTCGGACACCGAGTTCGCCGGCGGGCTGGTGCCGCTGCTGCGCGACCGCGCGGGCCGGCTGCTGTTCAACGGCTGGCCGACCGGTGTCGCGGTCTCGCACGCGATGCAGCACGGCGGCCCGTACCCGGCCACCACCGACGCGCGGTTCACCTCGGTGGGCACCGCGGCCATCGACCGCTTCCTGCGCCCGGTGACCTACCAGAACGTCCCGTCCGCGCTGCTGCCGCCGGCGCTGCGCGACGACAACCCGTGGGGCGTGCCGCAGCAGGTCCACGAGCCCCGCTGAGGCTCGTCGGGCGTCCCCGCCCGCGCGGGGACGCCCGCTACCGGCGGAGGTACTTCGCCACGGTCACCGAGGCGGTGGCCGCGACGGGATCGCCGAGCCCGCGCACCCGTTCGGCTAGCTCCCCCGGTTCCAGGTGCCAAGCGCTCGGCCCCATGGCCACGGCCGATTCGGCTTCCTCCGCCGAGAGCCGCAGCGGGAACTCCACGGTGTCCGAAGCGGACGGCTCGAACCGGTCGGCCAGCTGCTCGGAGAGCCGCTGCTGCTTCCGGGCGTCGACGTCGAGCAGGCCGAGCTCGTCGACCAGGCCGCCGAGATGACCCGCGTTGGGCACCACCACGACGAGCTCGCCGCCGGGCCGCAGCACGCGGTGCATCTCGACGGCGTTGCGGGGGGCGAACACGTTGAGCACCGTCGACACCGCCCCGGTGCGCACCGGGATCCCGTGCCAGGCGTCGGCGACCGCCGCCCCGATCCGCGGGTGCGCCTTGGCCGCCCGCCTGCAGGCGTACTTCGACAGGTCCAGCGCCAGCCCGGTGCGCTGCCCCAGCGCCTCGGCGAGGTAGTAGCCGGTTCCGGCGCCCACGTCGAGCACCGGGCCGTCCCCGGTGGCCGCGGCCGCCACCGCCCCGGCGATCGGCGCGTAGTGCCCGGCCCGCTGGAAGGACACCCGCGCGGCGACCATCTCGGCGGTGTCCCCGACGGTCCTGGTCCGCCCGGTCAGCAGGCTGACGTAGCCCTGCCGGGCGATGTCGAACACGTGGTTCGAGGGGCAGCGCAGCGCGCCGTCGGCGCGCGCCAGGTTCGAACCGCAGTGCGGGCAGGCCAGCAACTCCACCACGTCGTCCAGCAAGCCAAGCCTCCACACCGGGTCGCGACCGGTGCGATTCTAGGAGCTGTTCGAGAATGCGGCGGAGCCGCTGCAGTGCGGGCCGCCGGCGGCTTCGCCGCAGGGACGCCCCGTGGCTGCAGCAGGAGGGCGACCCGCGGTCCGCGAAGCCGCTGAGGTTCCGCCATCCGCACCGCTGAGCAACGCACTTCCGGGGAGTCGGCATGTGGCAGTGGTTGAGCGCACCGGACTACTGGTCCGCCCGGTTCGTGGTCTCGCACCTGCTCGCGCTGATCTACCTGATCGGCTTCACCTGCTTCCTGCGGCAGTTCCGCGGCCTGCTCGGGTCGCGAGGGCTTACCCCGATCGCCGACCACGTCGCCCGCGTCCCGTTCCGCCGCTCGCCCAGCCTGTTCCACCTGCGCAGTTCCGATCGGTGGCTGTCCGCGGTGGGCTGGGCGGGAGTCGTGGCCAGCCTGCTGGCCCAGCTCGCCGACCTCGCGCCGCTGTGGGCGTGGGTGGCGCTGTGGTCGCTGCTGTGGGTGCTGTACCTGTCGATCGTCAACGTCGGCCAGATCTGGTACTCGTTCGGCTGGGAGTCGCTGCTGCTCGAAGCCGGTTTCCTGGCGATCTTCCTGGGCCCGCAGCACGTCGCGCCGCCCGCGCCGGCGCTGTGGCTGCTGTGCTGGCTGCTGTTCCGCGTGGAGTTCGGCGCCGGGCTGATCAAGATGCGCGGCGACGCCTGCTGGCGCGACCTGACCGCGCTGCACTACCACCACGAGACCCAGCCGATGCCCGGCCCGCTGAGCCGCTGGTTCCACTGGCTGCCGCGCCCGCTGCACGAGGTCGAGGTCCTGGCCAACCACGTCACCCAGCTCGTGGTGCCGTTCGCGCTGTTCGCCCCGCAACCGGTGGCGGGCGTCGCGGCGGTGCTCATCGTGGTCACCCAGCTGTGGCTGATGCTCAGCGGCAACTTCGCCTGGCTGAACCTGACCACCATCGCGCTGGCCTTCGCCGGCATGGGTTCCTGGCTGCTGGGCCCGGTCACGCCCGCTCCCCCGCCGCTGCAGGAGCTGCCCGGGTGGTTCGCGGTCCCGCTGCTGGCGGTCACCGCGCTGTTCGTCGTGCTCGCCTGGTGGCCGATCCGGAACATGCTGGGCAGCGCCCAGGTGATGAACCGCAGCTTCAACAAGCTGCACCTGAGCAACACCTACGGGGCGTTCGGCAGCATCACCCGGACCCGCTACGAGGTCATCGTCGAGGGCGCTCCGGACCGCGACGGACCGTGGCTGGAGTACGAGTTCGAGGGCAAGCCCGGTGACCCGCACCGCAGGCCCCCGCAGGTCGCCCCCTACCACCTGCGCCTGGACTGGCTCATGTGGTTCCTGGCGATCTCGCCCACCTACGGCCGCTCCTGGCTGCCGCGCTTCCTCGAAGCCCTGCTGCGCAACGAGCGCGACGTGCTGAACCTGCTGCGCGACAACCCCTTCCCGGACGAACCGCCCGCTCTGGTGCGGGCGGGCCTGTACCGCTACCGCTTCAACACCCGCCGCGAGCGCAAGGCCACCGGCCGCCACTGGACCAGGACCGAGGCCTCGGAGTTCATCCGCCCGCTGACCCTCGACGACCTCCGCTGACCCCTGCGCACCGCGGGACCTCGCACTTTCTCATCAGATGTCCTCCCCCTCGGGACGCCCTGCGGAGGAGGACGTTTGATGAAAAAGTGCCCGCGTCGGCGCTCCGGGTGCGGTGCGCGGTGGTCAGCCGGCGCGCCAGGAGCGGAGTTCGAGGGCGGCGGCGACGTGGACGGCGTTCTCGGCCAGCGGGCGCGGCAGGAGCTCGTCGATGCGCCGCAGCCTGCGGATCACCGTGTTGCGGTGGGTGTAGAGGCGTTCGGCGGTGCGGGTGACGTTGCCCAGCTCGCGCAGGTAGGTGAGGGCGACGCGGCGCAGCTCCGGGTCCGCCTCGGCGAGCTCGCCGAGCGTGCGCTCCAGGAACGCGTCGGCGTCCTTGCGGTCCCGCTCCAGCATGCCGACCAGCTGCACCTCGTCGTAGGAGGCGATCCCCGCGCGCATCCCGGCGCGGTCGATGACCTGCTGGGCGGTGAGCGCCTCCAGGTGGCTGGAGCGGAACCCGGCCAGGTCCCGACCGGGACGACCGACGGCGATGCGGACCTCGTCGGGCATCTCGATCGGCGGGAGGTCCTCCGGCGAGACCGCTGCGGGCAGCCAGACCCACAGCGTGGCCGCGTTGGCGACCAGGGTGAGCCTGCGCTCGGCCCCGGCGGCCTGCAGCAGGCCTTCGGCCGCGTCCTCCAGCCGCGCGCTGTCCACGTCCGGCGGGCCCCACACGATCGCCGCGGTGTGCGGGCCGGTGAGGCGGTGGCCGAGGCGCGCTTCGGCCTGGCGGACCGTGATCGGAGCCCCTTCCACCAGCAGCGTCACGGTCGCCAGCCGCTCGGCGTGGCTGCCGCGGGCGAGGTCGTCGCGCTCGGCGTTCATCTGCTCGCGGAGCGCCTCGACCGTGTCGTCGAGGTAGGTGCTGATCGACAGCGCCGTGATCTCCAGGACCCGGTGCAGCTCGGCCGGGTCGTCGGTGAGCCCGAAGCAGACGTCCATCCAGCGCTGCCACGCCGCCGACTGCCCCTTGCGGAAGGCGTCCAGCGCGTCGGCGTCCAGGCCGCGCCGCACGAGGTCGCGCGCGTTGGCGATCGAATCCGGCGACAACGACGGCGGCACCCGGGTACCGGGCTTGTCGATGTTGTGCGCGACCCAGGCCAGCAGGTTGGCCACGTTGGCCCGGCGCGTCGACTCGGCCAGCACCGGGTCGGCGGCGACCGCGCGCATGCCGGGCCCGCTCAGCGCGGCCTCGTGCAGCTCCTGCAGCCACTCCTCGCCCGGATCGGCGACCTCCTGCGCGCCGCGGCGGATCAGCTCGGCGATTCGCGGCGGCACCACCGGCCAGGGTTCGGACGAGCGCATGCGCACATTGTGCACCACCTACCGCCGAAACCGGGTGCGATCTGAAGCTCCCGTCCCGGACTCGGCTCGGCCAGGCTGGTGGCACCCGCGACCGGAGGAGATCGATGACCAGCGCGCCCCACGTCGAGCACGTCGACGTCCTGATCGTCGGTGCCGGCATTTCCGGCATCGGCGCTGCCCGCTACCTGGGCGTGGAGCACCCGCAGCGATCCGTGGCGGTCCTCGAGGGACGCGAGCGTCCCGGGGGCACCTGGGACCTGTTCCGGTACCCCGGGATCAGATCGGACTCCGATCTGCACACCTTCGGCTACGAGTTCAAGCCGTGGCGGGACCAGGAGTCGATCGCGGGCGCCGACCAGATCCTGCGGTACCTGCGCGAGACCATCGAGGAGAACGGGCTCGCGGACAAGATCCGCTACCAGCACCGGGTGGTGGCCGCGGACTGGTCCAGCGAACGGGCCCGCTGGATCGTCACCGTGCAGGGCCCGGAGGGCGATCGGTTCCGGATGAGCGCGGGCTGGATCTTCGGCGGCACCGGCTACTACCGCTACGACCAGGGCTACACCCCCGCCTTCCCGGGCCGGGAGCGGTTCACCGGCGAGATCGTGCACCCGCAGCACTGGCCCGAGGACCTGGACTACGCGGGCAAGCGAATCGTGGTCGTCGGCAGCGGCGCGACCGCGGTGACCCTCGTGCCCGCCATGGCCGAGCAGGCCGCGCACGTCACGATGCTGCAGCGCACGCCCACCTACATCCTGCCGGTGCCCAAGGTCGACCCGTTCGCCCGCGCGGCCCAGCGGATCTTCGGCGCCGAGCGCGGCTACGCGATCGCCCGCCGCAAGAACATCCTGCAGCAGAGCGCGATCTGGCGGTTCTGCCAGCGCTTCCCGAAGGCGGCGCGGGCCATCATCCGCTACGTCAACGAGAAGCAGCTGCCCGAGGGCTTCGACGTCGACCGGCACTTCAACCCGCCGTACGACCCGTGGGACCAGCGCCTGTGCGCGGTGCCCGACGGCGACCTGTTCAAGACCATCCGGCGGGGCGAGGCGGACGTGGTCACCGACCGGATCGAGACCTTCACCGAGACCGGGATCCGGTTGGCGAGCGGGCAGCACCTCGACGCCGACGTGATCGTCACCGCGACCGGGCTGAACCTGCAGCTGTTCGGCGGGATGGAGCTCTCCGTGGACGGCGAGCCGGTGGTGCCGCCGGAGACGGTGATCCACCGCGGCACGATGCTCTCCGGCGTGCCGAACTTCTCGCTGGCCGTCGGCTACACGAACTCCTCGTGGACGCTCAAGATCGGGATCCTCTGCCAGTACCTCTGCGACCTGCTCGCGCGGATGGACGAGCGCGGCCACGACACCGCCTGGGTGGTGGCCGACCCGAACCTGCCCACCCGGCCGCTGCTGGACTTCGACGCCGGTTACGTCCAGCGCTCGCTCGACGACCTGCCCCGGCAGGGCCCGCGCGCGCCGTGGCTGATGTCGATGAGCTACCTGGAGGACAAGCGGCTGCTCGACGGCCCGCTGGTCTCCGAAGGGCTCCGCTTCTCCGGCCCCACCGATCGCCCGGCCCGCCTGGCGGCCTCGGCCGAGGCCGCCTCGTGACCGCGGCCCTCGACGAGCGGTTCGCCGAGCTGCCCACCGGGATCACGATCTGCTACGCCGTCGACGGACCCGACGAGGGGACGCCGCTGCTGCTCGTGGCGGGTCTCGGGCAGCAGCTGCACGCCTGGCCCGCCGAGCTGGTGGACGACCTGGTGGCGCGCGGGTTCCGGGTGATCCGCCTGGACAACCGCGACGCCGGGCGCTCCAGCCGGATCGACGCGCCACCTCCGGCGACGTGGCGGAAGCTGCTGGCACGCGCGCGGCCGGACGCCTACTCCCTCGGCGACATGGCCGAGGACGTCGCCGGGCTGCTCGACCACCTCGGCGTGCGGCGGGCGCACGTGGTGGGCATGTCGATGGGCGGGATGATCGCCCAGACGCTCGCCGCCGAGCATCCGGAGCGCGTGCTCGGCCTCGTCTCGATCATCTCCACCACCGGCAGGGCGGGCGTCGGGCAACCCGCCTGGTCGACCAAGCTCCGGCTGGCGCGGCGCCCGGCGCGCACCCGCGGCGAGTCGATCGCCCGGCACCTGGGCATGACCGCGCACCTGGCGGGCACCGCGCACCCGCTGGACCCGGCCGCGGAGACCGCCTACGCCGAGCTCGCCTGGGAGCGCGTCGCGGACCCGCGCGCGACCGGCGCGGGCACGGCGCGGCAGATCCAGGCCATCCAGGCCTCCGGGGACCGCACCGCGCAGGTGCGCGGGATCAGCGCGCCGACCCTGGTCGTGCACGGCGACCGGGACCTGATCGTGCACCCCTCCGGCGGGCGGACCACCGCGCAGACCGTCCCGGGCGCTCGACTGGTGGTCATCCCCGGCATGGGGCACCACCTCGCCCCCGGCGTCCTCCCCCGGCTCGTCGACCTCATCTCCCAGCACGCACGAGGAGTCGCAGCATGAGCAGGCACCCGGTTCGCGGCAAGGTCGCGGCCATCACCGGCGCCGGTTCGGGCATCGGCCGCGCCCTGGCGAACGAGCTCGGCCGCCGCGGCGCCGCGCTGGCGCTCAGCGATGTCGACGAGGCCGGGCTGCGGGAGACCACCGCGCAGCTCAGCGGCCCGGCGCACACCGCCGTCGTCGACACCGGCGACCGCGAGGCGGTGCTGAGCTGGGCCGCGGAGGTCGCCGAGGAGTTCGGGACGGTCCACCAGATCTACAACAACGCCGGGATCGCGACGAACCGGCCGGTGCTCGACAGCGAGTGGCAGGACTACGAACGGGTCTTCGCGGTGAACCTGGCAGGCGTGATCCACGGGACGCAGGCGTTCCTGCCGCTGCTGATCGACTCCGGCGACGGGGCCGTGGTCAACGTCTCCAGCCTCAACGGCTACCTGGCCCAGCCGGGGATGTCGCAGTACTGCGCGGCCAAGTTCGGGGTTCGCGGGTTCACCGAGGCGCTGCGCGCGGAGATGCTGCACTCCCGGCACCCGGTGCGGGTGAGCGTGGTGCACCCGGGAGGCGTCCGGACCGCGATCGCCGACAACGCCACCCGCATCGCCGAGGAGGAGGGGGTCGAGCTCGCGCCCGCGCAGCGCGCCCGCCAGCGCGTCTACGGCGAGAAGCTGCTCACGCTGCCCGCGCCGGACGCCGCGCGCATCATCGCCGACGGCGTCGAGCGGGGCCGCCCGCGCATCCGCGTCGGGCGCGACGCGGTCGCCGTCGACCTGCTCACCCGGGCCGCCCCGGCCCTGGCGACCCGCCTGGCGGTCTCCCTGGAGCGCAAGCTGTTCCCGGAGCGGTGAGCGCTCAGCCGCGCGCGGCGGCCTCCAGCTCGGCGACGTCCAGCTTGACCATGTCGAGCATGGCCTTCATGACCTGGTTGGTGGTGGCCTCGTCACCGGTGGCCAGCAGCTCGTTGAGGCGCTGCGGCACGACCTGCCAGGACAGCCCGTAGCGGTCCTTGAGCCAGCCGCACTGGACGTAGGAGCCGCCTTCGCCGAGGCGCGTCCAGTAGTGGTCGACCTCCTGCTGGTCGGCGCACACGATCTCCAGCGAGATCGCCTCGTTGAAGGTGAACATCGGGCCGCCGTTGATGCCGACGAAGCTCTGACCGGCGAGTTCGAACTCGACGGTCACCACCGTGCCCGGCTCGCCCGGACCGACCTCGGTGTAGTGCTGCTTGGTCACCACCCGGGAGTCCGGGAAGATGCCGCAGTAGAACTCAGCGGCCTGCTCGGCCTCGGTGTCGAACCACAGGTTGGTCCTGATCTTCTGCTCGATCGCGCTCATGGCCGGTCCATCCCTTCGAGTTCGCGTGCTCTCTACGGGGTGGACCGGCCGGCGCGGTGAAACTCATCGGTCACCAGCTCGGGCGCAGCGGCATCTTCGCGTCGGTGCCGTCGAGCTTGGTGCCCAGGACCTGGTGCAGCTGGACGACGTTGCGCTCGAAGCCCAGCCGGCAAGCGGCCATGTACAGGCGCCAGACCCTCGCGCGGTCCAGGCCGCCCTCGGCGACCGCGACGTCCCAGTTGCGGTCCAGGTTGGCGCACCAGCCCGCCAGGGTCAGCGCGTAGTGCTCGCGCAGGTTCTCCTCGTGGCGCACCTCGAAACCGTTGTCGTTCATCGCCGAGACCAGCGTGCCCACCGGTTCGAGCTCGCCGTCCGGGAACACGTAGCGGCCGATGAACTTGCCCGGCCGCGAGCCGTGGGTGCCGTCCGGCCGGGTGATGCAGTGGTTGAGCAGCCTGCCGCCGGGCACCAGCTTGTCGGCCAGCGAGGAGAAGTACGAGGGCAGCTGCTTGAGCCCGATGTGCTCGGTCAGGCCGATCGAGCTGACCGCGTCGAACCCGGTCTCGGCCACGTCCCGGTAGTCCATGTGGCGGACCTCGGCCAGGTCGGCCAGGCCGCGCTCGGCGATGGCCTTCTGCGCCCACTGGGCCTGCTGCCGGGAGAGCGTCACGCCCAGCGCGCGCACCCCGTAGTGCTCCGCGGCGTGCATGACCATGCCGCCCCAGCCGCAGCCCACGTCGAGCAGGCGCTGGCCCTCGCGGAGGTCGAGCTTGCGGGCGACCAGGTCGTGCTTCTCGAACTGCGCCTGCTCCAGGGTGGCGTCCGCGCTCGGGAACACGGCGCAGGTGTAGGCCATCGAGTCGCCCAGGACGTACTCGTAGAACCGGTTGGACACGTCGTAGTGGTACGAGATCACCTCGCTGTCCCGGCTCTTGGAGTGCCTGCGCCAGACGCGCTTCGGCTTGTGCTCCACCGCCGGGGTCTTGACCGGCCACCACAGGCGGTAACCGGCGAGCTTGATCGCGAGCTCGCGCCGCAGCTCCGGCGGGATGTCGCCCAGCGCGACGGCCGGGAAGGAGGCCAGCGCGGTGTACATGTCGCCGTGCACCTCGATCGCGCCGCTGGCGTAGGCGCGGGCCAGGCCGAGCTCGCCCGGCGCGGCCGCCAGGTGCGACAGCGCGAGCGGTGAGCGGATCTCCAGGCGCACGTCCGCGTCGCGCGCGCCCGAGCGGCTGCCGTCGAAGGCGCGGATCTCCACCGACAGATCGCTGCCGAGGATCCGCGTGAACACATCTGCCCACCCCATCAGCGGATCTCCTTTCGATTCGTTCTCAAGTTGTTCCGGTGGCCGGTCAGCCGCGCGGTCGGCGGCCCCGGGCGGTCCGAGGTTCCGCCACCAGAACCGCCCAGCAGGACGAGCACCTCCCCCTGCACCTCACTTCTCCCGGACGCACTTCTCGTAGAGGCCCGGCAGCCGGCCCTTCGGGTCGTAGCGGGACTTGAGCTCCTCGTAGGCGGGCAGGTTGTACAGCCGCCAGAACTCGTCCTCGGTGTAGTAGGCGTTGGAGTACAGCGACTTGTGCCCGTCGAGCTCGGCGACCGCCCGCTCGATCGCGCGGTTGTGCCTGCCCGGCAGCTCGCCGAGCTCCAGCGGCACGGTCGCCCAGAAACCCAAGTTGACGTAGAGGGTTTCGGGATCCATCGGGTACAGCGGCCAGCCCTGCTCGTCGCGCAGCCGCACCGGGCACAGCCAGATCGGCGAGATGCCGATCTCGCGGTGGAAGAACTCCAGGAACTCCGGCAACCGGTCGACCGGGATCTCCACGTCCTGGATCACCGGCTCGTTGACCCCGCCGCCCCGCAGCACCGCCAACCGGTCGGTGAGCGAGTGCTTGCGGTCCCAGGCCACCACGCGGCGGTAGACGTCCGAGCGCTTGTACCGCCGCGGCCAGAACCGCCGGACCAGCGGGTGCTGCGCGCCGAGCGCGCGCGAGCACCAGAACCAGTCGGTGTCCCAGCGCCACAGGTAGTCGTGGATCGTCAGGTAGTCGCGGCCGATCTCCTGCATGGAGCGGTAGTAGACGCGCTGCCCGGTGTAGTCGCTGACGAACGGCGCCTCGTCCACGTAGGACCCGAGCGTGAGGTAGTGCTCGCCCGCCGAGAACACCGTGCCGTCGACGAAATCGACCCGTCGGCCGTCGAAAGCGCCCTCGGCGCACACCGCCGCGATGGCGTCGGCGCACTCGCGGGCGGTGCGGAGCGGGACGTGCCGCAGCTCGACGTAGGGCTTGACCCGTTCGAGCTCGATCTCCAGCCGCAGCGAGTAGCCCAGCGTTCCGTAGGAGTTGGGGAAGCCGCGGAACAGCTCCGCGTGCTCGTTGTCCGGTCGCGCGCGCACGACCTCACCCGATCCGGTGAGGATCTCCATCTCGCGCACCGACTCGTGCGGCAGGCCGTTGCGGTAGGAGGTCGACTCGATGCCGAGGCCGGCGACCGCGCCGCCGAGGGTGATGGTCTTGAGCTGCGGGACCACCTTCGGGATGTGCCCGGTGGGCAGCAGCGCGTCCACGATCCGCTCGTAGGTGGCCATGCCCTGCACCTGCGCCGTCCCGCCGGCGGAGTCGACCTCCAGGACCCGGTCGAACCGGCCCACGTCGAGGCCGGGGGCCCGGCTGTCCTCGCGGAACCGGAACAGGTTGGAAGTGGGCTTGGCCAGCCGCACCGGTGCGCCGTCCGGGATGCGCTCGTACTGCGCGACCAGCGCGGCCACGTCGTCGGAATGTTCGCCCCGCACCGATGATCCGGAATCCGCCATACCTCGACTGTATTGCCGGAGGCCACGGCAAGCACCCCTGATGGAGCAGAATGGTTGCGCCGAACAACCGGATCACCCGGACGAATCGCCGCGACGCACCGCGCTCGGCCGACCACGGGGGAACCCGAAATCCCAGCTCAGTCGATCACCGACGACCCCTAGCACAGGAACTTGCTTGCTGCATGCACGGGCACCGGGAGTTCGATCACATTTGGCTAAGCGCGCCGCAGCGCCCACGCGCGCAGCCCGCGGAAGCTCTGCACCTTGGTCGGCCCGACCGAGATCAGCCGGTAGCCCGGGCGCTCGCGCAGCGCCCCGGCGAACTCGCGGTCCACCAGCACCGAGGCCGGGCGGGCCACCGAGGTCAGGCGGCTGGCGATGTTGACCGTCGAGCCGTAGACGTCGCCGAAGCGGGCCAGCACCGGCCCCCTGGCCAGGCCGATCCGCAGCGGCGGCAGCAGGTCGGTCTTGGCGATCTCCTCGTTGAGCGCGAGCGCGATCTCGGCGGCCTCGGCGGCCCCCTCGGTCACGAACAGCACCTCGTCGCCGACCGTCTTGATCACCCGGCCGCGGTTCTCCGCGACCACCCCGCTGGCCAGCGACTCGAACCCGTCGATCAGCCTGGCCAGCTCCAGCTCGGTGAAGTCGCGGATCAGCCGGGTGTAGCCGACCAGGTCGGCGAAGCCGATGACCTGGACCCGCTCGTCGCCGGGATCGCGCTGGTCGAGCTCGCGGGAGACGGTGGCGGCCAGGTGGCGCCGCCACACGTAGTTCTGCAGCCGCTCCATCACCGGCAGGATCGCCGCGGCCACCTCCGACGTGGCTTCGAGATCGGTGAACTGCTCGCCGAGCAGCGACTTGAAGATGCCCGTCTGCCACTCGGCCAACCGGGACATCGTCTGCGCCAGCGAGCGCGCCACCGCGGATTCCAGGTCGGTCGGGATCACCTCGGCCGACACCAGGGAGACCAGCGCGCGCAACGCGGCGATGTCGGCCTCGGTGAAAACGGCGTCGTCCGGGCCGACGTGGGCGAAGCCCATGGCCTGCCAGAGCTCCTCGGCGCGCTCCAGGGGAACTCCGGCGGCATCGGTCACCTCGCCCTTGGTGTAGTGCGGCGGGCTGCCCAGGAGGGTCTCCTCCACCCGCCGCATCCGGTCATCGCGAGGTTCGGACAACGAGCACATCGCAATCAGCTCGGCGGGACACTTCGGAAGGCACCGACCCGAGGATGCGCCCCTTCAGGGTGTTCAGCCCGCGGCTGCCCACCACCAGCAGGTCCGCGTCGTGCTTCTCGGCGGCCGACAGCAGCGCGGCGGTCGGCTCGCCCACCGAGGCGAAGGTCTCGATCTCCCCGCTCGCACCTGCCCCGCGGGCGGTGTCGGAGGCGGTGCGCAGCGTGTCCTCCGCGGGCGCGGAGCCCATGACCTGGAAGGCCTCGTCGCCGAGCTCGTCCTGAGCGCGTTCGAGCTCCTTCGGGTCGGTCGGGTAGTAGGCGCAGACGATCACCAGTCGCGTGGTGGGGGCGGCGGCGACTTCGGCGGCGCGGGCGACCGCGCGCAGCGACGGGTCCGAGCCGTCGGTTCCGACGACGACGGTGCGGTAGTTGGACATCGCACTCTCACTTCCACGAGCAGGCCGACATTCGACACACCAGGCGAGAACACTAACGAGCGCGGGCGCGCGCGGAAACGTTCCGGCTCGTTCGGTCGTGCCCCCGTACCGCGGCCGCACCAGCGCGGGTCGCTCGGCGCAACACTCGATCTTGCACTCTACCGGCGTCGCCACGGCCGGCTCCCGGCCCCGCCGCCTGCGCGCTCCCGCCCTTGATCGATCGAGCCGCGAGCCCCGATCCGCGCAGGTGAGCGGCTGATCGTTCGCCGGATCGGATGTCTCGTGCGTCTCAGCGTGCAGTGAATCACAGCGCCGCACCGCCGGGGAGTCCTAGGGTTCTGCGCGTCCTAGGGTTCTGCGGGCGCCGCCGCTCGGCGGCGCGCGTTTGTTCCCGGCCTCGATGCTGAGGGGTGCTTTGTGACGCGCGTACGCGAACTGAGCCCGTACGTGGAGCTGAATCGCGCGCAGTGGCGCGAGCTGCGCGATTCCCTGCCCCTCCCGCTGAGCGAGGACGAGCTCGTCGCGCTCCGCGGCCTGGGCGAGCCGGTCGACCTGGACGAGGTCGCCGACGTCTACCTCCCGCTGTCCCGGCTGATCAACCTCCAGGTCGCCGCGCGCCAGCGCGCGCACGCCACCACCACCGGGTTCCTCGGCGAGGAAGCCGGGACCAAGGTGCCGTTCGTGATCGGCGTGGCGGGCAGCGTGGCGGTCGGCAAGTCCACCACCGCCCGAATCCTGCGCACCCTGCTGGCCCGCTGGCCCGACCACCCGCGCGTGGACCTGGTGACCACCGACGGCTTCCTCCACCCGAAGGCGGAGCTGGTGCGGCGCGGCCTGATGCACCGCAAGGGATTCCCGGAGAGCTACGACCGGCGCTCGCTGCTGCGCTTCGTCACCGAGGTCAAGTCCGGCGCCCCGGAGGTCTCCGCGCCGGTGTACTCGCACGTGGCCTACGACATCCTGCCCGACGAGCGCCACGTGGTGCGCCAGCCGGACATCCTGATCATCGAGGGGCTCAACGTGCTGCAACCGGGCCCGAGCCTGACGGTCTCGGACCTGTTCGACTTCTCCCTCTACGTCGACGCGCGCACCGAGCACATCGCCAGCTGGTACGTCGACCGGTTCCTCGCGCTGCGCAGCACCGCCTTCGCCGACCCGAACTCGCACTTCCACCACTTCGCGCAGCTCTCCGACGACGAGGCGCGCGCCGAGGCCCAGCACCTCTGGAGCACCATCAACGAGCCCAACCTGGTCGACAACATCCTGCCCACCCGGCCGCGGGCAACCCTGGTGCTGCGCAAGGACATCGACCACTCCATCAACCGCGTCCGCCTCCGCAAGCTCTGAGCGCTTGACCTTCCCGCCGGGGCAACCGGCAACGTCGCTCCCGCCGGGCGAGGTGCCCGGGGTGAGGAGGACGCGATGAGCAGGATCAGCATCGGCGAGTTCGCCCGGGAGAGCGGGCTGACTCCGAAAGCGCTGCGGCTCTACGACGAACTCGGCCTGCTGCCACCGGCCGAGGTGGACCCGCGCTCGGGCTACCGCTACTACGACCGCGGGCAGCTGGAGCGGGCGCGGTTGGTGGTGGCGCTGCGCGGGATCGGCATGCCGCTCGCGCGGATCCGCTCGGTCTGCGGCCTCGCCCCGGGCGCGGCCGCCGCCGAGATCGCCTCCTACTGGCGGCAGGTCGAGTCCGACACCGCCGCCCGCGGGGAACTCGCGGCCCTCCTCATCAGCCGACTGTCCAGGGAGGACGTTGACGTGATGAGCCGGTCCGAGACGTGGGAGCTGCGCGCCGCCTCGCGCAGCGAGACCGGCCTGGTGCGGCGGATCAACCAGGACGCCGTCAGCGGCGGAACGCGGTTGTTCGCCATCGCCGACGGGTTCGGCCCGTCCGAAACCCCGAGCCGGGCCGCGCTCGACGCGCTGGCCCCGCTGGACGCCGAGATCCCCACCGGCAAGCTGCTGGCCGCGCTCGGCGCCGCCGTGGGCGGCGTGCGCGAGGCCGTAGCGGGCTTCGGGACCCGGCCGGACCGCGGCACGACGCTGACCGCGATGCTGTGGTCGGGCAGCAGCTTCGCGCTCGCCCACATCGGCGACACCCGCTGCTACCGGCTGCGCGGCGGCGAGCTCTCCCAGCTCACCCAGGATCACACCTTCGTGCAGTCCTTGGTCGACGAGGGCAAGCTGACCGCCGAGGAGGCGGCCGTGCACCCGCAGCGCGCCACGCTCACCCGAGCGCTGCAGGGCGATGCCGACGCCGAGCCGGACCTGCTGCTGCGCGAAGCGCACCCCGGCGACCGGTACCTGCTGTGCACCGACGGGATCAGCAGCGTGCTCGACGAGCCGCGGATCCAGGACGTCCTGGCCGACGCCGACGGCCCGCGCGCCGCGGTCGACCGCCTCGCCGACCTCGTCGACCGGGCCGGCGCCCCGGACAACCACACCTCGCTGGTGCTCGACACTCCGGCGCCCTGAGCAGTTCGGCCGGGAGTTGCGCGCCACGTGGCGCGCAACTCCCGGCCGAACTGCGAGGACTACCGCCGGGATCGCCTGGTCAGCAGGAGCTGGAGGTGGGTGTTGAGGCGTTCGGCGGGGTCGTGGAGGTCCACGCCGGTGAGCTCGCCGGCTCGGCGGACGCGGTAGCGCAGCGTGTTGGGGTGCACGTGCAGGGCCGCGCTGGCCGAGCGGACCTCGCCGAAGTGCTCCAGGTAGGTCAGCAGGCTGCGGGCCAGCTCCGCGCCGTGCTCGGCGTCGTGCTCGTGCAGCACCTCCAGCCGCGCGTCGCGGTAGCGGTCGTTGCCCTGCAGCATCGTGAGGATCTCGCTGACCACCACCTGCGCCCGGACGTCCGAGATCGTGGCCACCTCGGTCTCGGCGTCGTGCAGCAGCGCGTCGAGCACCCGGTCTGCCTCGGCCCGCGACTCCACGACCTCGTCCAGGGCCGGCACCGCCGAGCCCACGCCCACCTGGACCCGGGAGCGGAGGTGCTGCTTGGCCGCGGCGACGATCTCCTTGGTCAGCTGCAGCGCCGAGGACGCCGCCGAGCGCTCGGGCAGCTCCGGCAGCAGCACGTAGACCCGCGACCCGATCGTGGTCACCAGCGCGCTCCGCCGGTAGGCCGAGGCGTGCACCGAGATCAGCCCGGTCATCTCGGAGCGCTGCAGCTCCAGCTCGGAGCGGTCCGCGCTGCCCACCGGGCGCAGCGTGAACACCGCGACCACCGCCGGGCGTTGCGCGTCAGCACCGATGTTGTCGGCCACCGAGCGGGCGTCCACCCGCCCCTCCAGCAGACCCGCCAGCAGGTTCTCCCGCAGCCTCGGCTCGCCGCCGACCTCGGAGCGCTGCCGGATGAGCTGCAGCGCCGCCAGCCGCGCCGCGCCCAGCAGGGCGCGCTCGGAGCGCTCCGACAGCGGACGCGCGCCCTCCTGCACCCAGATCGAACCCAGCGGTTGGCTGCCCGCGTGGATGCCGACCGCCATCCGCCGCCGGATGCCCAGGTCGGGCCGCTCCTCCAGGCGCACCACGTCCTCACCGGCGCGCAGCCGCTGGTAGACGCCCCACTCGCGCAGCATCGCCAGGTACGGCTCCGGCCCCTGGCGTCCCAGGATGGACAGCCTGCGCAGCTCGTCGACCTCGTCGTCGGAGCGCGAGTAGGCCAGCACCCTGCTGGCGGTGTCCTCGATGCTCACGATTCCGTCGGTCATCGCGGCCACGGTCTGGGCCAGCGAGAACAGGTCGCCCAACGCCTCGCCGAGATCGGCGTCGGTGGTCAGCCGCGCGTTGTCGATCGCGGTGTGGGCGTAGGACTCGAGGCGCTCCCAGCGCACCTCCGGACGCACGCCCAGCAGCGCCACTCCCCCGTCGATGGCGGTGTCGCGCAGGGCTCGGGCGTCGGCGTCGGCGCCCACCTTGACCGCCACCGCCGCGGCACCGCTGCGCGCGGCGTCGCGCACCAGCCGCATCGCCGCCCGGCCGCGGGCACCGATGACCAGCACGAAGTCACCGCTGCGAGAGCTGCCGGACTCCTCCTCGGGGTCGACAATGACCACATCGCGCACTTCGACGTCCAGCCCGGCGGGTGCGGCGAGGACGTCCACCAGGGGCTCGCCGATGGCGGTCAGCAGCTGCCGCAGCGGCACGCCCACCTCGGTCACGCCGACCGAATCAACCTCGCTCGTCATTTGTCCAACCCCACAAGTCGACCACCCCAAAGATAGCCGATCCGACAAGCTCGGCCGCCCGGCAAGTCCTTAATCTCCAAGCAACGAACACTTCGACGACTCAAGGAGGCGGGTCATGGACGCGATCACCTCGGTGCCGGTGCCCTACAACGAGCCGGTCAAGGGCTATGCGCCCGGATCCCCGGAGCGCGAGTCGTTGCAGAAGCGGATCGCCGAGCTCGAATCCGAGCGCATCGAGCTGACCCAGACCATCGGCGGCGTGCAGCGGATGGCCGGCGGCGAGCGCTTCGACGTCGTGCAGCCGCACGACCACCAGCACGTGCTGGGCACCGCAGCGCAGGCCACCGCCACCGACGTCGCCGACGCGGTCCAGGCCGCCAAGGACGCCGCCGAGAGCTGGGCGGCCACCCCGTTCGACGAGCGGGCCGCGGTGCTGCTGCGCGCCGCCGACCTGCTGGCCGGCCCGTGGCGGGACACCATCAACGCCGCCACCATCCTGGGCCAGTCCAAGTCGGTGCAGCAGGCCGAGATCGACGCGGCCTGCGAGTTCATCGACTTCCTGCGCTTCAACGTGCACTACGCGCGGCAGATCATGGCCGAGCAGCCCCGCTCGGTGCCCGGCGAGTGGAACCGGATGGACTACCGGCCGCTGGACGGGTTCGTCACCGCCATCACCCCGTTCAACTTCACCGCCATCGCCGGCAACCTGCCCACCGCCCCGGCGCTGATGGGCAACACGGTGGTGTGGAAGCCGACCCCCTCGCAGCAGTTCGCCGCGCACTTCACCATGCGCATGTTCGAGGCCGCGGGCCTGCCGCCCGGCGTGATCAACATGGTCACCGGCGACGGCGCGGCCGTCAGCGACGTCGCGCTGACCGACCCGGGCTTCGCCGGGCTGCACTTCACCGGCTCGACGGCCACCTTCAAGAAGCTGTGGCGCACCATCGGCGAGAACCTGGACAACTACGGCAGCTACCCGCGGATCGTGGGCGAGACCGGTGGCAAGGACTTCATCGTCGTGCACCCGTCGGCCGACCCGGCCCCGCTGGCCACCTCGTTCGCCAGGGGCGCCTTCGAGTTCCAGGGCCAGAAGTGCTCGGCGGCCTCGCGGGCCTACGTGCCGCGCTCGATCTGGGAGGGCGGCCTGCGCGAGGAGCTGGCCGACCTGACCCGCTCGATCACCTTCGGCGACGTCACCGACTTCTCGAACTTCGGCGGCGCGGTCATCGACTCCCGCGCGTTCGCCAAGCACAAGCGCGCCCTGGACCGGGCCAAGGAGACGCCCTCCATCGAGGTGCTGGCCGGTGGCGGCTACGACGACTCGGTCGGCTACTTCGTCGAGCCCACCGTGCTGGTCGGCAGCGACCCGCACGACGAGGTGTTCACCACCGAGTACTTCGGACCGATCATCGCGGTGCACGTCTACGACGACGCCGAGTACTCCTCGATCCTGGAGACCGTGGACGCCTCCAGCCCGTACGCGCTGACCGGCGCGGTGTTCGCCACCGACCGCAGCGCCATCGAGGAGGCGCACCGCAAGCTGCGCGGCGCCGCGGGCAACTTCTACGTCAACGACAAGCCGACCGGCTCGATCGTGTCCCGCCAGCCCTTCGGCGGCAGCCGGTCCTCGGGCACCAACGACAAGGCGGGCTCGCTGATGAACGTGCAGCGCTGGACCAGCCCGCGCGCCATCAAGGAGACCTGGAACGCGGCCACCAGCCACGAATACCCCCACATGGGGTGATCCCGGGCGGGGCGCTCTCGGAGAGCGCCCCGCTCCCGCTTCGGTCCTGGTTCTCAGTGGGAGGTTTCGGTGTTGCGTTCTGCGTTGTTGGCCGCCGGGCGGTCGGAAGGTGTGCGTCGGCTGGTGGAGGCCAATCCGCTGACCCGGCCGGTGGTGGAGCGATTCGTGGCCGGTGCCACGGCGCGGGAGGCCGTCGCGGTCACGCGGCGGCTCGGTGAGCGGGGACTGCACGTCACGCTCGACCGGCTCGGCGAGGACACCCTCGAAGCCGCGCAGGCGACCGAGACGGTGCGCGGCTACCAGGAGGTGCTGCGGCTGCTGTCCGACGCGGGGCTCGCCGATCGCGCCGAGGTCTCGGTGAAGCTCTCGGCGGTGGGGCAGTTCCTGCCCGCCGACGGGGAGAAGATCGCGCTGGAGAACGCGCAGCTGATCTGCGAGGCGGCGCAGGACGCCGGGACCACGGTCACCCTGGACATGGAGGACCACACCACCACCGATTCCACCCTGGGGATCCTGCGCGACCTGCGCGTGGACTTCCCGTGGGTGGGCGC
This sequence comes from Saccharopolyspora griseoalba, assembly GCF_042665275.1. Lineage (NCBI taxonomy): Bacteria > Bacillati > Actinomycetota > Actinomycetes > Pseudonocardiales > Pseudonocardiaceae > Saccharopolyspora > Saccharopolyspora griseoalba. Next base: position 38,996 of record NZ_JBHTCJ010000011.1, on the reverse strand, counting down.
GGTGCTGCAGGCCTACCTGCGGCGCACCGAGCAGGACTGCCGCGACCTGGCGGGCGCGGGATCGCGGGTGCGGCTGTGCAAGGGCGCCTACGCCGAGCCGGAGTCGGTGGCCTTCCAGGACAAGTCCGAAGTGGACCGCTCCTACGTGCGGTGCCTGAAGGTCCTCATGCAGGGCGAGGGCTACCCGATGGTGGCCAGCCACGACCCCCGGCTCATCTCGATCGCCGGGGAGCTCGCCGCGCAGGCCGGGCGCCGGCCGGACGAGTTCGAGTACCAGATGCTCTACGGCATCCGCCCGGACGAGCAGCGGCGGATCGCCGCCGAGGGCGGCAAGCTCCGCGTCTACGTCGCCTACGGCGACGAGTGGTACGGCTACTTCATGCGCCGCCTGGCGGAACGCCCGGCGAACCTCGCTTTCTTCCTGCGCTCCCTCGCCACCCGAGGCTGACCACCCGATTCCCCTCCCATTCCGCACACGGATTCCCCTCCCAATCCGCACCCCGAATCGGCTCCCAATCCGGGTGCGGAATGGGAGGCAATTCGGGGTCCCGCTTTCGAGGATTTTGTGGGGTCCACTCGAAGGGGGACGTGGGAGGGGTCGCGGGAGGGGCGAGGTGGTGTCTTGCCCCTCCCCTCCACTCCCGGCTTCCCTTCCACTCCCGGTTCCCCTGCGCGAGCGGTTCGCGCGCGGGGCAGCGGCCGAGCGCGAGATGTCGGGAACCCGCCCGCTAGTGCGGCATGTGCAGCACGGGCTTGACGGTCTCCCCTCGACGGCTGTCGGCGATCGCGCTGTCCAGGTCGGACAGGGCGTAGTGCCTGATCAGACGATCGAACGGGAACCGCCCCTGGGCGTGCAGTTCGACCAGGCCACCGATGAGCACCTCGCTGCGCCCGCTGCCGCCGAGGGTGCCCACGATGCGCTTGCCCCACAGGGTCGAGAGGTGGTCGAGGCTGAACTCGGCCCCAGCGGGCGCGCCGCCGATGAGCACGCAGGTCCCGCGCAGGCCGACCGTGTCGGCGGCCTGCCGGACCACGTCGATCACCCCGGTGCACTCCAGCGCGTGGTCCGCGGTGCCGCCGCAGATCCGGTGCACCTCGGCGACCGCGTCGCGCTCGGTCGCGTCGACGGTGTGCGTGGCGCCCAGCTCCTCGGCCAGCCGCAACCGGTCGGGGTACCGGTCCACGGCGATGATCGTGGTGGCCGGGGTCAACCTGGCGGCCATCACCGCTGACAGCCCGACCGCGCCGACGCCGAAGATGACCAGCTTGTCGCCGATCCCGGGCCGCGCGGTGTGCAGCACCGCCCCCGCTCCGGTGGAGATCCCGCAGGCCAGCGGGCCGAGCAGTTCCAGCGGAGCGGCCTCGGGAACCACCACCAGCCAGTCCGCCCAGGTCAGCGCGTGGGTGGCCAGGGAGGACTGGCCGAAGAAGTGGCTGTGCACCGCCGAACCGTCGGGGCGGCGCAGCGCGGGCTGCCCGGCGCGCGGGCCGAGCAGCCGGGCGCCCCCGGCCACGGCTTCGCCGATGCGCGCGCAGTAGCGGGGTTCCCCGTCCCGGCAGTTGCGGCAACCGCCGCAGGACGGCCAGCCGAGCACCACGCGGTCGCCCGGCACGACGGCGTCGACCCCGTCGCCGACCGCCACGACTTCCCCGGCGCCCTCGTGCCCGAGCACGCCGGGGAACGGCATCGGCAGGTCGCCGTCGCGGGTGATCACGTCGGTGTGGCACAGCCCGGTCGCGATGACCTTCACCAGGGCCTCGCCCGGGCCCGGATCGTCGATCTCCAGCTCCTCGATCCCGAACGGTCCGCTGAGCTCGGGCACTACCGCGGCGCGCACTCGCATCCCCGCACCTTGCCGCACCGGAGAGGTGCGGGGGAAGCCCGCTTCCGCGGGGTGGATCGCGGTCGCCGCGCAGCTGCGCCGAGAACCACTCGGACGGGTAACGGGCCCGAGCTGTCCAGGAACTGTTCGACGACGCGGCGGAGCCGCTGCTCCGGTGCGGGGCTCGTCCCGGACCACCGCGCAGGGGCAGTTCCTGCACGGGGTCTAGGCCCGGCTGCGCGGGTCTTGGAACCGGCCGCGGGCCTCGGCGCGGAAGGCCAGCGGGGTGCGGCCGTCGCGCTTGCGGAAGAACTTGGTGAACTCGCCCGGGCCGGGAAATCCCAGGTGCCGGGCGATCTCGGCGGCCGGGGCGTCGGTGTGCACCAGCAACCGCTTGGCCTCCAGGACGACGCGCGAATCCAGGTAGGCCTTGGCGGTGAGCCCGGTGGCCGCCAGCGCCGCCCGGGTCAGGGTGCGGGTGCTGTAGCCGAGCGCCGCGGCGTAGTCGGCGACGCGGTGGCTGGTGGTGAAGTCGCGCTCCACCGCGGCGCGGAACCGGTCGAAGGGTCCGTCCGGGGGGACCTCCGGGGAGTCCTGCGCCCCGGCGTTGGCCAGCCGCACCAGCAGCACCGAGAGCAGCATCCGCAGCGTGGCGTTGTGCGCTTCCAGGCTCAACGTGCCCAGGTGGCGGTACTCGGCGAGCAGGTGGCGCAGCGCCAGGTCCACCAGCTCGCGATCGGGACCCGTCGGGCGCAGCGGGAGCTCGTCGGGCATGTCGGCGGTGACGAACCCCGGTCGCCAGATCACGATCGTGCCGCGGGTGCGCTCGAGGACCTCGTCGGCGGCGAACTGGTGGACCCGTCCCGGCCGCACCCACAGCCAGCCGCCCGGCGGGATGACGTGGGTGGTGAAGTCCACGGTGTGCCGCAGCGGGCCGCCGCCCGCGTCGAGGTGGATCAGGTGGTGGAAGTCCGGGCGCTGCGGGTCGGCGAGGTCGATCTCCCGGCGGCGGCCGCGCTCGCGCAGCTCGGCGAAGTCGACCACGTCCATGCCGATCGGCGCGCTCAGCCACGGCCGGTAGGCGACCTCGGTGATCTGCTGACCGATTTTCCCCATAGCTTGTCGCAATCGTACCCGCTCACCAGCGCTGCGCGGACCTAGCGTGGATGTGTCGGAACGAAATGACCGAAAAGGACAAGCGTGCGACTCATCGTGGGGATGACCGGCGCCACCGGAGCGCCGATCGCGGTACGGCTACTGGAACAGCTGCGCGAGCTGCCCGAGGTGGAGACCCACCTGGTCCTGAGCCGCTGGGCGCGGGCGACGCTCGAACTGGAGACGGGGCGCTCGGTCGAGCAGGTCGGCGCGCTGGCCGACGTCACCCACAACCCCGAGGACCAGGGCGCGAGCATCTCGTCCGGTTCGTTCCGCACCGACGGCATGGTGATCGTGCCCTGCTCGATGAAGACCCTCGCGGGCATCCGCACCGGCTACGCCGAGGGCCTGGTGGCCCGCGCTGCGGACGTGACGATCAAGGAGCGCCGGCCGCTGGTGCTGGTGCCCCGCGAGACGCCGCTGAGCGAGATCCACCTGGAGAACATGCTCGCGCTGTCGCGGATGGGAGCGCGCATCGTGCCGCCGATGCCCGCCTTCTACAACCACCCGCTGACCATCGACGACTTCGTCGACCACATCACCGCCCGAGTCCTGGACCAGCTGGACCTCCCCGCCCCGGCGGCCCGCCGGTGGGAGGGCATGCGCGAGGCGCGGTTGCGGGGCCGGGCTTCCTGAACGACGAGGAGAGGCACATGGCACACGACGACCTGAGGTCGTTCCTGAGCGCCCTGGAGGAGCAGGGCCAGCTGCTGCGGGTGAGCGAGGAGGTCTCGCCCGAGCCGGACCTGGCGGCCGCGGCGAACGCCGCCGGCCGCATCGGCGAGGGCGCGCCCGCGCTGTGGTTCGACAACGTCACCGGCTTCACCGACGCGCGCATCGCGATGAACGTGCACGGTTCCTGGCGCAACCACGCGCTGGCGCTGGGGCTGCCCAAGGAGACCGCCACCCGCGAGCAGGTCGAGGAGTTCGCCCGGCGCTGGGACGACTTCCCGGTGACCCCGGAGCGCCGGGAGGACGCCCCGTGGCGGGAGAACACCGCCGAGGGCGAGGACGTCGACCTGTTCGACGTGCTGCCGCTGTTCCGGCTCAACGACGGCGACGGCGGGTTCTACTTGGACAAGGCCGCCGTGGTCTCGCGCGACCCGGACGAGCCGGAGAACTTCGACGAGCAGAACCTGGGCATCTACCGCATCCAGGTGATCGGCAAGGACCGCCTCGCGCTGCAACCGGTCCCGATGCACGACATCGCCCAGCACCTGCGCAAGGCCGAGGAGCTCGACGAGGACCTGCCGATCGCGGTCACCTTGGGCAACGACCCGGTGGTGCCGATCGTGGCGGGCATGCCGATGGGCTACGACCAGTCCGAGTACGAGATGGCGGGCGCGCTGCGGCAGGCCCCGATGCCCATCGCGACCGCTCCGCTGACCGGCTTCGACGTCCCGTGGGGCTCGGAGGTCGTGATCGAGGGCTACATCGAGTCGCGCAAGCGCCAGATCGAGGGCCCGTTCGGCGAGTTCACCGGGCACTACTCGGGTGGGCGCCGGATGCCGGTGGTGCGCATCGAGAAGATCTCCTACCGCACCGAGCCGATCTTCGAGTCGCTGTACCTGGGCATGCCCTGGACCGAGTGCGACTACCTGGTCGGGCCGAACACCTGCGTCCCGCTGCTCAAGCAGCTCCGCGCGGAGTTCCCCGAGGTCAAGGCCGTCAACGCGATGTACACCCACGGCCTGCTGGTGATCATCTCGACCGCCAAGCGCTACGGCGGCTTCGCCAAGGCGGTGGGCATGCGCGCGATGACCACGCCGCACGGGCTGGGCTACGTCGGGCAGGTGATCCTGGTCGACGAGGACGTGGACCCCTTCGACCTGCCGCAAGTGATGTGGGCGCAGTCGTCGAAGGTCAACCCGTCCGAGGACGTCGTGGTCATCCCGAACCTGTCGGTGCTGGAGCTGGCTCCTGCCGCCCAACCGGCGGGCGTGACCAGCAAGATGATCGTCGACGCGACCACCCCGGTGAAGCCCGACGTGCGCGGCAACTTCGGCACGCCGACCAAGGACCTGCCCGAAACCGCCGAGTGGACCGAACGCCTGCGCTCGATGCTGGCGAACCGCTGATCCCCCTAGGAGCACCCGTGAGCGAAACCCTCTGCCCGCGCTGCGCGGACCCCGGCGTCCAGCGCATCACCACTTCCCCGGTCCCGGGCGCGTGGGAGGTGCTGCAGTGCCAGCAGTGCCTCTACATGTGGCGCACCACCGAACCCGCCCGCCGCACCACCCGGGAGCACTACCCCGAGCAGTACCGGATGACCCGGGAGGACATCGACGACGCCTCCGAAGTCCCGACGATCCCGCCGCTGCGGTGACCTGCGCGGAGCGCGGTCGGCATCCGGCCGGCGCGTGGCGTGCGGGAGCGCGCAGCTCAGGCCGGCACCGCGGAGGTGAGCTTCCGGAGCTCCGGCCGCACCCCCGCGGCCAGCAGCGTCCGCTGCACGCCCGGTGCGGCGTTGACGACGCGCAACGCGGATCCGCGGTGCGCGGCGTAGGCGTGCGCGGCGGCCAGCAGGTCGGCGCCGGTGGCATCGAGCGCACCGGCGGCGGCGAGGTCCACCACCGTTTCCGGCGGTGCGGCCAGCAGTTGCGGCCAGAGCCGCTGCGCCAGCTCCTCGACGGCGCGTCCGGTGAGGTCACCGTCGACTGCGAGCGCGGACGACGGGGCGATCAGATCGGGGAAGATGGCGTTCCAATGCATGTGGGGTCTTTCGGCCGGGCGCGGCCGTGAGACGCGGCTGCGCCGGTGCGGGGAGGCGTTCCGGGAGCCTTCGGTCGTCGGGACCGGTTGGCTCGACCGGGCGGAGGTTGAGCGGAGCGGGCGCCGTTCGGCGGCCTCGGTGACGGTCCACCTCCGCGCCTCTCGACCGCCCGGTGGGGGGGGGGGAGCTGCGCCGAAGGCGGGCGGAAGTGCCTCCGGGGTCCAGCGGACCTCGGAGGCACCGATCGCGCGGCATCAGGCAGCGCGGACGACCTCGGCCTGCGGGCCCTTGGGGCCCTGGGTGACGTCGTAGGAGACCTGCTGGTTCTCCTCCAGGGTGCGGAAACCCGAGGCGTCGATGGCCGAGTAGTGCACGAACACGTCCGGTCCACCGCCGTCCGGGGCGATGAAGCCGAAGCCCTTTTCCGCGTTGAACCACTTCACGGTTCCGTGAGTCATGAGCGTCTCCATTCGGGAGCTGGGAGGTATTGCGGGACGACCGCACCGCGCGGGCCCCGGGCCGGGGGATCTCAGACGGCGGCTCTACTCCAGCTGCACCAAAGAAACGAGCTCGCCCGCATCTACATCCTGCGAGCATGCGCGAAACACGAACCCAGAAACAACGACCACCCTGAACGCTACACGTCGAGCGCGACCTCGGCCACCCGCCTCCGGGCGCCGCAGCCGCCTACTCGGCGGCGGGCACCTCGGGCACCCGCAGTTCGAGGTGCGACTGCCCGTCGCGGAAGCGCACGGCGCTGCCCAGCACCGGCAGGACGACCTGGTCGCCGAGGTTGACCGAGATCGGCGTGTCACCGGATCCGGCCTCCTGCAGCTGCTGCACCACGGCCGCCAAGACGTCCGCGGTCATCTGGTTCTGGACCGGTTCGGCCATGCCGCACCGCCTTTCCCATCGGGTTGCGCGACGGCGCGCTACCGTCGCTGCACTCGAAACTAACTCCGCTGCGGCCTTTTCGCGGTTCCGCGGAGCACAGGTCCACAATGGTGGATCGGACGCCGCCCGCGCGCCCGCGCAGCCGCGCGAAGCGGTCTCGCGGGCGGTGTTCTAACGTCTAGAGGCGCTCGGTGAGTGTCGGCAACCCCTCGTCCGTCGAGTTCACCGAGCGCCCCTCGCGTCCGGCCGGGGCGAGGAGCAGCGGTGCTCCTCGCCCCGCCGGGGACTTCGCCCGAGCCGTTCGCAGCGGTCGCCGCTCCTGCTGGGCGAGATCGACGCGCTCCCGCTTCGCCGGGCCCGACGATTCATCCCGGTTCGGGCACCTGCTGCCCGGATGTCCGGATCACCCCAGGGTGGCCGCACCCCGAACCGGTTGTCAACGCGTCCCACCGCCGGGGAGCCGAAGATGCCGCCCCGCACGGCCTTCCACCGTTCGGGCCTCACTCCACGGTGACGCTCTTGGCGAGGTTCCGGGGCTTGTCCACGTCGCGGCCGAGCTCGGCGGCGAGGTGGTAGGCGAACAGCTGCAGCGGGACGCTGAGCAGGATCGGGTCGAGCTCGGGCGAGTTGCGCGGCGCTCGGATGGTGATGTCGGCCAGCCCCTGCGGGAGTTCGGCGTTGGTGACCGCCACGACGGGTCCGCCGCGGGCCTTGATCTGCTCCATCGCCGAGATGTTCTTGGCCAGCAGCTCGTCGTCGGGGACCACCACCACGCTGGGCATGCTCTCGTCGATCAGGGCCAGCGGACCGTGCTTGAGCTCGGAGGCCGGGTAGGCCTCGGCGTGCACGTAGGAGATCTCCTTGAGCTTCTGCGCCCCCTCGCGGGCCGTCGGCCAGCACCGGGTGCGGCCGATGAAGAACATGTGGTCGGCGTGCGCGCAGCGCTTGGCGGCCTCGGCGATCTCGGACTCGGAGTCGACGACCTGCTGGATCTGCTCCGGCAGCGCGCGCAGCCCGGCCACGATCCGCTGACCGTCCGCCGTGGACAGATCGCGCACCCGCCCCATCAGCAGCGCCAGCATCCCGAAGGAGACCGCCATGTTGGTGACCGCCTTGGTGGAGGCGACCGCGATCTCGGGACCGGCGTGCAGCAGCACGCCGCGCCCGCACGCGCGCCCGATGGCGCTGCCGACCACGTTGACCGCGCCCACGACCTGGCCGCCCTTGCGGTTGAGCTCCTCGACCGCGGCCAGCGTGTCGGCGGTCTCCCCGGACTGGCTCACGGCGACGTAGAGCGTGTCGGACTCGACCACCGGGTTGCGGTAGCGGAACTCCGAGGCGGGTTCGGAGTCCGCGGGGATGCGGGCCAGCTCCTCGACCAGGTTGGCGCCGAACTCGCCCGCGTAGTAGGCGGATCCGCAGCCGAGGAACTTCACCCGGCGGATCGAGCGCAGCTCGCGCGCGTCCAGCCCGAGGCCGTCGAGCCGGACGGTGGCGAAGCGCTCGTCGAGCCTGCCGCGCAGCGCGCGCGTGACCGAATCGGGCTGCTCGGCGATCTCCTTGCGCATGTAGTCCGGGAAGTCGCCGAGCTGGAAGTCGGAGTCGTCCTGCCCGACGGTGATCGGCTGCTTGCTGGTCGGCTCGGCCTCCAGCGTGGAGGTCTGGTAGTCGTCGGCGCGCACCGTGGCCAGCTCGCCGTCGTCGAGGAACACCGCCCGCTGGGTGTGCCGGACCAGCGCCGCCACGTCGGAGGCGACGAACATCTCCCCGTCGCCGACGCCCAGCACGATCGGGCTCCCCTTGCGGGCGACCACCAGCTCGTCGGGCTTGCGCCCGTCGAGCACCACGATGCCGTAGGCGCCCTCCACCGGGGCCAGCGCGGCGCGCACGGCGTCCTCCAGCGAGTCGGCGCCCGCGGCCACGGCCGAACCGATCAGGTGGGCCAGCACCTCGGTGTCGGTCTCGGAGGCGAACTCGACGCCCTCGCCGACCAGCCGGGCGCGCAGCCGCTCGGCGTTCTCGATGATCCCGTTGTGCACCACCGAGACCCGGCCGGCGGCGTCGAGGTGCGGGTGGGCGTTGGCGTCGGTGGGCTCGCCGTGGGTGGCCCAGCGGGTGTGCGCGATGCCGGTACCGCCCTTGGTGCCGGCGCCGACCGCCTCGCGCAGGTCGGCGACCCGGCCGGCCACCTTGACCACCTTCGGCCTGCCCCGGTGCGCCACCGCGAGCCCCGCCGAGTCGTAGCCGCGGTACTCCAGCCGCCGCAGGCCTTCGATCAGGATCGGGTTGGCCTCGCGGCGGCCGATGTATCCGACGATTCCGCACATGTCGCGCGCTCCTTAGTCGCTCCGGGTCAGCCGTAGACGATCCGCCGCAGCTGCCGCTCGCTGAGCTCCGCGGCGGCCACCGGCCGTTCGCGGAGCTCTCCGGCGATGGTCGGCCAGATGTCGTCGTTGCGCCGCTCGCGCCGCTTGAGCTCCTGGTGCCTGCGGCGCACGTAGTCCTCGACGGTCTCGGCGAAGTAGGCCATCACGTCGGTGACGACGCGCTCCGCGATCGGCTCCGGCAGTCCCGTGGTGGCGGCGACGTGCCGGACCAGCTCGGGGGGCGTCTGGCGGCTCACGACCGACCAGCTTGCGTGCGCTTCGCCCGTTCGGCAACTTTCCTGCCCGATATCGGGCAGGATCCGGTGCGGATCACTCCGGAAGACCCGGGCCCTGGCAGCGCACGTCCCGCTCGGGCAGCCCGCCTTCGACGAGGTAGTCGGCGGCCGCGTCGTCGACGCAGCGGACTCGCTGGCTGGCGAACAGACCGTGCGAGTAGGACTCGCGGGCGGAGACCATCCGCGAGCCGGGCAGCTCGGCCTGCATCCGCTTCGCCCCGGTCAGCGGCGTGGTGGGGTCCTGCTCGGCCTGGGTGAGCAGCACCGGCGGCATCGCCGGGTGACCGAAGCGGGCCGGTTCGGCGGGGGCGGGCCAGAACGCGCAGGTCGTGGCCTCCAGGCCGGTCAGGATCGGGTGCGCATCGGCGCGGCGCAGCGCCCGGACGTCGTCGATCACCTCGGCGCGGCTCGGTCGGGTGCTGTCCGCGCACTTCACGGTCCGCAGGGCGGCCTCGTAGTTGCGCGACTCGGGGTCGGGCTCGGGCAGCTCAGGCGTCAGGCCGGAGGCGTCCCCGGTGCGCACGTAGGCGCTCAGGGCCTCGGCGAAGGGCCGCCACCGCTCGGTGCGCGAGAGCGTCTTGTAGACCAGGCCGTCGAACTCGGCCGCGCCGAACGCGCCGCGGGCGGGCGTCTCGGCGAGGCGCGCGCGGGCGCGGGCGTAGGCCCGCCGGACCTGCCCGGCCGTGCTGCCCAGGCCCAGCTCGGGCCGCGCGGCGATCCAGTCGAGCAGGACCTCGCGCTGCCGCAGCACCGCGCGGGCCTGCTGCACGTCGAAGTCGTGCCAGCGGTCCGGGCTCACCACGCTGTCCAGCACCATCCGACCGACGCGCTGCGGGAACTCGTGGGCGTAGGCGGCGCCGAGGTAGCTGCCGTAGGACACGCCGAGGAAGTTCAGCCTCGGCTGGCCGAGGGCGGCGCGGATCCGGTCGACGTCGCGGGCGGTGTTCGCGGTGTTGAACGCCGCGGCGTTCGGGTTGCGCCGCAGGCAGTCCTGGGCCATCCCGGCCAATCGGTCCAGGTGCGCGCGCTCCTGCCGCGCACCGGCGGGGACCGGCTCGGGCGCCGGGTGGTCGAACAGGCCGCCGAGCTCGCCGCAGTCCAGCGGCGCGCTGCGGCCGACACCGCGCGGGTCGAAGCCGATGACGTCGTAGGCGCGGCGCACCCGCTCCGGCAGCTTCTCGCCCTTGCGCACCGCGTACTCCAGCCCGGAACCACCAGGGCCACCCGGGTTCACCAGCAGGGCACCCCGGTACTCCTCCGGAGTGCCGGACGCACGAACGCGCGACACCGCGATCCCGAGCTCCGCATCGCCCGGGCCCGCCGGGGCGAGCGGGACCGAAACCTCGGCGCACTCGGCGCCCTCGAACGGGCACGGGCCGAACACCAGCGGATCCGCAGCCGCCGGAGCCGCGCTCAGCAGCGGCGCGACGAGCACCGGGACGAGCACCGCGGGCAGTTCCTTGATCACGTCGAGTCACATCCATTTTCACCAGATGGAAGGTTGATCACCCAGTTGAAAACGATTATCATCACCGACCGTTGCACCGCAATCGTCGTGATGGGAGTCGGAGTGGGGCACCTTCTGTTGGTGGAGAGCTGGGTCGGCGCGATGAGCACCCTGCTGCCCAGAGGAATCCGCGAGGGCGGCCACCGGTTCAGCTTCGTCACCCGCGATCTGCAGCACTACCTGCGCTCAGCTCCGGTGCCGGGCCCGCACCCGCTGCTCGGCGCGGACAACGTGCTCACCGCCGAGACCAACGACCCCGACGAGCTGCTGCCGCACCTGGAGCGGCTGCACCGGGTGCTCGACTTCGACGGGGTCGCGACCTCCTGCGACTACTACCTCGCGACCGCGGCGCGGCTGGCCGAGCGGCTGGGGCTGCCCGGCCCGCCGCCGGAGGCGGTCGAGGCCGCCTGCGCCAAGGACCGCACCCGCCACGCGCTGCGCGAGGCCGGCGTGCCCGGCCCCGCGTTCGCGCTCGCCGAGACGCAGCGCGGGCTGGAGGAAGGGGCCGCGGCGCTCGGCTACCCGCTGGTGGTCAAGCCGGTGGACCTGTGCGCGGGCATGTTCGTTCGCCGGGTCGCCGATGTCGACGAGCTCCGCGAGGCGCACGCGGAGCTCCGGGGATTTCCGGTCAACGCTCGCGGACAGCAGCGCAGTCCCGTGGTGCTGCTGGAGGAGCTGTTGACCGGCGCCGAGGTGAGCGTGGAGACGGTCACCTTCGGCGGGCGGACCGCGGTCGTCGGCGTCACCGACAAGAGCGTCGCCGGCGCACCGCGGTTCGTCGAGACCGGCCACATGTTCCCGGCCGCTCTCGACGTCGGCACCGAGCGCGCGGTCACCGACACCGCGGTCGCCGCCGTCGAAGCGCTGGGACTGGACGACACCGTCTGCCACACCGAGATCAAGCTGACCGAGGACGGTCCGAAGCTCGTCGAGGTCAACCCGCGCCCGGCGGGCAACCAGATCACCGAGCTGATCCGGCGGGTCACCGGCATCGACCTGGCCGCGGCGCACGCGCAGGTCGCGCTGGGCGAGAAGCCCGAGCTGGACCCGGTCGACACCGGGGCGGCCAGCGCGGCGATCTCGTTCCTGCTGCCTGCCCGGCCCGGCCGGATCTCCGAGATCCGCGGCACCGGGGCGCTGCAGGACCCCGCGGTGGTCGACCACCGGCTCAAACCCGCAGGGCACCAGGCGGGCGCTGCGACCAGCAACAACAACTACCTGGGCCACGTGATGGTCACCAGCGACCGACCGGGGGCGGCGCGCGCCCGCGCCGAGTCGCTGATCGCCGAGCTCGACGTGCGCTACGCGGAGGACGCCGGGTGAGCGCTCCGCGATCGATCGAGGAACTGATCGAACAGGTCCGCGGCGGACAGCACGGCGCGAGCATCGCCGAGGCCTCGGCGAGCGTGGGTTTCCTGACCCAGCAAGGGGTTCGGCACGCCTCGCGACGCAGCTCCTACCGCAACCACGTGCTGAGCCTGCGCGTCGAGGAAGCGGTGGGCTCCTGCGCGGTGGAGCCCGGCGAGCTCGACGAGGACGCCGTGCTCGACTGCGTCGGCACGCCCGTGCGCGAGCTGCTGGGGCACCCGCTGCGCGCGGTCCGGGTGGCCGCGCTGGACGCCTACCTGCAGTCGGTGCGCCCGCACCACCGCGACGCCGAGGAGGTGACCGTCGGGCGCGGCACGTCGCTGCAGAAGTCCTTGCACCGCGCGAAGCTCGTGGTCGACCTGCTGCCCGCGGCGCGCCGGGTGCTGGTGATCGGCGTGGTCAACTCGCTGCTGCACCACCTGCGCGAGCGCGGCACCGGCTACCTCGCCTGCGACTACAAGGGCGGCGAGACCGAGTGGGGCGAGCCGGTGCGCACCGATGCGCTCGCCGCGCTCGACGACTGCGACGCCGTGCTGGCCTCCGGGATGGTGCTGGGGAACGGCACCTTCCAGCCGCTGCTGGAGCACGCGCGCTCGACCGGCAAGCCGCTGGTGCTGTTCGCGCAGACCGGCAGCGGGATCCTGCCGCGCTTCCTGGGAGCCGGGGTCAGCGCGGTGTCCGCCGAGCCCTACCCGTTCTTCTGGCTCGACGGCGGCCCGAGCCCGCTCTACCGCTACCCCGGGGAGGTGCCCGAGTGAACCCGGACCTGCTGGACCTGGTGCGCGACACCCCGCTGACCAAGGTCTCGGCACCGCTCCCCCAGCCGCATCCCGGGTTCTGGGCCAAGCTGGAGTGCCTCAGCGCCGGCGGGATGAAGGCGCGCGCGGCGCTGTCGATGCTGCGCGGCGCGCGCTTCCGCGGCGAGCTGCGCCCGGGCGCTCCGGTGGTGGAGTCGACCAGCGGAACCCTCGGCGTGGGGCTGGCCTTCGCCGGAAGCGCGCTGGGGCATCCGATCGTGCTCGTCGTCGACGACGAGCTGGAGCCGGGGATGCGCGCGCTGCTGCGCGCGCACGGCGCGCGGCTGGAGGTCGTCGACCGCCCGCACCCGGAGGGCGGCTGGCAGCAGGCGCGGCTGAACCGGGTGCACGAGGTCTGCCGGTCGTTGCCCGGGGCCTACTGGCCCGACCAGTACAACAACCCGGACAACCCGGCCGGTTACGCGGAGATGGGCGCGGAGATCTGCCGCCAGCTCGACCGGGTGGACGTGCTGGTGTGCAGCGTGGGTTCCGGCGGGCACAGCGCCGGGGCGATCCGCGCCGTCCGGAAGAGGTGGCCGCACGCGCGGCTCATCGGCGTGGACACCGTCGGGTCGACGATCTTCGGCCAGCCCGCGCGCCCGCGCGTGATGCGCGGGCTGGGCAGCAGCATCCACCCGCGCAACGTGGCCTACCCGCAGTTCGACGAGGTGCACTGGGTCGGCCCCGGCGAGGCCGTGTCGGCGTGCCGAACGCTGGCGCGCGACTCGTTCGTCACCGGCGGCTGGAGCACCGGAGCGGTCGCTCTGGTGGCCGCGTGGGCCGCGCGGATCGAACCGGGGGCCAACGTGGTGACCGTCTTCCCCGACGGCCCGCACCGCTACCTGGGCACCGTCTTCGACGACGACTACTGCCGCGAGCGCGGCCTGCTGGACGCCCCGGTCGCGACGCGGCCGGTCGAGGTCGCCCACCCGGAGGTGGAGGCGACCGGCTGGACCCGCTGCAGCGCCGTGGTCGACCCGCTGGTGGACGTGGAGGTTCCGGCGTGAAGCTGAGTTGGGAGGCGAGCGGCCTCGCGCTGCGCGAGCCGCTGCGGATCTCGCGGTCGGTGATGGCCGAGCGCGAGGCGGTGACCATCACCGCCGAGCACGCCGGCGTCGCCGGACGCGGCGAGGTCGTCACCAGCGCGTACTACGAGCTGGACGTGCCGCGCATCGAAGCGGAGCTGGAAGCCGCGCGACGGGATCTCGACGGCGTGGCACCGAGCCGCGCGCTGGTGGCCGCGCTCCCGGCGGAATCGCCCGGGGTGCGCGCCGGACTGGACGCGGCGTTGCACGACCTGGTCGCCGAGCTGCGCGGGGTGCCGGTGCACGAGCTGGTCGGCGTCGCGCCGCGCGAACCGGTGCCCACGGCTCGCACGATCGGGATCACCCCGGCCGCGGACGCTGCGGCCGCGGCCGCCGACCTCGCCGGCCGCGGATTCCGGGTGCTGAAGATCAAGCTCGGCCGCGCCGCCGACGAGCTCGCGCGGGTCGCCGCGATCCGCGCCGCGGTCCCGGACGCGCGGCTGCTGCTGGACCCCAACGGCGCGTGGATTCCCGAGGAGGCGAGCCGAATGCTGCGCGCGGCAGCGGAGTTCGACGTCGAGGCGGTGGAACAACCCATCGCGCCGGGAACTCCGGACCTGCTGGCCGAGGTCGCCGAGGCCTCGCCGATCCCGGTGATCGCCGACGAGGACGCCCGCAGCGCGGCCGACGTGCGCCTGCTGGGGCCGCGCGTGCACGGGGTCAACGTGAAGCTGCCCGAGTGCGGCGGTATCCGCGCGGCGCGCGAGATCATCGACACCGCTCGGGGTTTCGGCGTCGAGGTGATGTTGGGCTGCCAGGTGGCCAGCTCGCTGGGCATCGCTCCGGCCGTGCACCTCAGCGGCCTGGCCCGCTGGGTCGACCTCGACGGGCACCTGCTGCTGGCGCGCGACCCGTGGACCGGGCTGGGCGGCGAGGACGGCTTGCTGCGCATCGCCGGGAGCACCGGCTTAGGGGTGCGCCCGTCGTGAGCACCTGGCGGCTCATCCGCAGCTATCCGCCCGCCGTGCAGGTGCTGCTGGTCAACCAGCTCGGCGTCAACACCGGGTTCTACCTGCTGATCCCCTACCTGGCCGGTTACCTCGGCAACGACCTGGGCATGTCGGCGGCGGTGATCGGGGTGCTGCTGGGCGCGCGCAACCTCAGCCAGCAGGGCCTGTTCCTGCTCGGCGGGTCGGCCTCGGACCGGCTCGGCGCGCGGGGCGTGATCATCGCGGGCTGCGCGCTGCGCTCGGTGGGCTTCGGGCTGTTCGCCCTCGGCACCGCGCTGCCGGTGCTGCTGGCGGCCTCGGTGCTCTCCGGCCTGGCCGGGGCGCTGTTCAACCCGGCGGTGCGCTCCTACCTCTCGCTGGAAGCCGGGGACCGGCGAGCCGAGATGTTCTCGCTGTTCAACGTCTTCGCCAACACCGGCATGCTGCTCGGCCCGCTGCTGGGCAGCGCGCTGCTGCTGGTCGACTTCCGGATGGCGGCGGTGACCGCGGCGGTGATCTTCGCGCTGCTGACCGCCGCGCAAGTGGTGGTGCTGCCCGCGCGACGCGTGCCGCGACCGGAGAGCTCGGTGCTCGCGGACTGGCGCGGGGTGCTCGCCGACCGCCGGTTCCTGGCCTTCACCGGCGCGCTGACCGGGTTGTTCGCGCTGCAGAACCAGCTCTACCTGGTGCTGCCGATGCACGCCGAGCACTTCACCGGCACCGCGGTCTCGGTTTCGGTGATCTTCCTGGTCAGCACCGCTTCCAGCCTGCTGCTGCAGGTCCGCATCACCCGCTGGTGCAGCACCCGCTGGAGCCGCGGGCGTTCGATCACGACCGGGTTGGCGGTGATGGGCGGCGGGTTCGCCGTCACCGCCGTCGCCGCCGCGCTGATGCCGGGCTCCCCGGCGACCGACCCCGTGGAGATCGCCCTGCGGCTGGCCCCGGTGCTGGTGACCGCGCTCGCGCTGTCCGTGGGGGTGATGCTGGCCCAGCCGTTCGTCTACGAGCTCATCCCGTCCTTCGGCCCCGAGCAGCTGTCCGGGACCTACTTCGGGGTGTTCTACCTGGTTTCCGGGCTCACCGCCGCCGGGGGCAACGCGCTGATCGGCCTGGCCACCGATCTCGCCCCGCCCGGCAGACCCTGGCTGCCCTCGGCGCTGTGCGTGGCCATCGGCCTGACCTCCGCGCTGGCGGTGCTCGCGGTGCACCGGCGCACCGGCATCGACCCGCGCCCGCACGACGACGAGGAGATCGCGTGGCACACGCCAACTTCCTGACCGACAACCCGGACATCTACGAGGCCTGGTTCCCCGACCCCGAGCACCTGGCCGCCCGCTTCGTCGACGACCTGCTGCACCGCTTCGGCGGTGGGGGCGACCTGCTCGACATCGGCTGCGGCACCGGTCGCGACGCGCGGTTCTGGACCGCGCGCGGCTACCGGGTCACCGGGCTGGACAGCTCGCCGGAGATGGTCGCGCACGCCGCGCGGCACTGCCCGGCGGCGGAGTTCGCCGTGGCCGACATGCGGGATTTCGCGCTGGGCAACGCCTTCGACGCGATCACCTGCCTGGACAGCGCGCTGCTGTACTGCCACCGCAACGCCGAGCTGGACGCGTTCCTGTCCCGCTGCCGCGACCACCTGCGGCCCGGCGGGCTGCTCGTCGCCGAGGCCCGCAACGGTGCGTTCTTCCTGGGCAACACCGAGCTGCTCGACGAGGTCCGGGACCGCACGCTGCACCACGGCGGGGTGGACTACCGCTCGATCACCCGGCTGTGGATCGACCACGCCGAGCAGCTGCTGCGCCGGGAGCGCCGCTGGAGCTGGCCCGGTGCCGAGGAGCTGGTGCAGCGCTCGGCCTGGCGGCTGCTGTTCCCGCAGGAGCTGCGCTACTTCGCCGAACGGCACGGGTTCGAGGTCCTGGCGCTGTTCGACGAACCCGGCCCGCGCACCGACGCCCCCTGGCACGCCGATGCCGCCCTCTCCGAGCGGATGTCCGGCGACCGCCTGCACCTGGTCGCTCGTCGCACCGGCTGAACGAAGCGAAAGCCCCGACCCGACAGGAGAACTGCCATGCAGAACCTCGACCGACGCGGTTTCCTCGGCCTCGCCGCGAGCACCGCGGCCGCGTTATCGGGCAGCTCCGCGCTGGCGGGCTGCGCACCTGGCGGCGCCCCCGCCGTAGGCCGGCCCAAGCGCGGCGGCCGGTTGCGCGCCGCCTTCTCCGGTGGTGGCGCGTCCGAGGTGCTCGACCCGCACGAGACCAGCCTCTACATCGAGATCGCGCGTTCCAAGGCGCTCTACGACAAGCTGGCCGACTACGGCAACGACATGTCCCCGCAGCCGCGCCTGGCCGAGCGGTGGGAGCCCTCCGCCGATCTGCGCACCTGGCGGATCACGCTGCGGCAGGCCACCTTCCACGACGGACGTCCGGTGCGGTCCGCCGACGTGCTGGCCAGCTACGCGCGCATCACCGCCCCAGGCGGCAGCCGGCGGGCCAAGGCGAGCCTGTCGGTGATCGACCTGCCGAACAGCCGCGCCGTCGACGACCGCACCGTGGAGTTCCGGCTCGAACGGCCCTACGCGGAGTTCCCGAACGCGCTGGCCACCCTCGGCGCCTACATCGTCCCGGAGGGAACCACCGACTTCTCCCGGCCGGTCGGCTCGGGGCCGTTCAAGTTCGTCTCCTTCGAGCCGGGCAAGTCGTTCCTGGCCGCGCGCAACCCGGACTACTTCGACGGACCGCCGCTGCTCGACGAGCTGCAGATCGTGGTCACCAACGACGAGTCGGCGCGGGTGAACGCGCTGCTGGGCGGGCAGATCGACTACGCCAACGACCTCACGCTCACCAGCGCCCGCACCTACGAGTCCAACGGTCAGATCCGGGTGCTCCGGCTCCCGCGGAGCAACTTCCACGGGCTGGCGATGAAGGTGGACCGCCCGCCGTTCGACCGGATCGAGCTGCGCCAGGCCATGTTCCACCTGATCGATCGGGAAGAGCTGGTGCGCTCGGTGCTGCAGGGCTCCGGGCAGATCGGCAACGACCTCTACGGCCGGGGATACCGCTACTACGCCGCCCACCTGCCGCAGCGCGGGCAGGACCTGGACCGGGCGCGCTCGCTGGTGCGCGAGGCCGGCGCCGAGGGCATGACCATCGACTTCGACACCTCGGAGGCCTCCACCGGGCTCAAGGAGGCCGCGCTGGCCATCCGCGATCAGGCCGAGCAGGTCGGGCTCGACCTCAACGTGCGGCTGGGCAACAAGGACACCTACTGGTCGGACATCTCCGAGGGCAGCGTGCTGGCCAGCTACCGCTCGGGCGGCATGCCGCTGGACTCGCACATCTCGCAGCGCCTGCTGACCACCTCCACCACCAACAACACCGCGTGGCGGCGACCGGAGTTCGACGAGCTCTACGACGCCGCCCAGTCCACCACCGACGAGGGCGAGCGCGCCGAGCTCTACGCCCGGATGCAGGAGCAGCAGTTCCACGACGGCGGCTTCGTCTGGTGGGGGTCCTCGGACTGGATCGTCGGCGCGGCCGGCAACGTCGGCGGCATCGACGAGCAGGCCCCGGCCAACACCCTGGAGTGGGCGCGCTTCGACGGGGTGTGGCTGGCGTGATCGGTTACCTGGTGCGCCGACTGCTGCTCGGCGCGGTGCAGGTGCTGCTGGTCGCGGTAGGGGTGTTCCTGCTGACCGAGGCGCTGCCGGGCGACGCGGCGGTGACCATCGCGGGCGATAACCCCGACCCCGCGGTCATCGCCGGCCTGCGCGCCGAGCTGGGGCTGGAGCGGCCGATGTGGCAGCGCTTCGCCGAGTGGCTGGGCAACGCGCTGCGGGGCGACCTCGGCACCTCGCTGGTCGGCCCGCGGCCGGTCGCCGAGATGATCGGCGCGGCCGCGGGCCCGACGCTGCTGCTGGCCGGGTTGGCGCTGGCCCTGCTGGTGCCGCTGTCCACCGGGCTCGGCGTGCTGGCCGCCCGCCGCGAGGGCAGCTGGCCGGACCGGCTGATCACCAGCACCACCCTCGGCCTCTACGCGGCACCGGAGTTCGCCATGGCGATCCTGCTGGTCGCCGTCTTCGCCGTGCAGCTCGGCTGGTTCCCGCCCACCGCCATCGACGGGTCGCTGACCGGCGATCCGGCGCTGCTGGTGCTGCCGATGGCGGTGCTGCTCATGCGCCCGATCTGCTCGCTGAGCAGGCTGGTGCGCGCCGGGATGATCGACGCGCAGCGCTCCCCCCACGTCCAGCACGCGCGGCGACTCGGGATCTCGCCCGCGCGGATCCGCTTCGCCCACGCGCTGCCCAACGCAGCGGCCCCGGCGGTGCAGCAGCTCGCGCGCACCGCCGACTGGCTGATCGGCGGCGTGATCGTGGTGGAGGCCATCTTCGCGATCCCCGGGCTGGGAACTGCTCTGCTGGAAGCGGTTTCGGCTCGCGACCTGCCGGTGGTGCAGGGCCTGGCGCTGGTCTTCGCCACCACCACGGTGCTGGTCAACCTCGGTGCGGATCTGGCGGCCCGCGCCCTGTCGCCCACCTCGGAGGTAGGCCGATGAGGTACGCGATCCCCGGACTGCTGGTGGCGGTGCCGGTGCTGCTGGCACTGCTCGGACCGTCGTTCGCCACCGAGGACACCACCAAGGACGTGGCGTTCCTGCTCGGCGGCGGGCACCTGCTGGGCACCGACTTCCTCGGCCGCGACGTGGCCGACGAGGTCCTGCTCGGGGGCCGGTCGCTGGTGCTGACCGCGCTGACCGCCACCGCCTGCACCTACCTGGTGGCGGTGCCGATGGGCCTGGTGGCCGGCATGACCCGCAGCCGCGCGCTGGACGAGGTGCTGATGCGCCCGCTGGACCTGCTGCTGGCGCTGCCCTCGATGCTGGTGTTGCTGCTGCTGGCGGCGCTGGCGCCGGGAACCGCGTGGGTGCTGGTGGCCGTGGTGGCGCTGATCAACCTGCCCGACGTGGTGCGCATCAGCCGCGCCGCAGCGCTGTCGCTGTCCACCCGGCCCGCGGTGGAGGCGATGCGGCTGCAGGGCGAGAGCCGGACGCGCATCGCGCTGGGCCACGTCGCCCGCGCGATGCGCCGCACGCTCGCAGCCGACATGGGCACCCGGTTCACCGGAGCGATCTACCTGGTGGCCTCGGCGAGCTTCCTCGGCGTCGGGGTGGCACCCGGGGCGAGCGACTGGGCGGCGATGGTCGACCGCAACCGCTCGGGCCTGTTCCTGCAGCCGTGGGCGGTGGTGGTGCCCGCGGTGCTCGTCGTCGTGCTGTCGGTGGGCGTGAACCTGCTCTTCGACCGCTGGTTGCGGCGCGCCGACTCGACCTTCCTGGAGGACCGGTGACCGTCGTCGCCGCACATGACCTGACCGTGACCGCGGGCGGGCGCACGCTGCTCGCGGCGGCGTCGTTCAGCCTGAACGGCGGCGAGATCACCGCGCTGGTCGGCGAGTCCGGCAGCGGCAAGACCACCCTGGCGAGCGTGCTGCTCGGCGAGTCCCCGCCCGGGACGGCGGTTTCCGGGGAGGTCGAGATCGCCGGGTCCGCCGTGGATCCCGAGAACCCGCCTCGGCTCGGCACGGTCGGGTACGTCCCGCAGCAGCCCGCGGCCGCGCTGAACCCGGTGCGCCGGGTGGGTTCGGTGCTGACCGAGGTGGCCCGCCTGCACGTGCCGCGGGACCAGGTGCGGTCGAGGGTGCTGGAAGCGCTGCGCCAGGCGCGGATGCCCGACGGGGAGCGGTTCCTGCGGCGCTACCCGCACCAGCTCTCCGGCGGGCAGCAGCAGCGGGTGGTTCTCGCCCAAGCGCTGATCGGGCGACCGCGGGTGCTCATCGCCGACGAACCCACCACCGGCCAGGACCCGGTGATCCGCGCGCAGCTGGCAGCCGAGCTGCGCGCCGCGGCCGAGCAGGGCATCGCGATCCTGCTGCTCACCCACGACCTGGACCTGGTGCGCGACCTGGCCGACCGGGTGCTGGTCCTCGCCGGCGGAACCCTGGCCGCGTCCGACGCGAACGCCCTCGCGCGCCGGGACCCGGTGACGCCGCCGGAACCCGGCGACGCCGAACCGGTGCTGGAGGTGCGCGGGCTGCGGGCCGGGCACCGCGACGACGACGCCCTGCGCGAGGTCTCGCTGCAGGTCGCTCCGGGCGAGCGGCTGGCGGTGCTGGGTCGTTCCGGCAGCGGCAAGACGACCCTGGCGCGCTGCATCGCCGGGCTGCACCGCTTCCGCGGCGGGGAGGTCCTGCTCGACGACCGGCCGCTGCCGCCGGTGCTGCGGCGCCGGACGAGCGAGCAACTGGCGCGGGTGCAGTACGTCTTCCAGGACGCCAGGGCCTCGTTCAGCGAGTTCACCCCGGTGCTGCACCAGGTGGCGCGCACGGCCGAGCGGCTGCGCGGGGTTCCGCGCGCCGAGGCGCGCGCCCGCGCAGCGGCCGCGCTCGACCGCCTGGGAGTGCCGGAGCACAGCGCGGCGCGCCCGCCCGGCGGGCTCTCCGGCGGCGAGCTGCAGCGAGCCGCGCTGGTGCGCGCCACGACGGCCGAACCGGACGTGCTGATCTGCGACGAGATCACCTCGGGCCTCGACGCCGAGCGCCAGGCCGAGCTGCTGGAGGTGCTGGCCGCGCTGCAACGCCACACCGGCTGCGCGCTGCTGCTGATCACCCACGACCTGCCCGCGGTGGCGCGGCTGTCGCACCGGGTGCTGGTGCTCGACGAGGGCGAGGTGGTCGAGCGCGGCCCCACCGCCGAGGTCCTCTCCGCGCCGCAGCACCCCACCACCCGCGCGCTGCTCGCCGCCGCCTCCCGGGAAACCGCAGGTCGAAACACATAGCGAAACGCTGATTGAATACCATTTTCAACTACTGCATCCGATGAGGGAGGTAACCGTGGCGGAGCTCGAAGAACGCCGAGTCGGACGCTACGCGGTCCGCGAAGCCGGACCCGCGGACGCCGAAGGCGCCCGGTCGGTCATGCTCGACACCTTCTACAACGTCTTCGGCCACGGCTACCGGCCCCGCTGGCACGGCGACGTGATCGACATGCGCACCGCCTACTTCGACGACCCCAGGCAGGCGCTGTTCGTGGCGGTGCTGGACGACGAGGTCGTGGGCACCACCGCGGTGCGCGCGGACGGACCGAAGAGCCCGCCGCACGCCCCGTGGCTCGCCGAGCGCTACCCCTCGGGAACCACGGCGCAGGTCTTCCGCGTCTACATCCGCCCCGAGCACCGCAGGAACGGGCTGGCACGCGCGCTGGTCGACCTGGCGTGCGAGTTCGTCGCCCGAACCCCGGGCTACGAGACCATCTACCTGCACACCAACGCCGACATCGAAGGCGCGGAACCCTTCTGGCGCAGCGTCGCCAAGGAGATCCACGACGGCCGCACCGACCCGGCCCACAGCCCAGCGGTCCACTTCGAAATCCCCATCCCGATCCCCTGACCCCCGCCAAATTCCCCTCGAATTCGACGGGCGAAATTCGAGGGTTTTTGCAACCCCACTCGATCGGGTGGGAGGTGGTGGTGTGTCGGAATCGTGCGGGTGCCTCGGTCGCGGTGCTCGGGAGCAGGCGCCTCGGTGGATCTCGCCGATCGGGTGAGTTTCCGGTCGCTGTCGCCGGACCGCGCGGCAGCGGCCGAGACACTCGATCGGTTGAAGACCCCCGCAGTGGTGACGTCGGTGCAACGCGCCGGGAACCCGGCGATGGCTCAATGGGAGGCATGGCCGCAGAGCTCGAGATGCAGCACCGGACGATCCACGGGTATCGGCGGTCGTTCCGCATCGGCGGCGACGGCCCCGCGCTGCTGCTCATCCACGGCATCGGGGACAGCTCGCGCACCTGGCGGGAAGTCCTGGAACCGCTGGCCGAGCACCACACCGTGATCGCACCCGATCTGCTGGGACACGGCGGTTCCGACAAGCCCAGGGCCGACTACTCGGTGGGCGCCTACGCCTGCGGGATCCGCGACCTGCTCGCGGTGCTGGGCATCTCCAGCGCCACGGTGATCGGGCACTCGCTGGGCGGCGGCGTCGCGATGCAGTTCGCCTACCAGTTCCCGCACCGCTGCGAACGGCTCGTGCTGACCTGCCCCGGCGGCGCCGGCCCGGAGGTGCACCCGTTCCTGCGCGCGCTGGCAGCACCGGGAGCCGAAGCAGCGCTCCCGCTGATCACCGGCACCCCGCTGAGCAAGCTGTCCGCGCTGCTCGGACCGGTCCCCCGCTGGACCGGCGAGCTCGGCATGGGCGACGACTACGAGTTCGTGCTGGACTGCTACACGGCGATGCGCACCGCCACCGCTCGCGCGTCGTTCCTGCGCACCCTGCGCTCCGTCGTCGACGCGGGCGGCCAGGTCGCCTCGATGCTGGACCGCTGCTACCTCACCGAGGGCATGCCCACCCTGCTGGTGTGGGGCGAGCGCGACCAGGTCATCCCCGCCTCGCACGCCGCGATCCTGCACGAGGCGATGCCGTGGAGCCGCTTGGAGGTCTTCGAGGGCTCCGGCCACTTCCCGCACCGGTCCGAGCCCGACCGCTACGTCGACCTGCTCAAGGGGTTCGTCGCGGAAACCGAACCGGCCCATCACGATCCGGACCGCTGGGTCTCGCTGCTGCGCCAGGGAGGCCCGAACCCGTTCCCCTCCAGCGGGACGTAGGCGCCCCGATCCGCGGCCGCGCACCGGGTTTCAGAACAATGCGCAGATCCGACGCCGACCGATGTCGACGAATCCCGGGTTGCCCACGTCGATGCCGTGGATGGCCAGCGACACGCTGAACCGGAAACCGCTGAACAGCGCGACGTGCTCGCGCAGGCGCGGGCGCGGCGCACCGCCCGCGTCCCGGTAGGCGGCCAGCAGGCGGTCCAGCCCGGCGAGCCCGAAAGCGTTGTGCACCGCCAGGAAGTCCACCGCCGGATCGTCGATCGCCGCGTCCGTCCAATCCAGAACGCCCAGCAGCCGACCTGCCGGGTCGACCAGGGTGTGCCCGGGGTGCAGATCGGCGTGCGCGAAGCGCACCTCGGAGGTCCAGTAGCGGTCGTCCTCCAGCCACGCCCACCACCGCCCGGCGGGCTGCCGCGGCACGTCCAGTTCGCGCTCCGCGCACCGCAGCTCACCGGCCAGCTCGCCGCGCAGGTCGCCGACCCGGTTGACCGGAGCGCCCAGCGCGGCGAGCTCGGCGGGGTCGAGCCGGTGCAGCTCGGCGATCACCTCCCCGAGCCGGGCGAAGTACTCGGCGGGAGCGTCGACCCACCACTGGTACTCCAGGGTTTCCGGGTGCTCGGGCCCCAGCGGTTCTCCCGGGAGCCGCCGGTAGGCGATCAGCTCGGAGGTGAACACCTCCCACTCGGGCAGCTGCACGCGCAGCTTCGGCCGCAGGTGCTCCAGCAGCCGCCGCTCGACCTCGGCGCGCGCGATCACCTCGGCTCGACGCGGCACGCGCAGCACCCAGCGCGCGCCCCGCTCGTCGACCGCGTGGCCGACCCGGAAGTCCCAGCCGGTTTCGTCGACGTCGACCACCCGCACCCGCAGGCCGTGCCGTCCGGCCAGCTCTCGCAGCACGGCACCGACGGTAGCGCAGCGGTACCGCGGGACGCGCGATTGGCGGTAGTCTGCGCGCCACGCACGAGCCGATCTTCGGGTCGGTGGCGTTTCCGCCGCGGCCGGGCGCGTCGCGGCGCCGATTCGGGAGCGGGCGCGGTGATGACGGCGAGCGGTGCGCAACCTGCGGTCCTGGGCCGCGGCGCGGAGATCGATCGGATCCGGCAGCTGCTCGCCGCGGCCGGTGACGGGTCCGGCTCCGTGCTCTGGATCGACGGCGAGGCCGGGATCGGCAAGACCGCCCTGCTCGACCAGGTCCTCGCCGAGGCCGCGTCGCGCGGCTGCGCGGTGCGCAGCACAGCCGCCGACGCCGCGGCGAAGGCCTTCCCGCTGCGCGTCCTGCTGGACTGCCTCGGTCTGGGAGCCGCGGGCCCCGACGAGGTCCTCGCCGAGGTCCGACGGCTCTGCGGCGAGGCACCGCTGGTGCTGGCGATCGACGACCTGCACCTGGCCGACGAGACGAGCCTGCTGGTCTGGCGACGGCTCGCCTCGCGGACCGGTCGACTGCCGCTGCTGCTGGCCGCCACCGCGCATCCCGCGCGCCGCGACCTCGCCGCGGGGCTCGCCGCATCGCGGATCGCCCTGCCCCCGCTGGGAGGAGAGGTCACCGCGCAACTGGCCGCGCGGCTGGCCGGGACCGCCGAGATCGGCCCGAGGTTGCGCGCGCAGCTGGCCGGGGCCCGCGGGAATCCCGGCTACGTCCGGCGACTGGTGCTGTCCCAGCCCCTGGAGGTCGCGGCGGGCATCGCCGAGGTCGTCTCGGCCGAACCGCCGCGCGAAGTGGCCGAGGCGGTGGCCGCCGGCCTGCGCACCCTCACCTCGGACGCCCGCGACGTGCTGCGCCTGGCGGCGCTGCTGGGCTCGCCGTTCCCGGCGACCGATCTGCACGCGGTCTCGGAACGTCCGATGATCGAACTCGCGCGGCACGTCGAGGAGGCCATGACCGCCGGGCTGCTGGAGGAGACCGGCCCCAGGTTGACCTTCCGGCACGGGCTGGTCCGACAGGCGCTGCGCGAGACCACGCCCGGCGCGCTGCGGGCGGCGCTGCACCACCGGGCCGCCCGCGCGCTGCACGCCTGCGGCACCCCGGTCGAGCGGATCGGCGAGCAACTGCTGGCCTCGGCCCACCTCGCCGAGTCCGAGTTCGACGACTGGGCCCTGGACTGGTTGGCCGAGGACGGGCGGTCCCTCGCCCGGCGCGGACCGGAGTGCGCCGAACAGCTGCTGGCCACCGCCATCCCGCAGCTGCGCCGCGACGACCCGCGACGAGCGGAGCTGCGCGCCACCAGGGTGCTCGCGCTGGTGCAGCTCAACCGCGCCGAGCAGGTCCGCGATCTGGCGGAGAGGGCTCTGGCCGACAGCTCCGACCAGCCCCGAGCCGCCGAGCTCACCTGGCACCTGACCTGGTCGCTGGCCGCCCTCGGGTTGGCCGAGGAGGCCACCGCCGTGGCCGAGGAGGCGCTCGACCAACCGGGTTTCGATCGATCGTGGCTGGCCAGGATGAACGCGATGCTGGGCCGGGTGCTGCTGACCGAGGACCAGTTCGAAGCCGCCGACGGCGCCGTCGAGCGGGCGGTGACCGAGGCCGGCGCGGCCCGCGACGACTACGCCCGCGGGCTCGCGCTGCACGTGCGCGGCAGCGGGCTGGCCAGGCGCTGCGATCTGTCCGAGGCGGTGATCTGCTTCGAGGAGGCCGCCGCCGCGCTGGGCGATGCCCCGGAGCACACCGACCTGCGGCTGCAGGTGCTCGGCGACCGGATGATGCTGCTGTTCGCGCTCGGCCGCAGCGACGAGGCCGACGCGGCGCTGCACGAGCTGCTCGAGATCGCCGAGCGCAGCGCCACCGAGAGCAGGCTGGCCGCGATCCGGCTGTCGGCGGCCTACCACTGCTTCACCGTCGGCCGCTGGGACGACGCCACCGCCGAGCTCGAAGCCGCCGCCGAGCTCACCGCGCACATGACCGAGCCGGAGCGCAGCAGGTTGCACGGGCTGTCGGCGATGATCGCCGGGCAGCGCGAGGAGCACGAGGCCTTCCGCCACCACCTCGCCGAGCTCGGCCCGGCCGAGCGGGGGTTCCCGCTGGTGGCCGAGGTGCTGCGCGCCGAGATCGACGGCGAGACCGATCGGGCGGTGCAGCTGCTGTCCGGGTTCCTCGAACGCGGCGATCGGTTCGCCACCCGCTACGTGTTCCTCCCGCAGCTGGTGCGGCTGGCGATGGAGATCGGCGACGCCGCCACGGCGACGGCGGCGAACGACGCGTGCGCCGAGGACGCCTCGGTGGGCGCCGTACCCAACATCCTGGCCGCCTCGCAGCACTGCCGCGGACTGCTGGACCGGGACCCGCCCGCCCTGCGCGCGGCGATCGAGCTCTACCGCAAGACCAACCAGTCGCCCAAGTGCGCTCGCGCGCTGGAGGACCTCGCGCTGCTGCACGCCGAGCGCGCCGAGCCGGCGGCGGCGAGGAAGGCCTACGCCGAGGCGGCGGAGCTCTTCCAGGCGCTCGGCGCGACCTGGGACCTCCGGCGCGTCGACGCGCGGATGCGCGCGCACGGCCTGCAGCGAACCCGCAGGCGCGCGCAGCGGGCCACCACCGGGTGGGCGTCGCTGACCAAGACCGAGCGGCGGGTCGCGCTGCTGGTCGGCGAGGGTCTCGGCAATCCGGACATCGCCGCGGAGCTGTGCTCCTCGCGGCGCACCGTGGAGGTGCACGTCTCGCACGTGCTGAGCAAGCTGGGCGTGCGCTCCCGGGTGGATATCGCCGTGGAGGCCACTCGGCACCGCCGCGACGAGGTCCACAGTGGATCCTGATTTCGCTCTTCGCGCAGCGGAATTGCGCCGCCTAGCCGAAGGGCACTACACCTCGGCCGCTCATCTGAGCGGTTCCGGGAGGGCTCCGGGCAAATCTACGTGAGCTCCTGGATTACCCGCGAACGAGAGGAACGGCAAGCTGAGGACGTCCTCGCCAACCCCGAACCCGGACCGACCCTCCACAGTGGAGACCAGTTGCCCGGGGCCGACATCCGAATGCGGACGTGCTCATGACCCTCGCCGGACACCCGCGACCCGCGGTCGCCGCCCGACGCGCCGGAGCCGCCCACGACGGCGAACGCGCGCTGAGAGCGCTCTACCAGGAGTACTACCTCCGGCTGCTGGCCTACACCAACCGCATCCTGTCCGATCCGCACCACGCGGAGGACATCGTGCAGGAGACGATGCTGCGGGCCTGGCAGCACGCCGACGCGCTCACGCCCGACCGGGGCTCGGTCTGGGGTTGGCTGACCCGGGTCGCGCACAACATCGCCATCGACCGCATCCGCGCCAGGAGAGCGCGGCCGGTCGAGGTCGACGAGTCCGCGGGTACCGCGGTGGCCGTCGAGCACGCCGACCACGCCGAGGCCGTGCTCAACCGCGTCGCGATCCGCGCGATGGTCGACCGCCTCAACCCCGCGCACCGCTCGGTCGTCCACGAGGTCTACTACAACGACCGCACCGCCAAGCGCGCCGCGACCGCCCTCGGCATCCCGCCCGGCACGGTCAAGTCCCGCCTCCACCACGCCCTGCGCAACCTCAGAGCGACCGCAGAGCACCACCCCTGACCCGCCGAGCCCGCGAACGCAACCCCAACACACCACCACCCCCGCCCCCTTCCGGGCACTCCTCGAAAAACCCTCGGATTCCACCCGCGGAATCGCCTGGTTTTCCGCCCGCCGAATCGCCTGGTTTTTCGAGGGGGTCGATCAGGGGCAGCCGCAGGAGTTGCGGTGGACCAGGTGGCTGGGGAAGCGGTGGGTCTCCGCTGGCGCTTCGGGGTCCGCGAAGCGGCGGAAGAGGAGTTGGGCGGCCTTGGCCCCGATCTCCTCGCAGGGCTGGGCCACCACCGTCAGCCGCGGTGCGAAGCAGTCGGCCCAGGGGAAGTCGTCGAAGCCGACCAGCGCCACGTCCTCCGGCACGGACAGCCCCGCTCGGCGCAGCGCCTGCATCGCGCCGATGGTCATGCTGTTGTTGGCCGCGATGAGAGCCGTCGGCCGGTCCGGAGCGACCAGCAGCCGGGCGACGGCGGCCGCCGCGCCCTCGCTGTCCGAGCGCCCCGAGTCGACCAGCGCCGCGTCCTGCCCGATGCCGTTGCGCGCCAAGCCGTCGCGATAGCCGCGCAACCGCTCCTCGGTGGTGGACAGGCCCGCCAACCCGCCGATCATCGCGATCCGGCGGTGCCCGTGCTCGGCGAGGTGATCGACCAGCTGCGCGGTGGACTCGACGTTCTCCGGCCCCACCTGGTCGTAGCGCTCGTCGACGATGCGGTCGGCCAGCACGACCGGCACGCCCCGCGCGGCCAGGTAGTCCAGCGCCGGCCGCGGTTCGGCGGAGGCGGCGAGGACGATTCCGTCGACCCTCCGCTCGTGCATGTCGCGCACCACGGTCAGCTCGTAGTCGGGATCGTCGTGCGGGTCGGTGAGCAGCAGCGTGTAGCCCCGCTGCAGGACCTCGGCCTCGATGCCCTGCAGCAGCTGCCCGAAGTAGGGGTTGGAGATGGCCGACATGACCACCGCCACCGAGCGGGTGCCACCGGTGGCCAGCGAGCGGGCCAGGGTGTTCGGGCTGTATCCGGTGACCTCGACGGCGGCCTCGACGGCGCGCCTGGTCTCCTGGCGGACGGTCCGCGTGCCGTTGATGACGTGCGAGACCGTCGCGGTGGACACCCCCGCGACGCGCGCAACATCGGCCATCGTCGCCATGTCGGCCAGCACTCCCTCGGGCTCGTCGGTGGCACACACCATAGCAGTTAAGCGCTTGCGCAAGCGCTTAACTGAGGTTTACATTCCCGTTCGCTCAAGGAGGAGATCGCGCCTCGGCGCACGTCGACCCCGCACGGCCGCGGGTCTGGGAGGCAGTACATGACCACCGCAACGCCACCGCAGGTGGCAGCCCGGGGACGCCGGGGCGCCGTGCTCGGCGCGTCCACCATCGCCGCGCTCGGCGGCCTGCTCTTCGGCTACGACACCGGGGTGATCTCCGCGGCGCTGCTCTACATCGCACCCGAGTTCGCGCTCTCCGACGCCGCGCAGCAGTTCGTCGTCGCCTCGCTGCTGCTGGGCGCGATCGCCGGCGCCGTGGGCGCGGGCCCGCTGGTGGACCGCATCGGCCGCAAGACCACCCTGATCGTCCTGTCGGCGGTGTTCACCCTCGGAGCGCTGCTGTCCGCGCTGGCGCCGAGCACCGACGTCCTCGTCGTCGCCCGGATCCTGCTGGGGCTGGCCATCGGCGGCAGCTCGCTGGTGGTGCCCACCTACATCGCCGAGATCGCCCCGCCGACGCTGCGCGGGCGCCTGGTCTCGATGAACCAGCTGATGATCACCATCGGCATCTTCACGTCCTACCTGGTCGGCTACGCCTTCGCCGAGAGCGGCGGGTGGCGCTGGATGCTCGGTCTGGCCGTGGTCCCGTCGGTGATCATGCTGATCGGTCTGTTCACCCTGGCCGAGAGCCCGCGCTGGTTGCTGACCAAGGGCCGCGCCGAGGAGGCGCGCAACGCGCTGCTGCGCACCCACTCCCCCGCCGACGCCGACGCCTCGCTGGACGAGATGCGCGAGACGATGCGCGAGGAGAGCAGGTTCAGCTACCGCGACCTGCTCAAGCCCAAGCTGCGCCCGGCCGTGCTGCTGGGCTTCGCGGTGGCGGCCACCAACCAGCTCGTCGGCGTCAACGCGGTGATCTACTACGCGCCGACCATCCTCAAGCAGGCCGGGATGGGCGACTCCGCGGCGATCCTGTCCTCGGTGGGCATCGGCGCGGCGAACATGATCTTCACGATGCTGGCGCTGCTGCTCATCGACAAGGTGGGACGCCGTCCGCTGCTGCTCGGCGGCACCGCGGTGGTGGTGGCGGTGCTGTTCGGCCTCGGTGCGCTGTACCTGCTGCCGAGCGTGCACGGGCTGGGGCTGCTGCTCACAGCGGGCCTGATGCTCTACGAGGCGGCGTTCGCGGCCAGCCTGGGCCTGGCGATCTGGCTGATCAACAGCGAGGTGTTCCCGACCGCCGTGCGCGGCAAGGCCGCCGGCGTCGGCACGGTGACGCACTGGGGTCTGGACTTCCTGATCTCGATCTCGGTGCTGACCCTGATCAACGCGCTGACCGCCACCGGCCTGTTCTGGATCTACGGCCTGTTCGGCCTCGTCGGCCTGGTCTACCTGTACCGGAACCTGCCGGAGACCAAGAACCGCACGCTGGAGGACATCGAGAGCTCCCTGCGCGGCCGGAGCGAGGCATGACGGCCCACCGCGGAGGCCTGCCCGCCCTGCTCGACCGCGCCCGACAGCTGGCCTCGACGGGGCGGCGGCAGATCCTGGGGATCGCCGGCCCGCCCGGCTCGGGCAAGGGAACGCTGGCCGCGGAGCTGCTGGAGGACCTGGGATCGAAGGCCGTCGTGGTGCCGATGGACGGCTTCCACCTGGCCGAGGCGGAGCTGCGCCGCCTCGGCAGGCGGGACCGCAAGGGCGCGCCGGACACCTTCGACTCGGCGGGCTTCGCCGCCCTGCTGCGGCGGCTGCGCGAGCCCGGCGAGCACGCGGTGTACGCCCCGGAGTTCCACCGCGAGGTCGAGGAGTCCTACGCGGGTTCCATCGCGGTGGGCCCCGAGGTGCCGCTGGTGATCACCGAGGGCAACTACCTGCTGCTCGACGAGGGCCCGTGGGCCGAGGTGCGCGGCCTGCTCGACGAGACGTGGTTCCTCGACCCGCCGCGCGAGGTCCTGGTCTCGCGGCTGGTCGACCGGCACACCCACCACGGCAAGGACCCGGCCGCGGCGCGGGCGTGGGTGGAGGGAACGGACCTGCCCAACGCCGACCGGATCGCACCCACCCGCGACCGGGCCGACCTGATCATCGACGAGTCCTGGTGACGCACCCGCGCGGGGAGCTGGTGAGCCGTGCGGCTCACCAGCTCCCCGCGACGTCGAGGAGGTGGTCCCGGGTGCGGGTGACCGCGGGGCGCTCGGGGGCTCCGGGGCGCTCGGCGAGGTAGATGGTGTTGAACGGCGGGTCCTCGGGCTCCAGCAGCGGGACGAGGGCTCCCGAGTCCAGCTCGTCGGCGCACAGGTAGCGGGGCAGCACGGTGATCCCCGCGCCGGCGGCGGTGGCGGCGAGCAGGCCGCGCAGGTCCGGGACGACCACCGCGGCCTGGCCGGTCAGCCGCCGCCCGAACACGTGGCGCCAGTACCGCCGCACGATCGGCAGGTCCTCGGCGTAGGCGAGCAGCGGCACGCCGGCCAGCGCTGCCGGGTCCACCCGCTCGAGGCGCCCCGCCCGCTCCGGGGAGGCCACCAGCACGAACTCCTCGTCGACCAGCGGCGTCGCGATCACGCTGCGACCGCGGGGCCGGATCGAGGACAGCACCAGGTCGTAGCGGGCCGCGCGCAGCCCGTCGAGCAGCTCGTCGGCCAGCCCGGTGGTCACCCGCAGCCGCAGCCCGTCGAGCAGCTCGTCGGCCAGCCCGGTGGTCACCCGCAGCCGCAGCCCGTCGGAGACCAGCGGCGCGAGCGCGGGCAGCGCCCGCGCGCACAGCAGTTCGGCGGGCCCGGCCAGCTGCACCGGCTCGGACAGCGCGCCCAGCCTGCGCTCGGTCACCGCCGCTAGCTCGTCCAGCGGGGCCGCGACCTGCGCGGCCAGCTCGTCGGCCGCCGCCGTCGCCGCCGCACCTCGCGGCATGCGCTCGAACAGCTGTCGCCCGAGGCGGTTCTCCAGGGCCCGGACCTGCCCGGTCACGGTCGGCTGGGACACCCCGAGATCACCGGCCGCCGCGGTGAACGACCCCGTCCGGTGGACGGCCAGGAACGTGCGCAGCTGCCCGAGGTCGACCGGGCCATCGGAATCACTGGACACCACGCCCACGATGCTAGCCGCGCCGACCCCGCTGACCCATCAGGATCCTGATAGATCGCATCGCATCGGTGATTGGCACCCTGATGGCAGCGCGCCTACCGTCGAAGGGGCAAGCACCGACACCCGCAACCGGAGCGCGAATTCGAATGGCGAAGATCCTGTTCGTGATGACCGGCGCCGATCACTGGACGCTGGCCGACGGCACCAAGCACCCCACCGGGTTCTGGGCCGAGGAGTTCGTGGCGCCCTACGAGGCGTTCACCAAGGCGGGGCACGAGGTCGTGGTCGCCACGCCCGGCGCGGTCGAGCCGCCGGTCGACCGGGGGAGCCTGGGCGCCGAGGCCAACGGCGGCCAGGAGCGCGCCGACCACATCGCGGCCGTCCTCGACGAAGCGGCGAGCGTGCTGCGCAACCCGATCGACCTCGCGCAGGCGAAGCCGGCCGACCACGACGCGGTGTTCTACCCCGGCGGGCACGGCCCGATGGAGGACCTCGCGGTCAGCGCCGAGTCCGGCGCGCTGCTGACCGAGGCGCTGAACTCCGGCAAGCCGCTCGGCGTGGTCTGCCACGCGCCCGCCGCGCTGCTGGCCACCGGCCCGAACTCGCCGTTCCGCGGCTACCGGGTCACCGGGTTCACCAACGCCGAGGAGCGCCAGGCGGGGCTGGCCGACAAGGCCGCGTGGCTGCTGCAGGACCGCCTGGTCGAGCTGGGCGTGGACTTCGCCGAGGGCGAGCCCTGGGCGGCCAACGTCGTCGTCGACCGCAACCTGCACACCGGGCAGAACCCGGCGTCCTCGGCGCCGCTGGCCCAGGAGCTGCTCAAGGTCCTCTGAGCGAGATCGCCGAGCGATGGCCCGGTCGGCTTCGCCACCGGGCCCTCACCTACGCCGCCGACGGCCGTGCTGCTGATCGTGCGCTCGACCAGGACGACCTCGGTCGCGCGCCCGATCGCCGGGAGGCGCCGACCGCACCGCGCGGTGCCACAGCGACGCCCACTGCTCGGCGGTGAGGTCCTTGGGCAGCGCCTGCGGCGACAGGCGTTGCGCGCGCAGCCACTCGCGCAGCTCGCCGCGGTCGAAGCGGCCGCTCCGGACCGCGATCTCGCCCAGCCCGCGGCCGCGCCCGGTGAAGACCTCGCGGACGAACCGCTGGTAGGCGGTGCGCTCGGCGACGAGCGGGCGGTCCCGGCGCGCGATGCTCAGCAGCCCGCCGTCCACGGCCGGGACCGGGCGGAACGAGCGGGCGGCGACCCTGGCGTGCAGGGTGAACTGGTACCAGGGCCACCAGCTCGCGGTCAGCATGCTCGCCCCGCCCACGCCGGCGCGCCGCCGGGCGACTTCCCACTGCACCAGCAGGATCGCGGTCTGCCAGCGCTGCTCGGCGAGGATGCGCTTCAGCGCTGCGGTGGTGAGGTGGAAGGGCAGGTTGCCCACCAGCACGTGCGGATGCCGCGGGAACCGGTACCGCAGCACGTCGGCGTTGACCACGGCGACGTGCTCGGGCACGCGCCGCTGCAGCCGGCGAGCGCGCTTCGGGTCGATCTCGACCGCGGTCAGCGGACGCCCGGACCGGCTCAGCGGCACCGTCAGCGCGCCGTCACCGGGACCGACCTCCACGATCGGTCCGCTCGTCCGGGCGACCAGATCCTCGATCATGCGGATCGTGGTCCGGTCGACGAGGAAGTTCTGGCCGAGCTCGTGCGGTCCACCAGGGGTGGGAGAAGGCATGAGTGCGCTCCGAGTGGAGAGAATCGGAGCCGGGCAGCACGAAGGCGCCGCACCGGCGATGACCCGATGTGCGGCGGAGCTGAGAAGAGGTGAGGTCAGCTCGCCGCTAGGAGCGGCGGATCCTCACGTAGCACGCGGCACTCACGCAGATACCCATCACGTGCAGATTAGCAGCGAGGCCGACCGCGCCGGGACCCGAGCCGTCGACGGCCTCGCCGCGCCCCCTAGCCGCGGTCCTCGGTGCGCTGCGGGCTGCGCCCCGGAACCGTGGTGATGCGCCAGGCCCTGGGGCCGCCGTGGTGGTGGACGTAGTGCTCCGCGGTTGCGCGATCGCCGAAGCGCAGTTCCTGCCGCAGCTCGGTGTGCACGATCTTGACCGCCACCGGACGCTCCCCCCGTCTGCTCGAAAACCGATCCGGGCTCCCGATGTTCGCATTCGGCGCTGGAGCTCGCCACCAGCCGGTCGCCCCGGCGTGTCCCGTGCGGTCCGCCGATCCTTGCGCCGGAGGTGCCACCTCCGTATGCTTCGGAAAGCGCTTACCCAACATGCTCGTCGACGAGTGTTTCCGAACGCACCATCCGCCGGGGTGCGACGCGGCACCCCCGAGCAGAATGGGACCGTCCACAATGGATTCATCACGGGAGAAGCGAACCCGGGCCCGCATCGGCCTGCTGTCCGCGCTGACCATAGGCTTGTTCCCGATCGCCGCAACCGCCACCGCCGAGCCGCCGGAGGCCAACCGGGCCGTGGTGGCCCTCCGCTCCGGCGACGGCAACTTCGTGTCCTGGCGGTCGCTGCCCGCCGACCCCGCCCAGCTTGCCTTCGACGTCTACCGCGACGGCACCAAGGTCAACCGGGAACCGCTGCGGCGCGCCACCAGCTTCCTCGACCGGGGCGCGCCGCCCGGTGCCGAGTACGCCGTGGTGCCCGCCGGCACCGCGCCCGCCGCGGCGGCCGACCGCACCCGCGCGGCCGAGGCCGACCACTTCGACATCCCGCTGCAGGTGCCCGAGGGCGGAACCACTCCCGACGGCGTGGACTACACCTACAGCGCCAACGACGTCAGCGTCGGCGACCTCGACGGGGACGGCGACTACGAGCACGTGGTCAAGTGGGACCCGTCGAACTCCAAGGACAACTCGCAGACCGGCTACACCGGCAACCAGATCCTGGACGCCTACGACACGGACGGCACCCGGCTGTGGCGCATCGACCTGGGGCGCAACATCCGCGCCGGGGCGCACTACACGCAGTTCCAGGTCTACGACTACGACGGCGACGGGAGCGCCGAGGTGGCGGTCAAGACCGCCGACGGGACCGTGGACGGCACCGGCAGCACGATCGGCGACCCGAACGCCGACCACCGCACCGAGGAGGGCTTCGTGCTCGGCGGCCCGGAGTTCCTCACGATGTTCGACGGCCGCACCGGCGCGGCCGCGCACACCACCGACTACATCCCGCAGCGCGGCGATCCCAACGGCTGGGGCGACCCGATCGGCAACCGCTCGGACCGCTTCCTGGCCGCGACCGCGCAGATCGGCGGCGAGCCCGCGCTGATCGAGGCGCGCGGCTACTACACCCGGTCGGTGATCACCGCCTGGCGCTTCAGCGGCGGGGAGCTGACCCCGCTGTGGACCTTCGACAGCGACGTGGCCGGGGAGCAGTACGCCGGTCAGGGCAACCACAACCTCTCGGTGGCCGACGTGGACGGCGACGGCAGCGACGAGATCGTCTACGGCGCGATGGCCCTCGACGACGACGGAACCCCGCTGTGGAACACCGGTTTCGGACACGGCGACGCGATGCACGTCAGCGACCTCGACCCGCAGCGCCCGGGCCAGGAGGTCTTCAAGGTCGACGAGGAGTCCGACCAGCCCAGCTCCTTCCTGGCCGACGCGGCCACCGGCGAGGTGCTCTGGCAGACCCCGCCGGCCGGCGACAACGGCCGCGGCGTCGCAGGCGACATCTGGGCGGACAACCCGGGAGCGGAGTACTGGTCGATGAACGACGACCAGCTGCGCAACTCCGCGGGCGACCCCGTCGGCAGGCCACCGGAGTCGATGAACTTCCTGGTCTGGTGGGACGGCGACACCACCCGCGAGCTGCTCGACGACACCCACGTCGACGAGTACGCGCCCGAGGGCGAGCGGCGGCTGCAGGACTTCCCCGGAGTGGCCTCGAACAACGGCACCAAGGCAACCCCGGCGCTGTCGGCAGACCTGCTCGGCGACTGGCGCGAGGAGGTCGTCTACCGCACCACCGACAGCTCGGCGCTGCGGGTGTTCAGCACCACCGAACCCACCGACGTGCGGCTGCCGAGCCTGATGGAGGACCGCCAGTACCGGCTGGCGGTCGCCTGGCAGAACACCGCCTACAACCAACCGCCGCACCCGAGCTACGCGCTCGACGACCAGCGCTGACCCGACCCGGACTTCTGATGGGAAAAGTCCCCGGGCCTCGCCGTTGGACTTCCTTCATCAGAAGTCGCACGCCCCGCACGCGCGATTCGACCAGGGTGCGCGCGTGCGGGGCGGCTTCGCACGTCCGGATCGCGAAACCTCTTGCGAATAATGGGAACGTTCCAACCAGCGGACGGGAAGCTGGGCCACGGCGGACGGATCGATCCGCGCAGCGCTGGGATGACGTGCAATACGGGGAAAACGGGAACTCGCGCGCGACGGAGCTTCACCGCACCGGAGGTCTTCCTTCCGGTTCTTGATCGGTCTAGGGTGCCGCGCTGAGAGCGCTCTCTGCGCTGTTCTCCCCAGGAGGTGCGTATCCCATGACCCCCGTTCCACAACGGCGCGGGCGCCGATTCCCGTTCTTCGCCGGGATGGCCGCGCTCGCCGTCGTGACCGCGACGGCGCCGGCCGCATCGGCCGCCCCGCTCGCGAAGGCACCGCAGCCCGGCGACGTCCGCCCGGCGGCCTGCGGCGGCACGAACACGCCGGACTTCGGCGAGAACGTGCACGTCTTCGACCCGAGCATGCCCCCCGACCAGATCCAGCGGCAGCTCGACGCCGACTTCGAGAACCTCAAGGACACCCAGGCCGACCAGATGTCCGAGGACCGGGTCGCCCACCTGTTCATGCCCGGCGACTACGACAACCACATCAACGTCGGCTACTACACCTCGGTCGCCGGGCTGGGCAAGAACCCCGGCGACGTGAACCTCAACGGCAACCTCACCGTCGACGCGTTCAACGAGAGCGACGAGGGCAACGCCACGCAGAACTTCTGGCGTTCCGCCGAGAACATGACGGTCACCCCAGAGGGGACCAACCGCTGGGCGGTCTCGCAGGCCGCTCCGTTCCGCAGGATGCACGTCAAGGGCGACCTGGACCTGTACCCGAAGAGCTACGGCTGGGCCAGCGGCGGCTACATCTCCGACTCCGTGGTCGACGGCACCACCGAGTCCTCCTCGCAGCAGCAGTGGTACTCCAAGGACTCCCAGTACGGCAGCTGGTACGGCAGCGTGTGGAACATGGTGTTCTCCGGCGTCGAGGGCGCCCCGAGCACCGCGTTCCCGGACCCGCCGCACACCGCCCTGCCGACCACCCCGGTCTCCCGCGACGTGCCCTACCTCTACGCCGACGAGCAGGGCTCGTTCCACGTGAACAAGCCGGAGCTGCGCCCCGAGGCCTCGGGCCCGAGCTGGGCGGGCGGGGACACCCCGGGCACCTCGGTGCCGATGAGCGAGTTCTACGTCGCCAAGCCCACCGACACCGCGCAGACCATCGACGACGCGCTCTCGCGGGGCTGCAACCTGCTCTTCACCCCGGGCGTCTACCACCTCGACGACACGATCGACGTGACCAACCCGGACACGGTCGTGCTGGGCATCGGCTACCCGACGCTGCAGCCCACCACCGGCAAGCCCGCCATGCAGGTCGCCGACGCCGACGGCATCCGGCTCAAGGGCCTGCTCTTCGACGCCGGCGAGACCAACTCGCCGAGCCTGCTGACCGTGGGCGCGGAAGGCGCTTCGGCCGACCACGCGCAGAACCCGATCAGCGTGCAGGACGTGTTCTTCCGCCTCGGCGGATCGATCGCGGGCAAGGCGACCCGGAGCCTGGTGGTCAACAGCAACAACACGCTGCTCGACCACATCTGGGCCTGGCGCGCCGACCACGGTAACGAGGGCACCTTCGGCTGGGACGTCAACACCGGCGAGACCGGCGTGACGGTCAACGGCGACGACGTGACGGCCACCGGGCTGTTCGTCGAGCACTACCAGAAGTACCAGACGATCTGGAACGGCAACGGCGGCACGACGGTCTTCTACCAGAACGAGCAGCCCTACGACGTTCCCGACCAGGCGTCGTACATGAACGAGGACGGGCTCGAGGGCTGGGCTGCCTACAAGGTCGCCGACGACGTCACCTCGCACGAGGCGTGGGGCCTGGGCAGCTACAACTACTTCAACACCAACCCGGAGGTGCGCAACTACCACGCCTTCGAGGTCCCGGAGAACCCGAACGTGAAGTTCCACAGCCTGGTGACGGTGTCGCTGAACGACAAGGGCGCCACCGAGCACGTCATCAACGACACCGGCGAGATCACCCCGCCGGACACCCAACCGTCCAACGTCGTCAGCTACCCGTGACCTGACGCCGAGCGCCTTGCTCCGCGGTCCTGGCGACGAGCATGCGCCTTTTTCACCGAAGGTCCCCGAGCGCGCGCTCGGGGACCTTCGGTGAAAGAGGGCCACCGCCCCACGACTTCCTCGACAGCCCCTAGGGGGTGTCCTCAAAGTGGGTGTGGGTGGCCTGGTTTGATCTTGGTTGATGGTGAAAAGGCATGAGTTGACTGATGAGCAGTGGCAGGTCATCGAGCCGTTGTTACCGGCCTCGGGCGTGGCGG
>NZ_JBHTCJ010000010.1:0-211203 GCF_042665275.1 Saccharopolyspora griseoalba | reverse complement strand
AAGCTCCTTTGCGCTGATGGTACTGCACTCGGCAGGGTGTGGGAGAGTAAGGCACCGCCGACACATTCCCTGTGTGGTGGGGTGGAAACATTAACGTGTTTCCACCCCACCACTTTTTTATGCACTCTTCGGGTATCCACGCGTTCGACGCGCGGCTCGAACCCATGTGATCGGCTCGGGTGGGGCGGGGTCCCGGCGTCCGGCCGGTGCTCGTTGAGCTGTAGGATTGTTGGTGGTGGGCCCGGCCCTGCCTTCTGGACCGATCAGCGGTCCGGGCGGGGAGGTACGACGTTCCGGGATTCTCGGAGCGGCTGACTGCGATGGTGATGTCCCGGCGCGGTGCGGCGTGCCCCGCCGGCGGTGCTCCTCAGTCCGTGCGGCCCGCCCCGCTGCTGTCTCCGGCCGAGCGGCCGGAGTGCTGCGCGGTGTCCGGTGGACGCCCGCCGAACTCGGTGATTTGGCCCGTCTACCCTGGTAAGGTCTTGCTCTTTTCTGCTTCAGGAGGTTCGGTGTCCGGTTCCGATGACAAGCGCGGTGGACCCCGCCGCGGGGCCGGTGCCGGCCGAGGCGGCCAGGGAGGCCGCGGCGATTCTGACCGCCGTGGCGGTCAGGGCGGCCCGCGCCGCTACGACAACCGCAGGGATGACCGCCGCGACGATCGCGGTGGTCGTTTCAACGACGACCGCGGTCGGGACAACCGGCGGGACGACCGCCGGGATGACCGCCGGGATGACCGCGGCGGTGGACGCCGGTTCGACGACCGCGACAGCCGCGGCCGCGACAGCCGCGGCGATGACCGGCGCCGCGACGACCGGGGTGGCCGGGACAACCGCGATTTCCGCCGGGATGACCGGCGCGACGATCGCGGGGGCAACTTCCGCCGCGACGACCGCCGTGATGACCGCGGGGGCAACTTCCGCCGCGACGACCGGCGCGGTGGTGGTCGCGATGACCGCCGGGACGACCGGGGTGGCC
The DNA here is from genome assembly GCF_042665275.1 of Saccharopolyspora griseoalba. Lineage (NCBI taxonomy): Bacteria > Bacillati > Actinomycetota > Actinomycetes > Pseudonocardiales > Pseudonocardiaceae > Saccharopolyspora > Saccharopolyspora griseoalba. Next base: position 210,228 of record NZ_JBHTCJ010000010.1, on the reverse strand, counting down.
GGGACAACCGCGACCGCGATTTCCGGCGCGACGACCGCAGGAACGATCGTCGCGACGATCGCGGTGGTTTCCGCCGTGAAGACCGCGGGGGCAACTTCCGCCGCGACGAGCGGGGCCGCGATGACCGCCGTGGGCCGCGTCGGGACGACCGGGATTTCCGGCGCGACGACCGGGACCGCGGTTTCCGCCGTGACGATCGCCGCGACGATCGCGGCTTCCGGAGGGACGACCGGGATGACCGCCGCCGTGACGATCGGCGCCGGGACGGCCGTCCGCAGCGCGACCGCCGTGACGACCGCGACCGCCGGGACGACCGGGGTGGCAGGTTCCGGCAGGACGACCGCGGCGGCCGGCGCGACGACCGGGACAACCGCGACCGCCGGGACGACCGCGGCGAGCGTCGCGGCGCCGGGCGCCGCGACAACCGCGATGAGCGCCGTGGCGGCAAGCGCGACTTCAACAAGGACGGCGAGCGTCGGCCGAAGGACGCGCCGCGCAAGGACGACGCGGCGAAGGCCGAGAAGAAGCCCGCCGAACCGGAACTCCCGGAGGGCACCGACCCGTCCGAGCTCGACTCGGAGATCCGCCGGGAGCTGCTGGCCCTGCCGAAGGGCAGCGCGGACGCGGTGGCCAAGCACCTCGTCGCGTCCGGCCAGCTGCTGGAGTCGGAGCCGGAGAAGGCGCTCGAGCACGCCCGGTTCGCCCGGCAGAAGGCGGCGCGGATCGCGTCGGTGCGCGAGGCCAACGGGCTGACCGCCTACCTGGCCGGCGAGTGGAACGAGGCGCTGTCCGAGCTGCGCGCGGCCCGTCGCATCGGGGGCGGCCCCGGACACCTGGCGATCATGGCCGACTGCGAGCGGGCCCTGGGGCGTCCGGAGCGCGCCGTCGAGCTGGTGCGCAGCGAGGAGGCGCTCCAACTGGACAAGGACGACGAGGTCGAGCTGCGGATCGTCGCTGCGGGCGCGCGTCGCGACCTCGACGAGATCGACGCGTCCGTGGTGAGCTTGCAGATCCCGGAGCTCGACCCGAAGCGGCAGGACCCGTGGAGCGCTCGGCTGTTCTACGCCTACGCGGACAACCTGCTGGCGGCCGGTCGGGACCGGGATGCCTTCACGTGGTTCGTGCACGCCGCGCACGCCGACGACGAGGAGGAGACCGACGCTCCGGAGCGGCTCGAGGAGCTGGCCGAGAAGCTGGGCGGTCCGGAGGTCGTCGACGAGCTCGTGACCGAGGCCGAGGCGGCCGCGGGCATCGAGGACGATGACGAGGACGAGGAGCTCGACGACGAGGCCGACGCCGAGGATGTCGAGGACGACGAGGCCGCGCCCGGTGACGTGGCCGGAGGAGGACCGCAGGCGCAGTGAGCGCGACGCTGCTCGACGGCCACGACGCCGTGCTGCTCGATCTGGACGGCACGGTCTACCGCGGTGGTGAGGCCGCTCCCGGTGCGCTCGAAGCGATCCGGGAGGTGCACCGCCGCGGCGTGGCGGTCCGCTACGTCACCAACAACGCCTCCAAGCCCGCGCGTGCGGTGGTCGATCACCTGGCCGCCTTCGGCCTGGAGGCCGAGGAGCGGGAGGTGAGCACCAGCGCTCAGGCCGGTGCTGCGGTGCTGGCCGAGAAGCTGCCCGCGGGCTCTCGGGTGCTGGTGCTCGGCGCCCCCGCGCTGGTGGCCGAGGTGGAGGGCCTGGGCCTGGAGCCGGTGCGCGAGTTCGCCGAGGAGCCGGTCGCGGTGGTGCAGGGCCTGTTCGCCGAGCTGACCTACGGGCAGTTCGCGGAGGCGGCGCTGGCGATCCGGGCCGGGGCGCTGTGGGTGGCGTGCAACGGCGACCGCACGCTGCCCACCGAGCGCGGGCTGCTGCCCGGCAACGGTGCGCTGGTCGAGTTGCTGCGCGCGGCCACCGATCAGGACCCGCTGGTCGCGGGCAAGCCGGAGCGCCCGCTGCTGGACCGCGCGGTCTCCTCTGCCGGGGCCGGTGATCCGCTGATGGTGGGGGACCGGCTGGACACCGACATCGCGGGTGCGGTGCACGCCGGGATGCCGTCGCTGATGGTCCTCACCGGGGTGAACACCCCGCGCGACCTGCTGGAGGCCGTTCCGGAGCAGCGGCCGGACCACGTGGCGGCGGACCTGCGCGGGTTGCACGCGCCGGTCGCCGAGGTCGCCGTCGCCGAGCAGTCGAGCTGGTCGGTGCGCGGGGGCGGTGATGAGCTGGAGCTCGCCGGTGCGGGCGACGCGCTGGGAGCCTTGCGCGCGCTGTGCGCGGCGCGGTGGGCCGCGGGCGCGGGACCGGTGCGGGTGCGCGCGGCCGACGACGGCGCGCGCGCGGCGCTGCGGTCGTTGGATCTGGACTGACCGGGCAGGATCGGGTTGGCCGGGTTCGGCTAGCGTTGAACCGGCACATGATCGAGGGGAGCAACCCGCCATGACCTCTCCGGAGCCGCAGGCGCCCAATCCGGGCATGCTGGCGCGCCAGGCCGATGACGGCCGGTCGGCGATCGATGCGATCGAGGCGGCCGTCGCCGAGCTCGAGCAGGTGCGCGAGCTGCCCGTCGCCGAGCACGTGCAGCGGTTCGAGGCGGTGCACACCGCGCTCACCGAAGCTTTGTCGAAGGCCGACCAGCTGCAGTCGGCCAACAACACCCAGCGGAGTTGAACAAGTGCCACGCAGGGCACGGCTGGACGCCGAACTGGTGCGCCGCGGGCTGGCGCGGTCCAGGGAGCACGCGAGCGAACTGGTCGACGCCGGCCGGGTGCTGGTCAAGGGCATGGTGGCCCGCAAACCGGCGACCGGGGTGACCACCGACGCGCCGGTGGTGGTCACCGAGGACGTCGACGACCCGGGCTGGGCTTCGCGCGGGGCGCACAAGCTGCTCGGCGCGCTGGAGGCCTTCGAGCCGGGCGGGTTGTCGGTGCCGGGCAAGCGCTGCTTGGACGCGGGCGCGTCCACCGGTGGTTTCACCGACGTGCTGCTGCGCCGGGAGGCCAGCGAGGTCGTGGCCGTCGACGTCGGCTACGGCCAGCTGGTGTGGAAGCTGCAGACCGATGAGCGGGTGCGGGTGCACGACCGCACCAACGTGCGCTCGCTGACCCCCGAGGACATCGGCGGTCCGGTCGATCTGGTGGTGGGCGACCTGTCGTTCATCTCGCTGCGGCTCGTGCTGCCCGCGCTGGTGGCGTGCTCGTCGGATTCGGCCGATCTGGTTCCGATGATCAAACCGCAGTTCGAGGTGGGCAAGCAGCGGCTAGGCTCGGGTGGCGTGGTGCGAGACGCGCGGTTGCGGGCCGATGCGGTGCTCGAGGTCGTGTCCTTCGCCGCCGAGCACGGGTTGGGGCTGCGCGACGTGGTGGCCAGCCCGTTGCCCGGTCCGTCGGGCAACGTCGAGTACTTCGCGTGGCTGCGCGCGGACGCCGACACCGATCCCGAGCGGGCGCGCGAGCTGGTGGAGGCCGCGGTCCAGCGGGGTCCGCAGGATTCGACGAGGTCCCGAGGGAGTGGGAGTTGACCCGACGGGTGCTGCTGGTGGTGCACACCGGCAGGCAGCACAACATGCGGACCGCCGAGAAGGTCGCCGGTCAGCTCCTCGCCGCGGGCCTGCTGGTGCGGGTGCTCTCCGAGGAGGTCCCGGAGCTGAGCAACGACTGCTACTACAGCGAGGTCGTGGAGTCCGGCCCGGACGCGGCGGTGGGCACCGAGCTGGTGCTGGTGCTCGGCGGCGACGGCACGCTGCTGCGCGCCGCTGAGCTGGCTCGCCCGGCCGGGGTCCCGGTGTTCGGGGTGAACATGGGCCGGGTGGGTTTCCTGGCGGGTGCTGATTCGGATGCGCTCGACGACGCGCTGGAGGCGGTCATCGAGCGCCGGTACCACGTGGACGAGCGGATGACGATCGAGGTCACCGCGAAGCTCGACGGCGAGGTGCTGGCGCGCACCTGGGCGCTCAACGAGGCGAGCGTGGAGAAGAGCAGCCGGGAGCGGATCCTGGACGCGGTCGTGGAGGTCGACGAGCACCCGGTGTCGGCGTTCGGTTGCGACGGGGTGCTGGTGTCCACGCCGACGGGGTCGACGGCCTACGCCTTCTCGGCGGGTGGTCCGGTGGTGTGGCCGCAGGTGCAGGCGCTGCTGGTGGTGCCGAGCAACGCGCACGCCCTGTTCTCCCGGCCGTTCGTGGTGGACAAGGACTCGGTGGTGGCCCTGGAGATCGATCAGCACGGGCATCACGCGGTGGTGACCTGCGACGGGCAGCGCCACGTGGACCTGCCGCCGGGCGCGCGGGTGGAGATCGTGGCCGGGGACAAGCCGGTGCGCCTGGTGCGGCTGCACGACACCCCGTTCACCGACCGGCTGGTGCGCAAGTTCGAGCTGCCGGTGCAGGGCTGGCGCGGTCCGGTCAAGGACTGATGCGCGGCACGACCTGAGCGGTCGCGTTGAGCTCGGGCAACGATGCGGTGGTGATCGCCGCAGTGGGGGTGGAATGGTCGCCCGGGCTCGATAGGGTGCAGGTTGTGTTGGCGGAGATGCGTATCCAGGGACTGGGCGTCATCGACGACGCCACGCTCGCACTGCACGCCGGCCTGACGGTGGTCACCGGTGAGACGGGCGCAGGCAAGACGATGGTGGTCACCGGGCTCCACCTGCTGGGTGGTGGCCGGGCGGACGCCTCCCGGGTCCGCAACGGTGCTCAGCGTGCGGTCGTGGAGGGCCGCTTCCAGACGACCTCCGACTCGCCGGCGGCGAAGGTCGCCGCCGGCGCCGGTGCCGAGCCCGATGACGACGGTGGGCTGATCGCGCTGCGCACGGTCGGCGCGGATGGCCGGTCGCGGGCGCACCTGGGTGGTCGTTCGGTGCCGAATTCGGTGCTGGCGGATCTCTCCGAGCAGGTGCTGGCGGTGCACGGGCAGAACGACCAGCTGCGCCTGGTGCGCCCCAACGAGCAGCGCTCGGTGCTGGACCGCTTCGCCGGTGAGCCGGTGCTGCGGGTGCTGGCCGAGTACCAGCGGGTGCGCGGCGAGTGGGCTGAGGCGGTGCGCGAGCTCACCGAGCGCACCGAGCGCTCCCGCGAGCTGGCGCGCGAGGCCGACATGCTGCGCCACGGGCTGTCCGAGATCGAATCGGTCAACCCGGAGGCCGGTGAGGACGCGGCGCTGGTCGAGGAGGCGCGGCGACTGGCCGATGTCGATCAGCTGCGCGAGATCGCGGCCGGTGCGCAGCACGCGCTGTCGGGTTCGGCCGACGGGGATCCGGAGGCGCCCGGCGCGATGGGCCTGGTCGGCGAGGCGCGCAGGCGGTTGGCCTCCTCGGAGGACCCGGTGCTGCGCGAGCTGGAGCCGCGGGTGGCCGAGGCCGCCGCGGTGCTGGCCGACGTGGGTGGTGAGCTCGGCGGGTACCTGGACAAGCTGGATGCCGATCCGGCCCGCCTGGAGCAGGTGCTGGCCCGGCAGGCCGAGCTCAAGCAGCTGACCAAGAAGTACGCCGCCGATGTCGACGGCGTGCTGGCGTGGGCCGAGGACGCCCGCGCGAAGCTGTCCAAGATGGACACCTCGGAGGAGGCGCTGGCGGAGCTGGCCGCGCGCCGCGACGAGCTGGCCGGTGAGCTCGCCGAGCACGCTTCGCAGCTCAGCGCCGCGCGCGCCGAGGCGGCCGAGCGGTTGGCCGCGGCGGTGTCCGAGGAGCTGTCCGGGTTGGCGATGGCGCAGGCCGAGCTGCGCGTCGTGGTGCAGCCCAAGGAAGCCGATTCCGCGGACGCCAACGCGCTCGCGGTCGACGGCCGGACGGTGCACGCGGGTCCGGACGGGGTCGACGAGGTCGAGCTGCAGCTGGTGGCGCACTCGGGTGCGCCCGCGCTGCCGATCCACAAGGGCGCTTCGGGTGGTGAGCTCTCCCGCGTGATGCTGGCGCTGGAGGTGGTGCTCGCCGACGCGGACACGGTTCCCACGCTGGTGTTCGACGAGGTCGATGCCGGGGTGGGTGGCCGCGCGGCGGTGGAGATCGGCAGGCGGCTCGCCAGGTTGGCCCGCACGCACCAGGTCGTGGTGGTCACCCACCTTCCGCAGGTGGCGGCGTTCGCCGATCAGCACCTGGTGGTCGACAAGGGGCAGGACGGCGGCACCACGCGCAGCGACGTGCGGCTGGTCGCCGAGGAGCAGCGGGTGGTCGAGCTGGCCCGGATGCTGGCCGGGATGGATTCCACCGAGACGGGTCGTGCGCACGCCGAGGAGCTGCTGGAGACGGCCAACACCTACAAGCTCACCCAGGAGAAGTTCGGGCGCCGCGGCAAGAAGGGCAAGGCCGCCGGCTAGCCCGGGTGGAGCAGCGCGCGTTGCGGTGTGCGCCGCAACACCCACGGCGTGGCGGAGCAACATCGCGTGGTTGGTTTGTCACTATCGGCTCATGAAACTCAGCGGTCTGCTGACTCTCCAGCGGGAAGATTTGCCCGGACTCACCGGGACGGCCCGGGTGGAGCGGCGCTCGGGCGATCTGCCGCGCCGCGTCCGCACCGGTGACATCGCGGTCATCGACCACGCCGACCTGGACCGCCGCACCGCGGAAGCGCTGCTGGCCGCCGGGGTGACCGGGGTGGTCAACGCGGCGCCGTCGATCTCCGGTCGCTATCCCAACCTCGGGCCCGAGGTGCTCATCGCGGCCGGGGTGGTGCTCGTCGACGGAGCCGGCTCGGAGGTGCTGCACCAGATCAAGGATGGGGCCAAGATCCGGCTGCACGAGGGCGGGGTCTTCGTCGGTGACGACGAGGTCGCCCGCGGCGTGGAGCAGGACGCCGACTCCGTCGCCGACCAGCTCATCGAGGCCAAGGCCGGGATGTCGACGCAGCTGGAGGCGTTCTCGGCCAACACCATCGAGTTCCTGCGCACCGAGCGCACGCTGATCCTCGACGGCGTGGGCGTGCCGGAGCTGTCCGGTTCGATGGAGGGCAGGCAGGCGCTGGTGGTGGCGCCGGGCTTCGAGCACGCCGACGACCTGCGCAACCTCAAGCGCTACATCCGCGAGTACCGGCCGGTGCTCATCGGCGTCGAGGGCGGTGCCGAGAGCCTGCGCAAGGCGGGGTACCAGCCGGACGTGATCGTCGGCGACCCGGAGACGATGAGCACCGAGACGCTCAAGTGCGGTGCCGAGCTGGTCATCCCCGCGCACCTGGACGGGCACGCGCCCGGCCTGGAGCGCATCCAGGACCTGGGGGTGGGGGCGGTGACCTTCCCGGCCTCGGGCAACGCCGAGGACCTGGCGCTGCTGCTGGCCGATGCGCACAAGGCCAGCCTGGTGATCACCGTGGGGTTCCAGGCCACGCTCAGCGAGTTCCTCGACCGCGGTCGCTCCGGTTCGATCCCCTCGACGTTCCTGACCCGGCTGCGGCTGGGCAGCAAGGTCATCGACGGCCGCGCGGTGGCGACCCTGCAGCGCAGCCGGACCCCGATGGCGGCGGTGGTGCTGCTGGTGCTGGCGGTGCTGCTGGTGGTGGCCGTGGCGCTGCTGGCCTCGCCGCTGGGCGGTGCGCTGATGGACATGGTCTCCCAGGCCGCCGGTGGGGCAGGCGCGTACTTCGAGGGGTTGTTGCCGTGATCTCCGTGCGCTACCACATCGTTTCGATCGCCGCGGTGTTCCTGGCGCTGGCCGTGGGCGTGGTGCTGGGTTCCAGCTCGCTGTCGGCCCGGCTGCTGGAGAGCGTGGGCAACGAGAAGGAGCAGCTGCAGCAGCGCGCCGAGGAGCTCGGCGCGCACAACGAGCGGCTGCGGGCGCAGGTGGCCACCGCGGACCACTTCGACTCCTCGATCGCTCCGATGGCCGTGCGCGGCCAGCTCGACGGGCGCAGCGTGGTGCTGATCAGCTCCGCCGACGTGCCCGACGGCGAGCGCGAGTCGGTGGCCGAGGTGCTGCGCGACTCCGGCGCCGAGCTGACCGGCCAGGTGCGGTTGGGCGAGTCGTTGTCGGACCCTGAGCGGGCCGCCTCGCTGGAGGGCGTGATCACCCAGCTGCTGCCTGCCGGTGTGCAGCTGCCCACGGCGGCCGACCCCGGGACCCAGGCCGGCGGGCTGATCGGGCCGTTGGCGCTGCTCAAGCAGGACGGGCAGTCGCAGGTCGACGACCAGGCGCGGGCGGCGGCCTTCGCCGGGCTGGCCGAGGGCGGGTTCGCGACCGCTTCGCCGGGGTTGCGCCCGGCTCAGCTGGCGGTGGTGCTCACCGGTGGCCAGCAGCGGGGCGAGCAGGCGGGCGACCGGGCCGCGATCCTGGCGCGCTTCGCCACCCAGGTGGACGCCGCCGGGCAAGGCGCGGTGCTGGCCGGGACGAGCGGTTCGGCGACCGGTTCCGGTGCGGTCGGGGTGGCCAGGGCGGACCCGGCCATCAGTTCGAGCCTGTCCACCGTGGACAACGCCGGCAGCGGTGCGGGCCGGGTCGCGGTGGTGCTCGCGGCTCGTGAGCAGGCCGAGCACCGGGCCGGGCACTACGGCACGGCCAGCTCGGCTCAGGGGCCGGTGCCGAACACGCCGCGCGATTGACGCGCCGGCGGTCGCTTCGCTGCGCTACCCCGCGTGACCGGTCGGTAAGCCCCTGGTTGGCGGTTGACCCGGCCGGTCCGCGGGGTTGCTTCTCGGGTGGGTCTCGGTGCGGGGGCCACCGGTCGTAGGTTAGGCTGGAATTCCGTGGGAGCGACGGATCCAGCCGTCCTGCCAGCGCAGAAATCCCAGCCAGGCGACGGCTCGACCACGGGGAGCTTTTGTTGGTGCCGCAAGCACGCACGATCAAGCACGTTTTCGTAACGGGGGGCGTGGCCTCTTCGTTGGGGAAGGGGCTCACGGCTTCGAGCCTGGGCGAACTGCTCACGTCCCGCGGCCTGCGGGTGACCATGCAGAAGCTCGACCCCTACCTCAACGTGGACCCGGGCACGATGAACCCGTTCCAGCACGGTGAGGTGTTCGTCACCGAGGACGGCGCCGAGACCGATCTCGACATCGGTCACTACGAGCGGTTCTTGGACCGCGATCTGACCAAGAACGCCAACGTCACCACCGGTCAGGTGTACTCCGCGGTGATCGCCAAGGAGCGCCGCGGCGAGTACCTGGGTGACACGGTGCAGGTCATCCCGCACATCACCGACCAGATCAAGGCCCGCATCCGGGCGATGGCCGAGCCCGACGAGGACGGTCGCACCCCCGACGTGGTCATCACCGAGGTCGGCGGCACGGTCGGCGACATCGAGTCCCTGCCGTTCCTGGAGGCCTGCCGCCAGGTCCGCCACGACGTCGGCCGGGACAACTGCTTCTTCCTGCACGTCTCGCTGGTGCCCTACCTGGCGCCCTCCGGCGAGCAGAAGACCAAGCCGACCCAGCACTCGGTGGCCGCGCTGCGCAACATCGGCATCCAGCCCGACGCGCTGGTCTGCCGCGCCGACCGGGACCTGCCCGAGGACACCAAGCGCAAGATCGGCCTGATGTGCGACGTCGACACCGAGGGCGTGGTGGCCTGCCCGGACGCGCCGTCGATCTACGACATCCCGAAGGTGCTGCACGCCGAGGGCCTGGACGCCTACCTGGTGCGCCGGCTGGGCCTGCCGTTCCGCGACGTCGACTGGTCGGTGTGGGGTGACCTGCTCGACCGGGTGCACAACCCCTCGGAGAAGGTCCGCATCGCCCTGGTCGGCAAGTACGTCGACCTGCCGGACGCCTACCTGTCGGTCACCGAGGCGCTGCGCGCCGGTGGGTTCGCGCACCGCGCCAAGGTGGAGATCTCCTGGGTGGGTTCGGACACCTGCGAGACCGACGCGGGCGCGGCGCAGGCGCTGTCGGGCATGGACGGCGTGCTGATCCCGGGCGGTTTCGGGGTGCGCGGCATCGAGGGCAAGCTGGGCGCGATCCGCTACGCGCGCACTCACGGCATCCCGCTGCTGGGGTTGTGCCTGGGCCTGCAGTGCATGGTCATCGAGGCGGCGCGGTCGCTGGCCGGGTTGGAGCGGGCCAACTCCACGGAGTTCGAGGAGCCCTGCCAGCACCCGGTGATCAGCACCATGGCCGACCAGCACGACGTGCTCTCCGGTGACCGCGACATGGGCGGCACGATGCGGTTGGGTTCCTACCCGGCGAAGCTGGGCGAGGACACCCTGGTGGCCGAGGCCTACGGCAGCACCGAGATCGCCGAGCGGCACCGCCACCGCTACGAGGTCAACAACTCCTACCGGGACAAGCTGAGCAAGGCCGGCCTGGTCTTCTCCGGCACCTCGCCGGACGACCGCCTGGTGGAGTTCGTCGAGCTGCCGCGCGAGGTGCACCCGTTCTTCGTGGGCACCCAGGCGCACCCGGAGCTCAAGAGCCGCCCGACGCGCCCGCACCCGCTGTTCGCGGCGTTCGTCAAGGCCGCGGTGGACTACCAGGCCGCCGAGCGGCTCCCGGTCGACCTGGAGGGCATCACCGAACCCGCGAACGCCTGACCTGCGGATCGGTCCTGCGGGCTCGCTCGCCTCGCGCGGGCGGGCCCGCTGTCGTCTCACCGGGCGGGTGGGAGGTTTCGCACCGCGTCGAGTCATCGCGCGTTCGCCGATCTAGGGTGGTGGGCGTGGACACGACGGGTAGCGGGGTTGCCAGAACCGGCGGAGCGCACGAATTCACCACGCTGACCAGCGAGGACGTCTACGTGGGCAGGATCCTGGCGTTGCGCGCCGACGAGGTCGGCATGCCCGGTGGCGGGCACGCGCGCCGGGAGGTCGTCGAGCACTTCGGGGCGGTGGCGATCGTGGCGCTCGACGAGCAGGACCGGGTCGCGCTGATCCACCAGTACCGCTATCCGCTGGGCCGCAGGCTGTGGGAGCTTCCCGCCGGGCTGCTGGACGTCTCCGGCGAGGCGCCGGTGCGCACCGCGCAGCGGGAGCTGGCCGAGGAGACCGGGCTGGCGGCAACCGACTGGTCGGTGCTGGTCGACGTGGCGACTTCCCCGGGTTTCACCGACGAGTGCGTGCGGGTCTTCCTGGCCACCGGGATCTCCGAGGTGCCGCGCCCGGACGCGGCCGGTGACGAGGAGGCCGACCTGGTGATCAGGTGGTTCCCGCTGGCCGAGGCGGTGCGGATGGCGCTGGGCGGGGAGATCGTCAACGGGCCGGCGGTGGCCGGGTTGCTGGCCGCGCAGGCGGTGCGCGACGGCGTCGCGGGCGCGCGACCGGCCGACGCGCCGTGGACCGACCGGCCGAGCCGGTTCGCCGAGCGGTGAAGGGCTTCGAGGAGCTGCCGCCGCGATTGCGCACGGCGGTCGGGGAGTACCTCGATCACCTGGCCGTGGAGCGCGGAACGGCGCGCAGCACCCTGGACTCCTACGCCCGCGACCTGCGCCGGTACGCCGAATTCCTCGCCGCGCAAGGCGTTCGCGCGCTGGAGGAGGTGCGCACCGCGCACCTGTCGGAGTTCCTGACCCGGATGCGCGAGGGTTCCGAGCAGCGCGCGCCGATGGCGCCGTCGTCGGCGGCGCGGGCGCTGGTGGCCGCGCGCGGGCTGCACCGCTTCGCCCACGCCGAGGGGCATCTCGCGGTCGACGTGGCCCGCGAGGTCGCGCCGCCGAGTCCGCCGAAGCGCTTGCCCAAGGCGTTGTCGGTGCACGACGTCGGTCGGTTGCTTGAGCACTCCGGCGGCGATGACGCGCGCGGGCTGCGCGATCGCGCGCTGCTGGAGCTGTTGTACTCGACGGGTGCGCGGATTTCCGAGGCCGTCGGGCTGGATCTCGACGACGTCGACCGCTCGGATCGCACGGTGCTGCTCGACGGCAAGGGCGGCAAGCAGCGGCTGGTGCCGATCGGGCGTCCGGCGCTGGAGGCGTTGGAGGCCTACCTGGTGCGCGCTCGGCCGGGCCTGCTCGCGCGCGGCCGGGGCAGCGCGGCGGTCTTCCTGAATTCCCGCGGCACCCGGCTTTCCCGGCAGAGCGCGTGGAACGCGTTGAAGTCGGCGGCCGAGCGCGCCGGGATCGAGTCCTCGGTCTCGCCGCACGTGCTGCGCCACTCCTTCGCCACCCACCTCGTGGAGGGCGGCGCGGACGTGCGCGTGGTCCAGGAGCTCCTGGGGCACGCCTCGGTGACCACGACGCAGGTGTACACGCTGGTCACGGTCAACACCCTGCGCGAGGTCTACGCCACCGCGCACCCGCGAGCTCACCTGTAGCGGGGGCTTTTCCGCGCGGCGCGGGACTCCTGCGGTCGGGCACTTCGGAGTGATGTTGCCCGCGAGATCGCCGGTTCCGCATGCGGTCGGGCGCGTGAAGGGGTAGATCTTGATCACAGGAGGATCACGTGATCCTCCGACGCAAATCCCGACACCACGGCGAGGCACGTTGCCGCAGGTCGTTAATGCCGCTTAGGCTGCGATCGATCGCCACCGGTACCTAAGGAGTCAGATCGCCATGTCGCTGCCGCAACCCTCCGCCGCCGGGCGGCCTCGGGGCGCGGTCGACCTGAGCATCGCCCCCGAGACGACAGGCCGCGAGGAGGAGGTCTCGTCCTCCCGCAGCCTGGGTCCGACCGGCCGGCCGCGTCGGCACATCCCGGAACCTCCGCTGCTGGACCAGCACGGTCCCGCGCAGATTCTGGCCATGTGCAACCAGAAGGGCGGAGTGGGCAAGACCACGTCGACCATCAACCTCGGGGCGGCGCTGGCGGAGTACGGGCGCCGGGTGCTGCTGGTGGACTTCGATCCGCAGGGCGCGCTCTCGGTCGGCCTCGGGGTGCAGCCGCACCAGCTCGAGCAGACCATCTACAACGTGATCATGGAGCGCTCGGTGAGCATCTCCGACGTGGTGCGCCGCACCACGGTCGAGGGGATGGACCTGCTGCCGAGCAACATCGACCTCTCGGCGGCCGAGGTGCAGCTGGTCGCCGAGGTCGGCCGGGAGCAGACCCTGCAGCGGGTGCTGTTCCAGGCGATGAAGGAGTACGACTACATCCTGGTCGACTGCCAGCCCTCGCTCGGCCTGCTGACGGTCAACGCGCTGGCCGCGGCCGACGGTGTGATCATCCCGCTGGAGTGCGAGTTCTTCAGCCTGCGCGGGGTGGCGCTGCTGATCGACACCATCGAGAAGGTCCGCGAGCGGCTCAACCCGAAGCTGGAGATCAGCGGCATCCTGGCGACCATGTTCGACCCGCGCACGCTGCACTCCCGCGAGGTGATGCAGCGCGTGGTGGAGGCCTTCGGGGACATCGTGTTCGACTCGGTGATCAACCGCACGGTCCGCTTCCCGGAGACCACGGTCGCAGGTGAGCCGATCACCCGCTGGTCGCCGCGCTCGGCGGGCGCCCAGGCCTACCGGGAGCTCGCCCGCGAGGTGATCGCGCGATGACGCGGCGGGTGGCCCTGCCCGGCGCGGCCGAGCTGTTCCGTACTACTGTTCCTCGCACGGATCAGCGCGCCGATCCGCAGCCGGAGGGCCAGGCCGAGCAGGCCGCTCCCGAGGCGCCGAAGGCCAAGCGCTCGGGTTCGGGACGGCGCAAGCACGATTCGAAGATCACCGTGTACGTCGCGGACGAGGAGTTGCTGAGGTTGGAGCAGGCGCGGCTGGCGCTGCGCGCGGAGCACGGCATCGCCGTGGACCGCGGTCGCGTGGTGCGCGAGGCGGTGGCGGTGCTGCTCGACGACTTCGACGAGCGCGGCGCGGACTCGGTTCTGGTCAGGCGCCTGCGGGAGTCCGGCGAGTGACCGATGCTCCCACCCCTGACGCCAATCTCGCCCCGCCGCAGACCGGTGATGCCGAGTCGGCGTCGTTAACCGACCCCGAGGGCGGCGAGAGCAAGTTCACCGTCCGCCTGGAGAACTTCGAGGGCCCGTTCGACCTGCTGCTGCAGCTGATCTCGCAGCACGAGCTCGACGTCACCGAGGTGGCGCTGCACAAGGTCACCGACGAGTTCATCGCCTACACCCGGGCCCTGGAGCAGACCGATCTGGACGAGACCACCGAGTTCCTGGTGGTCGCCGCTACGCTGCTGGATCTCAAGGCGGCCCGGCTGCTGCCGGCCGCCGAGGTGGAGGACGAGGCCGACCTCGCCCTGCTGGAGGCCCGCGATCTGCTGTTCGCGCGGCTGCTGCAGTACCGCGCCTACAAGCAGGTGGCTGCGCTGTTCGGCGAGTTGGAAGCCGGTGCGCTGCGCCGCTACCCGCGCTCGGTGTCGGTGGAGGAGCGCTTCGAGAACCTGCTGCCCGAGGTCGTCATCGGCGTCGATCCCGCGAAGTTCGCCGAGGTCGCGGCTTCGGTGTTCCGGCCGAAGCCACCGCCCGAGGTCTCCCTGGACCACATCCACCAGCACGGCGTCTCGGTGCGCGAGCACGCCGCGCTGCTGCGGGTGCGGCTGGCCGAGAAGGGCTCGCTGACCTTCACCGACCTGGTCGCCGACTGCGGCCACACCATCGAGGTGGTGGCGCGCTTCCTGGCGCTGCTGGAGCTCTACCGGGAGAAGGTGGTGCACTTCGAGCAGGAGGGGCCGCTGGGCGAGCTGCAGGTGCAGTGGGTCGGCGGCAGCCTCGAGCAGGCCCGGGCCGAGGCCGAGGCGCAGCGATCCGCCCAGGAAGAGGAGGAGTACGGGTGAGCGAGCCGGAAGCCCGGACGGTGCAGACCGAGCAGGGCACCGCCGAGGCGCTGGATGCGCAGGAGCCGACCGGCGCTGCGGCCGAACCGCAGCCGGAGGGGGCCGAGCCCGGGCCCGAGCAGCCCGAGGCCGCGCCGGGCGGTCCGGACGAGGTCGAGGCCTCCAGCGCCCCCGACCTCACCGCCGACGAAGCCCTGGACGCGGCGCTGGAGGCGCTGCTGCTGGTGGTCGACATCCCGGCGGGCGAGGAGCTGCTGGCCGACACCTTGGAGCAGCCGGTGGCGCGGGTGCGCACCGCGCTGCACCGCCTGTCGGCCGGCTACGCCGAGGCCGAGCGCGGGCTGGACCTGCGGCGGGTCGGCGACGGCTGGCGCTTCTACACCCGCGAGAAGTACGCCCCGTACGTCGAGCGCTACCTGCTCGACGGGCAGCGCACCAAGCTGACCCGGGCCGCGCTGGAAACCCTGGCGGTCATCGCCTACCGGCAGCCGGTCACCCGCGCCAAGGTGGGGGCGGTACGGGGTGTGAACGTTGACGGGGTTGTCCGTACCCTGGTAGGGCGCGGCCTGATCGAGGAGGCCGGCACCGACCCGGAGACGGGCGGCACCCTCTACTGCACGACCGAGCTGTTCCTGGAGCGGCTGGGGCTGTCGTCGCTGAAGGACCTGCCGCCGCTCGCACCCCTGTTGCCCGAAGTGGATTCGATCGATGACGTCTGAACGCCCTGCCCCGTCCAACACCGCGAACCAGGAGGGGGAGCGCCTGCAGAAGGTGCTGTCCCGCGCCGGGATCGCGTCGCGGCGCGCGGCCGAGGAGATGATCCTCGAAGGCCGCATCGACGTCAACGGCGAGACCGTGCTGGAGCTGGGCACCCGCGTCGACCCGGAGACCGCGGTCATCCACGTCGACGGGTCGCGCGTGATGGTCAACAGCAACCTGACCCACCTGCTGCTGAACAAGCCCACCGGCATCCTGTGCACCATGTCCGACGACCAGGGCAGGCCCTGCATCGGGGACTACCTGCGCGAGAGCCAGGGCAAGCTGTTCCACGTCGGGCGCCTGGACCAGGACACCGAGGGCCTGCTGCTGATCACCAACGACGGCGAGCTGGCCAACCGGCTGACCCACCCCTCCTACAAGGTGCGCAAGACCTACCTGGCGGAGGTGATCGGGCCCGTGCCCAAGGACCTCGGCAAGCGGTTGCGCGAGGGCGTGGAGCTCGACGACGGCCCGGTGAAGGTGGACAGCTTCAAGCTGATCGACACCAACCAGAACCGCGCGCTGGTGCAGGTCGTGCTGCACGAGGGCCGCAAGCGCATCGTGCGCCGGCTGCTCAAGCACGTCGGCCACCCGGTGCAGCGGCTGGTGCGCACCCGCGTCGGCGACGTGCAGCTGACCAACGAGCGCCCGGGCGCCATCCGCCCGCTCAACCGCCAGGAGGTCGGCTCGCTGTACAAGCTCGTCGGCATGTGATGGCCGTGCGCGAAGCCGGCCGGTCCCGCGGGACCGGCCGGCTTCGTCGTCTCACGCGGCGGCTCTCGGCCGGGTGGCCAGGAGCTTGCGGGCCAGCGGTTCGGCCACGCGCGCGGCCACCGGACCGAGGATGGCCATCAGCAGCACGTAGGCGGTGGCCAGCGCGGCGAGCTCACCGCTGACCGCGCCGGAGGACACGGCCAGGCCCGCGATGACGATGGAGAACTCCCCGCGCGCCACCAGGGCCGCCCCGGCTCGCAGCCGACCCATCCGGGCCACGCCCTGCATCCGGGCGGCCGTCCAGCCGGTGAGCACCTTCGTCGCGCAGGTGATCGCGGCCAGCGCCAGCGCGATCGGCAGCACCGGCGGGATCTTCGAGGGGTCGGTGTTGAGCCCGAAGACCACGAAGAACACCGCGGCGAACAGGTCGCGCAGCGGTTCGAGCATCCGGGTCGCGTTCTGCGCCGTGGACCCCGAGATGGCGATGCCCAGCAGGAAGGCGCCGACGGCCGCCGAGACCTGCAGCTCCGAAGCGATGCCGGCCACCAGCAGCGCCGCGCCCAGCAGGCGCAGCAGGAACACCTCGGGGTCGGGGCTGTCCACGATCGCCGAGACGTACTTTCCGAAGCGCAGCGCGATGACCAGCACGATCGTGATCACCAGCAGCGAGATGCCCACCGCGGTCAGCCCGCCCAGCAGGCTCACCCCGGCCAGCACCGCGGTCAGGATGGGCAGGTAGACCGCCATGGCCAGGTCCTCGAAGACCAGGATGGACAGCACCACCGGGGTCTCCCGGTTGCCCAGTCGGCCCAGGTCGCCGAGCACCTTCGCGACGATGCCCGACGAGGAGATGTAGGTGATGCCCGCCATCGCCAGCGCCCCGATCGGCCCCCAGCCCAGCAGCAGCGCCACCAGCGCACCGGGGATGGTGTTGAGCACCAGGTCGATCACCCCGGCCATCCAGGAGCGCCGCAGCCCCGTGACCAGTTCCCCGGCCGAGTACTCCAGGCCCAGCAGCAACAGCAGCAGCACCACGCCGATCTCGGAGGCGAGGTGGGTGAACGGTTGGATGCCGTGCAGCGGGATCAGCCCGCCGTTGCCGAAGGCCACCCCGCCCAGCAGGTACAGCGGGATCGGGGAGATGCCGATGCGCCAGGCGAGTCGCCCGAGGACGCCGAGACCGAAGAACACCGCTCCCAGCTCGATCAGGGAGATCGCCGTTTCGTGCACCGCTTTTGATTCCTTTCGCGCTGGTCAGCCGTGGGCGAGGATGTCCTCGGCTGCGCGCAGTCCGTCAGCGGTGCCGACCACGACGACTAGGTCGCCGGATGCGAAGCGGAAGTCGGGGCGCGGTGAGGGGTGAACGGTGCCGTCGCGCACCACGGCCACGATCGACACCGAGGTGCGGGTGCGCATCTCGGTGTCGCCCAGCTCGCGGCCGACGAACGGCGTGCCCGCGGCGATCGGCAGCTGCCAGGTGGTGACCCCGGCGACTTCCTGCTGCTGCTCGCTGAGCTGCGAGACCAGCTGCGGCGCGCCCAGCAGGCCGGCCAGGGTGCTGGTCTCGGCGCTGGTGAGCTCGATCGAGGCCGCGCAGCCGTCCGGGTCGTCCTGGCCGGAGACGATCAGCTCGAACCGGCCGTCCCGGTAGGTGATCACGCCCACGCGGTGGCCGGAACCGGTCATGAAGTCCTGGCGTGTGCCCAGACCGGGCAGCGGGGTCACGTTTACGTCCACGTCCCCGAGCTTAATCCCGCGCCCGACCTCGCTTTGATCGGCCACGCGAGTGGCGACCACCTCGCCGAGCCGGACGCGATTTCCGCCCGCGCGCCCCGACCGGGCAGAATGGAGGGCTGATCCGGCGCGCGTGCCGGTGAGGACTCACGGAACGGGGAGGAACGCGTGGCGCAGGCCAGGCTTCGCGGGGTGGTCGCCCTCGACGGCCCATCGGGCACCGGCAAGTCGACGGTGTCCCGGAGGTTGGCCGCCGAGCTCGGTGCGGCCTACCTTGACACCGGGGCGATGTACCGCGCGGTGACCTTGGCGGTGTTGCGCGCCGGCGTGGACCCCGCCGACGCCGTCGAGGTCGCCCGGGTGGCGCGCGCGGCGCGGCTGACCATGGGCACCGACCCGCTGGCGCCCGGCGTGCGCCTCGACGAGCTGGGCGTGGAGCAGGAGGTCCGGGGCCCGGAGGTCACCGGCGCGGTCTCGGCGGTCTCGGCCGTGCCCGAGGTGCGCGAGCTGCTGGTCGCCGCGCAGCGCGAGCTGATCTCGGCGGCGCTCCAGGAGCCGGGCGGCGTGGTCGTGGAGGGCCGCGACATCGGCACCGTGGTGGTGCCGGACGCGGGCCTGAAGGTCTACCTGACCGCCTCGGCCGACGCGCGGGCGCTGCGCCGCACCAAGCAGGACTCCTCCGAGGGCCGCGAGGGCGATCTGCGCGCCACGCACGCCGACGTGCAGCGCCGCGACGCGCTGGACTCCGGCCGCAAGGTCGCCCCGCTGCGGCGCGCCGACGACGCGCTCGAGCTCGACACCACCGAGCTGGACGTGGCCGGGGTGCTGGAGCAGCTGCACAAGCTGGTGGAGAGCCACGCCCTGCTGGGGGAGGGGCGATGAGCGGCACCCTGCCGCCCGGCGGGTGGCACTGGCTGCACTTCGTCGGGCGGTTGATCTCCCGGTTCATCGTGCGGCTGCCGTTCCGGGTCGAGGTGCACGGCGCCGAGCGGATCCCGCGCACGGGTCCGGTGGTGCTGGTGGCCAACCACAGCGCCATGCTGGACGGTCCGCTGCTGATCGGAATGCTCCCGCGGGCTTCGGTGTTCCTGATCAAGCAGGAGATGTTCCGCGGTCCGCTGGGCTGGTTCCTGCGCCGGATCGGGCAGATCGGGGTGCGCCGCGGCGAGCCGGACCGGCAGCCGCTGCTCACCGCGGTGCGGGTGCTCAAGGACGGCGGTGTGGTCGGGGTGTTCCCCGAGGGCACGCGCGGTTCCGGCGAGGTCGGCAGCGCGCAGAACGGCGCGGCGTGGCTGGCGCGCACCGCGGGCGCGCGGGTGCTTCCGGTGGCGGTGCGGGGCAGTCGGCGTCCCACCGACGGGAGCCGTAGGCTGTTACGCAGGATCGACGTGTTGTTCGGGGAGCCGATGACCCCGCCGAGCGGCAAGGGACGCGCGGGGCTGACCGAGGCGACCGAATCCGTGCGCAACGAGCTGGTCGAGCTGATCGCCGAACTGGACGGCCTGGTCGCCGACCGCAACCGAGACGACGTGAGAGGGAAACGAGCGTGACCGACGAGTCGCTGGAAGGCCTGGACGGCACGTGGTCCGACGAGTCCGAGTGGGCTGAGGTCGACCAGGGCGTGCTGCCGGGCGACGAGGAGGCGCCGCGGTCGCAGCCGGTGCTGGCCGTGGTCGGCCGCCCGAACGTGGGCAAATCCACGCTGGTCAACCGCCTGCTGGGGCGTCGCGAGGCCGTGGTGCAGGACGTGCCGGGCGTGACCCGCGACCGGGTGTCCTACGACGCGCTGTGGAACGGTCGCCGCTTCACCGTGGTCGACACCGGCGGGTGGGAACCCGACGCCAAGGGCTTGCAGGCCTCGGTGGCCGGGCAGGCCGAGCTGGCCATGCAGACCGCCGACGCGGTGCTGCTGATCGTCGACGGCAAGGTCGGCGCCACCGGTACCGAGGAGGCCGTGGCCCGCGTGCTGCGCCGCTCGAAGCGGCCGGTGCTGCTGGCGGCCAACAAGGTCGACGACGAGCGCGGCGCGGCCGACGTCCACGACCTGTGGTCGCTGGGGTTGGGCGAGCCGATGGCGGTGTCCGGCCTGCACGGCCGCGGCTCGGGCGACCTGCTGGACCGGGTGCTGGAGGTGCTGCCGGAGACCCCGCGCGACGACTTCGGCGCCTCGAGCGGACCGCGCAAGGTCGCGCTGGTGGGCAAGCCCAACGTCGGCAAGTCCAGCCTGCTCAACCAGCTCACCGGCGAGGACCGGTCGGTGGTGCACGACGTCGCCGGCACCACCGTGGACCCGGTGGACTCGATGGTCGAGCTCGACGGGCAGGTGTGGCGGTTCGTCGACACCGCGGGGCTGCGCAAGCGGGTCAAGACCGCCAGCGGCACCGAGTACTACGCCTCGCTGCGCACCAAGGCCGCCATCGAGGCCGCCGAGGTCGCCATCGTGCTCATCGACGGCTCCGAGCCGATCAGCGAGCAGGACCTGCGCGTGATCACCATGGTCGTCGAGGCCGGGCGGGCGCTGGTCATCGCCTACAACAAGTGGGACCTGGTCGACGGCGACCGGCGTCGCCAGCTGGAGAAGGAGATCGACCGCGACCTGGTGCGGGTGCGCTGGGCCGAGCGGGTCAACGTCTCGGCGCGCACCGGGCGCTCGGTGGCCAAGCTGGCTCCCCAGCTGCGCACCGCCCTGGAGTCCTGGGACACCCGGGTGCCCACCGGCCGGCTCAACAACTGGCTCAACGAGCTGGTCGCGGCCTACCCGCCGCCCGCGCGCGGAGGCCGCCAGCCCAAGATCAAGTTCGCCACCCAGGCCCAGACCCGCCCGCCGACGATCGTGCTGTTCACCACCGGCTTCCTCGAAGCGGGCTACCGCCGGTTCCTGGAGCGCAAGTTCCGCGAGACCTTCGGCTTCACCGGCAGCCCGGTGCGCATCTCGGTGCGGGTCCGCGAGAGCAAGGAGCGGGGCAAGGGCCGCCGCTGAGCCCTCCGCGCCCACGAGGAGGTTCCCGCGCGCTTCGTGCGGGGACCTTCCTGCGCATCGCGGCGGAGTCCGTGTCGTCACCCGTGCGGGGGGCGGTTAGTCTGCGGGCGGTGCGAACGCGGAGGTGAGGCCAGTGGTGCTGCCGACCGGCAACGGGCGCGCGGTGCGGGTCGTGCTCGCCGACGACGAGCCCATGCTGCTGCGCGGCCTGCGAGTGCTGCTGGAGGGCGACGGGACGATCGCGGTCGTGGCCGAGGCCGCCGACGGCGCCGAGCTGCTGACCGCGGTGGCCGAGCACCGGCCGGACGTGGCCCTGGTCGACGTGCAGATGCCCGGCACCGACGGGCTGACCGCGCTGCGCGACATGCTGGTCGACCCCGCCGCCCCGGCCACGGCGGTGCTGACCACCTTCGACCTGGACGACTACGTCGCCGACGCGCTGCGCTTCGGGGCGAACGGCTTCCTGCTCAAGGACGCCGAACCCGAGGCCCTGGTGCGCGCGGTGCACGACCTGGCTGCCGGGGGCGCGGTGCTCGACCCGCGGATCACCGCCCGGCTGCTGCCGCGGCTGCGCACCAACAGTGACAACTCGCGGGAGGTGGGCCTGGTGCGGGCGCTGTCCGCGCGCGAGGGGCAGGTGCTGCGGCTGCTGGCCGACGGCCGCTCCAACGCCGACATCGGGTCCCGGCTCGGGCTCACCGAGGCCACCGTGAAGAGCTACGTGTCGACGGTGCTGACCAAGCTGGGTGCCGACAACCGGGTGCAGGCAGCGCTGATCGCGCAGCGGGTCGAGGGGGAGCGATGACCGGTTCGCGCGGGCGCCGCGCCGCCCTTGAGGTGCTGGCGGTCGGGCTGCCGATGGCCGCGGTGATCGCCGCGCCCGACCCGATGGGCTACGGGGTGATCTCCGGTTCCTGCGCGGCCCTGGTGCTTCCGCTGCGGCACCGGTGGCCCCGGCTGTGCGTGCTGCTGTGCCTGCCCGCGATGGCCGGTGGCCTGGGCTGGGCCGCGATGCTGGTGGCGATGTTCCGCCTCGGCCGGGAACTGCTGGACCTGCGCGAGCTCGCCGGGTGGGTGCTGCTGACCTGCGTGGCCGCGATCGCGCCGGTGGCGTTCGCGGAGTCGCTGGCGGTCGGCCAGTGGGCGCTGACCCTCGGGTTCGTGCTGCTGGGAGCCGGTGCCCCGGCCGCGCTGGGTGCGCTGGTGGCGCTGCGGGCGAGGCTGGCCGAGAGCGTGGAGCGGCTGGCCGCGGCCACCGAGGTCGCGGCGCAGGCCAAGGCCGAGACCGCGCGGGCCGAGGAACGCGCCCGCATCGCCCGCGAGATCCACGACGCCGTGGGCCACCACGTCACGCTGATCGCCGTCGAGTCCGCCGCGCTGAAGACCACCAGCGGCGACGAGCAGGTGCGCGAGGCCGCCGAGCGGGTGCGCTCGCTGTCCCGGCGAGCCCTCGGCGAGATGCGCACGACCCTCGGGCTCGGTTCGGCGCAGGCCGACTCCGGCAGCATCGAGGAGCTCGTCGAGCAGGCCAGGGCCTCCGGCGTGGCCGTGGAGCTCTCCGGCGAGCTGGTGCGCGACGAGGTGCCCGGCGCGGTCGAGCGCGCCGCCTACCGCGTGGTGCAGGAGGCGCTGACCAACGCCGCCAAGCACGCACCCGGAGCGGAGATCCGGGTGCGCCTGAGCGACCAGGCCGACGCGCTGCGCATCGTGGTCAGCAACGACGCGCCAGGCCGGCCGACGGGCGAACCGGTCGACTCCGGCGGGGCGGGTCTCAGCGGCCTCACCGAACGCGTCCGCACCGTCGGGGGCGAGCTCACCGCCGGGCCTTCCGAGGACGGCGGCTTCGAACTCGTCGCCTCCCTGCCCCAGCGCTAGTGCCGACCCGCTGCCCGGAGCGATCCCGAGCTGCTGCTAGCCCAGCGACTTGCGCAGGAAGTCCACCTGCAGCAGCAGGAGGTTCTCCGCGGTGGTCTCGTCGGTGGGCATGTGGCTCACGCCGGGCAGCGGCAGCATCTGGTGCGGGCGGCCCGCGGCCGTGAGGGCGCCCGACAGGCGCAGCGCGTGCGCGAGCACCACGTTGTCGTCGACCGTGCCGTGCACGATCAGCATCGGGCGCTGCAGCTCGGCCGCATCGCCCAGCAGCGAGTTCGCCTCGTAGACCTCGGGCGAGGTGTTCGGGTCGCCCAGGTAGCGCTCGGTGTAGTGGGTGTCGTAGAGCCGCCAGTCGACCACCCCGGCGCCCACCACGGCCGCGTGGAAGACGTCCGGGCGGCGCAGCACCGCCAGCGCCGCCAGGTAGCCGCCGAAGGACCAGCCGCGGATGGCCACCCGCTCCAGGTCCAGCTCGGGGTGCTCGACGGCGGCCGCGCGCAGCGCGTCGACCTGGTCCTGCAGCGGCGGCCCGGCCAGGTCCCCGGCGATCTCGCGGTCCCAGACCGGGCCCCGCCCCGGCGTCCCGCGGCCGTCGGTGACCAGCACGGCGAAGCCCTGATCGGCGAACCACTGCGAGGTCAGGTAGCCCTGCTGGCGGGCCAGCACCCGCTGGGCGTGCGGACCGCCGTAGGGGTCCAGCAGCACCGGCAGCGGTCCGTCCCCGGGCCGGTGATCGCTGGGCAGCAGCAGCGCGCTGCGCAGCTCGCGGTCGCCCAGCCGCAGCAGCCGCACGTTGAGGTCCAGGCCGTGCTCCTCGGCGTGGTTGGCGATCTCGGCGACGCGGTGCTGGCCGCGGGAGACCACCGTCGAGGAGCGCGGCTGGTCGAGCGTCGTCGACGAGACCACCAGCACCTCCCCGCCTCGGGTCCCCGCGTGCACCCCGGCGCCGGTGGTCAGCCGCTCCGCGCCGGCCGCGGTCACCCGGTGGAGGTGCACCTCGGCCGGGTCGCCCTCGGAAGCGCTGATCAGCACGTCCTCGCCGACGTCGACGATCCCGCGGACCTGCAGCGGCGCCCCGGTCCACGGCTTGTCGCCGACGACCAGCCGGTAGGCGCCCTCGGCGGCCTCGATGCGCACCAGCTCACCGCTGGGGTTCCAGGCGGGCCAGCCGGGCAGGACGTCGATCCACCGCTCGTCGGTGTCGCGGTGCAGCTCGGTCGTCGCGCCGGTGCCCGGGTCGAGGGCGAGCACCAGCTGGGTGCGCTGGTCGCGGGTCTGCACCGCCAGCAGCGGGCTGCCGTGCTCCGACCAGTGCGCGGTGACCAGGTACGGGTAGTCCGACCGGTCCCACTCGACGTCGGTGCGCCGCCCGTCGAGGTGGAACACCGCCAGGCCGACCTCGGCGTTGGCGGTTCCCGCCGCGGGGTAGCGGGTGGCGGTGGGAACGCGGTCGGGCTGGTTCGGGTCGCCGAGGTACCAGTGGTCGACGGGGCTCTCGTCGACGCGCGCGGCCAGCAGCCGCGAACCGTCCGGCGACCACCAGTAGCCGCGGTAGCGCTGCATCTCCTCGGCGGCGATGAACTCCGCCGCTCCCCAGCTGACGTCGGGCCCGTCGGGCTCGGCGATCGCGCGGTCCCCGGTGCCGTCGGCCTCGATCACCCGCAGCGCGCCGCCCGCCAGGTAGGCGATCCGCGCGCCGTCCGGGGACGGGCGCGGGTCGGCGACCGGTTGCTCGGCCGGGAGCTCGCGCGTGGCACCGGTGTTGACGTCGGCGGTGAACAACCGCCCGGACAGCGGGAACACCACGAGCTCACCGGAGCGGTCGGTGCTGTACCCGGTGATGCCGGTCGCCCGCTCCCGCGCGCGCTCGCGACGCGCCTGCTCGGCCGCGGTCACCTGATCAGCGGCCTGCAGCGCGGCCGGATCGGCCAGCAGCCGCTCCTGCCCGCTCGCGGTGTCGAGCGCCCACAGCGCGGTGGTGCGGTCGGTGCCGCTGGCGGACCGCAGGAACAGCACGCGCGCACCGTCGCCGACGACGGTGAAGCTTCGGGGCGCCCCCAGGGTGAACCCCTGCGTGCGGGCGCTTCGGCGAGGAAACGATGCGGACGACATGCGAACCACCCTGCCATCACCGATCGCCCCCTGCTCCGCCAGGTCAAAACACGACACCTGGTGCCCGCGCGCTGAAACCGGGCGATCACCCACCGCGCAGGTCCCGCGGCGCGCCGCGGCGAGATCGCGGGCGCGGTCTCCTCGCGGCGCGGCAGCGATTTTCAACTCGGACGGGGGATTCGAGTGGTGTGTCGGGCGGGGGTGATCGTGCGCGCCGCGCCACTGTTCTCGGCGGATTCAGCAAGGCGCGCAGCGGTTTCCCGGTCGACCGCCGGGTCCGCTCCCGAGTGGGATGAGATCTGCGATGTACCTGTCGATGGTGGTGCCGTGCTTCAACGAGGGGCACGGCTTGCAACGACTGCACGACGCGCTGGTGACGGCGCTGTCCGGGCACGTCGGTGACTACGAAGTGATCCTGGTCGACGACGGCAGCACCGATGCCACGCTGGTCGAGGCGCGCCGCTTGGCCGCCGCCGATCCGCGGTTCCGGTACGTGTCGTTGAGCCGCAACTTCGGCAAGGAACCCGCGATGCTGTGCGGGCTGCGGCACGCGCGCGGCAGCCGGGTGGCGCTGCTCGACGCCGACCTGCAGCACCCGCCCGAGCTGCTGCGCCGCATGCTCGTCGTGCTCGAATCCGGGTACGACCAGGTGGTGGCCCGCCGCAGCCGGGTCGGGGAGGGGCGGTGCCGCACCGCGCTGACCCGGACCTACTACCGGCTGGCGCGGTGGTTGCTCGACGTGCCGCTGCAGGACGGCGCCGGGGACTTCCGGGTGCTGTCGCGGCGCGCGGTCGACGCGGTGCTGTCGCTGCCCGAGCACCACCGCTTCTCCAAGGGCCTGTTCTCCTGGATCGGTTTCGACACCGCCTACCTGCCCTACCGCAACGTGCGCCGGCGGGCGGGCCGTTCGCGGTGGAGCGTTCCGGCGCTGCTCGACCACGCCGTGGACGGTCTGACCGGGTTCAACACCAAGCCCCTCCGGCCGGCGATCCACCTCGGCGGGGCGCTGGTGGCGCTCGCCGCCGGTGGCGGCGGTCGGGTGCTCTGGCGCGCCGCGGGCGGCGGGGCGCCGAGGCCGTCGGGGCTGCTGCCGGTGACGTTGGGCCTGGCCGGGTTGCAGCTGTGCGGGCTCGGGGTGCTGGGGGAGTACCTGGGGCGCAGCTGCGCCGAGGCCAAGCGGCGGCCGCACTACCTGGTCAAGGAGGTCGGTCCGCCGTCCCGGCCCGCTCCCGCCGGGACTCGCCCGCCCGCCGCGGAACTGGCCCGGTGAGCCGGGATGCACCGGCTCGGCGATTCGCGGTTCGCCCGCTTCGCGCTGGTCGGCGGCGCGAACACCACCGTGCACTGGGCGGTGTACCTGGTGCTGTGGCTGGTGCTGCCCTACCTGCTGGCGCACGTGCTGGCCACCGCTGCGGCCACCGCCTGCTCCTACCTGCTCAACTGCCGCTTCACCTTCGGGGTGCCGCCCAGCGCGCGCAGCCTGCTGCTGTTCCCGCTGTCGAGCCTGGCGCTGCTGGGGGCGAGCACGCTGGCCGTGGCCGCGGCGGTCGTCGTGTTCGGCGTGGACCAGCGCCTGGCACCGCTGGTCGGGTTCGCGCTGGTGCCTGCCTCGTTCCTGGCCACCCGCGCGGTGCTCACCGAGCGCCGGCGTCGCGACGGGACCTGGCGCGGCGCGACCGCGGTGGCTGCCGGCACCGCGGTGCTCGGCGCGCTGCCGCTGCTGGCCGACCCGGCCTTCTACTTCGCCGACGACAGCGCCGCGCAGTTCCTGCCGATGTGGCACCGGCTCGGCGAGCGGCTGCTGGCCGGGCAGTGGTCGCTGGGCCTGGAACCGGACTCGTGGATGGGCGGCAACCTCGCTGCCGAGGGGTTGTTCGGCATCTGGAACCCGGTGAACCTCGCCGAGTTCGTCCTCGTCGCGCTCATCGGCGATCTGAGCGTGGCCGCCGCCGTGGTCAAGATCCAGTTCCTGGTGCTGCTGGCCACCGGCACCTTCTTGCTGTGCCGGGAGCACGGTGCGCGGCCGGGGCCGGCTTCGGCGCTGGCCGTGGCGCTGCCCTTCTCCGGCTTCGTGCTGTACTTCCAGGCCGCGAGCTGGGCGGGCGGGCTGATCGGCCTGGCCTGGTTGCCGTGGGCGTGGTGGGGGCTGCGCCGCCACCTTCGCGGCCGCGCCCGCGCGCTGCTGCCCTTCCTGCTGGGCTACCTGTGCGTCTCGTCCGGCGATCCGTACGCGCTGCTGGCGCTGCTGCTGGTGTGCGCCGTGCTGGTGGTGGAGTTCGGCCCGCGCCGGGCGCTTCCGCCGATCGCGACCATCGCCGCGTGCGTTCCGCTGATCTTCTGGCCGGTGCTGGTGACCGCGAGCGCGGGCTGGCGCGGCGGCCAGGAGCTGTTCAACTCCGGGATGCTGGTGCCAGGCCTTGGCGATCTGCTCAACGCGAGCCTGCCCAGCTTCCTGCCGCACGTGCGGTCCTTCGGCGACGTGCGGATGACGGTGCCCGCGGTGTACCTGGCGTGGTTCGCCGTGCCGATCCTGCCCTGGTTGAACTGGCGGGCGATGCCGTGTCGGCGCTGCGCCGGGGCGATCGCGATCGCCGGCTGGTACTTCGCGCTGTGCTTGGGGCCGTCGAACGCGTGGATGTTCCGCTGGCCGCTGCGGCACGTCGAGGTGCTGCACCTGGCCGTGGCGGTGCTGCTGGCGGTCGCGCTCAGCGGCGGTGTGCGCACCGATCGGCTGCGGCTGCGGTTGGGCTGCACCGCGCTGGTGCTGCTCGGCGGCGGATACCTGGCCTTCGCGGGATTGCCCGCGCGTGCCCCCGAGCACCTGCTGTCGCTGGTGCTGCTCGCGGTGCTGCTCGCGGCCGCCCTGCGCTGGCGGCGGCGGACCGTCGCGGTGCTGCACCTCGGCACGGCGCTGGTGCTGGGACTGCAGCTGCTGTGGTTCCCCGCCAACCGCGACGTCGCCGACTACGGGTTCCCGACCGACGTGTCCGCGCTGCGCGCCGAGCACGCCCCGCTGCGCGGCGGAACGGTCGTGCAGATCGCCGCGCGCGAGCGGGTCCCGCCCGAGCGGATCGCCGACGGCAGCGCCTGGTCGACCCTGCTGTTCGGCAACATGCCCGCCGCGGCGGGGGTGGCGGGGCTGGTGTCCTACAGCGGGATCGGCAACGAGGCCCTGCGCGAGGCGCTGTGCTCGAACTACTTCGGCGCCACCTGCCCGCGGGCGTACGACCGGCTGTGGCGCGGCGGGCTGGCCGAGCGGCTCAAGGCGACCCACGTCGTGGTGCAGCGCAGGCTGCGCGAGGTCGCCCAGCCGCCGCCGGGCTGGACGATCGCGCGGCGCGACGCCGAGGTCGTGCTCCTGCGCCGGCGAGATCCGCTGCCCTGGCCGGGCGGGCGGCTCAGCGAGGCGCGGGGCGTGCGCGTGCTCGACGACCGGCAGCTCGGCGCGCGCACCGAGCGGGTGCGGTTCACCGGCTCGGGCCGGCTGGTGTTCGCCCGCCTGGCCTGGCCCGGCTACCGGGCCTCGGTGGGCGGGCGGGATCTGGCGGTGTCGAGCACGCGCGCCGGGCTGCTGGCGGTGCGGATCCCGTCGGACGTCAGCGGCGGGACGCTGCGGGTGAGCTGGTCGCCGCCCGGGCTGCGGGTCGGCGTGCTGCTGGTGCTCGGCGCGGCGGCCGCCGCCCTGGTGATGTCGAGGAGGCCGCGTTGAAACCCGTCGCCGCGCTGATCCTGCTCCTGGTGGTGGTGCTGCCGGCGACGCCCGCAGCTGCGGCCGCCGAACGGCCGTCGCACCTGCAGGTCGTGGCCCATCCCGACGACGACATGCTGTTCATGGCCCCCGACCTGGGCCTGTCGATCCGCTCGGGCGCGCGGGTGACCACCGTGTTCATCACCGCGGGCGAGAGCGATGTCGAACCGGCAGCGGACTACGCGGCCGACCGCCAGGCCGGGGCGCGCGCCGCGTTCGCCGCGATGGCCCGCGCGCCCGACCGGTGGGACCGCTCGGTGCTGGAACTGCCGGGCGGGCACGTCGCCGAGCTGCACCAGTTGCGCGCCCGCCCGCGCGTGTCGTTGGTGTTCCTGGGGCTGCCGGATGACAACGACGCGAACGCGACCGGTGGCGAGCACGCGCTGATCAGGCTCTGGCGGGACCCCTCGGAGCGGGTGCGCACCGTGCCCGCGGCGGGTTCGGGCATCCCGGTGCGCGCCCACGACCGCGGTTCGCTGCTGTCCGCGCTGCGGCGGCTCCGGGCGGTCTTCGAGCCGGACCTGGTGCGCACCCAGGATCCGCGTCCCGACCCGCGGTACCAGCAGCAGTGGCAGCGGTTCCAGGACCACCCGGACCACGTGATCACCGCCCGCCTGGTCGCCGAGGCGATGCCGGATGCGCTCGTGGCGCACTACCGGCAGTACAACACCGCGGACACGCCGCCGAACCTGCCCGCGCGGGTCCTGGCCGACAAGCGGAGCGCGTTCGCCGCCTACACCGAGCACGACCCGCGGGTCGGCCTCGGTGAGCCGTACGCCTCGTGGCTGGCGCGCATGCGCCAGCGAAGACCGCTCGGTGCGCGCTGGATCGGCGATCGCGGCCGCTACGCCTACGTGCGCGGCGACCGGCTCATCTCGGGCGATCGCACCGGGGAGTCCACCGTGGACACCCCGTTCGCGCCGCGCGCGGGGTCGGCGGTCTTCGCCGGTTCGACCCTGCTGGTCCAGCAGCGCCGCACCGGCGCGGTGTTCGGCCGAGCGCCGGGAGGCGAGTGGCACCGCATCGGCGCCCCACCGCCGCGAGCTCCCGGGGTGGAGATCTCGCGTCCCGCGGCCGTCGAGGTCGCGGGACGGCTGGTGCTCGCGGTGCGCGACCGGGGCGGGGGAGCGAGCGTGCACGACGGCCGCGGCTGGTGCCGGCTCGGCGGTTCGGGCGTCGAGTCGGTGTCGGCCCTGGTGACCGCGTCCGGTCAGGTGCACGTGCTGGCCACCACCGCCGCCGGCGGGATGCTGCGCTGGCGGCTGTCCGGGAGCTGCGGGCGGCGGGTCGCCGTGCCCGACGGGATTCGCCCGGCGGGCGCGATCGCCACGACCTCGGGGGAGCACGCGCAGGCCGCCTTCCGCGACGAGCGCGGCGATCTCGTCGTGCTCGCCGAGCGAAGCGGCTGGCGCCCGGTGCTGCGCCGCGAGGCCGAGGCGCTGTCGGATCCGGCGCTGGCGGTGGACGCGGCCGGACGGCCGCTCCTGGCGGTGCGCAACGGCGCAGGACGACTGGAGGTGCTCAGCGCGACCGGGAGCCGGACGGGCCCGCGGATCCAAGGCGGTCCGGCGCTCGACCCGAGCGGCTCCCTGGTGGCCGCGCTCGACGATCGGGGCGCCCCGGTCCTCTGGTCGGTCGGGGACGAGGGCGCACCGGTGAGCCGCGGATGACCGGCCGGGCGCGACGTGCGGTGGGTCCGGCGCGACTCGCGCCGGACCCACCGCATCCGCTGTCACGCAGTGGCGCCCGCGGTGGCCGCCTCGGCCCGCCCGGGCTTGACCTCGCCCGGGTCGCTGCTGTCCTTCATCCGCAGCGACAGCAGCCCGACCAGCAGGTACATCGCGCAGAACGCGATCGCCACGCCGCCGCCACCCACGAACGGGTAGAGCACGGTGACCACCACCGGTCCGACGAACGCCGCGCCACCGGCACCGAAGTTGAGCACCGCCAGCGACGAGCCCTTGTCCTTGGGCGCGACCATCGAGGGCATCAGCGCCGACAGCGGGACGAACCCGGCCAGCAGCAGCCCGTAGATCACGCCGAAGGACGCGGTGATCGCGAAGTTCTGCGAGGCGATCGCGGTGAAGTACCACAGCGGGGTCGCGATCGCGCAGCCCACGCAGCCGAACCAGGTCACCGTGCGCCGCCAGCCGAACCGGTCGCCGAACACGCCGAAGAACAGGTTCGCCGCGATGTTGGCGCCGTAGGTGATCGAAGCCAGCATCGCCACCTGCGAGGCGGTGAGGAAGCCGCCGTCGGGCGCGGCCGGGCCGAAGGTGAACGGGAACATCGCGAAGAACCCGTACTGCGGCGTGGTGTTGACGATGCGGATCAGGCCGCCGGCCAGCACCCGGCGGTCGCGCCACAGGATGTCCACGCCCTCGGACAGGCGCTTGAGGCTGCGCGGGTTCTTCACCGTCTCGTCGGCGATCGGCTGCAGGCCGTGCTCCTCGCGCACCCCGAAGGAACCGATCAGCACACCGACGGTGACCAGGATCAGCGACAGCACCAGGGTCCCGTAGTCGCTGAGGCCCAGACCGCCCATGGACAGCGCCGCGAAGGCCGCGCCCAGCGTGGGCAGGCCGCCGGTGAAGGCGAACCAGAACCAACCCGCCACCGAGCCGCGCATCTTCGTGGGGCTGGCGACCTGCGCCCAGGCCAGGAAGGAGAACGCGAACAGCGGGTAGGCGAAGCCGCGCAGGCCGTAGGCGCCCACGATCAGCACCGCGCTCTGCGTCGGCAGCGCGATGAACAGGAAGATGATCTCGAACACCACCCACCAGGCACCGCCGAGCCACATGACCCGGCGCGGGCCCCAGATCGCCGAGAGCGTCCCGGAGAACCAGGCCGCGATCATGGCCGCGACGCCGTAGAGCGTCACGGTGGCGAACGAGGCGACCGCGCCCGGCAGCGCACCGCCCTCGGGGCGCTGCAGGTAGTCGGACAGGAAGGTGGTCTCCACGCCGTCGCCGATCATGAAGATCAGCACGGCGACGAAGCCCCAGAACAGCTTCCGGGGGATGCCGATGCGGTCCAGGAAACCGCCAGGGGCCGCGGAACCGGTGTCCGCGGAGGTGGATTGGGACATCACTGTCTCCAAGCGATCGAAAGTACCCGGCGCGTCCGCGCCCAAGCCAAGAAGTGATCGCTATCATGCACCTAGTTGAAGTTAACACGCAAGACGTTAATTCAGATCGGTGCGAATGGGAGCGGTGTGACCCCCGGGGCCCGTGCTCAGGGCGTGGCGACGTGGCGCACGTCGGTCTGCTCGCGCATCTCCTCCAGCAGCGCCTCGTCCAGCTCGCCGGCCAGCAGGGCGTGGTCGAAGGCGCTGACCGGCGCGAACTGGTGCAGCGCCGAGCGCCCCACCTTGCTGGCGTCCATCATCAGCACCTTGGTCGTGGCGCTTGCCAGCATCGCGCGCTTGACCAGCACGATCTCCTGCTCCTGGTGGTAGGTCAGCCGGGCGTTCATCGCCGAGGTGGACAGGAACACGATGTCCACCGAGAACGCGCTGACCATCTCCTGGCACGGCAGCCCGATGTAGGAGTCGTGGGTGCGGGAGTACTCGCCGCCCAGCCCGATCAGCCGGATGTCCGGGGTGTCGCGCAGCACCTCCTGCACCTGCCGGTAGTTGCTGACCACCGTCAGCGGGCCGACGTCGGGCAGCAGCCTGGCCAGCGCGAGCGCGGTGGTGGAGTCGTCGAGCATCACCGACGTGCCGGGCGTGATGAACCGCAGCGCCTCGCCGGCCAGCGCCTCCTTCTCCGCGGTGTGGGTGTGCAACCGGAAGTCCGAACTGGACTCGAACACCGTGGAGGGCTGGGCCGACACCCCGCCGTGGTACTTGCGCAGCAGTCCGCGGGTGACCAGGTCGTCGAGGTCGCGGTGCACCGTCATCAGGCTGACGCCGGTCAGCGAGGACAGCTCCGCGGCGCTGGCGAAGCCCTGCGCGACCACGTGGTCGATGATCTTCTGCTGGCGCAGGAGCCTGGGGGACTGCTTCTTCGATGCGGACGCCATGGGGACATCTTGCCTTCCCGGCGCTGCTGCGCACCGAACGCCACACGATCTATCACTGAACCAGTGACAGTTAACGGTATAGCTGTTAATTTAGCTCCATCAGCGTTTGGCGGGAGGTACAGATGACCCAGTCCGATGGGCCGGACGGCGCGCACCGCGCGGTCGTTTTCGACATGGACGGCGTCCTGGTCGAGAGCGAGCACCTGTGGGAGCGGATGTGGGCGCGGTTCGCCGCCGACCGCGGCGCGACCTGGACCAGCACCGAGACCCGGCAGGTCCAGGGGATGAGCGCGCCGGAGTGGGCGGCCTTCCTCGCCGAGTTCAGCAAGGCCTCCGAGGACGTCGAGACCACCGAGCGGCTGGTCGTCGACGACATGATCGCCGCCCTCGACGGCGGTGAGATCGAGCTGCTGGCCGGGGCCGAGAAGATGGTCACCGACGTCGCGGCCCGCGCGCCGATCGCGCTGGCCTCCTCCGCACCGCGCAGGCTCATCGACGCGGTGCTCGACCGGCACGGCCTGACCGAGCACTTCACGGCCACCGTCTCCAGCGCCGAGGTCCCCAAGGGCAAGCCCAGCCCCGACGTGTACCTCGCCGCGGCGGGCAAGCTCGGAACCGAGGCGGCCGGCTGCCTCGCGGTGGAGGATTCCAGCAACGGGCTGCGCGCCGCCGCGGCCGCGGGCATGTCGGTGGTGGCCATCCCCAACGGCGACTACCCGCCCGCGGAGGACGCGCTGGCCGGGGCGGGCTACGTCGCCACCGATCTCGACGACGTGCGCGCGCACCTGATCAGCTGCCTGGGTAACTGAACACCTCCACGTGACAAAGGAGTCCGCATGACCAGCGTTCTGGCCGCAGGCGATCACTTCGTGCACCCCGAGGTGTTCGCCGACGCGCTGCGCCGCGCCGCCGGTGCCCACGACCTCCAGCTCAGCCAGCTGCAGCTGCCGTGGCCGGTCGAGCCCTTCGGCCCGGTGGGCAACGTGAAGGAGGCCAGCGGCACCGAGCAGCAGCTGCTCGACGCCCTCGGCGACGCCGAGATCGTCGCCACCCAGATGGCCCCCTTCACCGCGGAGGTGCTGGCCGGCGCGCCGAACCTGAAGTTCGTGGGCGTCTGCCGCGGCGGACCGGTCAACGTCGACCTCGCGGCCGCCACCGAGCAGGGCGTCATCGTCAGCTACGCCCCGGGGCGCAACGCCGCGGCGGCCGCCGAGTTCGCCGTCGGCCTGATCCTCGCCGCGCTGCGCCGCATCCCCGGCTCGGACGCCGAGCTCAAGGGCGGAAACTGGCGCGGCGACTACTACGCCTACGACAACGCGGGCATCGAGCTGGAGGGCTCCACCGTCGGTCTCGTCGGCTACGGCGCCATCGGCCGCATCGTCGCCCGCGTGCTGCACGCCTTCGGCTCCCGGGTGCTGGTCGCCGATCCGTTCGCCGACCCCGGCCAGGCCAGCGCCGATGGCGTGGAGCTCGTCGAGCTCGACGAGCTGCTGCGCCGCAGCTCGGTGGTCAGCCTGCACGCCCGGCTCACCCCGGAGACCGAGCACCTGCTCAACGCCGACAACCTCAAGCTGCTGCCCGAGGGCGCCGTGCTGGTCAACTCGGCCCGCGGCGGCCTGCTGGACTACGATCCGCTTCCCGGGCTGCTCGAGTCCGGTCACCTCGGTGCCCTGGCCGTCGACGTCTACGACATCGAACCGCCGCCGCGCGACTGGCCGCTCTTCGACGCGCCCAACGTGATCACCACCCCGCACCTGGCCGGCGCGACCCGGCAGACCGCCCACCGCGCGGCCGAGATCGTCGCGGGCGAGGTGGCCCGGTTCCTCGGCGGCCAGCAGCCGCGCTTCGTGGCCAACCCGGACGTGCTGTCGAAGTTCGAGGACCTGCGGCCATGATCATCGGAGTCGACGTCGGAACCTCGGTCACCAAGGCCTCCCTGCTGGGCCGCGACGGTTCGGCGCTGGTGACCCGCAGCAGGCGCTCCGAGCTGCACCGGCCCGGCCCGGGACGCGTCGAGCAGGACCTCGACGAGGTCGTGGACTCGGTGGTGCACGTGGTGCGGCAGGTCGTGACCGCCGCCGAGCAGGCGGGCCAGAGCGTCGAAGCGCTGGCCCTGACCGGGCAGGGCGACGGGTTGTGGCTGCGCGACGAGGCGGGCGAGTCGGTCGGCCACGCCATCTCCTGGCTCGACGCCCGCTCCTCCGAGGTGCTCGCCGGGTGGGCGGACTCGGGCGTGCAGCAGCAGGTCTACGCGCGCACCGGTTCCGGGATGTTCCCCGGTTCGGCCGGGCCGCTGCTGGCCCACCTCGCCGAGCACGAACCGCAGCGGCTGCGACGCGCGGCGGTGGCCGGGTACTGCGTGGACGCCATCGTGCAGCGCTTCACCGGCGAGATCACCGTGGACGCCTCCGACGCCTCGCTGCCGTTCCTCGACGTGCCCAGCCGCACCTACTCGACCGAGGCCCTGGAGATCTGCGGGATCGCCGAGCACCGCGATCTGCTGGCCGAACCCGCCCCGCCCGGCAAGCTCTTCGCGCTCAGCGGCAAGGCCGCCGCCGAACTCGGCCTGCCCTCGGGACTTCCGGTCTCGGCGGGCCCGTTCGACCTGCCCGCCTGCGCCTTCGGCTCCGGGGTCGGCGCGGTCGGCGACGGCAGCCTGGTCATCGGCACCACGCTGGGCTGCCAGGTGCTGCGCGACACCGTCGACATCGATCCCGCCGGGGAGCCCGCGGGCATGTGGCTGGCGACCCCGGTTCCCGAGCGCTACCTGCGGGTGATGCCGGCCATGGTGGGCACCGCCAACCTCGACTGGGTGCTCGGCACCGTCGGCCACGACGTCGCCGACCTGGAAACCCTGCTCGCGCGGAGCGAACCGGGCGCGGGCGGGGTCTCGGCGCTGTCGTTCCTGTCCAGCTCCGGCGAGCGCGCCCCGTTCGTCGACGCCAGGGCGCGGGGTCAGTTCACCGGGCTGTCGCTGGAGACCACCCGCGCGGACATGGTGCGCGCGATGTGCGAGGCCGTGGCCTACGCGGCCCGGCACAACCTGGAGTCCGCCGGGCTGACCGGCCAGGTCGCCGCCTGCGGTGGCGGGGCCCGCTCGGCCCGGTGGAGCCAGATCTTCGCCGACGTGCTCGGCAGGCCGCTGCACGTGCCGCACGAGGAGGGCGTGGGCGCCCGCGGCGCGGCGATGACCGCCTGGGACTCCCTGGGCGACCCCGTCGACCGCGATCGGTGGGCCGCCGAGCGCCGAACCGTCGAGCCCGATCCCGACGCCGCGGCCTTCTACGACCGCGGGTACCGCGAGTACCTGGCTTCCATCGACCGCGCTCGCCCGCACTGGGGAGGAGATTCCGCATGACGCGCCTCTACGACGATCCGGCCGCGTTCACCGAGGACATGGTCACCGGTTTCGTGGCCGCGCACCCCGAGCACGTGCGCCGGGTTCCCGGTGGCGTGGTTCGCGCCAAGCGCGCCCGCAAGGGCAAGGTCGCGGTGGTCACCGGCGGCGGCTCCGGGCACTACCCGGCGTTCTGCGGCGTGGTCGGTCCCGGCTTCGCCGACGGAGCGGTGATCGGCAACATCTTCACCTCGCCCTCGGCCGAGGACGCCTACTCGGTGGCGCGGGCGGCCGATCGGGGCGCCGGCGTGGTGTTCTCCTTCGGCAACTACGCCGGCGACAACATGAACTTCGGGCTCGCCGTGGAACGGTTGCAGCGCGAGGGCATCCGCGCCCACAACGCCGTGGTCACCGACGACGTGGCCAGCGCCCCGAGCGAGGAGGCGGGCAGGCGGCGCGGCGTGGTCGGCGACTTCCCGGTGTTCAAGGTCGCCTCCGCGGCGGCCGAGGAGGGGTACGACTTCGACGGGGTCGTGCGCGTGGCCGAGCGCACCAACGAGCGCACCCGCAGCCTCGGAGTGGCCTTCGACGGCTGCACCCTGCCCGGCCAGGACCACCCGCTGTTCGAGGTGCCCGAGGGGCGCATGGGCCTCGGGTTGGGCATCCACGGCGAGCCCGGCGTCTCCGAGCGGGAGATGCCCTCGGCCTCGGAGCTCGCGAAGATCCTGGTCGACGGGCTGCTCGCCGAGGCGCCCGCCGACGGCGGGCGGCGGGTCACCGCGATCCTCAACGGCCTCGGCGCGACCAAGTACGAGGAGCTGTTCGTCGTCTGGGGCACCGTCTCGCGGCTGCTGGCCGAAGCCGGCCTGGAGGTCGTGGCCCCCGAGGTGGGCGAACTGGTCACCAGCCTGGACATGGCCGGCTGCTCGCTGACCCTGACCTGGCTCGACGACGAGCTCGAACGCCTCTGGCAGGCCCCCGCCGACACCCCCGCCTACCGCAAGGGCGACGCACCGTCGAGCGGAACCGCCGAGGACGACGACGAGCTCCCCGAGATCGAGCGGGAACCGGTCGTCATCGCCCCGGCCGAGGGGCAGCGGACCGCGGCCGAGGTCGTGCGCGCGCTGGACGCGATGGCCGAGCTCATGCGCGAGCAGGAGGACGAGCTCGGCCGGATGGACTCGGTGGCCGGCGACGGCGACCACGGTCGCGGCATGACCCGGGGCAGCGGCGCGGCCGCCGAGGCGGCGCGGGACATCGCCGCGCAGGGCGTCGGCCCGGCCGCGGTGCTGGTCGCCGCGGGCGACGCGTGGGCCGCCAAGGCCGGTGGCACCTCCGGGGTGCTGTGGGGAGCGGCGCTGCGGTCCTTCGGCGACCTGCTGCCCGACGACCGGCCAGCGGTCGGCGCGGACCTCGTCGCCGGGGCGGAGGCCGCGCTCGCCGCGGTGCGGCGGCTCGGACGCGCCGAACCCGGCGACAAGACCCTCGTGGACGCGTTGCAGCCGTTCACCGCCGAACTGCGCGCCGCCGTCGGCGACGGCGGCGCCGAGGCGTGGCGGCGCGCGGCGCAGGTGGCCACCAAGGCCGCCGCGGACACCGCCGATCTGCGGCCCCGCACCGGGCGGGCCCGGCCGCTGGCGGAACGGAGCGTGGGAACTCCCGATCCGGGTGCGACGTCGTTGGCGCTCGCGCTGACCCGGATCGGCGAACTCCTCGGAGAGCGAGAGGAAGCGGCGTGAGCGAACAGGCGTGGCGCATCGTGGTCGGCTCCGACGATGCCGGACTGGACTACAAGGACGCGCTCAAGCGGGACCTGGAAGCCGACCCGCGCGTGGCGAGCGTGGTCGACGTCGGCGTGGGCGCCGACGAGCACACCGCCTACCCGCACGTGGCGGTGCACGCGGCTCGGATGGTCGCCGAGGGCGAGGCCGACCGCGCGCTGCTGGTGTGCGGCACCGGGCTGGGCGTGGCCATCAGCGCCAACAAGGTGCCCGGCATCCGCGCGGTCACCGCGCACGACAGCTACTCGGTGGAGCGCTCGGTGCTGAGCAACAACGCGCAGGTGCTCTGCTTCGGCCAGCGGGTGATCGGCCTGGAGCTCGCCCGCAAGCTCGCGGGCGAGTGGCTCGACTACCGTTTCGACGAGACCTCCGCCTCCGCGGGCAAGGTCGCCGCCATCGACGAGTACGAAACCGCCTGCTGAACCGGCGGTTCGGCGTCGGACCGGCCCGATCGGGGGCGCGGTCCGGCGCCGAACCGCCCGATCCCGAGGAGTGAGCACGTTGCAACTGGCCGAGGAGCGCGACGAGGTCATCGCCATCGCGCGGCGGATGATCGACGACGGGCTCGTCGTCGGAACCTCCGGCAACGTCTCGGTGCGCAGCGGAGACCTGATCGCGGTCACCCCCTCCGGCGTGGACTACGACCGGATGCGCGCCGAGGACGTCCCGGTGGTCGACCTCGACGGCGCGGTGGTCGACGGCGCGCTCAAGCCGACCTCCGAGATGCCCATGCACCTGGCCGCCTACCGCGCTCACGAGGCGGGAGCGGTGGTGCACACCCACTCGCTGCACGCCACCGCGCTCTCCCTGCTGCGCGACGAGGTGCCCGCGGTGCACTACCAGCTGGCGGACTTCGGTGGGCCGGTGCGCGTGGCCGAGTACGCCACCTTCGGCACCGAAGCGCTGGCCGAATCGGTCTCGACCGCGCTGCGCGACCGCACCGGCGGCATCCTGCGCAACCACGGCACGATCACCATCGCCGACGCGCTGCCCAAGGCCTACGCCCGCGCGGCTCAGCTGGAGTGGATCTGCCAGCTGTGGCTCACCGCCGCCCGCGTCGGCGACCCGCGCCTGCTGCCGGACGGGGAGCTCGAACGCTGCGCCCCGATGTTCCGCGCCTACGGCCAACAACCCGGCTGATCCACCGGGAACGCGCGGCTCCCGGTTTTACCGGGATGTCATCGCGGTGCGAACCGCTGCAATCCGCGCCCGCGACCATGTGGGCATGACTTCCGGAACGCAGCGCCGAGGCCCCTGGGACCGCGAGATCCTCGAACTGGCCGTGCTGGTCCTGGCCGCCGGGGCGGCCCACGCGGTCGCGACCGGCGGCCACGACGCGGCCACCGCGGTGCTGCTGTGCGCGGGCGCGGCGCTGCTGGTCATCGGCGCGGTGCGGCTGACCGGGCGCCGCCGCTCCCGCGCTCCGGCGCCCGAGCAGCCGACCGAACGCGAGGCGCCGGCGGTCCAGCACCTCTGGCGGCTGCGCGCCTCGGTCACCGACACCCCCGGACGCCTCGCCCGGCTGTCCGGTGCGCTGGCCGCGCTCGGCGGCGACATCCGGACCATGCAGGTCCACCCGGTCGCCGAGGGCGCCGTGGACGAGGTGCTGCTGCACGTGCCCGCGCGGGTCGAGCAGCGCGACCTGGTCGCGGCGGTGGAGGCCGCCGGGGCCGACGAGGTGACCGCGGTGCGCGCCGACGTCCGGGAGCTCGACGACGTGCCCACCCGGACCGCCACCCTGGCCAGCGATCTGGTCGGCGGGCGCACCGACCTGGTGCGCGCCCTGCGCTCGCTGCTCGGCGCGGTCGAGGTGCGCTGGCAGGAGGAGGCCGACTCGCCGCAGGTCGGCGAGCTCGCCGGGGACGCGATGTGCCTGACAGATCCCGGCGGCGGGGTGCTGGTGCTGCACCGCTCCGGTGGCGCGTTCACCCCGGCCGAGTTCGCCAGGGCGCGCGCGATGTCGGACCTGGCGGCCAGCTGCCGCGCGCGGCTGCGCCCGGTGACCCGGGACGTCGCGACCTCGCGGGGCGTGCCGCTGACCGTGCGCCCCGCCGACCGCGCCGACATCGAGCTGGTCGAGGAGTTCCACCAGCGCTGCTCGACGGCCGCCCGCAGCGGGCGCTACTTCAGCCCGGGGCCCGGTTCGGCCGACGGCGGGTTGCGCCGCCTGCTGACCCCAGCGCTGGGGCGCTGCCTGATCGCGCTCGGACCGGACGGCTCGGTGGTGGGCATGGGCAACTTGATGTACGACGGCGACGCCGGGGAGCTGGCGCTGCTGGTGCGCGACGACTGGCAGCGCCGGGGAGTGGGCGCGCTGCTGGCCGAGCAGCTCGCCGAGCAGGCCACCGGGTTGGGCCTCAGCGAGCTCACCGCGCACACCCACGTGGACAACACCGCCATCGCGCGCACGCTGCGCGGCGCTGGGCTCAAGCTCGTGGGCGCGCCGGAGCCCGGCGAGTGGAGCTGGACGCGAGCGCTCACCTAGCAGTTCGGCCCACGACCGCGCCCCCGAGGAGGTGCGGTCGCGGGCCGAACTGCGGACGTCTCACGCCACCTGCGCGGCGGGCGGCAACTGCACGGGTGCCCCGGTCGGCCACCACGACGGGTCCTCGCCGAGTTCGGCGAGCTCGGCGACCTGCAGCCGGCACCAGGGCGAGACCTCGACGTCGCCGGAGAGCACCCCGGCGGAGAACTCGGGCCAGGCCACCCAGCGGGTCTCGGCGACCTCGTCCGGGTTGGGGCTGGGGGAGTCGGAGGTGAACGCCACGAACACCGGGCACATCTCGTTCTCCACCACGTCGTCCATCTCGGCGCGGTAGCGGAAGCCGGGCAGCACCAGTTCCAGGCCGCGCACCCGAAGCCCGAGCTCCTCGCCGAGCCTGCGGGTGATCGCCGCCTTCATCTCCTCCTCGGGGGCAGGGTGCCCGCAGCAGGTGTTGGTCCACACGCTCGGGAAGGTCCGCTTGTGGTGCGCCCGCTGGGTGAGCAGGAACTCGCCGCGATCGTTGAACACGTAGCAGGAGAAGGCCAGGTGCAGCGGGGTCTGCCGGTGGTGCACGGTCGCCTTGTCCTCGACGCCGATCGCCTCGCCGGTCTCGTCGAGCAGGACCACCTGTTCCACGTGCGGTACCTCCCTGGTGGTGGAAGAAATGATCTTCGAGCGGCTGCGGACGTTACGGCACTGCGTGCACGCCCGGCCATACGATCTTGATCACGGGCGGGGTCGGAAATTCACTATGCCTCACCCTCATCGCAGGTCCAAGCCGTGCCGACCCGGAGAACGCGAACGAGTTGCCGACCACGCATCGTAGTCCCCGCCGGGTCCGGGAGCGCTCGCGGTGGCTTCGCCGGTGGGGTGAACGCGGCGCGTCGGGCGAGTTCTCGTCAACGGTGCTGAAGCACCGGCCGAGCTGGCTACCTTGGTCGGCGAGCTCGAGTTCGGCGGAGGGGAAGCGCGGCGTGGTGCACCGATCGATACCGGCGTTGACCGCCGGCACCAGGCCGCGCGCCCGCAGCGCCCCGCGTTCGGTGAACGGGGCGAGCGTCGAACCGGGCCACCGGAGGGGAAGGGGCCGCGCCCCGGCAGGCGCCGCAGCGCAGGCGGCCGCAGCCGCCGGGGCCGGCTTTCCGCCTTCGCCGCCCTCCTCCGCCTAAAGGCGGGGGCTGGCACGACCCGGCTGGTGCGAGCGTCCTCCGCCGGATCCGCCGTTGGATTGATGCGCGATCGCGCGCGGAGTCGTTGAATGCCGACGGGCGCCCGGAGTCCCGCCCGGGCGAGTCGGATCTGGTCCTCGGGGGAGCGAAGAGCTGTGGTGGTGGGCATGCATCGGTCGTCGCGCGAGGTGCTCGCATGACGGGTCCCTTCCGGCTGCCCGAGCACCTCGACCCGGCCGAGCCCCGCTACCGCAGCCGCTTCACCGTCGAGGTCGACGGTCGGCGCATCGAGGCGCGCGGCGGGCAGACGGTCGCCGCGGTGCTCATGGCCTTCGGTCGCACCTCCTGGCGGATCAGCCGGTCCGGCCGCCCGCGCGGGCTGTTCTGCGGCACCGGTGAGTGCTTCGACTGCTTGCTGACCGTCAACGGCGTCGCCGACGTGCGCGCCTGCCGGCGGGAGGCGCGACCGGGCGACGTGATCCGCGCGCAGGGCGACGAGGGCGAGGTCGCGTGACCGTCGTGGTGATCGGCGGGGGACCGGCCGGCATGAGCGCCGCGATGAACGCCGCGCGCTGCGGCGCCGAGGTCGTCCTGGCCGACGCGGGTTCCGATCTCGGCGGGCAGCTGCACCAGCCGCTGCCCGCCGAGTTCGACGCGGTTCGGCCGCAGCGCGTCCAGCGCAGGAAGGCCCAGGTCGTCGCGCTCGCCGAGGAGGTCCGCGCGCACCCGCGCATCCGCCACCTGGCCGGCGCCGAGGTGCGGGCCGTCGACGGCCGCGCGGTGCACCTGCGGGCAGGTCCGGCCGACTCGCCCGGGCGCGTCGACGAGTCGGTGCGCGCGGAGGCCGTGGTGCTGGCCACCGGCGCCGCCGAGCGGGTGCTGCCCTTCCCCGGCTGGGACCTGCCGGGCGTGTGCACCACCGGGGCGGCCGAGGCGATGGCCTCCGGCCAGCGCGTCGCGGTCGGCGGGAGGGTGCTGGTCAGCGGGACCGGCCCGAGCCTGCTGCCGGCGGCCGAGGCGCTGCTCGACGTGGGCGCGGAGGTGCTGGGCGTGCTGGAGGCGGGAGAGCCCGGGGCCTGGTTGCGCAGGCCGTCGGTGCTGGCCTGGGGCGCGCTGGTCGAGCTGGCCGGCTACGCCCGCCGGATCGCGGGCAACGCGCCCTACCGGCGTCGCACCGCGGTGGTCGCGGCGCGCGGCCGGGGCCGGGTGCGCGAGGCCGTCGTGGCCCGGTTGGACGCGCGGTGGCGCCCCATCCCGGGCAGCCGCGAGTCGGTCGCGGTCGACGCGGTGTGCGTCGGGCACGGTTTCGAACCCCGCGCCGAACTGGCCCGCGCGGCCGGCTGCCGGCTCGTGGACGGGTTCGTGCACGTCGATGCCGCCCAGCGAACCTCGGTGCCGCGGATCTACGCCGCCGGTGAGCTCACCGGCATCGCCGGGGCCGAGCCGGCGGCGGCCGAGGGAGCTCTCGCCGGCATGGCCGCCGCTGTGCAGGCCCGCGCCACGACCTGGGCGGATCTCGAAAAGCAGGCCAAGCGAGCGGGTTTGAAGGTCCGCTGTGGACGTCGGTTCGGTAGCGCGATGGCCGCGGCGCACCCGATCGGGCGGGACTGGCCGCAGTGGCTCACCGGTGAGACCCTCGTCTGCCGCTGCGCGGACGTCACCTACCGCGAATTGGGCGAAGCGGTGGTCGAGCACGCGGCCCGCGACCTCGCGTCGCTGCGGCTGCGCTGCGGTGCGGGTCTGGGCGCCTGCCAGGGCAGGATCTGCGGGCGCAACGTCGGAGAGCTCGCCGGGAACCTGCTCGGCGGGCCCCTGGCCGAACCACCGGCCGAGCCCGCGGCCTGCGGGTTCGCCGCGCAGGACGGCCGCTGAAGCAGGCGCGGGCGATCGCCGTGGCAGGCCTCGAGCGCACGACCGTGCTCGCGCTGCTGCGGCGGCCCCGGGCGCGATCCTGATCCGCCCTCTCACGTGCGAAGGCATCCCCGGGGGGCCGCGATGATCCGCTCTGGAAGGGGTTCCCGGAACGGTGAACCCGAAAGTGCCTCGCAACGGTTGGGTCTCCGGCCAGGCCGGTTCATTCGGCCGGGTGGCAGACCGCGCAAAACGGGCGGCGCGGCGAAGTTCTGGAAGACTCCCACAGCGTCACACCGTGCCTTTCGACCTGGGGGCGAAGGATGAACGTCGTGCGGGCGGCAGCAGGTGAGGCGCTTTCGGCGAGTTCCCGGAACACCGCAGCAGGGGCGCGGCAGCGCACCAACCGACCGGCGTGGACCGCTGCGGCCACCGCCGCGGTGCTGGCGGCAGCGCTGTTCTGGCTGGTCCACGACGCGTTGACCGACGACGCCTACATCACCCTGGGCTACGCGCGCGGCGTGGCACTGCACGGGCACTGGGGCATGATCCCCGACGAGACCGCCAATTCCGCGACCTCGCCGGGCAACGTGCTGCTGCTGGCGGCGCTGACGCTCGCGCTGCGCAGCCCCGTGCTCGCCCTGGGCGCGCTGTTCGTCGCCAGCGCGGTCGTGCTGGTCCTGGCGCTCCGCCGCGGCGCGCTGGACCGCGGCATGCCCGGCTGGACCGGGACGCTCACCGCCGCCCTGGTGGGCGTGAACCCGCTGCTGCTGTCGACCGTCGGCCTGGAGATGACCCTGGCCGCCGCGCTGCTGGCGACGTTGCTGGCCGCGGTCACGGGCGGGCGGCCGTGGTTGTTCGGCCTGGCGGTGGGGGCGCTGGCGTTGACCCGCCTGGACCTGGGCGTGTTCGTGATCGCCGTGCTGCTCGGGTGCCCGCGGATGTGGCTCGGCTGGTGGAAGTGGCTGACCACCGCGCTCCTGGTGTGCGCGCCGTGGTTCGCCTTCAGCTGGTTCCGCTTCGGCTCGGCAATCCCGGACACGCTGGTGATCAAGCAGTTGCAGGAGTCCTGGGGCCGCTACGGCTTCGGCAACGGGCCGGGCAAGTACTACGACATGGCGCCGCTGCCGACCGCGCTGGCCGCGCTTCCGGCCGCCTGCGGGGTGGTGGCCCTGCTCGCGCTGATCGGCTGCGCCGTCGCGCGGCGCGGATCGCGCGCGTGGCCGTGGGCGGTGCTCGGCCTCGGCGGCGTGGCGC
Source organism: Saccharopolyspora griseoalba (assembly GCF_042665275.1). Lineage (NCBI taxonomy): Bacteria > Bacillati > Actinomycetota > Actinomycetes > Pseudonocardiales > Pseudonocardiaceae > Saccharopolyspora > Saccharopolyspora griseoalba. The sequence goes on along the minus strand of NZ_JBHTCJ010000010.1, from coordinate 165,850 downwards.
ACTACTCGCTCTACGCGCAGTTGGACGTGCCGCCCTACCACTGGTACTACGCGCCTTCGCTGATGGGCGTGACGCTGGCGCTCGGCGGTGCGCTCGGGCTGGTCGCGACCGGGGTGCGCTGGCGCGTGCCCGTCGCGGCGCTGGGCGCGATCCTGCTCGTGCCGCAGGTCGGCCTCGCCCTCGCGCAGGGCACCCCGTGGCGCACGGCACCGATCCAGACGAACTGGGCCAGCCCGGCCGACTACGCCCGCATCGGCGCCGAGATCGGCGAGCGCGTCGGCGACGCCACCGTGGCCAGCCCCGGCGAGATCGGAACGCTGGCCTACTTCTGCGAATGCCACATCGTCGACGGCTTCTCCGACCGCGGCTACCTCGCCGCCGGGATCGACGAGCGCTTGCGGCGAGCCGGACCGCTCGCCGCAACCCTGCTCCGCTGGAACTACCACCACTTCGCGCCCACCGAGCCCCGCCGGATCGACTACGTCCTCACCGCCGAACCCGGCCCCGGACCCGACCCGTTCTGGACCATCTCCACGCCGCTCAGCCCACCGGGCCACCTCGTGCTGGCACCCGCCGAGCGGTAGCGCGAGCCGGCCCGGCCCGAGGGAACCTCGCGCCGGGCCGCCCGCGGGCTAGGACGTGGCCGGGTAGCGGTGGTAGCCGGGGAAGTTGCCGTAGAGCTGCTCGCCGGGCGGGCCCTGGGTCACGGCGTGCACCAGGTACTGACCGCCGACGAAGGCGCCCTTCCAGGAGGCGCCGCGACCGCCGAAGGGCTCCTCGCGGTCACCGCGCGAGCGCGGCTTGTTGATGCCGACCTTGAACGCCTGCACGTGCTCGGCCAGGTCCGCCGCGAAGGCGTCGTCGTCGCTGGCGATGCTGGCCACCAGAGCGCCGTTGGAGGCGTTCATCTGCGCCAGCAGCTCGGCTTCGGTGTCGACCACCACGACGGTGTCGACCGGGCCGAACGGTTCCTCGTGCATCAGCCTGCTCGCACCGGGCGGCGCCAGCAGCGTCACCGGGGCCGCGTAGGCCGAGGTGTCCTGGCCGTCGATGAACCGGCCTTGCGACTTGTCGCCGCGGTGCAGCGGGACCGCGCCGTGGCGCAGCGCCTCCTGCACCCGCCCGTCCAGCTCGGCGGCCTTGGCCGCCGAGATCAGCGGGCCGAAGTCCAGCTCGGGCAGGTCCTCGCCGGCGCTGGCCAGCGGGTGGCCGAAGCGCACCGACTGCACCACCGGCAGGTAGGTCGCCAGGAACTTGTCCACGAGCTCGCGCTGCACCACGAACCGCGGGTAGGCGGTGCAGCGCTGCTTGGCGTACTCGAAGCCCTTGCGCAGGTGCGCGGCGAGCCCGTCCCAGTCGGAGAAGTTCCACAGGCCCCAGGTGTTGAGGCCCTCCTGCTCGAGCATGTGGCGCTTGCCGCTGTCGACCAGCTGCGCGGCGATCTTGCCGCCGTTGGAGCGGCCGCCGACGAACGCCACCGCGCCCACCTCCGGCGAGCGCACCAGCGGGTCCGACAGCGCCGAGCCGTCCCCGGAGATCAGGGTGACCGGCAGGCCGGCGCGGGCCATGAGGGCGTGCGCGGCGGTCAGCGTGACCGCACCGCCCTGGGTGGGCGTCTTGGCGATCACCGCGTTGCCGGCCAGCAGCTGCACCAGCTCGGCGTGCACCAGCACGCTCATCGGGTAGTTCCAGCTGGCGATGTTGCTGACCGGGCCGGGCAGCGCCTGGCGCTTGTAGGGGGCTCCCTCGACGTCCTGGTTGAGCATCTGCTCGGTGTTCTCGGCGTACCAGCGTGCGCCGTCGAGGCAGCGGTCGACGTCGGCGCAGGCGGCCTTCCACGGCTTGCCGATCTCCCAAGCCAGCAGCAGGGCGAGGTCGTCGCGCAGCAGAGCCATCGTCTCGACCGCCTCGGTGACGGCTTCGCGGCGCTGGTCGTAGCTGGTCTGCGCCCAGGAGCGGTGCGCCCCGGCCGACGCGCGCACCGCGTCGACCGCGGCGTCGGCGTCGAGCTTGGGCAGCTGGGAGATCACGGTGCCGTCGACCGGCGAGATCTGGTCGGCGGGCTCGCCGATGGCCTGCCAGCGGCCGTCGACGAGGTTGCGCGGAACGCCGTCGTCGAACGCTTCCGGCACCGCTGCGGTTATCCGTCCCTGCACCGCCGAGGCGGTGCAGTGATCGGGTACCCGGAGTGTCATGCGCCCTCCTGATGATTTATTTCCGGATGGGGTGCCGGGAAAGTTGCACTATGCCATGTCCGAGCGGATTCCGCCTACTGCGATCGTGCCCTTTTCAACAAACCGTACGTGCGTTTTCCGTGAATTCCGGGATTTTCGCTGGATCGATCGGATCAGCGCGAATTGGTCCGCGCGTCAACGGGATCCTCTCGAACGGCGGGTGCGCGGAAACGTCCGAGCTGCGCGGTGGGCAGGTTACTGGCGGGTACTCGCCAAAGCGCACGAATCGGAAGGCGAACGTCCTTCACTGGTGACGCATTCGGGCTCCGCGAACGGAGGAAAGCATGCGTCACGCGAGGAAATTCGTCGGGCTGCTCGCCGGAATCGCGGCGGTCAGCGGCCTCTCGACCGTTCCAGCTTCAGCCGAATCCACGTCCGACACCGCAGTCGAGAACTACGTCGCCCTCGGCGACTCCTACGCCTCGGGCACCGGCACCCGCGAGTACTTCGAGGACAGCGGCGACTGCCTGCGCAGCCCCAAGGCCTACCCGCAGCTGTGGGCCGACTCCCACGAGGTGTCGAACTTCGAGTTCGCCGCCTGCTCGGGCGCCGTCACCGACGACGTCCTCGCCGATCAGCTCGGCGCGCTCAGCGCCGACACCACCCTGGTCACCATCTCCGTCGGCGGCAACGACGTCGGCTTCGTCGACGTCATCACCCGCTGCCTGACCGGTGACGACGCGGCCTGCGACGCGGCGGCCACCGAGGCCACGGAGAAGGCCCGCAGCGAACTGCCCGCCAAGCTCGACGCCACCTACTCCAGCATCCGCGAGGCCGCGCCCAACGCCGAGGTCGTGGTGCTCGGCTACCCCCGCATCAACGAGATGGGCGATTGCGGGATCCCCTTCTACACCGAGACCAAGCGCCAGCGCATCAACGAGGGCTCCGACGAGCTCGCCGCGGTGATCGCCGACCGCGCCGCCGCGGCCGGGTTCACCTTCGCCGACGCGCGCCCGGCCTTCGAGGGCCACGGCGTGTGCGCCGACGACGAGTGGATCAACGGGCCCAGCAACCCCGTGCAGGAGTCCTTCCACCCGGACGTCGACGGGCACGCCCAGGCGTACCTGCCGACCCTCGAATCGGTCACCGGCTGACCCGGGCGTCGACGAGGGGACCGCTCCAGCAGGAGCGGTCCCCTCGGTCGTCCCGCCCGGTGGCCGCCCGCGCACTCGGGTACGACCATGGGGGCGAGCCGAGCCGGCAGGGGGTGCGGGGAGATGGTCTTCCCCTCGACGATGGGTCTTCCGCCCGAGCGCGCTGAGGAGGTCGTCCGGCTGGCCGGGATGGCGCCCTCGCTGCACAACCGCCAGCCGTGGCGGTTCCGCTTGCTCGCTCACCTGATCGAGCTGCACTTCGCCCCGAGCGCGCGACTCCCGGTGGCCGACCCGCACGACCGCGAGCTGCGGCTCGGCTGCGGCGCGGCGCTGCTGAACCTGCGGATCGCGCTGGAGCACGCGGGCGTGCGCCCGATCGCGACCCTGCTGCCCCGGCTGCACGGCCAGACGGCCCTGGCGGAGGTGCGCGCGGGCAGCGGCGAGCCGCCCGCGCCCGACGAGCGGCGGCTGCACCGGGCGATCTCCGAGCGCCGCAGCAACCGGCGCCCGTTCCTGCCCGACCCGGTTCCCGAGCGCGACCGGCACGCGCTGGCCCACGCGGTGCACGAGGAGGGCTGCCGCCTGCACGTGGTCGAGCGCGAGCAGCTCAGCGCCCTGGAGGAGCTGGTGCACCGGGCGCACCGCGCGCAGACGAGCGACCCGAAGTTCCGCTCGGAGCTGGCGCGCTGGACCGGGCGCGCCGAAGGCGAGGCCGAGGGCGTGCCCGTCTCGGCGGCCGGACCCCAGCCGGAACCGCACGACCTGTGGGTGCTGCGCGACTTCTCCGCCGGTCAGGCCCGGCAGCGGGTCCCGGGCAAGGACTTCGAGACCGACCCGCTGATGGTGGTCGTCTGCTCCTACCACCCGGGACGGCTCGCCGACCTGCAGGCCGGGCAGGCCTTGCAGCGGATGCTGCTGACCGCGACCTCGCTGGGCCTGGTCGCTTCGCTGATCTCGCAGGTGGTGGAGGTCGACGAGACGCGGGAGGAGCTGCGGCGGCTGCTCGGCGGTCGGCTCCAACCGCAAGCGCTGCTGCGGCTGGGGTACGGGTCCCCGGCCCCGGCCACGCCCCGGCTGCAACCCGCCGAACTGCTCGTCGACGACGAGACCGCGGCCGAGTCCGGACCGTGAGCGGGCTTTCTCATCAGACGTCCCGAGCGCAGCGCCCGGGCACTTCTGATGAAGGGAGGGCAGCGCGCGGCTACAGGGTCGGGACGAGGCCGCCGTCGCAGCGCAGCGTGGTGCCGGTGATGTAGGCGGCGTGCGCGCTGCACAGGAACGCCGCAGTCGCGCCGAACTCCGCGGGGTCGCCGTAGCGGCCCGCCGGGATCGCCGCCTCGCCGCGGGCGCGGGCCTCGTCGAACGAGATCCCCTCGCGCTCGGAGGTGGCGGTGTCCAGGGCGGTCAACCGGTCGGTGGCGATGCGGCCGGGCAGCAGCAGGTTGGCCGTCACGCCCTCGTCGGCGACCTCGGTGGCCAGGCTCTTGAGGTAGGCGGCCAGCGCGCTGCGGCCGATGTTGGACAGCGCCAGGTTCGGGATCGGCGCGGCCACGCCGCTGGAGGCGATCGACAGGATCCGGCCCCAGCCGCGCTCGCGCATGCCCGGCAGCACCCCGCGCACGAGCTTCTGCTGCACCAGCAGCAGGTTGCCCACCGCCTCGGCGCTGTCCTCGGCGGTCATCTCCGAGGCGGTGCCCGGACGCGGACCCGGGCCGTTGAGCACCAGGACGTCGATCTCGCCCAGCGCCTCGGTGGCCTGCGACAGCAGCCGCTCGGCGCCGCCCTCGGCGGTCAGGTCCGCCTCGATGCCCACCGCGCCCGGCAGCTCCTCGGCGATCGCCTTCGCGCGGTCGCCGCGGCGACCGGAGACGACCACCCTCGCGCCCTCGGCGGCCAGCGCGCGGGCCGTGGCCTCGCCCAGCCCACCGGTCGAGGCGCACACCAGCGCGTTGCGCCCGGAAATTCCCAGATCCATCTACTTCTCCACGTGGTCCACGGCCGCCAGGTGCCGATCCAGTTGTTCCATCAGGCTCGGCGGCATGGCCGGGGCGGGTGCCCGGACCGCCGCCGCGGCCAGCAGGCCTCGCCTGCGCAGCGCCTCCTTGCGGACGGCCAGCCCGATGCGGGCCTGCGCCTCGAAGTTCACCAGCGGCAGGTACCTCAGGTAGGCCTCCAGCGCCGCCGAGTACCCGCCCGCGCGCCAGGCGTCGACGCAGGCGACCAGCCCCTCCGGGAAGGAGAAGCCGGTCATGGCCCCGGCCGAGCCCGCGGCCAGCTCGTCGAGCAGCCCCACCCCGCCGAGACCGCCGAAGACCGGCGCGCGGGTGCGCGCGGCGAGCTTCGCGATCGCCGGGGGAGTGGGCGGGGCCTCGGCCTTGATCCCCACCACCGAGCCGACCTCGCCGACCGCCTCGGCCAGCGCGTCCGCGCCGATCGACACACCGGTGACCAGCGGGTAGTCCTGCACCACCAGGCCGGCGCCGGTGGCCCGGTGGGCGGTGTCGAGCTGGCTGGCCAGCAACCGCGGGTCAGGGGTGTTGACCTGCACCATCGCCCCGGCCAGCCGATCGCCGGTGACCTCGACCGCCAGCTCGATCTCCTCGATCACCGGGGCGAGCGAGGTCGACGAGGCGCCCACCACGACCGGCAGGTCCACCGCGTCGACGACCACCTGCAGCACCGCTCGCTTCTCGGCGGTCGAGAGCCGGACCGCTTCGCCGAAGACCCCGAGCACGGTCAAGCCGGTCACGCCGATCGAGCGATGGTGCCGCACCAGGTTCGCCAGGGACTGCTCGTCGACGTCCATCGTGGACGCGGTGAACGGCGTGGCCACCACGCCCCAAACACCCGGGCTCAGGGGATTCGTCGGCATCGGCCACCTCTCACTCGGCACGGGCGCAAAACCGCCGCGCAGCGCCGCGAAAATCCTATGCACGTCGAACGACGTCCGGTCAACCGGGCGCGGGCCGACCCCACCACCGGGTGATCAGCGCGCCGCTGATGGCCAGGACCAAGGCGTAGGCGGTCGCCAGCGGGCCGATCGGTCCACCGCGCGCGGCCACCAGGCCGACGATGGTGACCGAGAACTCGCCGTGCGCGATCAGCACGCCGCCCGCCCGCAGCCGCCCCGCCTGCCAGCCCCGCTGCGCGCGGCCCGCAGGAGCGGAACGAGGGCGGCCGGGCCACGGCGAAGCCGACCGCCAGGAGGAACGCGGCGGCGAACAGGTCGCGCAGCGGGGCCACCAGGTCGCGCACCCGTTCGGCAAGCGGTCCGGTCAGCGCCAGGCCCACCAGGAAGGCCCCCACGGCCGCCGAGGCGTCCGCCAGCTCGGCCGGCGCGGCCACCACCAGCGCCAACCCCACGATGCGCCGCAGCAGCTGCTCGGTGTCGTGGTCGTCGACGGTGATGCCCCCACCGCTTCGAGGTGATCGCAGCACACCACGCCGATCGAGGCGCCGATCTCCGCGAAGTCGCCCGCTGCCGGGAGCGGGGCGATGCCGCCCTCGCCCATCGCCAGCCGCGCAACGGGTACAGCGGGATCGGCGACACCCCGATGCGCCTGGTCGCCGAACCGACCGCTCCGAGGAAGACCAGGACGACGCCCAGCTCCAGCAGCAGAGCGATCGAGGTGCGCGGCTCAACCGGCCAGGATGTGCTCAACTCCGGTGATGCCCTGCTGCGTGCCGATCACCACCAGGATGTCGCCGGTCCGCAGGGTCTGGCCGGGCTGCGGGGACGCTATGACCTCCTCGCCGCGCACCACCGCCACGATCGACGCCCCGGTGCGGGTGCGGGCGCGCGTCTCGCCGAGCGCGCGGTCGGCGTAGGGCGAACCCGCCGTGACCTCCACCTGCCCGGAGCTCAGCCCGGGGACCTCGCGGGTGAGGTCGGCGAACCGCTCGGCGATGCGCGGGGCGCCGAGGATCTCGGCGACCGCGCCGGCCTCCTCGGCGCTGAGCCGGAACAGCGGCCGCACCTCGTCGGGATCCGGGTCGGGGTGGTCGACGAACTCGATGTCCCCGCTGCGGCGCGCGACCACTCCGATGTGCTGCCCGTCGGTGGTGGTGAACTCGTATCGCAACCCCACGCCGGGCAGCAGCACTTCGCTGACGTCCATGCCGGACATCATCGGCCCGCTCGCGACGCCACGCCCGCCGGTCGGGCGCGAGATCTCCCCACGGCGGGGGCCCATCGGCTATCGTGGGCGACGACGCCCGGCGGGTCCCACTCCCGGGGCGATTGACATCGAGACTTCGCGGTGGCCGGGATCCCCGGCGCGACGCCGTGCAGCAAGCCGAGCGGGTTCCGGCGCCACTTCGACGAACCCAGCTCGGTTCCCGGGCGGTCAAAAGGGAGGGACGATCCCCGATCGTCTCGGCCGCCCGAGTGGAGAAGCCCGCTGGCACAGCCAGCGGGTTTTTTCGTTTCCGCCCGAATTCCGCCCTCGGTTGATCATGCTCGGCGGCCGGGCAATATCATTGCCGCGCAGTTGTTGCCGCGCGGTCTGGGAGGCTGGGGAAGGTAGTGCGCGGGGTCGACTACTACGAGCTGCTCGGACTGCGGAGCGAGGCCACGGCGGCGGAGGTGAAATCCGCCTACCGGACCCTGGCGCGCACCATGCACCCGGACGTGGGCGGCAGCGACGGCCAGTTCCGGTTGCTCCAGGAGGCCTACGAGACGCTGGCCGACCCGGTGCGTCGCGCGGCCTACGACCGCAAGCGCGCCACCAGGGCCAAGCGCACCGCGCGCCCCGGCGCCACCCGGCGGCGCCCGGGGCGGTCGTTCGGCGAGGACCCCGACTACGTGCCCAAGCCGCCCCGCCTGCGCCTCGACGACATCCCGTGGTGGGACGCGGTCAACCCGGAAGCCCGGGTGCGCTACCTGCCGGTGATCGGACCCAAGCGCGGGCCCACGCTCGCGCTGGTCGGGGCCTGGTCGCTGCTGCTGATCGCGGGCCTGGCCGCGCAGCTGAGCACCCCGCTGATGGCCACCTGGCTGGGCCTGCTGATCGCCTCCGGCGTGGGCGTGGTCGTCCTGCTGCGCAGGCACCTCAACGCCCACCGCGCGCGCAGGATGTTCAGCGCCGAGTTCGGCGACCAGCGCATCTTCGGCGTGCCCGACCCCAAGCACCAGCGCCCCCAGGTGCTCACCGCCGACCTGTGCGCGAAGTACCTGATGCGGATGCCCGGGGTCCGGGTCTTCCACGGTCTCGTGCGGCCGGACGACGAGTTCACCGACGTCGACCACGCGGTGCTGTGCGGCAGGCGGATGGTGCTGGTGGAGTCCAAGAGCTGGCTGCCCGGTCACTACACCGTCGACGAGGCGGGTGAGCTGTGGCGCAACGGCCACCCGTTCCGCGGCGGGGAGACCGGTCTGGCCGAGGGCGTGGCGACCTTCGAGGAGCTGCTGCCCGAGGTCGAGGTGCGCGGCGCGGTGCTGATCTACCCGAGCCGCGCGGGCGAGGTCACCACCGTCGACCAGCGGGAGCACCAGGTGGTGCCGATGACCCCCGAGCAGTTCGTGCACGACATCGGCCGCTGGTTGGCCCAGGACGCCGGCACCGTGGACCGCGAGGTGTTCACCGCGGTGCTCGACCAGCTCGTGGAGTGATGTCGCCCCGCGGCGATGAGTTCTCGCCGCGCCCGGAGTCGTAAGGGGTGAAGACCCCTCGCGAGGAAGGCGGAGGCGATGACCACCACGACTCGTCCGGCTGCGGCCACCAGGACCCGACCGGCTCGGGCGCGCGCGCTCGGCATCGGTCTGCTGGTGCTGCAGGTGCTGCTCGCGGCGCTCTTCGCGTTCGCCGCGCTGCCCAAGCTGCTCGGCGATCCGGTGGCCGTGCGGATGTTCCACGAGATCGGCTTCGGCTCGTGGTTCCGCCACTTCACCGGTGCGGTCGAGCTGCTCGGCGCGGTCGGACTGCTGGTCCCCCGGTCGTGCGGTTTCGCCGCCGCCGGGCTCGCCTGCGTGATGATCGGTGCCACGATCAGCAACCTCGCCCTGGGCGCGCCGGGTGCCGCGGTGACGACGATCGCCCTGTTCGCCGTGCTCGTCGTGCTCGCGCGGGCCCGCCGCAACACCTTCCTGCCCGTCCGCTGACACAACACCGGGAGAAAACCATGCCTCAGGCGACCTTCATCAACCTGCCCGTCCGCGACCTCGACCGCTCGATCGCGTTCTTCACCGCGCTGGGCTTCTCGTTCGACGAGAACATGACCGACGAGCGGGCGACCGCGATGATCATCACCGACCAGTCCTACGCGATGCTGCTGACCGAGCCGTTCTTCAAGACCTTCACCGACAAGGAGATCGCCGACGCCGGCAAGACCACCGAGGTCATCACGGCGCTGAGCGTGGAGTCCCGGGAGAAGGTCGACGAGCTCATCGGCCAGGCCCGCTCGGCGGGTGCTCCGCACGTCGGCGAGCCCGCCGAGAACGGGCCCATGTACGGCGGCAGCTTCGCCGACCCCGACGGGCACCTCTGGGAGGTCTTCCACTTCCCGATGGGCTGACGCCCGACCGCTCGTCCGCCCGTCCCGCCGGGGTGCTGCCACCGCGGCGGGACGATCGCGTTCCGGTTGCTGCGGTCGCTCGACCGAGCGGAGAGGATGGACGGCGTCCAGGTCGACCCCGGGCGAAGGAGGACGCGCGTGACGAATCCGCACCAGAACACCAGCTTCCGCAGCAACGGCCGCACCGCCCACGGGTACCTCGCGGTTCCGCAGGAGCCGGGGCCGGGGGTGGTGGTCGTCCAGGAGTGGTGGGGGCTGACCGACCACGTCGCCGACGTCGCCGACCGGTTGTGCGCGGAGGGGTTCGTGGCGCTGGCGCCGGACCTCTACGGCGGGCGCACCACCCACGATCCGCAGGAGGCCGCGCGGATGATGCAGCAGCTCCCGGTCGAGCAGGCCGCGCGCGACCTCGGCGGCGCGGTCGACCACCTGCTCGCCCACGAGCTGGTGACCGGGTCGTCGGTCGGCGCCGTCGGGTTCTGCATGGGCGGCAAGTTCGCGATCGTGCTCGCCGCCCAGCAGGGCGACCGGGTGGGAGCGGTCGTGCCCTTCTACGGCATCCCGTCGCCGAGCGAGACCGACTTCTCCCGGCTGACCGCGCCGATGCTCGGGCACTTCGGCGAGTACGACCGCGGGGTGACCGTCGAGGCCGTGGGCGAGATGAGCGAGGCGGTCCAGCAGCAGTCCCCGGTGCGCCCGCAGATCCACATCTACCCGGCGGGCCACGCGTTCTTCAACGACCGGAATCCGGCTTCGTACCAGGAGGAATCGGCTCACCTGGCCTGGCCGCGGACCCTGGACTTCCTGCGCCGCAACCTCACCTGAGCGCGACCGCGGATCACGCGCCCGAGGCGCGCGATCCGCGGCCCCCGGCTACTGCTGGCCGGCGAAGCGGGCCGGGCGCAGCTCGGGCAGGTCGGTGGCGCCGACGAGCCGCTGCGGGCGGAAGTCCGCCAGCTGCTCGGCCTCCGCACCGGTCACCACCTCCTGCGCGGCGAGCTTGCCCAGCAATGGCCCGAGCGTGATGCCGCTGTGCGTGCACAGCGCGTAGATCCGCGACCTGTCGTCGAGGAAGCCGGCCGCGGTGAGCCCGTCGGCGGGCATCGCGCGCTGCCCGACCCGGAAGGACTCCAGCCGCGCGCCCGAAGCGCCCTCCAGCAGCGCGTCGAGCCTGCGGCACAGCTCGGTGGCGTGCTGGCCGGAGGTCGCGGGCGGGTCGGCGGGATCCGCGTGCGCGTCGAGGTCGAGCCCCTGCACGACCAGCCGCCCTCCGCCCTCGGGGCGCACGTTGAGCCCCGGGGTGGTCAGCACCAGGTTCAGCCGGGTCGGCAGGGGGGCGGTGTAGCCGAGCAGCCCGACGGTCGCCGAGCCCGCGGCGTCCGGATCGGCCACCGCCACCCGGTGACCGGTGGTGGCCGTCAGCGCCTCGGTCCACCGGCCGGTCGCGGTGACCACGGCATCGGCCTCGTGCGCGCCCCCGGCGTGCTCCAACCGCACCCCGCGGGGCGTCTCGCCGATCGCCGTGATCTCGGCCCGGTGCAGCCGCGCCCCGAGATCGCGGGCCTCGCCCCACAGCCGGGCCACCAGCAGCGCCGGGTTGAGGTACCCTTCGGTCGGGTAGAAGGCGATGTCGGCGTCCGGAACCCGCAGGTCGGGGGCCAGTTCCCGCGCTCTGCGCGGGGTGATCCACTCGACCGGGTAGTCCCGGGCGCGCAGTTCGCCCACCGACTGCGCGAGCCGTTCGGCCCCCTCGCCCTCGGCCCACTCCAGGTTGCCGGTGCGCGCCAGCCACGGCCGGTGCGCGCCGGGGTCCTCGGCCAGCGCGACGTGCTCGGCCATGCCCGCGACGTTGAGGTCGTGGTAGCTGCGCGGGTTCTTGTTGTGCGAGTTCACCCAGGCGAACGAGGTCCCGGACGTGCCCGCCAGCGGCGCGTCCCGCTCGAAGACGGTCACCTCGGCGCCCGCCCCGGCCAACGCGCGAGCTGCGCTGGCGCCCAGCACGCCGAGCCCGACCACCGCAACCTTCATGCCTGCTCCTCCTTGACTCCCTCGTGGACCGCCGCGGGCGGCTTGCCCGAGCTCAGCGCGATGGCCAGCAGCACCACCGCCGAGGCGCCGATGCCGTAGACCGCGTAGGGCACCGCGGTGTCGAGCGCCTGGGCCACCGCGCAGCCGGTCAGACCGGCGAGCATGCCGCCGATGGCCGCCGCCGGGGTCAGCCTGCGGCGCCGGCGCAGCGCGTAGCCCAGGAAGATCGGTGCCGCCAAGGCCGCCGCCGAGTAGGCGTAGCTGGCCACCAGCCAGGTCAGCGCCTTGGAGAACACGATGGCCAGCACCGCGGCCAGCACCGACACGGCCACGGTGATCAGCCGGGAGAGCGTCACCGTGCGCCGTTCGCCGATCTCGCGCCCGGCGATGGTCTGGTAGACGTCGCGGGTCAGGTTGGCCACCACCGATTGCAGGGCGGATCCGGTGGTCGACACGATCGTGGAGACCAGGAACGCGCCGAAGACGACCACCAGCCAGCCCGGCAGCCGGGTGAGCAGCCACCCCGCCGCGTCCTCCTCGTTGACCAGGCCCGGGTTCATCGAGTGCACCGCGAGCCCGATGCAACCGGCGTAGATCCCGCCGATGAGCATGGTCAACCCGGAAAGCCCCAGCCCGCGGCGGGCGTCGGAGACCTTCTTGGTGGCGAAGACCCGCTGGTAGTACAGCTGGTTGGTCAGCGTGCCCGGCACGATCGCCGCGACCCACAGCCAGATCTGGTCCCACCCGGCCGCGGTGATGCCCTCCCAGCCCCACAGCCGCTGCGGCACGGTCGCGGTCACCTGGCCCCAGCCGCCGGCCAGGTGGATGGCGTAACCCGCCACGCCCAGCGACATCACGATCATGAACAGGCCGAACACGAAGTCCGTCCAGGCGACCGAGGTCAGCCCGCCGGGCAGCACGAAGAACAGCGAGGCGACCATGATCACCAGGATCAGCACCGTCGGCGATGCTCCGGTGAACCTGCTGAACAGCTGGCCGAAGGCCACGAACTGCGTGGCCAGCCAGCCGAAGGGCACCACCAGTGCGGCCAGCGCGGCGATCGCGGTGACCAGCTTGTTCTCCCCGAACAACCGGGTCACGATCTCGGGGACTGTGGTGAAGCGCTGCTCGCGCAGCCACCGCGCGATCAGCATCAGGATCAGGAAGCCGACGAGCACGCACCCCTCGTAGGCGAACACCGACCAGCCGGACTCGTAGCCGATGCCGACGTGGGCGATCAGCACGCCGCCCCCGGTCGCGGTGGCGAACTGGGTGACGATCACGACCAGCAGCGGCAGCGATTCGCCCGCGGACAACCAGTCCTGCGCGCTCTTGGCCTTGCGTCCGAAGTAGACGGAGAGTGCGATGCCGGAACCGATCACCAGCAGGCTGGCGATCGCCAGACCGGCGATCTGAGCGGCGGGTTCACCGGACATCGGCGGCCTCCGCGAAGCGCTCCGGCGCCAGGTGCGCGATGTCGTGCCCGGTGGTGCCGGTCAGCGCCAGATCGGTGCCGATCTCGCCGAACACCGGGGCGAGCTTGAAGCCGTGTCCGGAGAACCCGGTCAGCACCGTGGCGTTCGCGCTCCCGGGCAGGGCGCCCAGCAGCGCGTGCTCGTCGGGCGTGAAGCCCTCGGCGTAGGTGGCGATGCGGATCGGGTGCGGCACCACCCCCGGCAGCAGTCGTTCGGCCGCCCGCCCCGCCGCGCGAGCCCACTCCGGGGACTCGCCGCGCGGCAGGTCCTCGGGGCGGTCCAGGTCCGGGCGGGGCAGGTGGTGCGGGATGATCTTGATCGACGCGCCGTCGAGCGCCGGGAAGCAGGAGAACCCGGCCTCGGGGTGCCTGCGGATCGCGATCGGCAGCGCATCGGGCTCGTGCGCGGCGACGTCGCGCGCCGCGAACCAACTGGCGGTGATCACCCGGGGCTGCACGGGCAGCTGCCGCAGCGGTTCCAGCCCTCGGGCCCACGGGCCGGGCGCGAAGATCGCGTGGTCGACCTCGAAGGTCTCCCCGCCGCTGGAGATCCGCCAGCCCGAGGAGGTCTCGACGGCCTCGGCGACCGGGTGGTGCGGCAGCACGCGCGCACCCGCGGACTCGGCGGCGCGCAGCGCGGCCTGCACCGCCGGTTCCGGGCGCAGCACCCCGGCCGCCGGGTCGAGCAGCATCACCTCGCCCTCGTCGAGGTGGTGCTGCGGGTAGCGCCGCCGGGCCTCGGCGGTGCCGAGCACCTCGTGGTCGAGGTGCTGCTGCTCGGCGCAGCGGCGCACCGCCGCGACGTCCGGGTCGTCCGGCGCGCCGATGGTCAGCCCGCCGCACATGGTCAGCAGCCGCGCGTCGGCGCTGCGCTCCAGCTCGCGCCACATCTCGCGGGCGCGCTGCAGCAGCGGCACGTAGGCCGGGCCCTCCTTGTAGGCGGTGCGGAAGATCCGCGACTCGCCTGCCGAGGCGCCGCGATCGTGTCCGGGGGAGTGCGTGTCGAAGGCCAGCACGTCGGCGCCGCGCAGGGCCAGCCGCCAGGCGGTCATCGCGCCGATGACTCCGGTGCCGACCACCGCGATGCGTGGTGAGGACATGGGTGCTCCCGTGAGGTGCGGGGCGGTGCGGGTGACGGCCCGCGCGCGCACGAGGTCTCGCGGCGCTTCGCGCCGGGAAGTCGTGCGAGCGGGGGCGTTTCCCGAACCGCCGCGGATCAGGAATCCGAAGTGGACTTAGAGGGTGCGCTCGACGAAGAACTCGACGAGGTCCGGTCGGATGATGTGCCACATCGCCTCGGCGAGCTTGCCGTCGGCGAGCCAGGTCAGCCTGCGCAGCCGGATCACCGCCTGGTCGGGGGTGAGGTCCAGCCGGGCGGCGGTCGCGGCGTCCAGCCGAACCGGGTCGATGTAGACCCGGGACTTGGCGGCCGGCACGCCGGTGCGGGCGAAGTAGTCGTGCACGGTCAGCTGTTCGAGGTCCTCGTCGAGCAGCTTCGGCGCCAGCTCGAAGGGGACGGCGGTGAGCTCGACGGCGATCGGGTTGTCCGCGCTGTCGAACTTCAGCCTGCGCAGCCGGTTCACCGGCGCGTCGGCGTCGATCCCGGGCATGCCCACGTCGGCATCGCGTGCCGGGACGACCCCGGCGGACTCCACCGCGTGCCGCCCGGGGATCTCCGGGCCGTGCAGCGTGGGGTTCGCCAGCCGCAGCAGGTTCTGCTGCTGCGCGCCCTCGGCGACGAAGGTCCCCCGCCGCCGGTGGCGTTCCACCAGCCCGGCCTGCGCCAGCTCGGTCAGCACGCGTTGCGCGGTCGCGCGACTGACCGAGTACTGCTCGCGCAGCTGCGCCTCGGTGGGCAGCCGGCTGCCGGGCGGCAGCGCACCCGAGTGGATCCGCTGCTCCAGTTCGGAGCGGATCCGCAGGTACGCCGGTGTCGCCACGACCGGGAATCTAGCCCCGCGCAATTGACCGGTCAATACTTGATTGGTTCGGTCGATTGAGCGTTGACACCGCGTTCACGGGCGGTGATGCTCGCGGGCGGACTGGCCGCGCGAATCGCTGGAGGCGCGATGCTGCCGCTGGAGGGCGTGACCGTGGTTTCGCTGGAGCAGGCGGTGGCGGCTCCGTTCGCGACGCGCCAGCTGGCCGATCTCGGTGCCCGGGTGATCAAGGTGGAACGCCCCGGCGGCGACTTCGCCCGCGGTTACGACACCACGGTCAACGGGATGTCCAGCCACTTCGTGTGGATCAACCGCAGCAAGGAATCCATCGTGCTGGACCTCAAGGAGCCGGACGATCGCCGCGCGATGGACAAGCTGCTGGCCAAGGCCGACGTGTTCGTGCAGAACCTGGCGCCGGGCGCGGCGGCCAGGCTGGGCCTGTCCGCCGAGGAGCTGCGCGCTCGCGACCCGCGGCTGATCGTCTGCGACCTCTCAGGCTACGGCTCCACCGGTCCCTACCGCGACAAGCGCGCCTACGACCTGCTGGTGCAGTGCGAGACCGGGCTGGTGTCGATCACCGGCTCGCCGGGCGAACCGGCCAAGACCGGCGTGTCCACCGCCGACATCGCCGGCGGAATGTACGCCTTCAGCGGGGTGCTCACCGCGCTCTACGAGCGGGAGCGCACCGGTGCGGGAACGGCCTTCGAGGTCTCGCTGTTCGAGGCGCTCGGCGAGTGGATGGGGTTCCCGCACTACTTCACCGCCTACGGCGGCACGCCCCCGAAGCGCTCCGGCGCCCGGCACGCCGCCATCGCCCCCTACGGTCCGTTCGAGGCCGGTGACGGCCAGCAGGTGTTCCTCGGCGTGCAGAACGAGCGGGAGTGGGTGAAGTTCTGCGCCCAGGTGCTGCGCCGCGCCGAGCTGGCCGAGGACCCGCGCTTCGCGGGCAACCCGGAGCGGGTCGCCAACCTCGCCGAGCTGGAGGCCGCGATCGGCGAGGTGTTCGCCGGGCTCACCGGCGCGGAGGTGGAGCGGCGCCTGGAGGGCGCGGGCATCGCCAACGCCCGGATGCGCACCGTGGGCGAGTTCGCCGAGCACCCCCAGCTGGCGGCGCGCGATCGCTGGCGGGAGGTCGACACGCCCGTCGGCGGTGTCGACGCGCTGCTGCCGCCGGTGACCGTGCCCGGCCGCGAGCCGCGCATGGACCCGGTCCCCGAAATCGGGCAGCACACCGCGAAAATCCTCGACGAGCTGGGCGAAGAACCGCGCGGTTGAGCAGCGATCGTCCCTCCACAATGGACTAGAACGTGATTGTGGCGCAGTGCACTCGAATTTCGGCTAACCATTTCCGTCGCCGCGACGACATACGAAGTGCTGGACCGTTCGGGTGTTTCTTCTGCATGGGGAGGTCATACAAGTGGCTGCCGACCGACCGGAGAGTCGGGCTTGGTGGATCTGGAGCGTGGCGGTGGTCGCCTACCTCGCCGCGGTATTTCACAGAGGCAGCTTGGGGGTCGCCGGGACGCAGGCGCTGGACCGCTTCGACGTCGGTCCGGCCGCGCTGAGCGCGTTCACGGTGCTGCAGGTCGGCATCTACGCCGGCATGCAGATTCCCACCGGATTGCTGGTGGATCGCTTCGGCCCGCGCCGGGTGATCACCACGGCGGTGTTGTTGCTGGGGTTCGGGCAGGTGCTGTTCGCGCTGTCCGGTTCCTACGCGATGGGGTTGTTCGCCCGGGGTGTGCTGGGCCTGGGGGATGCGTTGCTGTGGGTGTCCATCCTGCGGCTGGTGGCCACGCTGTTCTCCGCGCGGCGCTACGCGCTGGTGGCCACCGTCTCGAGCGCGCTGGGCGCGATCGGTGGCGTCGCGGCCACCTTCCCGCTGGCCGCCGCGCTGGGCGCGCTGGGCTGGACGGCGACGTTCCTGCTGGCCGGTGCGCTGACCGCGGGCTACGCGGCGATGACGTTCACGGTGGTGCGGGACAACTCGCCCAAGGCCGCGCCCGCCAGGAGCGGGGGAGCGGTGCTGGCGCAGGTCAAGGACGCGTGGTCGGTGCCGGGCACTCGCCTGGCGTTCTGGACGCACTTCTGCACGATGTTCGCCTCCGGTGCGCTGACCCTGCTGTGGGGCTTCCCCTACCTGGTCGAGGGCTTGGGCGTGCCCGCCGCGACGGCGAGCGTGCTGCTGAGCCTGCTGATCATCGGGCAGGTCGCCGGTGGACCGATGGTGGGCTGGCTGATCGGCAAGCGGCCCGAGGTGCGGATGTACCTGGTCGTGGGCTACCTGGCGCTGAACCTGCTGACCTGGGTGGCGCTGCTGGGCTGGCCGCAGGGCCGCCCGCCGGTGGTGGTCATCGCGGTCGGGTTCGTGATCTTCGCGCTCGGCGGGCCGGTGTCCTCGGTGGCCTTCGCCCTGGTGCGCGACTACAACGCGCTGCGCCAGGTCGGCACCGCCACCGGGGTGGCCAACTCCGGCGGGCACTCGGCCACCGCGCTGGGGGTGCTGCTGGTCGGGCTCGTGCTGCAGGTCTTCGAGCCGATGCCGGGCGGCTCGGAGTACCGCGTGGCGATGCTGGCGCTGGTCGGGCTGCTGGTCTTCGGCGCCTTCCGCACGCTGGTGTGGTGGCGCCGCGCCCGCGCCGCGGTGTTCGCCGCCGAGGGTCGCGGCGAGCAGGTGCCCGTGGTGCTGCACCGGCACCGCTGGGACCTGCGCGAGGTCCGCGAGCCCGTCGCGGCCTGAGCTCCGCTCTCGAGGGGTCCCCGAGCGCTCCGAGCGCTCGGGGACCCTTTCGCTTGGTCTCAGGTGGTGGGATCGGGGGAGGGGCTCGCCCAGGGGCCTCGGACTTGGCTGATGTGAGCTCGCATCAGCGATTCGACGGCGTCCGGGTCGCGCGACTCGATGGCGTCGACGATCGCGTGGTGCTCGTTGGCGGCGTCGACGAGCCCGCCGCGTTCGCGCAGCGCCGTCAGGCCGAACAGCCTGGTGCGGGCGCGCAGGTCGGACACCAGGTCGCTCATCCGCGGGTTGTTGGCGTAGGAGAGCAGGCGCAGGTGGAAGACGCGATCGGCCTCGGTGTACTCGACCAGGTCACCGGCCTCGGCGGGGGTGACGATGCGCTGGGCGAGCTCCCGCAGCTCGGCGAAGTCCTCCTGCGGGATCACGGGGGTGACCTTGCCGACCGCGGGCGGCTCGATCAGCAGCCGGATCTCGGTGATCTGGTCGAGGTCGGCCTCGCTGACCTCGGTGACGCGGAAGCCCTTGTTCGGCACGATCGCCACGAGGTCCTCGCGCACCAGGTCGAGCATGGCTTCCCGGACCGGCGTGGCCGACACGCCGAACCTGGAAGCGAGGGAAGGCGCCGAGTACACCACGCCGGGCTCCATCTCGCCGGAGATGATCGCCGCCCGCAGCGCCCGCCCGACGCGGTCGCGCATGCTGACCTTCTCCATCTGAACCAGCTTCGGACCCACCGCTACCTCCACGTTCTGCGCACATCCATGGTATGTGACGTGGTACTGCGGCTGCTGGACCGGCGTCTCCGGCCGCTTCACCCGGGTTGCGTGGTTTCGGCGAGCTGCTCGAGCGGGACGGGCGCGGTGAACGACTGCTTGGCGGTGGGTCGGAGGTCCTCGGCGGTGAGCTCGCGGCCCTCCGCGGCGGCGGTGAGCTTCGCCGCGGCGAAGCCGCAGACCCGACCCTGGCACCAGCCCATCCCGGGCCGCGCCAGCAGCTTGACGGTGCGCGCGTCACCGGCCCCGAGGTCGTCACGCGCCGTCCGCACCTGCTCGTGGCTGACCTCTTCGCACCGGCAGATCGTGGTCTCCGGTCGCAGCCATTCGTGCCAGCGAGGGGGCACGGGGTGCGCGGTGTGCATGGCCGCGGCGAAGCGACGGTGGCGGGCGATGCGCGTCCGCAGCGCCCGCACGTCCGCCTGCGAGACCTGCTCGCGCTGGTCTCGCGCGGCGGTCAGACCGGCGAGCGCGCCTTCGGCCACCGCGAGCATCGCCCCGCCGACGCCGGTGGCCTCGCCCGCGACGTAGACGCCGGGCGCGGTGGCGCGCTGTTCCGCGTCGACCACCGCCACGAGCGAGTCGTCGACGTCCTTGCGGGTCGCGGCGCCGGTCGCGGTGATGAGCTCCAGCGAGGGCGTGAAGCCCCATCCGAGCGCGACGAGGTCGACCTCGGCGGATCCCGCCCGGCCGCGGATGCGGCCTTCGCGGTCCAGCCGGGACAGCTCGACCGACCGCACGGCCTCGTCGCCGCGGATAGCGGTGACCGCGGTCCGCTGCCGGTACGGGATGCGGTGCCGGGCCAGCGCGGCGGCGTGCTCGACGGCTTCGCGCGCTTTCGCCGGGATCGCTGCGGCGGCCAGCGGGTGCCGGGCCCAGCCGGTGATCGATCCGGCCTCGCAGACGGCGACGACCTCAGCACCGGCCCTGGCCAGACCGGCGGCCACCGGAAGCAGGAACGGGCCGGTCCCGGCCACGACCGCACGCCGACCCGCCAAGGTGCGGTGGGCCTTCAGCAGGGCTTGCACACCGCCCGCGGCCATCACCCCGGGCAGGTCCCAGCCCTGGATCGGCAGCTGGCGGTCGTATCCGCCGGGGCACAGGATCAGCGCGTCGGCGGTCACCGAGCGCGGGGCGATGTCGGCCGCGGCTTCCACGTGGGCGGTGGTCAGGTGCAGGGTGTGGCTCGGCACCTCGGCGCGCGCGGGTCGTTCGACGAACCAGACCTGCCGGCGGGGCAGGTGGGTGATCCGCTGTCGGCTGCTGAGCAGGCGAAGCCGGGTGCGCAGGTCGGTGAAGGTGGGCCAGTCGTGCTGACCGAGCGATTCCGGCCCGCGCGGGGCGGAATCGTCGGGGCGGCGCCAGTACTGGCCGCCCGGTTGCTCCCCGGAATCGACGAGCACGACTCGGCGACCGGCCTCGGCCGCGCTCACGGCCGCGGCGAGCCCGGCCGGGCCCGCCCCGACCACGGCGACGTCGTAGCGGGCGCGCGCGGATGCGGGTTCAGTCAACGGTGTCCTCCCCGGTCTCGAACGGCCGGTGCTCCGGCGAGGTGCTGGACAGCGTCATGCCCGGCCGTGCCGGGACCAGGCAGGCGCGCTGGTTGGGCACGCCGTCGACGGTGAGCAGGCAGTCGTAGCAGATTCCGATGCCGCAGAACAGGCCGCGCGGCCGGTGCTGGACGCGGGTGGTGCGCCAGGACCGGATCCCGGCGTCGAGCAGGACCGCTGCGAGGCTCTGGCCCGCGGTCGCGGGCAGCGCGCGGCCGTCGAACGCGACCTGGAAGCGCTCCGGTTCGGGCTCGGACCGTTGGGCGGGACTCATGATGCCTCCACGAGATCGAAGCGCTCGGGCGCGAAGGGCGCCAGGTCGAGGTCGGGCCCCGCGCCGGTCAGCTGCTGGACGAGCAGCTTCGCCGAACCGACCGAGAGCCCGATCCCGGCGCCCTCGTGCCCCGAGGCGTGCCACAGACCGGGCGCGCGCGGGTCGTGGCCGATCACCGGGAGGTGGTCGGCGCAGTACGGGCGGAAGCCGGAGTAGTTGCGCATGATCTTGGTCTTGGCCAGCGCCGGGTACAGTCGCACGGCCTTGGCCGCGATCTGGCGCAGCGCGGGCAGCGAGACGGTGGCGTCGAATCCGACGCGCTCGCGGGAGGAACCGATCAGGACGGTGCCCGCCCGGGTGCCTTCGATGACCGTGGAGGTCTGCAACCCCGCGTCGGATGAGGTGGTGCTGGCGACGTAGTCGCCGGAGTAGACCTTGTGGAAGACCGTCCGCGGCAGCGGTTCGGTGACCAGCACGAACCCGCGCCGCGGCAGGATCGGCAGCCGCACCCCCGCGAGCTGGGCGAGGTCGGCGGCCCAGGTCCCGGCGGCGTTGATGACGTGCTCGGCGTGGACCTCGCCGCGGGTGGTGGCCACACCGGTCACCGCGTCGCCGCTGCGGAGCAGTCCGGTGACCTCGGTGCGCGTCCGGATCCGCGCGCCCGCCGCGCGAGCGAGGCGGATCAGTTGCGCAGCCATCAGCATCGGCTGGACCTGGCAGTCCTGCGGGTAGAACGCGGCTGCGGTGAGGCCTTCGGTGATGTGGGGCTCGTAGCGGTGCACCTCGTCGGCGGCGAGGTCGGTCGCTGCGATGCCCGCGTTGCGCTGACGTCGGGTCAGCTCGGCGAGGTTCCGGGCCCCGTCCTCGGTGGTGGCGACGATCAGTCCGCCCTTCTCGTCGAACTCCCACAGGTGGTTGTGCGGCGCGAGATCGTCTCGCCAGACCTGGTTGGAGTACAGCGCGAGGTCGAGCTCGGGCCCGGCCTCCTTGTCCGAGACCAGCAGGTTGCCCTCGCAGGCGCTGGTGGTTCCGCTGGCGATCTCGCCGCGCTCGACGACCTGGACGCGCAGGCCCCGTTCGGCGGCGAAGAAGGCGCACGCGGCGCCGAGGGCGCCTGCTCCGATGACGACGACGTCGGCGGTGCTTGCCATCGCTGCCTCCGTTGGTCGGTTCCGGGCCGTGCGGGCGGTCAGAGCTCGAAGCCCGCGGGGAAGGGGTCGGAGGGGTCGAGCACGTACTGCGCGGTGCCGGTGATCCAGGCGCGGCCGGTGATCGTGGGCACCACCGCGACCCGACCGGCGACCTCGGTTCGTTCGACGAGCCTGCCCACGAAGGTGGTGCCGATGAAGGATTCGTTGACGAAGTCGGTGTCGAGCGCGAGTTCGCCGCGCGCGTGCAGCTGCGCCATCCGGGCGCTGGTGCCGGTACCGCACGGCGAGCGGTCGAACCAGCCCGGGTGGATGGCCATGGCGTGCCGTGAGCGCTGAGCGGTCGAGTTCGGTGCCTTGAGGTAGACGTGGTGGCAGCCGGCGATGTCGGGCCGCTCGGGGTGCACCGGCCGTGCTTGCTCGTTGATCGCCGACATGATCGCCAGACCGGCGTCGAGGAGTCGCTGCTTGGCGGCGCGCTCGAAGGGCAGGCCCAGCGCCTCCAGGTCGACGACGGCGTAGAAGTTGCCGCCGAAGGCCAGATCGCAGACCACCTGGCCGAACCCCGGCACGTCGATCTTCTGGTCGAGTGCATGGCTGTACGAGGGCACGTTCTTGATCGTCACCGCCTCGGCGTGCCCGTTGCGGACCGCGACGTCGGCGACCACGAGACCGGCGGGAGTGTCCAGCCGGACCTGGGTGACCGGTTCCGTCACCGGGACCATCCCGGTCTCGACCAGCACCGTCGCGGTGCCGATGGTGCCGTGCCCGCACATCGGCAGCAGGCCGGAGACCTCGATGAACAACACGCCCCAGTCCGCGTCGGGGCGGGTCGGCGGTTGCAGGATCGCCCCGGACATCGACGCGTGCCCCCGGGGCTCGCACATCAGCAGGGTGCGCAGGTCGTCGTTGTTCTCGACGAACCACTGCCGCCGCTCGGCCATCGTCGCCCCGGGAACGACCCCGACGCCGCCGGTGATCACCCGGGTCGGCATGCCCTCGGTGTGCGAATCCACGGCGTGCAGGACACGACTGGTCCTCATCGACCGCTCCTTTCGACGCTGCGGACGTGTTGGGCGCCGCTCCGCGGAGCGGGACGGCGCCCACCGTCCCCTCGATCGGTCAGGCGTGGCCCTTGGCCAGGACCTTCTCGGTGTCGTTCGCGATGCGCTCGGCGACCTCGGGCGCCAGTGGTGCGCGCGGCGGGCGACAGGCGCCGCCCCGGCGGCCCGCCACGTCCATCGACAGCTTGATCGCCTGCACGAACTCGGTCTTGGAGTCCCACCGCAGCAGCGGGTGCAGGTCGCGGTAGATCGGCAGCGCCTCGGTGAGGTCGCCCGGATCGCCCGAGGTGGCCAGCTCGTAGAGCTCGCGGCAGGCGGCGGGCAGAGCGTTGGGGTAGCCCGCGATCCAGCCGACTGCACCTGCCAGGCCCAGCTCGACCAGCACGTCATCGCTGCCGACCAGCAGGTCGAGGTCCGGGGCGAGCTCGTCGATCTCGTAGGCGCGCCGCACGTCGCCGGTGAACTCCTTCACGCCGACGATGCAGCCCTCGGCGTGCAGCTCGGCCAGCAGCGCGGGGGAGAGGTCGACCTTGGTGTCGAACGGGTTGTTGTAGGCCACGATCGGGATGCCGACCTGCGCGGCCATCCGGTAGTGCTGCACGATCGCCGCGCGATCGGCGCGGTGGGCGTTCGGCGGCAGCAGCAGCACCGAGTGCGCTCCTGCCTCGGCGGCGTGCTCCACCCACCGGCGGGTTTCCAGCGCGCCGTAGGCGGCGACCCCTGGCATCACGTGGAAGCCCTCCGGGGCGGCCTCGATCGCGGTGGTCACCACCTGTGCGCGTTCCTCGGCGGTCAGGGTCTGGTACTCGCCCAGCGAGCCGTTCGGCGTGATGCCGTGCACGCCGTTCGCGGCGAGCCACCGGACGTGCTCGGCGAAGCCGTCGTAGTCGATCGACAGGTCGTCGTCGAACGGCAGGGCCGAGGCGACGTGGATGCCGCGCCAGGGCTTGAGCTCGGTCATCGAGCCTCCCTTCAAGGGGTTGTGAAGAAGTATGTGACATTGCACTGACGGTCGCAAGCACGTAGGTTCCTGTGACGTGACGCACGCTCTATGCAATGTTACATGTCACGTCCCGCGTTCGTCGGCTCGATGAGGAGGGCGCGCGAATGGGCCTGCTGACCCAGATCAACGATTGGCTCTGGACACCGCTCGTCGTCCTGGCGCTGGGCTTCGGGCTGGTCCTGACGGTTCTGACCCGATGCGCGCAGCTCCGCCTGCTCCCGGCGATGCTGCGGCAGCTGGTGCGGGGCGAGCGGTCGGCGGAGGGCATCTCGTCGTTCCAAGCGCTGTCGCTGACGTTGTCCAGCCGGATCGGAGTCGGCAACATCGCCGGCGTCGCGACCGCGATCGCCGCGGGTGGTCCGGGTGCGCTCTTCTGGATGTCGGTGATGGCCTTCCTGGGCGGAGCAACGGCTTTCGTGGAGTCCACCCTCGCGCAGATCTACAAGCGCCGGATCGACGGGGAGTTCCGCGGCGGCATGCCGTACTACATCGAGCAGGGCCTCGGGATGCGCAAGGTCGCGCTCGTCGGCGCCTCCGTCGCGGCGCTGCTCTACGCGGTGCTGGCACCCGGCGTGCAGTCCAACGCGATCTCCAGCAGCTTCGGCTCGGCCCTGGGCGTCGATCCGCTGATCAGCGGGCTCGTCGTCACCGGGGCGCTGGCGTTCGTCGTCCTCGGGGGTCGTCGGCGCATCGTGATCTTCGTCGAGGTCGTCGTCCCCTTCATGGCGGTGGCCTACGTGATCGCGGCCGTGGTGGTGCTGGCCGTCAACGCGACCGCGCTGCCCGCCGCCGCGGGGCTGGTGCTCTCCAGCGCGTTCGGCGCGAACTCCGTCTACGGGGGGATCCTCGGTTCGGCGATCGCGTGGGGCGTGCGCCGCGCGCTGTTCTCCAACGTGGCGGGCGTCGGCGAAGGCACCTACGGCTCGGCCGCGGCCGAGGTCTCGCACCCGGCCAAGCAGGGTCTCGTGCAGTGCTTCTCGATCTACGTCGACACCCTGTTCCTCTGCTTGGCGACCGGGCTGATGATCATCGTGACCGGTGCCTACAACGTCCAGCCCCCCGGTGGTCCCGCCCTGGCCTCGAACCTGCCGGGGACCGAGGCGGGCCCCGCCTACACCCAGGCCGCGATGGACTCGGTGCTCGTCGGTGCCGGTGGCCCGTTCGTCGCGATCGCGATCGCGCTGTTCGCGTTCTCGACGCTGGTTGCCTTCTACTACATCAGCGAGACCAACCTCGCCTACGTGCTCGGCCGCACCCCCGCCGCGGCCACGGCGGTCCTCAAGGTCGTCCTGCTCGGGACGACGTTCTGGGGAGCTGTGCAGTCCGCCGACCTGATCTGGGCCGTCGGCGACGTCGGCTACGCCGCGCTGGCCTGGGTGAACATGCTGTGCCTGCTGCTGCTGGCGAAACCGGCCCTGCGGGCGCTGCGCGACTTCGACGCGCAGCGGCGGCGCGGCCTGGACCCGACCTTCGACCCCGTCGCGATCGGGATGACCGGTCTCGACTGCTGGGGCCCCGGCGCGGAACCGGTGCGTCGTCGCTGACGTCCCTCCCCTGCTCCAGGTGCGCGTCACCGCTCTTCCCGAGATGAGCCCCAGGAGCGCTCGGAGTCCAGGGGGCTCATCTCGGAGAAGGGGCGGTGGTCACAGCACCGTGGACAGGTGCCAGGGCACGAACTCCTCCTCGCCGTAGCCGAGCTCCTCGCTCTTGGTCTCCTCGCCGGAGGCCACGCGCAGGATGTGCTGGAAGATCTGCTCGCCCATCTCGGGCACGGTCAGCTCGCCGTCGGCCACCACGCCGCAGTTGATGTCCATGTCGTCGGTCATCCGCTCGTACAGCGGGGTGTTGGTGGCCAGCTTGATGCTCGGCGCGGGCTTGCAGCCGAAGGCCGAGCCGCGGCCGGTGGTGAAGCACAGCAGCTGCGCGCCGCCGGCGATCATCCCGGTGGCGTTGACCGGGTCGTAGCCGGGCGTGTCCATGAACATCAGCCCGGGCCGGGTGATCGGCTCGGCGTACTGCAGCACGTCGACCAGGTTGGTCGTGCCGCCCTTGGCCGCCGCGCCCAGCGACTTCTCCAGGATCGTGGTCAGCCCGCCCTCCTTGTTGCCGGGGGAGGGGTTGTTGTTGATCGAGCTGCCGTCGGCCTGGACGTGCTTCTCCCACCAGCGGATGCGGTCGACCAGCTTCTCGCCGACCTCGCGGGAGACAGCGCGCCGGGTCAGCAGGTGCTCGGCGCCGTAGATCTCCGGCGTCTCGCCGAACACCGCGGTGCCGCCGTGGCGGATCAGCAGGTCGGCGGCCGCGCCCAGCGCCGGGTTGGCGGTGATGCCGGAGTAGGCGTCCGACCCGCCGCACTCCATGGCCAGCATCAGCTTGTCGGCGCCGACGGTCTGGCGCCGGTTGGCGTCGGCCACCGGCAGCATCTCCTCGATGCGCCGCACGCCCTCGGCGACGGTCTTCTTGGTGCCGCCGAACTCCTGGATGGTCATCGCGTGCACCGGCATGCCCTCGGGCAGGTTCAGGTCCGAGGTCAGCGACTTGATCTGGTTGACCTCGCAGCCCAGCCCGAGCACCAGCAGCCCGGCGACGTTGGGGTGCCCGGCGTAGCCCTGCAGGGCGCGGCGCAGCACCTCGAAGCCCTCGTTGCCCGCACCGGAGTGCCCGCAGCCCAGCGTGTGGGTCAGCGGGCAGACGCCGTCGACGTTCGGGTAGTCGTCGAGGATCCCGGAGGCCTCGACCTTGCGGGCGATCATCTTGGCCGCGGTCGCCGAGCAGTTCACCGAGGTCAGCACCGCGAGGTAGTTGCGGGTGCCGACGCGGCCGTCGGGGCGCACGAAGCCCTGGAAGGTGGCGCGCTCGGCTTCGGCGACGTGCTCGGTGGGCGTGACGTCGGCGCCGAAGGCGTGCTCGCGCTGGAACTCGTGGTAGTCGACGTTGTGCGTGTGCACGTGCTCGCCCGCGGCGATGGCGCGCGCGGCGAAGCCGATGATCTGGCCGTACTTGCGCACCGGCTCGCCCTCGGCGAGCGCGGAGGTGGCCAGCTTGTGGCCGCGCGGTACCTGGGTGCTGACGCTGAGGCCTTCGTAGGTGCCCGGCTCGATGTCCTGCCGTGCGATGAGCACGGAATCGTCGGCGTGCAGGCGGAATCCCAACTGGTCCAAGGTCGGCGACGACAACCGGATCACCCTCGCTTCACATCTATGAAAACAGTTCGTGCAGGTGAACACGACCATAGTGCTGCGAACAGCGGTTGTCATCGCAGTCTGCGCCGGATTTCCCGAAGCCGCCGGAGCGCCCTCAGATCAGCGAGGCCGCCATCTCGCCGATCATCAGCGACGGCGCGTTGGTGTTCCCGCCGGGGATGCTCGGCATGATCGACGCGTCGGCCACCCACAGCCCGTCCACGCCGCGCACCCGCAGCTGCGGGTCGACCACCGCGCGCTCGTCGGCGCCCATCCGGCAGGTGCCCACCGGGTGGTAGACCGAGTGGATCCGCCGCGGCAGCTCGCGGCGCAGCGCGGTCTCGTCGGTGAACTCCGGGCCCGGGCTGAACTCGCACTTCACGTCGCCTGCGATGGTCTTGTTCGCCATCACCTCGCGGATCGTCGAGATCGCCTCGACCAGGAAGTCCGCATCGGCAGGGTCGCTGAGGTAGCCGGGATCGATCAGCGGCGCGGCCATCGGGTCCGCCGAGGCCAGCCGCACCTGCCCGCGGCTGTGCGGGTAGATCAGCGTGGGGAAGATCGTCAGCGCCGGGCGGGTGTCGGTGCGGTGCAGCTTGTCGGCGTCCTGGTTCGGCGTCGGGTAGCTCCACGGGATGGTGTGGATCTGCAGGTCCGGCACGTCGCGGGCGCGCGAGGTGCGCGCGAACCCGACGGATTCGAACAGGCTGCGCCCGATCCAGGACTCCCCGCGCGTCCCGAAGGTCTCCTTGGCGATCCCGCTGAGCAGGTGGCCGGGCGTGGAGCGGTGCACCGCCTTGTCGCTGAGGAAGGTCATCGGCACGAACAGGTGGTCGTGCAGGTTCTCGCCCACCGGCAGGTCGGCGAGCACGTCGACGCCCACCTCCCGCAGGTGCCCGGCCGGTCCGATACCGGAGAGCATCAGCACCTGCGGCGAACCGATGACCCCGGCCGAGACGACCACGCCGGAACCGGCGCGCAGCACCTGCTGCTTGCCGGTCCTGGTGTCGGAGATCTCGACGCCGGTGGCCCTGCCGTCGTCGATGATCACGCGTCGGACGTGCACGTGGGTGCGCACCTTCAGCGTCGGCAGCTCCCGCTCGGTGAGGTATCCGCGCGCCGAGCTGTAGCGGCGGCCGCGGTTCGCGCTCTGCTGGAAGACCGCCACGCCCTCCTGCGACTCCCCGTTGTAGTCGTCGATGACCGGCACGCCGAGGGTTTCCGAGGCCGCGGCCATGAACTGCTGCGATGCCGGGGTGAGGTCCTTCTGCCTGGTGACCTCGATCGGTCCGCCGGCGCCGCGCAGGTCGCTGGCCCCGCCCTCCCAGTTCTCCAGCCGCTTGAAGGCGGGGAGCACGTCGTCGTAGCTCCAGCCGTCGCAGCCCTCGGCGGCCCAGGAGTCGTAGTTGGCCCGGTTGCCGCGCACGAACAGCATCCCGTTGACCGAGCTGGAACCGCCGAGCACCTTGCCGCGGGTCATCGGGATCTCGCGCTCGTCGGCGTGCTTCTGCGGCACCGAGCTCTGCTTCCAGGTGACCTGCTTCTTCAGCTGCGGCACGGTGTGCATCAGCGAGATCATCCCGGGCACCCCGACCAGCGGCGTGTCGTCCGCGCGCCCGGCCTCCAGCAGCAGCACCTCGGCTCCGCGCTCGGCGAGCCTGCTGGCCACGATGGCGCCGGCGCTACCGGCTCCGACGACGATGTAATCGGCATCGCTCACGGGAACTCCTCAGAGCTGTCGTCGTTGACTACTCCACGCGCCACCACCTCGCGGCGGTCATACAGATCATGGATATGTGTATGACTCGGAGTCAAGGCTCCACCGGAGTCACCGGAGCGCTCAGCGGCCCGGGCTCTGCGGAACCTCGCGCTCGCGGATCCGGCGCAGCATGCGCGCGTCGGCGAACCCGACCGACCTCGCGGCGGACTCCGCGGTGGCGCCCCGATCGAGCAGGTGCTCGGCCCGCTCCAGCCGCAGGGCGTGCTGGCACCGCAGCGGCGTCAAGCCCGTCGCGCGGACGAACGACCGGGTCAGCGTCCGCGGGCTGCAGCTCACCGCGGCCGCCAGCTCGGCGAGCGGGAGCGCCTCGGCGAACCGCTCTTCCGCACGAGAAATCCCCGGGGCGATGTGCTCCGGGGATTCTCTCGTTCGAGTGGCGAGCGGATCCGTCACCGCATCGCGGGATTGGCCACCGCGCTCAGCGCGCAGTAGCCGATCGGGCCCCGCGTGTCGTGGAAGGTGCAGCTGCCGGTGGCCACGCCCTCGGCGTCGAGGTGCCCGGTGGCCTCCATGCCGATCTCGGCGCTGTCCGGCAGCCTGCTCAGCGTGAGGGTGTAGTCGGCGTTGATGAACTCCAGCACGCCGCTGGGCGCGAAGTTGGTCAGCGGGCTGGCGAAGTCCGCGGCCGTGGCCACCCGCTGGAACGGCGTCATCGGCTCACCGGCGACCAGGTCGTGGGTGTCGCGCAGCCAGGCGCGCCGCGACTTCGCCGACCAATCGGCGGCCCGGCCGTCCGAGTCCACCTTCCACACGTCGAACGGCGCGACCCACTTGCCCGGCGACTCCGGGGGCGGGCCGAGCTCGGCGGGTGCCGGCGCGTCCCACGCGGGCGTGCTGGGCACCTCGTGCATCGGCTGCTCGCCGCGGCGCAGCAGCACCGCGCTGGCCCGGGCCACCGCCTTGTCCCCGGCGTGGATCGTGGCGTCGGCGACCCGGATGCGGCGCCCGTCGCGCACCCGCTCGGTGCGCACCCGCACCGGCTCCAGCTTGGCGCTGCGGAACAGGTCCACCGTCAACCTGCTGAACTGGAACTCCGGCGAACCGTGCTCGCGCTCCAGCGACCTGGCCAGCAGGCCGCCGAACAGCCGTCCGTGCATCATGTCCGGCGCCCACGGGCTGTCCGCGCGCGTGGAGGGGACCAGCTGGTCCCCGTCGAGGTGGAAGAACGCCTCGTCGCTGTCGGCCACCGGTCCTCCTTGACTCGCCGAGCTCCTCCAGCCGATTCCAGCACCCGCCCCGCCCGATGGCACGACGTTTGTGCTCGGGCCCACCGCGGCGGCCGCGCGCCGCGCTCGTCTTGACACCCCGCGTGCGCGGTGATCGACTCGCTCGGTCTGGACATTTGCGGAATGGCGGGACGAAATGATGAAGAGGGCTCTGCTCGGCGCGACGACCGCACTCATCACGGCGCTTCCAGCGCTGGTCGTTCCCACCGCGCAAGCCCAGCCCGCTTGCGATCCCTTCACCCGCCCGGCCGTCGACGAAGCGGTGCCCACCGCGCGCGAGGTCCTCGGCTTCGACCTGGGGCAGCGCGAGGTCACCACCGCCGAGTCCGACCGCTACCTGCAGGCCGTCGCCGACAGCAGCGCGAAGGTCACCGACGACGTCCTGGCCACCTCGAGCCGGGGCCGCCCGCTGCGCTACGCCGTGGTAGGGAAGCCGGAGAACACCACGCCGGGGGCGCTGGCGGGCATCGGCGAGAAGCTCGGCCTGCTGCGCGACCCGAAGACCCCGGAACCGGTGGCGCGGCGCATCATCGACGACACCCCGTCGGTGCTGTGGGTGGCGGGCAACGTGCACGGCGACGAGGAGAGCGGAACCGGCGCCGCGCTGCGCGTGCTCTACGAGCTCACCGCGCGCACCGACTGCACCGCACCGTCCATCCTGGACGACGCCGTCGTGGTCGTGCTGCCCACGCAGAACCCCGACGGCCGCGAGCTCGACACCCGCCGCACCGCGACCGGTTTCGACGCCAA
Organism: Saccharopolyspora griseoalba; assembly: GCF_042665275.1. Classification (NCBI taxonomy): domain Bacteria; kingdom Bacillati; phylum Actinomycetota; class Actinomycetes; order Pseudonocardiales; family Pseudonocardiaceae; genus Saccharopolyspora; species Saccharopolyspora griseoalba. Next base: position 135,080 of record NZ_JBHTCJ010000010.1, on the reverse strand, counting down.
CCGGGACTGGTTCGCGCGCACCCAGCCGGAGACCGACGGCAAGCTGGAGAAGCTGCGCGAGCTCCCGCCGCAGATGTTCGTCGACGCCCACGAGATGGGTTCGGACGACTACTTCTTCCCGCCCAACGCCGACCCGGTCTACCACGACATCGGCGAAACCCCGCTGGACTGGGTCTACGAGCGCTACGGCCCGGCGATGCAGCGCGCCTTCGGGCGCTTCGGGATCCCCTACTTCAACGGCAGCTCCTACGACCTGATGTACATGGGCTACGGCGACACCGTGCCGCTGACCGGGTTCAACGCCGCGGGCATGACCTTCGAGAAGAACGAGGACGACCCGATCGCCGAGCGGGTGCAGGAGCACTACACCGCGATCTGGTCCACCCTGATGTCCGCCGGTGCGCAGGACGCCGAGCTCCGCGCGCAGTGGCGCGCCGCGCACCTGGAGGCCTACCGGCAGGGGCGGGCCGGAGAACTGGAACCCAACCGGCTGTACTGGAACGACGGCGAGATCACCAACCCGGTGCCCGACATCCGGATCAAGCACTACTTCCTGCGCACCGATGATCCGGCCAAGTCCGAGGGCGTGCAGCGGCTCGCCCGCCGCCTGCAGCGCATGGACGTGGACGTGCGGCGGCTCACCGCCCCGCTGGTGGTGCCCGACTACACCCCCTACGGCCGCCCCGGTGGCGAGACCACGCTGCCCGCGGGCACCCTGTGGATCCCGCTCGCCCAGGGCCAGAAGCACTGGATCCAGGCCATGCTCGGGGAGAGCAGCTACGTGCCCTTCCCGTACTTCTACGACGTGACGGTCTGGAGCGGGCCCCTGCTGGAGAACCTCGACGGCGGTCGCTCCGGCGCCGATCTCAACCCGGTGGCCGCTCCGCTCCCGCCGCAACCGGAACCGAGCGCGCGGGCGCTCGACGCGCCGAAGACCGCCGTGTGGCAGACCTCCCGGTCCGGGGCCGCGGTGGAATCGGCGGGCTGGTTGCGGCACTGGCTCGGCGAGCACCGGGTCGACTTCGGCGATCTCACCGCCCAGCAGATCGCCGGCGGCGCGCTGTCGGACTACCGCGCCCTGGTGATCCCCAACGGCGATGGCGACGCCGCGTTCGAGGCGCTTGGGCCGGCCGGGCGGGGAGCGCTGACCGACTGGGTGCGCGGCGGCGGAAAGCTCATCGCGCTGCGCGACAGCGCGACGCTGGCCGCCAGGCTCGGTCTGACCAGCGCCACCCACGCCGAGCCGACCTCGGACGTCCCCGGTGCGCTGGTCCGCACCGAGCTGGATCCGGCGAGCCCGCTGGCCGAGGGCGTGGGCCCGACGGTCTGGTCGATGTACGAGTACGACCAGGTGTGGACCGCGCCGCCGGAGGCCAGCGCCGCGCGGTTCCCCAGCGCCGGTGATCCCGACTGGCACGTCTCGGGCTTCGCCGAGGGCGCCGAGGAGCTGCACGGCAAGACCGCGGTGGTCGACGAGAACGTCGGCGAGGGCCGGGTCGTGCTGTTCGGGTTCGAGCCCAACTACCGGGCGTTCACCAACGGCGCGGCCCGGATGCTGGGCAACGCCCTCGCCGGGGACCGCCCGGAGACCCCGGTGCGCCGCGCGGTCGCGCCCCCGCAGGGGCCGACCGACTCGGCGACCGGACGTCTGGTGATCAGCGTGCGGCCGGAGGTCGCCGACCAGGTGCGCGGGATGCTGCACCGGCGCAGCGCCGAGTTCACCGAGACCGGTGAGGGGCGGTTCCTGGTGGACCTGGGCGGCATGACCGCCGACGAGCACCCGTGGGCGCGGGATCTGGCGGGCGAGGTCGCCGGGCTCGGGAGCTCGGTGCGGGCCATCCGGCTCCCGTAGCACCCGATCGGGTGGTCACCCGCGCGGTTTGGCGAAAGTGGCCGCCGCGGCCCAGGACTCGTCGGCGTCGGCCCACTCGCGCTCGCTGCACAGCATGGCCACCGCCGCGGTCTTGAGCTCGACGTGCTCGCCGGTGAGCAGGTGCACCAGGTCTTCGAGCCCGGGGTTGTGGCCGACGAGCGCCACCGTCATCGCGTTGACCGGCATCTCGCGGACCACGGTGAGCAGCCCGCGCGCGGTGGCCGCGTAGATGCGCTCGTCGAAGGACACCACCGGTTCGGCGGGGACCTCCGGTGCGATCAGGTCCCAGGTCTGCCGGGTGCGGGTCGCGGGGGAGCAGCGCACGGTCTCGACCGCGTGGGCGTTCTCCCGCAACCAGCGGCCCACCGCGGGCGCGTCCCTCTCCCCCCGGTGCGCCAGCGGGCGCTCGAAGTCGTCGAGCCCGTCGGGGTGGGCCGACTTCGCGTGCCGGATCAGGAGCAGTTTCCGCCGCGCGTCCGCCATGTCGCATCCCACTAGTTCGCCGTTGAATCCAGTCCCACGGTACCCAACGCGATTCGGGTAACGCGCCGCGGAACGGCGCGTGGCGGGTGGACGTCGCGGACTACTCGGGCTCGACGTCCGGGAACGGCATCGGCAGGTTGGGCGCGACCAGCCCGCCGTCGACGGCCAGCACCTGGCCGGTGACGTAGCCGGCGGCCCGGCTGGCCAGGTAGAGGATCGCGGCCGCGACGTCCTCCGGTTCGCCGATGCGGCGCAGCGGCGTGTGCTGCTCCAAGGTGGCCTTGAGCTGCGGGTCCTCTGCCACGACCTCCAGCGCTTCGGTGCGGATCGCACCGGGGGCGACCGCGTTCACCCGGATCCGCGGGTTGAGGTCGGCGGCCAGCAGCCGCACCGCGTGGTCCAGCGCGGCCTTGGCGGTGCCGTAGGCGAGGTAGCCGCGGCCGGAGAGGTGCCCGGTGGAGCTGGAGACCAGCACGACCGAGGCGGCCTCGGAGCGCGCCAGGTGCGGCGCGGCCTCGCGCACCAGCCGGACGCCGTCGACGACGTTGCGCTCGAAGGACTTGCGCAGCGCCTCGTCGCGGGTGTCGGAGAACGGGCGCGGCATCGCGCCACCGGTCACGCCGACCAGCACGTCGAGCTGCCCGAGCTCCTCGACGCAGCGGCCCACGGCGGCGCTCGCGGCCTGCTCGTCGGAGACGTCGGCCGGCACCGCGACCGCGCGACGCCCCAGCCCGCGCACCTGCTCGGCGACCTCCTCGATCTGTTCCGGCGTGCGGGAAAGCACCGCGACGTCGGCTCCCGCCTCGGCCAGCGCTAGCGCGGTGGCGGCCCCGATCCCGCGCCCCGCCCCGGCCACCAGCGCGACCCGGCCGTCCAACCGGAACAGCGGCAACGTGCCCATCCCGCACCCTCCCAACATCGAACCAAGCACTTGCTCGGTACGCTAGCGCGCGCCCCGCACCCCTGACCAGCCCCGCACCCCGACCACGTGGGGAGACCGGTCCAGCGGGAGAGACCGAACCCGGCCTCGTCGAAGCGTCCGCGGAACCACCGCCCGCGGAAAATCCTCCCGAACGGCACGCCGATTCCCCTCCCATTCCGGGGGCGGATTGGGAGGGGAATCGGCGCTGGCTTCCGGAGGGTTTTCGGCGTGGTTCGGGCAGGCGTGCCGTCTCAGCCGAGGTGGGGGAGGACCAGCTCGCGGTAGCGCTCGGTCATCGTGGCCAGCACCGAATCGCCCGGGGAGTCCCAGATCTCGGCGTTGAAGATCTCCACCTCGACATCGCCCGAATAACCCGTCTCGGCGATCATGCGGGTGATCGCGGCGAAGTCGACGACGCCGTCGCCCATCATGCCGCGGGACAGCAGCGCGTCGGCCGCGATCGGCAGGTTGAAGTCGCACACCTGGTAGGAGGCGATGCGCCCCTCCCGGCCGGCGCGTTCGATCGCGCGCGGCAGCGCCGGGTCCCAGAACACGTGGAAGGTGTCGACCACGACCGCGACCTCCTCGGCGGTGTGCGGCGCGGCGAGGTCCAGCGCCTGCTCCAGCGTGGAGATCACCGCCCGGTCGGCCGCGTACATCGGGTGCAGCGGCTCCAGCACGATGCGCACCCCGCGCTCGCGGGCGCGCGGCACCAGCTCGGCGATCCGCTCGGCCACCCGCTGCCGCGCACCGGCCAGATCGACCGAGCCCTCCGGCAACCCGCCGACCACCATGACCAGCGCGTCCGTGCCCAGCGCCGCGGCCTCGTCGAGCGCCGCGCGGTTGTCGTCGAGCGCCTCCCGGATTCCTTCCGGGGACGTCGCGGTGAGGAACCCGCCCCGGCACAGGCTGGAGACCCGCAGGCCCGCGTCGCGCACCAGCTTCGCGGCGCGGTCCAGCCCCAGCTCGTGCACCCGGTCCCGCCACAGGCCCACCGAGGGCAGCCCGGCGCGCACCGCGCCCTCGACCGCCTCGGCGAGGTTCCACTTCTTGGTGGTCGCGATGTTCAGCGACAACCGGTCCAGATCGCTCAACGTCCCACTCCGTTCACCGCCAGGAACCCCCGCATCCGCTCGACCGCCGCGTCGGGATCGACCAGCAGCCCCGCCCGATCGGCCAGCCGGAAGACCTCGGCCAGGTGCGGCACCGACCGGCCCGCGTGCAGACCGCCGGCCATCGAGAAGCCCGGCTGCTGGCCGTTGAGCCAGGACAGGAACGCGATCCCGGTCTTGTAGTAGTAGGTCGGCGCCTGGAAGATGTGCCGCCCGAGCTCCTTGGTGTCCTCCAGGGTCGACAGCGCCGCTGCCGGGTCCTCGCGGTCCAGCGCCTGGATCGCCGCCGAGGCCGCGGGGTAGATCGCCGCGAAGATGCCCAGCAGCGCGTCCGAGTGCCCGTCGGCCGAACCGACGATGAGCTCCGGGTAGTTGAAGTCGTCGCCGGTGTAGAGGCGCACGCCCTCCGGGAGCTCGCGGCGCAGCGCGACCTCGTGCTCGGCGTCGAGCAGCGAGACCTTCACCCCGTCCACCTTCTCCGGCCGCGCCCGGATGATCTCCAGGAACGTCTTGGTGGCCGTCGGGACGTCCTCGCTGCCCCAGTAACCGCGCAGCGCCGGGTCGAACATGGGGCCCAGCCAGTGCAGGATCACCGGTTCGTCGGCTTCGTCGAGCAGGGCGCCGTAGACCCGGGCGTAGTCCTCGGCAGAGCGCGCCAGCTTCGCCAGCGCGCGCGAGGCCATCACGATCACCCGCGCGCCGCTGCCGGCGACCACCTCGAACTGCTCGCGGTAGGCGGCCAGCACCGCGTCCACGTCGGTCCACTCGGTCAGGTGGTCGGTGCCCGCTCCGGCGGCGATCCGGCCGCCCTCGGCGCGGGCCTCGGCGGCCGAGCGGCGGATCAGCTCGGCCGCCTGCTCCCAGTCGACCCCCATGCCGCGCTGCGCGGTGTCCATCGCCTCGGCCACGCCCAGCCCGTAGTCCCACAGCGCGCGCCGGTAGGCCAGCGTGGCGTCCCAGTCGACGTCGGCCGGTGCCCCGGGCACGTTCTCGCCCAGCACGCGCGGAACCACGTGCGCGGCGGCGTAGACCACCCGGCTGCGCAGCGCGCCGGTCGGTTTCGGCCACTCGCGCGGTGCGGAGACGGTGTGCTCGGCCAGCGACCCGTCGGAGCGGGGGAGCAGCAGCGCGGTCACGGGGTCACCTCGCCGAGCTCGACCCGCTTGCCCTCGCGGGAGGACTCCAGGCCCGCCTCGGCCAGTCGCACGCCGCGCGCCCCGGCCAGGAAGTCGTAGGGGTGCTCGCCCTCGTCGCAGGCGAAGCGCAGGAACTGCTCCCACTGCGCCTTGAAGCCGTTGTCGAACTCCTGGTTGTCCGGCACCTCGTACCACTGCTGCCGGAACGGCGTGGACTCCACCAGGTCCGGGTTCCACACCGGCTTGGGCGTGTGCATCCGCTGCTGCGCCGCGCACCGGTGCAGGCCCGCCACCGCGCTGCCGTGCGTGCCGTCGACGTGGAACTCCACCAGCTCGTCGCGGTGCACCCGGGTCGCCCACGAGGAGTTGATCTGCGCGATCACCCCGCCCTCCAGCTCGAAGATGCCGTAGGCGGCGTCGTCGGCGGTGGCCGCGTAGGCCTCGCCGCGCTCGTCCCAGCGCTGCGGGATGTGCGTGACGATCTTCGCGGTGACCGCCTCCACGCGCCCGAAGAGGTTCTCCAGCACGTAGTTCCAGTGCGGGAACATGTCGCTGGTCATCCCGCCCCCGTCCTCGGCGCGGTAGTTCCAGCTGGGGCGCTGGGCGGGCTGCCCGTCGCCCTCGAAGACCCAGTAGCCGAACTCGCCGCGCACCGACAGGATCCGGCCGAAGAAGCCCGACTCCACCAGCCTGCGCAGCTTGAGCAGTCCCGGCAGGTACAGCTTGTCGTGCACCACCCCGGTCTTGACCCCGGCGTCGGCGGCGGCGCGGGCCAGCCGCAGCGCGCCGTCGACGTCCTCGGCGACCGGCTTCTCGGTGTAGATGTGCTTGCCCGCGGCGATCGCCTTGGAGATCGCCTCCTCGCGCACCGAGGTCAGCTGCGCGTCGAAGTAGATCTCCTCGCCGCCCGACAGCGCCGCGTCCAGATCCGTCGTCCAGCGCTCCACGTCGTGCCGCTTGGCGATCTCCTCCAACTTCTCCGCGTTGCGTCCCACCAGCACGGGCTCGGGCACGATCCGGGTTCCGTCGCGCAGCTCGACTCCGCCCTGCTCCCGGATCGCCAGCACCGAGCGCACCAGGTGCTGCCGGTATCCCATCCGCCCGGTAACGCCGTTCATCACGACGCCCAACCGACGCTCGGACATGTCCTATCAGCTCCTTAGGAAAGCGCTTACCAAGACGGTAGCCGCAAGCCGCGAGCCGACACAAGTCCCAGGCGTCCTCGCACGTGAGCGCGGATGCCCCGGGAATCAGCGGGAAGGGGTCAGCGGGGCGGGGTGCTCTCCCGGACGATGATCTCGCCGCGCACCTTGCGGCGACGCGGCTTGGCGGCGGGCTCGCCCAGCACCATCTCCAGCGCCATGCGGCCCATCTCGGTGAGCGGGAGCCGGACCGTGGTCAGCGCCGGGGTCACGTCGCGCAGCGTGGAGATGTCGTCGAACCCGGCCACCGCCAGGTCGCCGGGCACGTCCAGGCCGCGGTCCCGGCAAGCCGCCATGGCGCCCATGGCCATCAGGTCGTTGATCGCGAACACGCAGTCCACCTCGGCACCGGAGTCGGCGAGGCGCTGCATCGCGTTGAAGCCGCCGTCGCGGCTGAACTCGTCGGCGACCACGATCGGCTCCTCGCCGGACCAGCCCTCGACGAAGCCGTCCCGGCGATTGCGCGAGACCAGCAGCTTCTCCGGCCCGGTCAGGATCGCCGGGCGCCGGTAGCCGAGCTCGCCGATGCGCACCGCCAGATCCCGCGCGGCGCTCTTGTTGTCCACCACCACGGTGTCCACCGACAGCTTCGGCTCGCTGATCGCGGCGACCCGGCCGCCCGCGGCGATGAACGGCTCCATCTGGTCGGAGAGCTCGCGCAGGTGCTCGCGGTCGTCGATGCGGCTGCCGGCCAGCACGATCGCCCGGCCGCGCTGGCGCCGCAGCGCCGCCAGCAGCTCCAGCTCCTGCTCGGGCTGCCCGCCGGTGCTGCACAGCATCACCAGCAGGCCCTGCTGCTCGGCGGCCGCGGCCAGCCCCGCGGCGATGGTGGAGAAGTAGGGGTCGGCGATGTCGTTGACCATCAGGCCCACCAGGTCGGTGGACCCGCGCGCCATCGACTGCGCCTGCGCGTTGGGGGTGTAGCCGAGGCGGTTGGCCGCCTCGATGACCCGGGCGTGCAGCTCGGCGCGCACCACCCGGTCGCTGCCGTTGAGCGCGCGCGAGGCGGTGGCCAGCGAGACTCCCGCCTCCTTGGCGACGTCGGTGAGGGTCGCTGCTCGTGCCTGCACACCGCTCCTTCCCGGTACCTGCGGAGGTACCAGGATAACGGCCGGACCGCGCGCCCCGGGCGGGGCGCGCGGTCCACAGTGGCGTTGCCGGGCCGGGAGCGGGCCGTTCGCGCGTCCCCCGGCCCGGGGGCCGGTCAGCCGGCCCGCAGGCGCTCGAACTCCGCGCGCGGCAGCGGCTGCGCGTCCGGCTCGCCGAGCTGGTCCAGCGGAACCCGGTGGGTCTCCCGCGCGGTCCAGGCCGCGCCGGCCGCCAGCACCGTGATGCCCAGGCACAGCCCGCCGACGACCAGCCACACGTTGGCCGATCCGGGCGGCGCGACCAGGGTGAACAGGCTGGGCAGGAACGCGGTGAGCGTCAGGCCGACGTTCTGCGCGATCGCGAAGCCGGTCACGCGGGTGCGGGCGGGGAACAGCTCCTGGAAGAACGCCGCGAAGGTCGCGTTGCTGATCTGGTAGAACACGCCCCAGGTGAAGATCGCCAGCACGATGGTCAGCAGGACCGCGCCCTGGCTGACCGCCCACAGGTAGGCGATCGACAGCAGGCCCGATCCCAGCGCTCCGGTGATCATCATCGGCCTGCGCCCGAAGCGGTCCGACAGCGCGCCGAACCACGGGATGAACGGCAGCGCGACCAGGTTGGCCACCACCGGGATCCACAGGTAGATGCTCTTGTCCATGCCGATGCCGTAGCCGGACTGCGTCGCGTAGGCGGCGCCGAAGACCGAGACCACCACGCCGATCACGTTGACCATGGTCATGCAGATCGCCCGCAGCACGTCGGCGCCGCTGTTGCGCAGCACCTCGGCCACCGGCGGGCGGGAGGGCTCCTCGGTGCGCTCCAGGAAGGTGCGGGTCTCCTCGACCTTGCGGCGGATGAGGTAGCCGGCGAACACGACCACAGCGCTGAGCAGGAACGGGATCCGCCAGCCCCAGGAGTTGAACGCCTCGTCGGACAGCACCGCCGACAGCGGCAGGAACACCGCGGCGGCGATCACCTGGCCCGCCTGCGTGCCGTGCAGGCTGAAGCTCACGTAGAAGCCGCGCTTGCCGAACGGCGCGTGCTCGGCGATCATCGCGCTCGCCCCGCTGAGCTCGCCGGAGACCGCGAAGCCCTGCACGAAGCGCAGCAGCACCAGCAGGACCGGCGCCCACACCCCGACCTGGTGGTAGGTGGGCAGCAGCGCGACCGCGAAGGTCGAGAAGCCCATCAGCAGCATGGCCAGGACCAGCACGTGCTTGCGGCCGTGCCGGTCACCCCAGTGGCCGAACACCAGCGCGCCGATGGGGCGCGCGACGTAGCCGACCGCGTAGGTGCCCAGCGAGGACACCAGGGCGACGGTGGCGTTGCCCGCCGGGAAGAACACCGTCGGGAAGATCAGCGCTGCGGCCTGCGCGTAAACGAACCAGTCGTAGTACTCCAGCGCGCTGCCGACCCAGCCGCTGGCCGCGGCCTTCCGGGTCTGGGAGTTGCTGGAACGGGGAGGGGCGTCCCCGGTTTCGCTCGTCAATTCGGCTCCTCGGTCATGCGGTCACGTCGTTGTCCCCGATACCGGCTTGGGTAAGCGCTTTCCATTGAGCAGTCGCCGAGCGCCGATGTCAACACCGCGGTGGGCGGCGAGGTTCGCCGCCGCGGCGGAATCGGCCGGCCCGGAACCCTTGGAATGCGCTTTCCTGATGGTTACGATCGCGACAACCGAGACTTGCGAGGACCGATGACCGAGGCGACGACCGCAGTGCTGGCCGGGGTGCACGGGCACGGCCGATGGCACCTGCGCAACCTGGAGCGGCTGAGCCCGCAGGTGCACCTGGCCGGGATCTGCGACCTGCGCCCGCCGGAGACCGACGTGCCCACGAGCCCGGACCTCGACGAGCTCCTCCAGCGGGTGCGCCCGGACGTGACCGTGGTGTGCACCCCGATCCACACCCACGTGGACCTGGCGCTGAGCGCGGCGAAATCCGGTTCGCACGTGCTGCTGGAGAAGCCGCCGGCGCCGACGCTGGGCGAGTTCGACCGCCTCGTCGAAGGGCTCGCCGCCACCGACCGCGCCTGCCAGATCGGCTTCCAGAGCCTGGGCTCGCACGCCCTGGCGGAGGTGCGCCGCCTGATCGCGCAGGGGGCCGTCGGCCAGGTCGTCGGCATCGGCGCGGCCGGGGCCTGGCAGCGCGACGCCGCCTACTACGACCGCGCCCGCTGGGCGGGCATGCGCAGCCTGGACGGCATCCCGGTGGTCGACGGCGCGCTGACCAACCCCTTCGCGCACGCCATCGCCAACGCGCTGGCCGTCGACGGCGGCGGCGAGCCGGTCGAGCTCGACGTCGAGCTGTACCGGGCCAACGACATCGAGGCCGACGACACCTCCTGCGTTCGGATGGTCACCGCGCGCGGCACGCCGATCGTGGTGGCCGCAACGCTGTGCGCCGAGCAGGAGGTCGAGCCGCACGTCGTCGTGCGCGGCACCCGCGGCCGGATCGTCCTGGAGTACCGCAGGGCCCGGGTGCGCCTGGAGGCCGAGGGCCGGGTGGTCGAGACCGAGCACGGCAGCACCGACCTGCTGGAGAACCTCGTGGCGCACGCCCGGGAGGGCGCCGCGCTGCTGGTGCCGCCGGAGGACACGCGTCCGTTCATGCGCGTGCTGGAGGCGGTGCGGCTGGCACCGGACCCGCAGGTGATCGCCGAGCGGCACCGCCGGGTCGACCGCGACCGCGCGCACCCGCTGCGCGTGGTCCCCGGCGCGGCCGAGGCCGTGGTGCGCGCGGCGCGCGAACTGACCCCGCTGTCCGAGCTGGAGCTGCCATGGGCGAACCGATGATGTTGCGGATCGACGGCTTTCCGGTGGCCGAGTACCCGGACGGCGCCGACCTGCCCGCGTCCCTGGGCCCGCGCCCGCACCTGCACCCGGTGCGCACCCTCGGCGGGCGGGTGGTCACCGACGCCCTGCCCGAAGACCACCGGTGGCACCTGGGTTTCTCGGTGGCGCTGCAGGACGTGGACAACTGGAACTTCTGGGGCGGTCGGACCTACGTGCGCGACCGCGGCTACACCGAGCTCGACGACCACGGCCGCATCGAGCACGTCTCGTTCCCGCTGATCCGCGACGACGGGTTCGCCGAGCGGCTGCGCTGGCGGTCCGGGGCGGGCGAGGTGCTGGTCGACGAGTCCCGGGACGTGCGGGCCCGGCGCGTCGAGGCGGGGTGGGAGCTGGCCCTGTCCAGCACCTTGGGCAACGCCACCGAGCGGGAGATCGAGCTGGGCAGCCCGGCGACCAACGGCCGCACCGGTGCGGGTTACGGCGGGCTGTTCTGGCGGCTGCCCCCGGCGGTCGCGCCGCGCGTGTTCACCGCGGCGGCCTCCGGCGAACGAGCCGTGCACGGCTCGGTCGCGCCGTGGCTGGCCTGGACCGACCGCGACTTCACCCTCGCGCTGACCGGCATCGACGAGGCCACCCGGGCCGACCCGTGGTTCGTCCGCGTCGACGACTACCCCGGCGTGGGGTCCCAGCTCGCCGCGGTGCGCCCCGTCGCGCTGCCCGCGGGCGGCGCGCTGACCCGCGGGTTGCGGGTGCTGATCGCCGACGGCGCGCTGGACGCCATGCGCATCGCCGCCTGGGCCGGATCTCCCCGCTCCTGACGCCCCCGCCGGACCGGCCGTGCGGCCGATACCGCTCCGCGCCGCGCGAGAGCAGGACCTCGAATCGAAAGGGCCGATGATGTCCCCTGATCTGTCCGTGTCCAGACGCGTCTTCCTCGGCGGCTCGGCCGCGGCCGCGGCCGCGGTGCTCGCCCGGCCCGGATTCGCCCAGACACCGGTCGACCGGGTGCCGCTGCGCTGGCTGGCGGGCCCGCCCGCGGCCTCGACCGGCAGCTCCTTCGGCGTGCCCTGGCCGCGCGGCGCCCTGCGCGAGGGCACCCCGCTCGCGCTGACCAGCGACGGGAACCCGGTGCCGGTGCAGTCCCGCCCGCTGGCCTTCTGGCCGGACGGCTCGGTGAAGTGGACCGCGCACGCCGTGACCGGCGGGGTCACCGGGGAGTCCCTGGAGCTGCGGCGGGGCACGCCCGCCGCGCCCGCGGCCCCGGTGACCGCGAAGCGCTCCGGCGGGGAGGTGGTGCTGGCCAACGGCGTCCTGGCGGTGCACGTGGCCACCTCCGGCGGGGTCGTGCTGCCCGAGATCAGCCGGGGCGAGCGCACCACCGCCACCGACGGCACCCTGCTCCTGCGCCTGCAGGACGACCCCGAGCGGCCCGAGAACCACCAGCGGCTGACCGGAGCCGTGCAGCAGGTCGAGATCGAGCAGTCCGGCCCGGTCCGCGCGGTGGTCAAGGCCAGCGGCACCTACCGGGCCGGCGGGCGCTCCATCCTGCCCTGGACCCTGCGGATCTACCTGGGCGCGGGCGACGAATCGCTGCGGCTGGTGCACAGCTTCGTCTGGGACGCCGACGAGAAGCGCGACTTCGTCTCCGGCCTGGGCATGAGCTTCTCGGTGCCGATGACCGACGCCGCGCACGACCGGCACGTCCGCTTCGGCACCGCCGAGGGCGGTGTGTGGGGCGAGGCGGTGCGGGGGCTCACCGGGCTGCGCCGCGACCCGGGCCGGGCGGTGCGCGAGGCGCAGGTCGAAGGCAACGCGACGCCGCCGGTGGAGCAGTGGTCGGAGAAGGTCCGCGCGGGGTACCAGCAGTTGCCGCTGTGGAACGACTACACCCTGTTCCAGGAGTCGGCCCGGCACTTCGCGATCTGGAAGCGCGTCGGGGAGCGCGGGTCCTGGCTCAAGCACGCCGGGAGCGGTGAGCGCGCCGCCGGGTTCGGCTACCTCGGCGGGGTCAGCGGCGGGCTGGCCTTCGGGATGCGCGACTTCTGGCAGCGCTTCCCGCGCTCGATCGACATCCGCGGCGCGGCGCGCGACAGCGCCGAGGTCACCCTGTGGTCCTACGCCCCGCAGGCCGCGGCGATGGACCTGCGCACCTACGACACCGAGGCGCACGGCCTGGACCTCGCCTACGAGGACGTCCAGGAGGGCTTCGGCACGCCCGAGGGCGTGATGCGCTCCACCGAGATGACCCTGTGGGCCTTGGAATCCACCCCGTCGCGCGATCAGGTGGCCGCGCTGTCGCGCGCGCAGACCGATCCGCCGCAGATCGTCGCCGAGCCGCAGACCTACCACGCCGCAGGAGTTTTCGGCCGTTGGAGCCTGCCGGACCGAAGCACGCCGGATCGCGCCGCGCTGGAGGACTCCATCTCGCGCGACCTGGAGTTCTACACCGGACAGGTCGACCAGCGCGAGTGGTACGGGTTCTGGCACCACGGCGACGTGATGCACACCTACGACGCCGACCGGCACGAGTGGCGCTACGACGTCGGCGGTTTCGCGTGGGACAACGCCGAACTCGGCACCGACGCGATGCTGTGGTACGCGTTCCTGCGCTCCGGCGACCCGCGCGCCTTCCGGCTGGCCCGCGCCATGACCCAGCACGTCGCGGAGGTCGACACCTACCACTCCGGCCGCTTCGCGGGCCTGGGCTCCCGGCACGCGGTGGTGCACTGGGGCGACGGCGCGAAGGAGGCCAGGGTGGCGGAGTCGTTCACCAAGCGCTTCGCCTACTACCTCACCGCCGACGAGCTGCTCGGCGACGTCCTGCGCTCGACGTTGCAGGCGGACCGGACGCTGCTGGAGGTCGAGCCGCTGCGCGAGGTGCTGCCCCCGCAGGACGAGGCGCCGACCCGGCTGCGCATCGGCCCGGACTGGTACGCGCTGGTCAGCAACTGGCTCACCGAGTGGGAACGCACCGGCGAGACGAAGTGGCGCGACCGGATCGTCACCGGCATGCGCGACATCGCGACCTTCCCTGCGGGCCTGTTCACCGGCGAGGCGGGCGGTGCGGTCGGCTTCGACCCGGAAACCGCGCACCTGACCAACTTCGAGCGCGGCGACTTCGAGGGCAGCCGCAACCTGTCGATGGCCTTCCTGGGCGAGCAGATCCTCTGGGAGACCCTGGACCTGGTCGACGTGCCCGAGTTCCGCCAAGTCTACCTGGACTTCGCCAAGTACGGCCAGGCCACCCCCGAGGAGAAGCGGGCCCGCTACGGCCGCGACTTCGACGCGAACCTGTTCCCGACCATCTACTCCCGGGTCTCGGCGTGGGCCGGCGAGCAGCTCGACGACCCCGCCCTGCGGCGCCGGGGCTGGCGGGAGTTCCTCGACGATCCCGACGGCCGACCGTGGCCGGCTCCGGTCCGGGTCGGCGGCTCGGCGGTGGCCGCCCCGGTCGAGGAGATCCCCGTCGAGACCACGGCCACCAACGACGCGGCGCAGCGCACCCTGGCCATCATCTCCCTGCTGGCCATCGCCCCGCAGGAAGCGCCATAGCAGTTCGGCCGTAAACCGCGCGCTCCCCGGGCGCGCGGTTTACGGCCGAACTGCCGTCGCACACCCTCACCCGGGGTTCCAGGTGCGGAACCAGGCCGTGGTGGCCGGCAGTGCGGCTTCGACCCGGGGGATCCCCGGGTACCAGGCCTTCTCCCACTCCAGGGAGACCCAGCCGGACCACGTCTGGAGCAGGCGGGCGCACTCGGTGAGCGGCACGCCGCCCTCGCCGGGCGGCAGGGGAGTGGTGTCGGCGGGTCCGGCGGCGTCCTTGATCTGGAAGTGGCCGAGGAACTCGGCGAGCTCGGCGCGGGTGCGCTCCGGGGGCTCGCCGTGGCGCCAGGGGTGCAGCGCGTCCCACAGGACCGCCACGACGCCGGGATCGGCGAAGGGCTCGACGACGCGGCGGGCGAGCTCCCCGGTCGGGTGCGAGTCGTGGGTCTCCAGCAGCAGCCGCACCCCGCTGGCGCGCAGGTCCTCGACGACCGCGCCGATGCGCTCCACCGCGGGGCCGTCCTCGGCCGGCCGGCCACCCGGGAACACCCGGATCGACGGGGTGCCGAGGCCCGCGGCGAGTTCGATCAGCGACCGGAGCTCGTCCACCACGGGCCGGTCCGGGCCCGGGTGGCAGATCTTGGCGTACCCGGCCAGGCACGCGACCTGCAGGCCGTCGTCCTCGACGCGGCGGCGCGCCGGTCCCGGGTCGATCCCGAGCCGGACCTCCTCGTCGGGGTGCGCGCGCAGCTCCAGCCCGTGGCAGCCGTGCGCGGTGGCCACCGAAACCGCTTCGCGCAGCGGCGCTCCCGGCATCCCCAGGGTGCTGAACGCCAGCTTCCAGCTCATCGCACCTCCACTGGTTCGAACGAGACCAGCGTCGTGGTTCCATCGCTCCAGCGCACCTCGAGGCGGTCGTGCTGGGCCCGAACCCCGGCGACCGCCCCGCGCAGCTCCACCGGCTCGGCGGTGAGGCCCGCCAGCGCCGCGAAGACCCCGTTGCCGGAGCCGCTGAGCCGGGGCACCCGCACCGAACGGGCGAACGCCGTGCCCGCCGGGGCGAGCACCTCGTCGGCCGACTCCCAGCCGTGCAGCGGGTGCAGGGCCGAGACCAGCTCGTCGCCTGCGGCCCAACCGGTCAGCTCCGCGCCGGCTTCCGGCGGTGCGCCGGTCACCCGGTGCACCCGAAGTTCGAGCCAGCCGCGCACCACCACGACCGAGTCCACGCGCAGCCCCGGTAGCGCGGCCACCGGGCCGTCGAACACCGGCACGTGCCGCGACGCCGCCCAGCCCAGCTCGCCGGCACCGCCCGCCCCGAGCGGCTCGACGCGGCGCCGCGCGCTGCGCGAACCCCGGAAAACCACGGCGAAGTGGTTGTCCGCCACGTT
Organism: Saccharopolyspora griseoalba; assembly: GCF_042665275.1. Lineage (NCBI taxonomy): Bacteria > Bacillati > Actinomycetota > Actinomycetes > Pseudonocardiales > Pseudonocardiaceae > Saccharopolyspora > Saccharopolyspora griseoalba. The sequence continues at coordinate 119,541 of NZ_JBHTCJ010000010.1, read as the reverse complement.
GTCCCGCGCGGTCGGTCCGGTGCTGCTGGAGTAGGCCTGCCGGTCGTAGAGCGGATCGGCCTCGGCTGCGATCGCGGCCTGGTGCGGGCGCAGGTGCCCGCTGCCGTGGTTGTGCAACCGCGCGATCCCGCCGGAGGTCTGCAGCAGCAGCCCGGGCCCGGGCAGCGCGACCGCCCATTCCTGCTCACCGGGTGCCGGCTCCTCCTGCTCGGTCCACAGCGGGTGGTCGGGCCCGGCGAGCAGGCACGTGAAGGCCTTCGAAGCCCAGTACGGCGAAGCCGGGCCCGAGTAGGGCTGCAGCGTCGCCTCGTGCGGGCCGTGCCAGCCCAGGCTCAGCAGGCCGTCCTCGTCGAGGCACCCCCGGTCCAGGAAGTACCGCAGGTTGCCGCTGATCAACCGCCGCGAGACCCCGGGCGACAGCGGCGTGCTGCCGGTGACCGCGCCGAGACCGACCGCCGAGGCGGCGGCGAAGCGGTAGGTCATCGACCGCCCGAAGTAGACCGGTGCGCCGTCGGCGCCGAACATCAGCCCGAAACCGGACAGGAACTCCCGCAATCGCGCGGCGTGCTCGGTGGAGCGCCCGTCCAGGTGCGCGTCGAGCACCGGGTAGAGGTGCAGCGCCCACCCGTTGTAGTGGTCGAAGGCCTGCCCGTCGCCGTCGGTGTACCAGCCCTGCCCGCGGTACCAGGTCTCCAGCAGCTCGAGCGCCCGCTGCCGCACCCGCGCGGTGTCGGCGTCGCCGCGCCCGACCGATTCCAGGAACCCCGCGACGGAGAACGGGAACAGGTACCAGTTGTTCGGCGCTGGCAGCGAGCGCAGCGCCCCGCGCAGCCAGGCCTCCACCCGGTCCTGCACCGAACCGTCGAGCCGGTCCCACAACAACGGGCGGGTCAGCCGCAGACCCAGCGCGACCGAGGCGGATTCGACCATCGGCTGGCCGAACGCGTGGTGGTCGCGGATCACCGGCCAGGACTCGGCGTCGTCGGTGCCGGGCGTGCGCGTGCCGGCGTCCAGCCCGTCGGCGTAGCGCTCCAGCCAACCGCGCGGGTCCGCGCCGCCCGCGGTCCGGAAGGCCGCGGCCAGCATGGTGCGCGCGAAGCCCTCCAGTCCGTCCGAGCGCGCGCCGGACCTCGACGGTCGTCCGGGCAGGTCCAGTCGGCCCCCGCTGGGGCTGGCCCAGCGCCAGGCCGCCGCCAGCAGGCCGTCCGCCGCGGCCTCCCAGTGCAGGCGGGTGAAACCGGTGTGCGGGCTGAGCTCGCGGTCCTCTTCGGGCAGCATCACGCGATCCGCTCCAGGTGCTCGTGGTGGACGGGATGGGCGAAACCGGCGCCGTCGACCCAGCGCCGCAGCTCGTCGATCGCGTGCCGGGCCAGTCGGCGCAGCTCGTTCCCCTGCGATCCGGCGATGTGCGGGGTGATCAGCACGTCCTCGCGCCGCCACAGCGGGTGCTCGGCGGGCAGGACCTCCGGTTCGGTCACGTCGAGCACCGCTCGGACCGGCGCGTCGGCGAGCGCGTCCTGGTCGACCACCGCGCCGCGCGCGGTGTTGATCAGCACCGCGCCCGGGCGCATCGATTCGATCAGCTCGCGGCCGACCAGCCCGCGGGTGCTCGGCAGCAGGGGCGTGTGCACGCTGACCACGTCGCTGCTCGCGAACAGCTCGGCCAGCTCGACCGGGCGCGCGCCCAGCGCCTCGGCCTCGGCGCGATCGACGTAGGGGTCGCACAGCAGCACCTCGAAGTCGTGCGGGCGCAGCAGCTCGATCAACCGGCGCCCGACCAGCGAGGCCGACAGGACCCCCACCACGCGCCCGAAGTTGCCCACCCCGGGCGGTACGTCCTTGACCCGCGTGCGGCGGTAGTCGCGCGCTTGGTCGAGCACCCGCTTGCCCTCCAGCAGGATCATCGCCAGCGCGTACTCGGCCACCGGGACCGCGTTGGCCGCTGCCGCGGAGGAGACCTCGATCCCGCGCTGCCAGCACGCGGGCGTGACGTGCCCGCGCACGGTGCCCGCGGTGTGCACGATCGCCCGCAGCCGCGGCGCCGCGGTCAGCACCGCTTCGTCGACCGGAGGGCAGCCCCACCCGGTCACCAGCACGTCGACGTCCCGCAGCGCCGCCAGGGCGGCGTCGTCGAAGGTCTCGATCACGCCGGGCACCAGCTCGCAGACCGCGGCCAGCTCGCCCAGCGCGCGCTGGTCGAGCACCGCGTCGGCGGCCTCCGCCGACATCGCCACCGCCGCCTTCACTTCACCGCTCCCGCGGTCAGGCCGGACCGCCAGAACCGCTGCAGCAGCAGGAAGGCCGCGATCAGCGGCAGCACGGCCAGCAGCGAACCGATGATCACCACCGGGTAGTACTCCGGCGAGACGGTCGCCGAGGAGTTCCAGCTGTACAGGCCGAGGCTCAGCGGGTAGAGCTCCTCGTCGGAGAGCATCACCATCGGCAGGAAGAAGTTGTTCCAGATCGCCGTGAGCTGGAACAGGAACACCGTCACCAGGCCCGGGCCGAGCATCCGCAGCGCCACCTTGAAGTACCCGGCCAGCTCGCCCGCGCCGTCGATGCGCGCGGCCTCCAGCACCTCGTCGGGCACGTAGCCCTCGCTGAAGATCCGGCCCAGGTAGACGCCGAACGGGTTGAACAGCACCGGGACGAACACCGCCCAGAAGGTGTTGACCACTCCCAGGTTCGACGCGATCAGGTACAGCGGCAGCGCCAGCACGGTCTGCGGCACCATCACCGCGGCCAGCACCAGCCCGAAGAGCTTCTCCTTGTGCCGGAAGGCGTACTTGTCGAAGGCGTAACCGCAGGCGATGCTGATCAGCGCGCTCAGCAGCGCCCCGCAGCCGGCGTAGAGCAGGCTGTTGAGGTACCAGCGCCCGTAGATCCCGTCGTCCATGGCCAGCAGGTCGCGCAGGTTGGACAGCGGGGTGAAATCGCCCGGGGACAGCAGATCGCTGCCGAACAGCGAGTCGGCGTTCTTGGCCGAGGCCAGCACCAGCCACAGCACCGGAAGCAGCGTGTAGAGCACCGACACGCCGACCACGGCGTTGACCGCGAACCTGCCGAGCAGGCGGGGCCGCGCGCTCATCGGACCTCCCGGTTGCTCCAGCGGGTCACCGCGTAGGACAGCGCGATCGTGCAGCCCAGCAGCACCACCGAGGCCGCCGCGGCCAGCCCGTAGTTCCGGCGGGTGAACGCCGCGTCGAAGATGTACATGCTCGGCGAGAACCGCGCGTTGACCACGGGGGTGGACTGGCTGAGCAGCATCGGCTCGGTGAACAGCTGCAGGGTGAAGATCAGGCTGAACAGCAGCACCAGCACCACCGAGGAGCGGATCAGCGGCGCCTTGATCCGCACCGCCGTGCGCACCGGCCCCGCCCCGTCGACCACCGAGGCCTCCACCACCTCGCGCGGCACGGCCTGCAGCGCCGCGTAGAACACCACGACGTTGTAGCCGAGGTTGGTCCACAGCGCGATGTTGACCATCGCCGGGATCACCGTCTGCACGCCGAGGAAGTCCACGTGGATCTCGGCCCGGCCCAGCAGCTCGACCACCGGGGAGATCCCCGGGGTGTAGAGGTAGAGCCAGATCAGCGCGGCGATGATGCCCGGCACCGCGTGCGGCAGGAACAGGCCCAGCTGCGCGAACGCCCGCGACCGCACCACTCCGGAGTCCAGCAGCAGCGCCAGCGCCAGGGCGCCCAGCACCAGCACCGGCAAGTAGCCGACCGCGAACACCAGCACCACGCCGAGACCGCCGAGGAACGTCGGATCGGCGAACACCGCCAGGTAGCTGCGCAGCCCGACGAAGGTCAGGTTCTCCGGGCCGAAGCCGAGCCCCGGCTGGTCCGAGGCGAAGAAGCTCAGGTAGACCGCCGTGCTCACCGGCACCAGGAACACGCCGATGAGCAGCAGGAAGAACGGGGCCATCAGCACCCCGCACGCCAGCGCGGTCCCGCGCCCCCGCCGCCGTCCGGCCGCTCGCGGTGCTGACCCGCGCACCTCCGGCGCGGATGTCACCGAAACCATCGGCCATCACCTCCCTTTCGCTGGATGGCGCCTCCGTCGCGCCGGCGCGGTCAGAGCTCTTCGATGGACAGCCCGAGGGCGCGCAGGTCCGGGATGGTGCCCTCCTGCGCCGCGCGCACCGCGTCGAGCAACGTGCCCCGGCCGGCGGTGACCCGTGCGAAGTTGTCCTCCATGACCTGCAGGGTCGCGGTCATCCGCGGTCCCCACGTCCAGTCGCCCGGGACCCGGGGCGCCTCCCGCTCGAACAGGTCGTAGATGTCCTGGCCGCCGTAGTAGGAGACGTCCATCGCCCGCCGACCGACGTCGACCAGGTCCGGCACCGCCGGGTACTGCAACCCGGCGCCGGAGTTCAACCGCGCGCGCAGCGAGTCGGGGCTGGAGACCTGCCACTCGATGAACTCCATCGCGGCTTCGGCCTTCTCGCTGCCCGCGGTGACGGCGAACGTCGATCCGCCGTGGTCGCCGATGCGGGAGTCGGCCGGATCCCACCGCGGCATCGGCGCGATCGCCCACTTGCCCGCCTGCCCGGGATGCTTGGTCACCTGCGCGGCCGCGTCCCACGCGCCGCTGAGCCGGGTGAGCACCTGACCGCCGCTCACCTGCGAGTCGTAGCGCAGGCTGTCGGCAGGCCCGGTGAACACCAGGTCCTCGTCGATCATGCGCTGCCAGAACTCGGCGACGCGCCGGGTCGGCCGGTCGGTCAGCGAGATCTGCCAGCGGCCGTCGCGGGTGTCGAACCACCGCGCGCCCGCCTGCATGCAGTACGCCGCGAACTGCGCGCCGCCGTCGGTCGGGAACGTCGAGAGCCGGGTCCCCGGCAGGTGATCGCGCACCGCGCGGGCCAGCTGGGCGAACTCCTCCCAGGTGCGCGGCACCTCGAATCCGTGCGCGGCGAAGACGTCGCTGCGGTAGTGCAGCACCATCGGCTCGAAGTCGGAGGGGACCGAGAACACCTTGCCCGCGAAGGTGGTGCGCTCCAACGCCTGCGGCAGCAGGCGTCGGCGCAGCCGGTCGCTGATCAGATCGGTGAGGTCCCGCGCCACGCCGTCGATGGCGAATCCGGGCAGCTGCGGGTACTCGATGGTGGCCACGTCCGGGGCGTTCCCGGCTCGGGCCGCGTTGCTCAGCTTCGCGTAGCCGCCCTGGCCGCCGGTCGGGATCTGCTCGTACGACACCCAGATCCGGTCCTGCGCGCGGTTGAACGCGTCCACCACCGGTTGCGTGGCGCGCAGCGCCGACCAGAAGGTGATCTCGGTTCGTCCCGCGGGCTTTCCAACACACCCGGCGACCGGCAGCACCAGCGCCGCGGTGAGCGCGCTGCGGCGGTTGAAGGGCATCGTTGCCTCCAGGGCTCTCGTGGCGAGACCTGGAGAGCATGAACGTCTTTGCGAAAAGCGGTCAATAAACGCCGAAAAGCGATCAATCGATCAGCACGCGGGTGGAGCCGCGCACGACCAGGCGGGGGAGCAGCTCGACGCGCTGCGCCCAGCGCTCGTCGGGGTTGTCCAGCCGGCGGCGGAGGAGTTCGGCCGCCACCCTGCCCACCTCGGCCTTCGGCGGTGCGACGGCGGTCAGCGGCGTCGCGCCCATGGCGGCGACCACGTCGTCGTAGGCGACCACCGAGCAGTCCTCGGGCACCCGCACACCGGCCTCGGCCAGCTGCTGGACGAGCATCAGCGCGTCCACGTCGCCGTGCAGGATCGCCGCGGTGGCGCGGTTCTCGCGCAGGGCCCGCGCCGGCCAGCCGGGATCGAAGTCCTGCCCGGCGGCCAGGCCGTCGGGATCGGCGTCGTGCGCCGACACCGCGACCGGGCACTCCTCCAGCTCCGGTCGCGCGGCGACCAGCTCGGCGAACGCGCCGCGGATCGCGCGGGCGGTGGGGCTGTCGGCGCGCGCGGCCAGCAGGATGCGCCGGTGCCCGAGGCCGATCAGGTGATCGACCGCCAACCGCATGCCGTGGAAGTGGTCGCTGCAGACCGAGTCCAGGGCGTGCAGCGGGCTGTCCCGGGGCGGTCGGCGCTCCATCAGCACCGCGGGCAGCCGCACCTGGGCGAGCCAGCGGTACTCGTCCTCGTCGGCGGCGCTGCGCCAGCGCGGCGCGATCAGCACGCCCCGGACCTCCTCGGCGTCCAGCCGCTCCACGATCGGACGCTCGGCCCCGGAGGCGTGCGGCACCACGTGCAGCACCACCCGTATGCGCGCCTGCTCCAGGGCGGTTCGCGCGCCGTGCACGACCTCGTGCAGGTAGGCGTGCCGCTCGGGCACCAGCAGCGCGACGGCGCCCGGGCTCGACGAGCTCGCCGCGGGAGCTCGTCGCGGCACCAGCGAACGGGCCACCCCGTGCCCGCGCCGGATGCTCCCCTCGCGAGCCAGCTCCTCGACGTCGCGGCGCGCCGTGACGATCGAGACCTCCAGCTCCGCGGCGAGGTCGCTGACCTTCACCGCTCCGCGGGCCTGCACCGCGGCCAGGATCCGCCGCCGCCGATCCGCAACGGCTTCGCGCATGGCTCCCCCTGATCGATCGATCGCTCGGAGAGCACCATAGCGATCGGAACGAAGCCGGACGACGGTCGCGAGATCCCCTGCTGGGGCGTGCGTCGCGGTCGTTCCGCGCGGCGGTGCGGGCAGCTCGCCCGCTCGCCGAGGCGAGGGCGGCTCCGCCGCTTCGACGCGGACCTAGCGCCAGACGGTCACCGTGGTGCGGACCGGGGTGGCCTCGTCATCGGCGAAGAGGTCGGGCTGGCGCTCCCGGATGCGCTCGATGTCGGCGAAGACCTCGCGCAGGTGGTGGCGCATGGTGGTGCGGGCCAGGTCCAGGTCGCGGGCGCGGACCGCCTCGAGGATGCGCACGTGCTGGTCGGCGAAGGTCTGCGGCGGGCTCGACTCGTAGAGGCCGAGGCGGCGGGCGCGGTCGAGGTGGCCCTTGGCCGAGACCACCGTGGGCCAGGCCCGGTCGTGGCCGGACAGGCGCAGCAGGCCGTGGTGGAAGCGCTCGTCGAGGGCGAAGAACTCCTCGACGTCGTCGCCGGCGGCGCGCTGCTGGGCGAGGTTGTCCTCCAGCGCGGCGAGCAGCTCCGGGTCGGGCTGCTGCGGGAGGTCCTCCAGAGCCGTGAGCTCGACGGCCTCGCGGAGGAACTGGGCGTCGGCGACCCGTCGCATGTCGACGCGGGAGACGAACGAGCCGATCTGCGGGAACACCTGCACCAAACCGTCCTCGGCGAGCAGGATCAGCCCTTCGCGGACCGGGGTGCGGCTGACCCCGAGGTCGGCGGCCAGGTCCTTCTCGGAGAGGGCTTCGCCGGGCCGCAGCTGCAGGGTCAGCACTTGGCGGCGCAGCGTCTCGTAGACGGTGCGGCGGCTGGACTGCTTGCTGGACCCGGGCACGTCACGATCCTAGCCCGCCTTGACCGCACTGATCGATCAGTGCTTGTATACCAGTACTGCCATATCAGTCCGCTCGTGCCGCGAAGGAGCTCACGATGACCGACAGCACCCAGTCGCCGCCGGGAGTGGCGCGGCGCAGCACGCGCGAGCTGAGCAAGGCAGCGGTCTCCGGCTGGCTGGGCACGGCGATGGAGTTCATGGACTTCCAGCTGTACTCGCTGGCCGCCGCGATCGTGTTCAACAAGATCTTCTTCCCGGACGTCAGCCCGGCGATCGGGCTGATCGCGGCGATGGCCACCTACGGCGTCGGCTACGTCGCCCGGCTGATCGGCGCCGTGTACTTCGGGCGCATGGGCGACCGGATCGGGCGCAAGAAGGTCCTGTTCCTGACCATCACGATCATGGGCGCGTCGACCACGCTGATCGGCGTGCTGCCGCCCTACCAGACGATCGGCATCGCCGCGCCGATCCTGCTGGTGGTGCTGCGGCTGATCCAGGGATTCGGCGCGGGCGCCGAGATCGCCGGGGCCACCGTGATGCTCGTGGAGTACGCACCGGTCAAGCGACGCGGCCTGGTGGCCTCGCTGGTGTCGCTGGGCACCAACTCCGGCACGCTGGCCGCCTCCGGGCTGTGGGCGGTGCTGCTGGCGGTCCTCACCGAGGAGCAGGTCGTCGCCTGGGGCTGGCGGCTGCCGTTCCTGCTGAGCTTCGTGCTGCTGCTGTTCGGCGTGTGGATGCGCGCGAACCTGCGGGAGAGCCCGGTGTTCGAGGAGCGCCAGGACGCCGAGGAAGCCGCGGAGGCCGAGAGCGCCATCGAGACCGGGCTCAAGCAGCGCAAGGGGCGCTCGTTCCTGGTCGCGCTGGGACTGCGGTTCGGCCAGGCGGGCAACTCCGGGCTCGTGCAGACCTTCCTGGTCGGCTACGTCGCCTCCACGCTGATGATCGAGCGCTCGGTGCCCACCAACGCCGTGGTCTACGGCTCCGTACTGGGCTTCGCCACCGTCCCGCTGGTGGGCATGCTCGGCGACCGGTTCGGCCGCAGGCCCGTCTACCTGGCGCTGAGCCTGCTGACCGCGGTGCTGGCCGTGCCGATGATGGCCACCATCGCGACCGGGAACACCATCGCGCTGACCGCGGCGATGATCCTCGGGCTCAACATCGGTGTGCTGGGCCTGTTCTCGGTGGAGAGCGTCACCATGGCCGAGCTGTTCGGCTCGCGCACCCGGTTCACCCAGCTGGCCGTGGCCAAGGAGATCGGCGGCACGCTGGCCACCGCGATCGGGCCGGTGATGGCCGCCGGGCTGACCGCGTGGACCCAGCACTGGTGGCCGATCGCGGCGATGCTCATCGCCTACTCGTCGATCACGTTCCTGGCGACCTGGCTCGCCCCCGAAACGCGCGGACGTGACCTGGTTCGAACGGAGGACGCCCTGTGAAGGCCGTTGTCGCGCACGGGGAAGGCGACGTCCGCGTCGCCGACCTGCCCGATCCCGTCCCCGCTGCTGGGGAGGTGCTGGTGGCCATGGAGTGGGGCGGGATCTGCGGATCCGACGTCTCCTACTGGCGCCACGGCGGCACCGGAACCGCAGCGCTGCGCCACCCGATGGTGCTGGGACACGAGGTCGCCGGGCGCATCGCCGCGGTGGGACGAGGGGTTTCGGGCCTCGAGGTGGGATTGCCGGTCACGGTGCACCCGGCCGAGCTGGTCGGCGACCCCGGGCTGCCCGCGCGCATCGCCGGGCGCACCAACCTGCACCCGCACGTGCGCTACTTCGGCTCGGCGGCCTTCCAGCCGCACACCGACGGCGGGTTCAGCCAGTACCGCGCGGTGCCCGCCGATCAGATCCGGACGCTGCCGGACGGCGTCTCCACGTTGCACGGTGCGCTCGCGGAGCCGCTGGGGGTGGCTCTGCACGCGGTCAACCGGGCGGGGGAACTGCGCGGCAGGACTGTGCTGGTCAACGGTGCCGGTCCGATCGGTGCGCTGGTGGTCGCCGCGGCGAAGCGGCGCGGGGCGGCGGTGATCGCCGCCGACCCCGCGCCGGCCTCGCTGGCCATCGCGCGGCGGATGGGAGCCGACGAAACCCGCGATCTGTCGGCCGGGGACGAGCTCCCGGCCGACGTGGAGCTGTCCTTCGAGGCCTCCGGCGTGCCGGCGGCGATCGGGCCGGTGCTGCGGTCGACCGCGCGCGGCGGCGCGGTCGTGCAGGTCGGCAACCTGCCGGGCGAGCCGGCCCCGGCCGCGCTCGGCGACCTGGTCACCCGCGAGCTGACCTGGATCGGCTCGTACCGCTTCGTCGACGAGATCACCGATGCGCTCCAGCTGATGCGCGACGGTCTCGACGTCAGCCCGCTGATCACCCACACATTCGGCCTGGGCGAGGCGGTCGAGGCGCTGGCCACCGCGGCGGACCGGTCCACCGGCAGCAGCAAGGTCGTGCTCCGCCTCGACGGGTGATCAGTCCACCGGGACGACGCGGACGAGGTTGCCGTCGGGGTCGGCGACGACGAACGTGCGGCCGAAGACGTCGTCGTGCGGCTCCTGCACGACCTCGACCCCCTTGTTCGCCCAGTCCCGGTGGTAGCGGTCGATCTCCTCGGCGCCACCCGACAGGCACAGGCACACCTCGCTGGTGCGCGAGGGGCGGGCCTCGCCGGAAGCCCCGCTCCACAGGGCCAGCTGGACGCCGCCGCCGAGCTCGAAGGCGATGAACCGCGGGCTCTCGAAGCACGGCTGCATCTCGAACAGCTCGCCGTAGAACCGCGCGGACTTCGCGGCGTCGGCGACGTGGACGATGAACATGTTCGGTGCGGGCACGGACGGCTCCTCCCGGTCGGATTCGAGGAGGAGCGTGCACCGGGGCACCGACAACCCGGTCAGTCGCTCGGGGGGAGGTCGAGGATCGACTGGAGGTCGATCCGGCGGGCCGTGTCGACGAAGGCCTTGGCGAGGATGGGTTCGGGGTCGCGGTCGTGCAGGACCACCCCGATGGTCTTGCTGATCTCCGGTTCGGACAGCGGCACCGCGCGCATGCCCTCCGGGATGCCGAAGCGCAGCAGCCAGGTGTGCGGCAGCACCGTCGCCCACGGCCCCTCCTTGACGTGCGAGTACAGCGCGCTGATCGAGTCGGTCTCCACCGCGGGCTGCGGGTCGACCCGGGCCTGCTCGAACACCGCGTTGAGGATGCGGCGGTTCTGCATGTCCTCGGTCAGCAGGCACAGCGGGAGCTCGGCGGCCTCGGCCCAGGTCGCCGCGGAGCGGTCGGCGAGCTGCGCCTCGTCGGCCAGCAGCAGGTAGCGCTCGGGGTAGAGCGGGACCGTGCGCACGTTGGTCAGCGGCTCGTTGTCGATGTAGGTCACCCCGACGTCGAGGCCGTACTGGGACAACCCGCGCTGGATCTCGATGGAGGTCAGCGAGGTGACGGCGATCCGCACCCTGGGCTGGGCCTGGCACAGCAGCGACGTCAGGATCGGCACCACGCACAGCGCGGTGGGGATGCTGCCGATGCGCAGGCGCCCGCTCAGCCCCTCCCGCATGGCCCCGACGTCCTCGACCAGGGCGTCGCGCTCGGCGAGGATCCGGTAGGCCCACCTGAGGATGCGCTCGCCCTCCGGGGTGAATCCGATGAACCTGTTGCCGCGCTGGATGATCTGCACGTGCAGCTCGGCCTCGAGCTTGCGGATCGCCGCGGACATGGCGGGCTGCGAGATGTAGCACGCCTCGGCGGCGCGGGCGAAGTGCCGCTCGCGCGCGAGGGTCGTGAGGTACTCGAGTTGTCGCAGCAGCATGGCGGAATGCTAGTCCGGCGGACGCCCGCGCAGTCCCCGCGAATCGGTGGGCGGAACGCCGATCGCCGAACGGGAGTTCCGCCGGGCCGTTTCCGATCACCACCGGGCGGGTACCCGCCCGGCCAGCTGGGGTCGCACCGCTCGTCCCGGGAACCGCGCCTCTGGTGGGGGATCGAATTCCGCTGGTTGCCGATCGGTTGTCACCGCATCCGCCGATCGCCGAAGCTCGACGCAGTCACGTTGCTCAAGGAGGACGGTATGACCTGGGAAGAGCCCGAGTTCACCGTGGTCGAGGTCTGCGCCGAGGCGACCGGCTACTTCCACCGGCGATAAGCCATGCTGCTGCGTTGCCTCGGAGTCGCCGCGGGCGGTGGTTACCCGCAGTGGAACTGCGCCTGCGCCGGCTGCCGCGCGGCCCGCGACCGGCCCGAGCGGGCCTCGATGCACGCGGGCCTCGCGGTCTCCGGGACGGGGGAGCGGTGGTTCCTGCTCAACGCGACCCCGGACGTGCACCACCAGATCGCCGCCGACCCGAACCTGCACCCCGGTCCCGGACCGCGGGACACCCCGGTGGCCGGGGTGCTGCTCACCGACGCCGAGTTCGACCACACCATCGGGCTGCTGATGCTGCGCGAGGGCGCCGAGCTCGTCGTGCGCGGCACGCCCGAGGTGCTCGACGCGCTCGAAACCCGGTTCCCGGTGCGCGGGCTGCTCGGCGACTACGCCAGCGTCGACTGGCGACCGGTCGAACTTGGCGAGCCGATCGAGCTCGACGAGCGGCTGCGCGCCACGGCGTTCCGCACCGGCGGGAAACCGCCCCGCTACGTGGGTTCGGACGAGCGCGCCAACTGGGAGCTGGGCTACCGGCTGCAGGACGCCGTCACCGGAGGCACCGCGGTGTACGCGCCGACCGTGCCGCGCTGGGACGAGGCCTTCGCCGCGCAGGTCGCCGACGCCGACTGCGTGTTCTGCGACGGCACCTTCCACACCGACGACGAGATGTCCCGCCAGGGCACCGGATCCCGGCCCGGGCTGTCCATGGGCCACATGCCGATCGACGGCCCCGACGGTTCCGCGCGGCGGCTCGCCGAGCTGCCCGGGCGCAAGATCTACGTCCACGTCAACAACACCAACCCGATCCTCGACGAGGACTCGGCCGAGCGCCGCAGGTTGGCGCGGCTGGGCATCGAGGTCGGGCACGCGGGTTTGGAGGTCGAGCTATGACGCCGCTGCCTGCTGCGGAGTTCGAGGAGGAGCTGCGAGCGATCGGCGAGCAGCGCTACCACCACCTGCACCCGTTCAACGAGCGGATGCACGCCGGTGACCTGACCGAGGACGAGTTCCGCGGCTGGGTGCGCAACCGCTTCTACTACCAGCTCAACCTGCCGATCAAGGACGCGTTCGTCCTGACCAAGCTGCCCGGCTCCGAGCACCGCAGGCGGTGGATCAAGCGGATCACCGACCACGACGGCACCGACGGCGCCGAGGGCGGTATCGAGCGCTGGGTGCGGCTGGGCGAATCGGTGGGCCTCACCCGCGCCGACCTGCACGACGACCGCGCGGTGCTGCCCGGGGTGCGCTTCGCGGTGGACGCCTACGTGGCGTTCTGCCGCGACCGGCCGTGGCTGGAGGCGGTGGCCTCGGCGATGACCGAGCTGTTCGCCCCGGACCTGCTCAGCCGCCGCATCACCGACGTCCGCGAGCACTACCCGTGGATCGCCCCGTCCGGGCTGGAGTACTTCCGCACCCGGCTCACCCAGCAGCCCGCCGACATCGAGCACCTGCTGGAGCTGGTGCTCACCCACGCCGACACCCGCGAGAAGCAGCTCGCCTGCGCTCGGGCGCTGGAGTTCAAGTGCGACGTGCTGTGGACGCTGCTGGACTCGGTCCAGCTGGCCTTCGGCAAGGACGCCTGATGGATCCGGAGGGCGCACCGCGGCTGGTGCCCAAGGGCAGGCTGCGCTTCGACAAGGTCCGCGGCGGCGACATGCTGCTGCTGCCCGAGCGGGTCGTGGAGCTCAACACCTCCAGCGCGGCGATCCTGCGGCTGTGCGACGGCACCCGCACGGCCGCCGAGATCATCACCGAGCTGGAGGCCGACTTCAACACCTCCGGGCTGTCCGAGGACGTCCTGGGATTCCTGCGGGACGCGCACCGACGAGGCTGGGTGACGACATGACCAACGCGCCGTACGGGCTGCTCGCCGAGCTCACCCACCAGTGCCCGCTGCACTGCTTGTACTGCTCCAACCCGCTGGCCCTGCGCCCGCGCGACGAGGAGCTGGGCACCGAGGACTGGCTGCGGGTGATCCGGGAGGCCGCCGAGCTCGGGGTGCTGCAGGTGCACTTCTCCGGCGGCGAACCGCTGGTGCGCGGCGACCTGGAGGAGCTCATCGCCGAGGCGGACCGCTGCGAGCTCTACACCAACCTGATCACCAGCGGGCTCGGGCTCACCGAGAACCGGGCGAAGGCGCTGGTCGGCGCCGGGCTCAACAGCGCGCAGCTGAGCGTTCAGGGCGACACCCCGGAGTCGACCGACCAGATCGCCGACAGCAAGCGCTTCGACAAGAAGCGGGAGGCGGCCGGCATCATCCGCGACAGCGGGCTGCCGCTGAACATGAACGTCGTGCTGCACCGGCTCAACCTCGACCGGCTCGACTCGATCATCGACGTGTGCGACGCCTGGGGCGCCGAGCGCCTGGAGCTGGCCAACACCCAGTACTACGGCTGGGGCCTGCGCAACCGGGAGGTGCTGCTGCCCAGCCGGGACCAGCTCGCCAGGGCCGAGGCCGTTTACCGGCGGCGCAAGCAGGAGCTGGCCGGCCGGATGGAGCTGCTGTGGATCCTGCCGGACTACTACGAGCCCTACCCGAAGCCGTGCATGGGCGGCTGGGCGCACAGCAGCTTCACCGTCGCACCGGACGGGACGGCCTACCCGTGCCCGGTGGCCGCCGAGATCGACGGCATGACCTTCCCGTCGGTGCGGACCGGTCCGCTGGAGCGGATCTGGGCGGAATCGCCGGCGTTCCAGGCGTTCCGGGGCACCGACTGGATGCCGGACCCGTGCCGGAGCTGCTCCCGCAAGGAGATCGACTTCGGCGGTTGCCGATGCCAGGCGTTCGCGCTCACCGGCGACGCCGCGCGAACCGACCCGGTGTGCGTGCACTCGCCGGACCACCACCTGGTCCGGGACGCCGTGCAGCGGGCCAACTCCGACGACCCGGCACCCGAACCGGTCTTCCGGCGCAGCGCTAGTCCTCGCCCTCCAGGACGTGCTGCATCCGGGCCGTGACCAGCGGGCGGCGGGGGTCGTGGCGGGGGAGGCGGTGCGCCAGCTGGCCGAGGATCTCCAGGTCGTCGGTGGGTTCGCTGCCGAACAGCGACCACAGCGCCTCGACGTCGCCGCGGTCGAGGACCGCGTTGCGCAGCGAGGCGAACAGCTCGTCGCGCTCGTCGCGGATCGCCGGCGCCTCGCTGTCCTCCAGCAGCGGTCCCCGGTAGGTCTCGGTGGCGGTGCGGATGTCGCCGTCGCGCAGCGCGCGGCGCACGGTGCGGAAGTCGGCGTCGACCGCGGCGCGCAGCCGGTAGGGCTTGGTGCCGATGACGTGCTCGCCGAGGTGCGCGCGCAGCCGGTGGATCTCGGCGCGCGCGGTCACCGGGTTCCCGTGGTCGCCGTAGAGCTGGTAGGCCAGCCGGTCGGCGGTCAGGCCTGCCGGGCGCATCGCCAGCAGGGTGAGGATCTCCGCGTGCCGCAGCGACAGCGGGATCTCGCGCCCGTCGAGCACCGCGCGCGGCCCCGAGGAGTCCAGGAAGGACAGCGAGAGCACCGGCTGCGGACGGGTCGAGGCCCGCTCACCGGGCAACCGCAGCAGGAACCCCTCCGGCAGCCGCTCCAGCAGGGCTTCGCGCCCGTCGGCGAGCGGCACGCTGTCGGAGCTGACGTCCACGCGTTCGGGAAGGTGCAGTCCAGGACCGGATTCGACCGCCAGCACCCGGCCGGTGCGGGTCAGCAGCGCCCCGGCCTCGCCGCGCAGCGCGCGCAGGTGCGGCATGTTCTTGGCCCGCAGCCGCTCGTCGCGCGCGGCCATCCGCGCCCGCAGGTGGCTCTCGGCGAGCTGGGCGGCCGCGCTGACCAGCGAGACCATCGCCGGGTGCACGGTGCGCAGCGGGCCGCTGATGTCCACCGATCCCAGGGCCTCCCCGGTGTCGGGGTCGTAGATGGGGCTCGCCGCGCAGGTCCAGTCGTGGTAGGTGCGCACCAGGTGCTCGGCGGAGTAGATCTGCACCGGTTTGCCCACCGCCAGCGTGGTTCCCATCGCGTTGGTTCCGATGGCCTCCTCCGACCAGCGGGTCCCCTCGGCCAGCCGAACCCGGTCGGCGCTGCGCTGGACGTCCGCGTTGCCCTCGCGCCACAGGATCAGCCCGTCGCGGTCGGTCACGATCATCACGTGCATCGCCTCGTCGGCGACGTCGAGCACGGTCTGGCGCAGCACCGGGATCGCGTCCACCAGCGGGTGGTTCGACCGCATGTCGCAGACCTCGTCGCGCTCGCAGACCACCGGCGCCTCGCAGGCGTCCGGGTCGACCTCGGCGGCCAGCGAGCGCTCCCAGGACTGCGAGACCAGCGGGCGCGGCGATCGCGGGGCGTGGTCCCCGCGCAGCACCGACTCCCAGACCTCGCCCAGCAGCGAGGCGTACTCGATGGGGTCGGCGAGCAACGTCGCGTTCTGCTGGTCGAGCTCCACGTGGCCTCCCGTGCGGACGTCTGCGCTGGCGCCTGCGCCGGTCATCATGACCACGGCGGAACGTCCTGGACAAGGGAACCACGCGCAATCCCGTCCGTTCGGTCAGGTCATCGGCTCCGTCACGGGATGCAACTCCGTTGCAACGTGACGTGAAGCACGCTGCGCGGGACAGCTGACGGTTCCGTGCAGGAGGACCAAGATGACGAAGTACGCAGCGCCGGGTGAGCAGGGCAGCGTCGTGGCCTACGAGTCGCGCTACGACCACTACATCGGCGGTGAGTACGTGGCACCGGCCAAGGGCGGCTACTTCGCGAACCCGACCCCGGTGACCGGCCAGGACTTCACCGAGATCGCGCGCGGCACCTCCGACGACGTGGAGCGCGCGCTCGACGCCGCGCACGGCGCGGCCCCGGCGTGGGGTCGCACCTCGCCCGCCGAGCGGGCCGTGGTGCTCAACCGGATCGCCGACCGGATGGAGGCGAACCTGGAGAAGCTCGCGGTCGCCGAGAGCTGGGAGAACGGCAAGCCGGTGCGCGAGACGCTGGCCGCCGACATCCCGCTGGCCATCGACCACTTCCGCTACTTCGCCGGCGCGATCCGCGCCCAGGAGGGCGGCATCAGCGAGATCGACGGCGACACGGTGGCCTACCACTTCCACGAGCCGCTGGGCGTGGTCGGCCAGATCATCCCGTGGAACTTCCCGATCCTGATGGCGGTCTGGAAGCTCGCTCCCGCGCTGGCCTCGGGCAACGCCGTGGTGCTCAAGCCCGCCGAGCAGACCCCGGCCTCGATCCACGTGCTGCTCGACGTCATCGGCGACCTGCTGCCCGCGGGCGTGCTCAACGTGGTCAACGGCTTCGGCGTCGAGGTGGGCAAGCCGCTGGCCTCCAGCGATCGGATCAGCAAGGTGGCCTTCACCGGTGAGACCACCACCGGCCGGCTGATCATGCAGTACGCCAGCGAGAACATCATCCCGGTGACCCTGGAGCTGGGCGGCAAGAGCCCGAACATCTTCTTCGAGGACGTCGCCGCGCACGACGACGGCTTCTACGACAAGGCGCTCGAGGGATTCACGATGTTCGCGCTCAACCAGGGCGAGGTGTGCACCTGCCCCTCGCGCGCGCTGGTGCAGAGCGGCATCTACGAGAAGTTCCTGGGCGAGGCGGTGCAGCGCACCCAGGCGGTCAAGCAGGGGCACCCGCTGGACACCGAGACCATGATCGGCGCGCAGGCCAGCAACGACCAGTTCGAGAAGATCCTGTCCTACATCGACATCGGCAAGCAGGAGGGCGCCAAGGTCCTCACCGGCGGGGCCAAGGCCGATCTCGGCGGCGAGCTCTCCGGCGGCTACTACGTGGAGCCGACGGTCTTCGAGGGGCACAACAAGATGCGGATCTTCCAGGAGGAGATCTTCGGCCCGGTGGTCTCGGTGGCCCGCTTCGACGACTACGCCGACGCGATCAAGACCGCCAACGACACCCTCTACGGCCTGGGCGCCGGGGTGTGGTCGCGCGATGCCGGCATCGCCTACAAGGCGGGCCGCGAGATCCAGGCGGGCCGGGTGTGGGTGAACAACTACCACGCCTACCCGGCGCACGCGGCCTTCGGCGGCTACAAGCAGTCGGGCATCGGCAGGGAGAACCACAAGATGATGCTGGAGCACTACCAGCAGACGAAGAACCTGCTGGTCAGCTACTCGCAGAACAAGCTCGGCCTCTTCTGATGGGATATTCCCGGGTTGCCGTGACCCCGGAGGCGGCGCAGCTGCTGCGCCACCTCCGGGCCGACCACGGCCCGCTGATGTTCCACCAGTCCGGCGGGTGCTGCGACGGCAGCGCGCCGATGTGCTACCCGGCGGGGGAGTTCCGCACCGGCGATTCCGACGTGCGCCTCGGTGAACTGCTGGTGGAGGGGATCGACGAGCTGATCCCGGTGTGGATGTCGGCGGCGCAGCACGAGTACTGGAAGCACACGCACCTGACCATCGATGTCGTGCGGGGGCGGGGCAGCGGCTTCTCGCTGGAGGCGCCGGAGGGCGTGCGCTTCCTGATCCGCTCCCGTCTGCTGACCGACGCGGAGCTCGAAGCCCTCGGCCTCGTCTGATCGTCGAGCGCCGGGGAACGGGGGGATCGCGGCGGCGGGCTCGTACCGACCGGTCGGGTCCGCCGCCGCGCGTTCGTCATGCCAACGGACGGCCGCACCCGCGAGCGGTGTGGTCGGGGTCACGATCCGGGCTAGGATGGGTGGCGGATCGGTTCGCGGCGGCTGCGCCGACGAGCCGGCGATCGATCGCGGTCCACCAGCGGCCGAGCCGCGGAAGTTCCCTGCCCGGTGCTTGGAGGATGCCCATGACCGTGCGAAGCCAGGTGCCTCGCCCGCGCGACGACAACCCGATCAGCACCGTGACCGAGCCCGAGCTGCTCGGGCCGCAGGCGGTGCGCGGTGGCCACTCGGGTGGTTGCGGCGACCTGGCGAAGTTCCACGTGCCGGAGGTCGTCTTCGGGCCCGGTGCGCTGGCCGAGCTGGGGCACTGCGCGCGGCGGTTGGGCGCCCGGCGGCCGTTCCTGGTCACCGACGGCGGGCTGACCGAGGCGCGCTGGGTGCGCGAGGCCGAGGGGCACCTGCAGGACGTGGGGCTCGCGGCGGTGGTGTGGGACCAGGTCACGCCCAACCCGAAGGATCACGAGATCGAGGCCGCTCATCGGCGCTACGCCGACTCCGGCGCGGACGTGATCATCGGGGTCGGCGGCGGTTCGGTGATCGACGCGGCCAAGGGCGTGGCGATCCTGTCCGGCAACGGCGGTCGGATCCTGGACTACGAGGGCGTCGACCAGGTGGTGCACCCGATCCCGCCGCTGGTCATGGCCCCGTCGACCTCGGGCACCGGAGCCGACGTCTCCCAGTTCGCCATCGTCACCGACACCGCGGCAGCGACCAAGATCACCATCCTCAGCCGCACCCTGGTCCCCGAGATCTCGGTGGTCGACCCGCGGTTGCTGATCACCATGCCGGACTGGCTCAACGCCGCCACCGGGCTGGACGCGCTCACCCACGCCATCGAGTCCTACGTCTCGAGGGCCCGCAGCACGCTCACCGACCAGCACTCGCTGCACGCCGCGGGGCTGATCAGCGGAAACCTGGCGCGCACCCTGTTCCGCCCCACCGAGGCCGCGCCCCGGGTGGCGATGGCCCAGGGCGCCCTGGAGGCGGGGATGGCCTTCACCAACGCCATCCTCGGCGCCACCCACGCGATGAGCCACCAGGTCGGCGGTCTGCTGGACGCCCCGCACGGGGTGATCAACGGGGTGCTGCTGCCGCACGTCATCCGGTTCAACGCCGAGACCGACGCCGCGCGCTACGTCCCGCTGGCCGAGGCGGTCGGGGTGGACACCGCCGCGCTCTCGGCCGAGGAGGCCGCCTTGCAGCTGGCCGACCGGGTGCGCGAGCTCGCCGACGTGGTGGGCGTGCCCAAGTCCTTGCGCTCGCTGGGCGTGTCCGACGTGGACGTACCGGTGCTGACCCGCAACACGCTCAAGGACGCCTGCCTGACCACCAACCCGCGCGAGGCCACGGCGGCCGACATCTCCCGGCTGTTCCGGGCCGCGCTGTGAGCGAGCACCTCATGTCCGCGCAGGACCCCGGCGAGCAGACCGACCTGGGCGTGCTGACCGGTCTGCGCTCCGGCAAGCGCTCCTTCTACCCGGAGTACGTGCGCTCGGCCGAGCGCCTGGAGTACGCGGTGCGCGCGCTGGACCGCATCTCCGGCGCGCTGGTGCGCACCGTCGAGGGGCCTCGGACGCTGGTGGAGGCGGTGGTCCGCGCCGCGGCCGAGCACCTGCAGGCCGACCGGTTGCTGCTGGCCATCGCCGACGGGGCGCTGCGCGCCGCCCGCCCGCGGTTCCTGCTGCTGTGCGGGGGCGAGCTCGTCGACCACGAGGCCGGGCTCGATCCCGAGGTGCGCGAGCAGCTGGACGCGGTGCGCTCCCGCCCGTGGGAGGTCGAGCTGGAGCCCGGCGGGCCCGGCTGGGTGCGGGCGCCGATGACGCTCGACGGCGAACCGGTCGGCGGCATCGTGGGCTGGCCCGGTGGCGGGGTCGCGGTCGCCGACACCGATCTGGCGATCCTGCGGGTGCTGGCCAACCAGGCGGCCGTCGCGGTGCACAACTCGTTCCTGTTCCACGCCGCCGCCCAGCTGCGCGGGCGCACCGAGCAGCTCTCCGAGGCGGCCGCGCAGCAGGCCCGCGACCTGGCCGCCCGCAACGCCGAGCTGCAGGAGGCCCAGCGGCGGCTCGTCGAGGCGATGCAGCGCCAGGCGCTCGACGACGAGCGGCACCGCATCGCCCGCGAGCTGCACGACACCGTCACCCAGTACGTGCTCAGCGCCGGGATGACCGTGGAGGTCTG
Source organism: Saccharopolyspora griseoalba (assembly GCF_042665275.1). Taxonomy (NCBI): domain Bacteria; kingdom Bacillati; phylum Actinomycetota; class Actinomycetes; order Pseudonocardiales; family Pseudonocardiaceae; genus Saccharopolyspora; species Saccharopolyspora griseoalba. Next base: position 99,191 of record NZ_JBHTCJ010000010.1, on the reverse strand, counting down.
CCGCGCCGAGCTCGCCGAGATGGGTCCCGGGCCCGCGGCGGTGGCCGAGCGGCTCGCCCCGGCCAAGGGCATGACCCAGGAGGCCGTCGGCCGGTTGCGCGCGGCGATCTACGCGCTGCACCACGGCGCCGAGGAACCGCCGGGTTCGCTGCCGGTGCTGCTCAAGCAGCTGTCCACGGTGCACCTGTCGGGCGAGCTGAAGGTCAAGGTCCGGGTGGAGGGGGCTCCGGCGCCGCTGCCGCCGGAGGACGAGAGCTCGATCCTGCGGCTCACCGGGGAGGCGCTGTTCAACATCGTCGCGCACGCCGAGGCGAGCCGCGCCGTGGTGCACCTGGCCTACCGGCCGGACGAGCTGCGGCTGACGGTCTCGGACAACGGCACCGGCGATCCCGCGCAGCTGCGCCGGTCGCTGCGCCTCTCGGAGGCCGCCGACCTGGCTGGCCGGCACCGCGGTCTGGTGAACATGAACGCCAGGGCCCGCGAGCTCGGCGGCACGCTGAGCATTCGCAAGGCGCGCATCGGCGGGGTCGCGCTGCAGCTGCGCGTCCCGCTCGACGTGCGGCGGGAGGAGTCGTGACCAGCATGGACCGGCGGAGCCCTGCGGAATCCGCGCCGGAGACCGCGACGCGGGTGCGCATCGTGCTCGTCGACGACCACGCGATCGTCCGGCACGGCCTGCGCTCGGTGCTCGAGCGGGAGGGCGACCTGGAGGTGGTGGGCGAGGCCGCGACGGCCGCCGAGGCGCTGACCGTCGTCGAGAGCGCCGAGCCGCACATCGTGCTGCTCGACCTCAAGCTCTCCACCGGCGACAACACCGAGGGGCTGCGGCTGTGCGGGCAGCTCACCGAGCGGTACCCGGAGCTGGGCGTGCTGGTGCTGACCACGTTCCTCGACGGCGGGCTGGTGGTCGACGCGATCCACCGCGGCGCCCGCGGTTACGTGGTCAAGGACGTCGACACCACCGAGCTGGTGCGCTCGATCCGCGCGGTGGCGCGCCGGGAGAGCTCGTTCGACTCGCGCTCGGCGGCGGCGATGGTGCAGTCGATGAACGCGCCCAGCGCCGAACCCGGGCTCACCGAGCGCGAGCTCAACGTGCTGCGCCAGCTGGCGCACGGGTTGAGCAACCGGGAGATCGGCGGCGAGCTGTTCATCTCGGAGACCACCGTGAAGTTCCACGTCCGCAACATCATGCGCAAGCTCGGCGCGGCCAGCCGGGCCGAGGCGGTCTACGAGGCCAGCAAGCTGCGCCTCATCTAGGCGCGGCGCGAATCCGGGAGAAGCCCGCGGCGCCTAGTTCGTGCGGTCCGCCCAGCCCTCGGGCAGGTCGGCCGGGGCCACCGAGATGACGTCCTCGTCGTTCTCGCCGACGTGCTCGAACAGGGTGATCCTGGCGAACTCCGGGACCACGTAGATCGGGTAGGTCGGGCCGGCGTCGCGGTAGGCGCGCATCTCGTCGAGGTGGTCGTTCTGGTGCAGCACGGTGCGCTCGCCGTGGGTGCGGATCCAGTCCGGGAAGAAGATCACGCCGTGCAGCAGGCGCTCGGCGGGGATCACGTTGACCGCCACCGAGGTGCCGGTCGGCTCGGTCCAGGAGACCTTGTAGACGCCCTCGGTCAGCCGCACCAGGTCGACCTCCTGGTCCTTGACCCAGCGCCCGCCGACGTGGCCGGTGTGGATCCGGTAGTCGATCGTGCGCTCGTTCTTGACGTACATCTCGTACTGCCAGCCGTTGGCGTAGGTGTAGATGAACCGGTGGCCGACCAGCCCGGAGAGGTCCTGCGCGGGAACGGGTTCGGAAGGGGTGGTCGGCGTGGCCATGGCGATCAGTCCTCGTCGGGTCGGGTCGTTCCTTGCATATTCAAGTTTGCCACAAAATTATTTTGAGGCAAAAATGAATCGGCTATGATGTGAGTCATGGACACCGCGGCCGAGCTCAGCCGACTGCTCGGACCCCTGCGCCGATCCGTGCTGCGGGCCACGCGCGGGGCCGAAGGTCTGCCCGATCTGCCCGAGGCGCAGATCGAACTGCTGCGCACCCTCGCCACCGCCGGCCCGCTCGGCCCCGGCGAGGCCGCCCGCCGGATGGGCGTGGCGAACTCGACGGTCAGCAACCTGGTCAGGGCGATGGGAACGGCGGACCTGGTCCGCCGCGAGCGCTCCCCGGAGGACTTCCGCGCGGTGCGCCTCGCCCCGACGGAAACCGCCCTGGACTTCCTCGACCGCTACGACCGCACCAGCACCGCGGCGCTGGCCGAGGCCATCGCCCGCCTACCACCCGACGAGCGCGAGGCCCTGGCGGCCGCCATCCCGGTGCTGGCACACCTGGCAGAAGACCTCGACGGCCGCCGGAGCCAGGTTCTGCGCTGCTCCGCTCGGCGTTGCGAGCAGCCGAACCTCAGCGGGCGTTCCTGAAAAGCCCTAGCGGGAGCGAACTCCCCCGCGCGACGCCCCGCGCGGACGTGGCGAGCGGCGACGGGTGATCAGCGCCCGGTGCGGATCTCCAGCCAGCCGCCGTGGTGTTCGGTGACCCGGTGGGGGAGGCCGGTGCGGGCGCCGAGGTCGGCGAGGTCGTGCGAGGTGAAGGTGCGGACGTGGCCGAAGGCCGAGGTCGGCTCGTCCTCGAAGGGGACCGCGATGAGCACCCGGTCGCGGGCCAGGCGCAGGGCCTCGGCCACGACCGCTTCGCCGCGCGCCGGCTCCAGGTGCTCCAGCAGGTGCATCGCGGTGACCGTGTCGACGGCGTCGTCGGGCAGCGGCACCTGCGCGGCGTCGCAGACCAGGGTCCGCATCCGGTGGCCGCGCGCGCCCGCGACGGTCTCCAGCAGGCGCATGCTGCCCGGGGCCAGGTCCGAGGCGATGATCTCGTACCGGCCCCGCTCGGCGAACAGCAGCGGCAGGAACCCGAAGCACGAGCCCAGGTCGAGCACCCGGCCGGGCGGGGCGAGCCGCATAGCCCGCCGGTAGACCGGGGCGAAGTCGGCGATCGAGGAGTGCGGGGCGCCGTCGGCCGGGCGCGCCCAGCACTCCCGGATGCGTTCGAGGGTGTTGTCGTAGAACAGCGTCCACGCGCGCAGCGGGTCGTCGAGCACCGACTGCACCACCCCGGTGAAGACCCGTTCGAATACCTCGATCCCGCTGAGCCAGCCCGGCGCGAACAGCTCGTCGGCGAGCAGGCCGGACAGGTTGTTGTCCAGCTGCTCCGGCGCCAGCCAGTGGGTGACCTCCACCCGGTGGTCGCGCCGGTGCAGGCAGAAGTTGCGGGTGCGGGTGGCGCGCCCGGTGCAGGTGGTGCCGTGCCGGGCCACCGAAACCGGCTGGTCCGGGCCGTCCGGGGACAGCGGGTCGATGTGCCGCGCCGCGCGCTCGGCCGCGCTCACCGCCCGGTCACCCCGGTCGCGATGGTCTCGGCCGCCCGCGCCAGCCCGGACAGGTCGCGCACCACCCGCACCCGGTCGCAGTGCTCGGCGTAGTCGGGCAGGTCGCAGCGGCCGAGCCGCCAGGAGTACCTGGGTTCGGGCGTCAGCCAGATGGTTTCCCGCGCGCGCCTGGCGATCTCGCCGAACGCCTCCACGTTCGGGTCGTTGCCGTTCCCGCGCCCGTCGCCGAGGACCAGCACCGTGGTGCGGCGGTTGAGCGCGTTGCCGTAGGCGTCGAGGAACCCGGCGAAGGTCGTGCCGTAATCGGAGTTGCCGTCCACGTCGAGGACGCCGCCCTGCGGCAGGCCGTCGAAGACCAGCCCCAGCGCCCGCTCCAGCGGGTGCTCGGCGAACAGCTCGGTGATCTCCACCGGGTCGTCGACGAACGCGAAGGTGCGCACCTGCGCGAACAGCGCCTGCAACCCGTGCACCAGGTGCAGGGTGAACCGCGCGGTCGAGCGCACCGACAGCGACACGTCCGCCAGCACCACCAGCCGCGGCTTGTCCTCGGCGCGGCGCACCGTCACCGGCCGGAAGGGCACCCCGTCGTAGCGCATGTTGCGGCGCATCGTGCGCGCCGGGTGCACCCGTCCGCGCGGGGTGTTGCGCCGCCTGCTGGTCGGCGCGCCCCGCAGGCTGTGCACGATCCTGCGCAGCGATTCCTCCAGCTGCTGGCGCTCGGCCTCGTCGACGCGGTCCAGCCTGCCCGAGGTGACCTCGCGGGTCTCCTTGGCGGTGCTCTCCAGCTCGGCGAGCTTGGCCAGGTGCTGCTGGAGCAGTTCCGGCAGGTTCTCCAGGAAGCCCACCGGTCGCCCGCCCGCGACCTCCTCGCCGGCGTCGTCCTCGTCGGCCAGCCAGTCCAGCAGGGTGCGCTCCTCGGCGATGCTCAGCCGGGTGTCGATGCGCGTGCCGGTGTGCTCGGCCAGCGAGCCGGGGCTGCCCGCGTTGTGCAGGTGCTCGGTCTCCACCTGCACCGAGGGCACCGCGTTCGCGCCAGCGCTGTTCTCCTTGGAGAACACCATCTCCTCGGTCATCGACGCCAGGTCGACCTTGTTGCTCTCCTGGTGCAGGTTGTACTGCTGCGCGAGGTCCTCGGGGTCGAAGTAGTCCCGGATGTCCACCGGCTCGTCGTGGTTGTGCCCCTTCTGCGGGGTCTCGGCGGGTTCCTCGGACACCGTCATCGACTGCAGCTCCCCGGTGTCGGAGAGGTCGTCGTGCTCGTGGCCGTGCCCGTGCCGGTCGTCCTCGGCGACCACCGGGCGCAGGGCGAAGAACGCGTCGTAGACCTCGTCGAAGATCTCCTCGTCCCGGCGGTCCTTGACCATCGCGACCTTGAGCGCGGCGCGCAGCGACTCGCGGTCGTCGAGCATCCCGGGCTGGGCGGCGCAGCGCATCGCGTCGGTGGCCTCGGACACCGAGATGCGCATGCCGAACAGGCGAAGCAACCGGACGAACCGGTGCAGGGCGGATTCCATGCCGGCCTCCCGCGGCGGACTACGAGCGGCGCCGGGTCGCGGCGCCGAACGAGCGGTGTCCCTGCCCGCCGGTGCGCTGCGGCGGCGTGCTCGGGCCGGAGCCGGGGGAGCCGTAGTAGCCCTCGTCGTGCCTGCCCGGCCGGTCCTTGGCCGCTCGCACCTCGCGCCCGTCGTCGTGCTCGTGCTCGTGGTCGTGGGAGTGCCCGTGACCGTGGCCGTGCCCGTGGCCCCGGGAGGGCAGCTGCTCGGGGACCACGCGGTTCGGGTCGTCGAGCTCGCCGATCACGCTCATCGCCTGCTGCAGGTCCCGCTCGTACTTGACCACCACGTTGACCGTGTCCGACAGCACCGCGGCGTTGAGCTCGTCGGCACCCAGCACCGCCAGCGTGCGCGCCCAGTCGATGGTCTCCGAGATGCTCGGGGCCTTGCGCAGCTTGAGCTCGCGCAGCTGCCGCACGACGCCCACCAGCTGGTCGGCCAGGTTCTCCGGCAGGCCGGTGCGCTTGGAGCGCACGATCTCCAGCTCTCGCTCGTGGTCCGGGTAGTCCAGGAACAGGTGCAGGCAGCGCCGCTTGAGCGCCGCCGAGAGGTCCCGGGTGTTGTTGGAGGTCAGCACGACGTACGGCGCGGTGGAGGCGGTGTAGGTGCCGATCTCGGGCACCGAGACCTGGAACTCGGCCAGGCACTCCAGCAGCACCGCCTCCAGCGCCTCGTCGGCGCGGTCGACCTCGTCGACCAGCAGCACCGCGGGCTCCTCGCCGCGGATGGCCTCCAGCAGCGGGCGGGCGGCCAAGAACCGGTCGGAGAAGAACACGCTGTCCTGCGCGCTGATCCGGTCGATCGCCGAGGTCAGGTCCGGGGCGTCGGCGATGATCTCGCTGATCTTGTCCCGCAGCATCTGGGTGTAGAGCAGCTGCTTGCCGTAGTCCCACTCGTAGAGCGCCTTGCTCTCGTCCTGGCCCTCGTAGCACTGCAGCCGCAGCAGCTTCCGACCGGTGACCGCCGCCAGCGTGGTGGCCAGCTCGGTCTTGCCCACCCCCGCCGGGCCTTCCAGCAGCAGCGGTTTGTCCAACCTGGACTGCAAGTAGACGGTGGTGGCCAGCCGGTTGTCGGTGATGTAGCCGTGCTCGGCGAAACCGCTGCTGACCTCCTCCACCGAACCGAAGGGCTTCTCGCCGGGCTGGGGGTTGTCGATGTCCTCGGGCACTGCGCACCTCCACCGATGCCGTTGCGGGAGTGGGAAGCCGTGGCGCCGCGGTGGACCGGTTGCGCGACGCCACGGCCGTTCGGAGGATCAGCTGGTCAGATCGTCGAGATCACCGGTCATGCAGTGCTCCACGACCGGCCGGACGGTGTCGAAGGTGCACTCCTTGGCGTTGCCGGGGGTGCAGGCGTCGCCCAGGACGTGGTTGGTGATCCGGTCGACGTCGGCGGCGTCGCCGGAGATCGTCTTGGCGCGCTGGTAGAACTCGGTCGGGCCCTGCCCCAGCCGGTTCTTCGAGTAGCTGTCCGGGCCGACGTCGACGAAGCGCTCCGGGATGCCCACGTCGCGCAGCAGCCGGATCGCGGCGTCCAGCGCGGCGTCGGCGGCCTGCACGTCGGTCATGCCGTGGGTGTCGACGCCCATCGCTTCGGCCATGTCGGCGAAGCGCTTGTAGGCCACCGGCATGTTGAAGGCCCACACGCGCGGCAGCGCGATCGCGTTGTTCAGCCCGTGGTGGGTGTCGTAGAAGGCGCTCACCGCGTGCGAGATCGAGTGGATGATGCCCAGGCCACCGGAGTTGAACGCCTGCGCGGCGATGTACTGCGCGTACATCATGCCCTCGCGGCCGGCCAGGTCCTGGCCGTTCCACACCGCCTGCCGGAGGTTCTGCGCGGTCAGCTTGACCGCGTGCAGCGCGTTGCCCAGCGACGGCTGGAAGTTCAGCCGCGAGACGTAGGGCTCGGAGGCGTGCGCGAGCACGTCGAAACCGCACTGCGCGGTGTAGTCGACCGGGCAGTCGTAGTACAGCACCGGGTCGTCGATGGCCAGCGTGGTCACCGAGTTGTCGTCGAAGGCGACGTACTTGTGCGGGTTGTCCGGGTCGGTGGTGGTGTCGGTGATGACGTAGGCCCAGGAGGTCTCCGAGCCGGTGCCCGCCGTGGTCGACACGGCGATGTGCGGCGGGTTCTTCGGGTTCTCCGACTTGTTGAAGCCCTCGAACTCGTTGACGTTGCGGCCGTCGTGGGCCACCGCGATGCGCGCGCCCTTGCACGCGTCGTGCGAGGAGCCGCCGCCGATCGACACGAACGAGTCGCAGGCGTTGTCCTGGTACATCGTCACGGCGTCCATGACGTTGTAGTCCTTGGGGTTGGACTCGACCTGGTCGTAGACGACCACTTCCAGGCCGTGGTAGCGCATCGACTCCACGATCTTGTGCACGATGTCGGTACCGCGCAGGCCCGAGGTCATCACCAGCGTCTTGGTGAAGCCGAGGTTCAGGGCCTCCGGCCCGATCATCTCGTGCGCACCCGGCCCCATCAGGGCGCGGGGGAACGGGTGGAACTCCTTGATGGGGAACGGCTTGAGCAGCTCGTCGACCTGCATGGGGCTGTCCTTTCCACGCGCGGCGTTGCACGTCGGTCTCCGCCGGTGCGCCGGTGGCGCCGGCTGTCGACCCGGTCGGCCGAAACGTACGGCGGCGCACCCACCTGCGAGAACAGCTGCGAACCAAGACCGACTCATCCGGCAGCCGGTTCGAGACGATCGGGGAGGGGCCGACCTGACCGATCGGACGGGTCGGTTGCCACGCCCGTTCGAACGGACAGGTCGGGTGGGCCTGGTCGCAGGGCTTCGGTCGGGCGCGGCGGGGCCTAGCGTGTGAGCCTCTGTCCGCAAGACCCGGGCGCCGCGCGCTCGCCCCTCCCGAGCCGCCACGGGCCCCGAGAAGACGAACGGAGAACCGCCAATGTCGCAGTGGTTCGAAACGGTCGCCGAGGCGCACCGCCGCGCCCGCAAGCGCCTGCCCAAGTCCGTCTACAAGGCGCTGGTGGCCGGCAGCGAGCGCGGCACCACCTTGCAGGACAACATCGCCGCCTTCGGCGAGATCGGCTTCGCCCCGCACATCGCGAACCTGCCCGCCGAGCGGGACCAGCGCACCGAGGTCATGGGCCAGGAGGTGGCCTCACCGGTGCTGATCTCCCCGACCGGGGTGCAGGCCGTGCACCCCGAGGGCGAGGTCGCGGTCGCGCGGGCCGCCGCCGAGGCCGGGGTGGCGATGGGTCTGTCGTCGTTCGCCAGCCGCTCGATCGAGGACGTCGTCGAGGTCAACGAGCAGACCTTCTTCCAGCTCTACTGGGTGGGAGACCGCGAACGGGTGCTGGCCCGCGCCGAGCGCGCCAAGAAGGCCGGGGCCAAGGGCCTGATCCTCACCCTCGACTGGTGCTTCGCGCACGGGCGCGACTGGGGCAGCCCGCCGATCCCGGAGAAGATGGACCTGCGCACCAAGCTCGGCTTCGCCCCGCAGGGCCTGCTGCGCCCGCGATGGCTCTACGGCTTCCTCCGGCACGGCCTGCCGGACCTGACCACCCCCAACATGGTCCCGCCCGGCGAGCAGCCGCCCACGTTCTTCGGCGCCTACGGCGAGTGGATGTTCACCCCGCCGCCCACCTGGGAGGACCTGGCCTGGCTGCGGGAGCGCTGGGACGGGCCGATGGCGATCAAGGGCATCACCCGCCCGGACGACGCGCGCCGCGCGGTGGAGGTCGGTGCCGACGCCATCTCGGTGTCCAACCACGGCGGCAACAACCTCGACTCCACACCGGCCGCGATCCGGCTGCTGCCCGCGATCGCCGAGGCCGTGGGAGACGACGTCGAGATCCTGCTCGACGGCGGCGTCCGCCGCGGCAGCGACGTGGTCAAGGCGCTCGCGCTGGGCGCCAAGGCAGTGCTCATCGGCCGCGCCTACCTCTGGGGCCTGGCGGCCGAGGGACAGGCCGGGGTCCGCAACGTGCTCGACATCCTGCACAGCGGCATCGACTCCGGGCTGCTGGCCCTGGGCAGGTCATCGGTCCACGACCTCCGCCCGGAGGACGTCATCGTCCCCGAGGGCTTCACCCGCGCAGCCGGCTGAGCGCCTGCGCGCACCGGAGTCCCCCGCGCATCGGCGCGGGGGACTCCCGCGCGAGCGCGCCCTACCGCTGCAGCGTCTCCGAGGGGGAGAGACCGTACTTGGCTCGGTAGGCGGCCGCGAAGCGCCCGGTGTTGGTGAAACCCCACCGCGCGGCCACCTCGGCCACGGTGGCGGCCTCGGCGGCCAGCAGGTCCTCGTGGGCGCGCGCCAGCCGCAGGTCCCGCAGGCACGCCGAGGGCGTGGCGCCCACGTACTCCCGGAAGCCCTCCTGCAACCGCCGCACGCTCACCCCGGCGATCCCGGCCATCTCGGCAGCCGTCCACGGGTGCGCCGGGTCGGCCTGGATCCGGTCGAGCACGCGGCTGACGATGCGCGGCCGCGCGGGCGCGGCGAACTCTCGCTCCGGGTGCATGGCCAGCACGAACCCCGTCATGATCGTGCTGGACAGCTGCGCGGTGAGCACCTCGCTGCCCAGCAGCGCGCTGATGCCCTGCAGGTCGGCCGACAGGGTGCGCACGAAGTGCAGCCAGCCGCGCGTGGCCGCGCTGCTCCCGTCGATCCGGCTGGGCAGGTCGAGCCCACCGGCGACCGGGGTGGCCAGCACCCGCTCGGCGGTGCGCTCCAGGCTCGCCCGGTCGAACTTCACCCCGACCACGGTGCACTCGGCCGACCAGCGGGTGATCGGGGTGGTGCGGTTCGGCCGGAAGATGGTGCCGGTTCCCTCGCCGGAGACCACCGCGTCCCGGCCGTGCCGGGACTCCAGGCTGCCCGCCAGCGGCATGTTGACCTCGTAGGCGTCCGGGTAGGCGCAGTCGATGGCCACCTCGGCGCCCCAGCCGATCCGGCCCACCGTGACCGGGCCGAGGTCGACGGTGTGCATCGCCAGGTCGAGCCGTTCGGCCGGGGCCAGCCTGCGCAGCTCGTGCGGGAAGTAGGCGCCGGTGACCTCCCGGATCGCCTCGCCCCAGTCGCGCGTGGTCGCCCGGCGGACGACGTTCGCCGACGTTCCGTTAGCCATGTCGCCTCCTCGTCGAGCCGGCGGCCTGCGGAGCTCTCGGTTGGCAAGGATTAAACCCCGCGCGCACCCGTTGGTTAAGCGCTGCTGCGCCCGCGGTGGCGAATTCGTCGCGCAATTCGTCCCGCCGCCGCGCTCGGAGGCTCGACGCCGAACCGCTCGCCCTGGTGTCGTCCCAGGTGACAGCGGCGAACGGCGATCCCGGAACCGCCGCGGGGTTTCTCGAGACGAACGAACGACCCGGTTTATCAATTCCGCCCGATCGAGAAGTCGTGCAATTCATCCCGCGCCGCCGCGCGCCGGAAAACCCGTGGAGGAGACCTGCGATGACCACTACGACGCCGAGCTGGATCGCCGACGTGACCATGGAGGAGCTGGAGCGCGATCCCTACCCGTTCTACGAGCGGCTGCGCGCCGAGGCGCCCCTGGCCTACGTCCCGGCCCTGGGCTGCTGGGTGGCTTCGACCAAGGAGATGTGCCGCCGCATCGCCGGGTCCGACGACAGCGACTTCGAGGGCGTCATCGCCCCGGCCGGGCGCCGCACCTTCGGCGACCCGGCGGTGCTGGACGCCAACGGCGCCGCGCACGACGACCTGCGCGCGATGGTCGACCCTGGTCTGCAGCCCAGCGAGGTGGACCGCTACGTCGACGGGCTGGCCCGACCGATCGCCCGCCGCTACCTCGCCGAGTTCGAGAACGACGGCGAGGCCGACCTGGTCTCGCAGTACTGCGAGCCGGTCAGCGTGCGCAGCCTCGGCGACCTGATGGGGTTGCAGTCGGTGAGCTCGGACAAGCTGCGCGCGTGGTTCCGCAAGCTCAGCGCGTCGTTCACCAACGCCGGGGTGGACGAGAACGGCGACTGGGCCAACCCGGAGGGCTTCACCCCCGGCGACGAGGCGAAGGCCGAGATCCGCGCCGTGGTGGACCCGCTGCTGGACAGGTGGACCGAGCAGCCCGACGACAGCGCCCTGTCGCACTGGCTGCACGACGGCATGCCCCCGGGGCAGGTGCGCGACCGCGAGGTGATCTACCCGAACGTGTTCGTCTTCCTGCTCGGCGCCATGCAGGAGCCCGGGCACGCGATGGCCTCCACCATCGCCGGCCTGTTCACCCGGCCCGATCAGCTCGAGCGCGTCATCGACGAGCCGTCGTTGGTGCGCAGGGCGATCACCGAGGGGGTGCGCTGGACCTCGCCGATCTGGTCGGCGGTCGCGCGGCGCAACCACGAGGACATGACCATCGACGGCATCCACCTGCCGGCCGGTTCGGTGGTGATGATGAGCTACGGCAGCGCCAACCACGACGAGGGCGACTACCCCTCGCCGGCGGCCTACGACCTGGACCGCACCCCGGTGCCCAACCTCGCCTTCGGCGCGGGCAAGCACGCCTGCGCGGGCACCTACTTCGCCACCGAGGTGGTGCGCATCGCGCTGGAGGAGCTCTTCGAGGCCATCCCCAACCTGGAGCCCGACACCGCTCACGAGGTCGACTTCTGGGGCTGGGGCTTCCGCGGTCCGCTGGAACTGCACGCCAAGTGGGAGGTGTGATGACCGCGCACGAAGTCCGCATCGCCGCGCTGGACCGCGTCGCGGAGTGCCCGGCCGACGGGTCGATCCTGGAGGCCTGCCTGCGCGAGGGCATCTGGCTGCCGCACTCGTGCACCCAGGGGACCTGCGGCAGCTGCAAGATGAAGGTCGTCGAGGGCGAGGTCGACCACCGGGATTCCTCGGAGTACACCCTCACCCCCGAGGAGCGCGCCGCCGGGATCGCCCTGGGTTGCCAGGCCGCGCCGCGTTCCCCGCTGGTGCTCGAGCCCCTCGAGCAGGTCGACCCCGACGACGGCGTGCCCCGGCACCCGCTGCGCGATCACCGGGGCAGGGTGGTGGTGCTCGACGACATCGCCCGCGACATCCGCAGGCTGGTGGTCGAGCTCGACGAGCCGATGGCGTTCAACCCGGGCCAGTGCGCCGAGATCCTGGTTCCGGGCTCGGGCGCGGCCCGGCAGTACTCGATGGCCAACCCGCCCTCGGAGACCCGGCGCCTGGAGTTCCACGTCCGCCGCGCGCCCGGCGGTGTCGCCACCGACGGCTGGATCTTCCGGGACCTGCGCGTCGGCAGCACCATCGAGCTCAAGGGGCCGCTGGGCGACTTCGGAATGCCCGTGGCGCAGGAGGAACCCGCCATCCTCGTCGCGGGCGGGACGGGCCTGGCCCCGCTGAAGTCGATCGCAGTGCACGCGCTCGCCCACGACCTGGCCCCGCAGCTGCACCTCTACCACGGAGGGCGCACCGAGCAGGACCTCTACGACGTGGAGCTCTTCCGCGAGCTGGAGCGCGAGCACGCCAACTTCAGCTACCACCCCTGCCTGTCGGAGCAGGACTGGACCGGTGCCACCGGCCTGGTCACCGATGCGGTGCTCGCGGACTTCCCGTCCTGCCGGGGCTTGAGCGCCTACCTCTGCGGCCCGCCCGCGATGATCGAAGCCGGGGTCAAGGCCCTCAAGCGCCGCCGGATGGCACCCCGCAAGATCCACCGCGAGGAGTTCCTCGACACCTCCCACACGGCCGCGGTATGAGCAGTTCGGCCGGAAACCTCACTCCCAGAGGGGGTGAGGTTTCCGGCCGAACTGCGCGCGGCCGCACCGCCCGCCTCACGCGGGCTAACGCGACAACCGCGCGAACTCGTCGGGACCGCGCACGACCCCCGGCTTTCGACGCGCAGGCGCGGATCCATCGCGGGTTGCGACTCAGATGCGCCGCGGCCCACGCAGTTTGGCCGGAAACCTCACCCCTCGAGGGGCGAGGTTTCCGGCCAAACTGCGTAGGACCATCGGGGCGGGGTCAGGTCAGGGCGAGGGCTGCGCTGATGGCGGCGGCGATGAGGAAGGCGGCGCCGCCCATGAACGTCTCCATCAGGGTCCAGCTCTTGAGCGTGCCCTTGATGTCGAGGTCCATGTAGCGGTTGAACAGCCAGAAGCCCGAGTCGTTGACGTGCGAGAGGACCGTGCCGCCCGCGGCGACCGCGACGACCACCAGCGCGATCTCGGGTTGGGACAGGCTCATCTGCTCGATCAGCGGGGCCACGATCGGGGCCGTGGTCACGATGGCCACCGTCTTGGAGCCCAGCGCCACGCGCAGCGCGGTGGCGATCAGGAACGCCAGCACCACCACCGGCAGCGAGGTGCCCGCCAGCAGGTCGGCCAGCGCTTCACCGGCACCGCTGTGCTCCAGCACCGCGCCGAACACCCCGCCCGCGCCGGTCACCAGCAGCACCAGGGCCACCGGGCCCAGCGAGGCCGAAGCGGCCTTCTCGATGCGCTCCATGCTGAACCCGCCGCGCAGGCCGAGCACCCAGAACGACAGCAGGGTGGCCACCGTCAGCGCGATCACCGGGGCGCCGATGAACTGCAGGGCTTCGCGCAGCGCCCCTGCGGGGACGACGAGCTCGGCGAAGGTGTTGAGCATGATCAGCAGCACCGGCAGCACGATCACCGACACCGTCACGCCCAGCGAGGGAGGCGCCTGGGTGGTCACCCCTGCGCCCTCGCCCGCGCCGGTGCGCTCCCCGGACCGCCTCTCGGCCTCGCCGACGAGCTGGGTGGGCACCGGGGTGCCCATCCGATCGCCGATGCGGGTGCCGAAGAGGTAGGCGCCGACGAACCACGCGGGCAGGCCGCAGATCACGCCCATGATCGCCACCCAGCCGAAGCTGGCACCCAGCAGGCCCGCGGCGGCCACCGGGCCGGGGTGCGGCGGCAGCACCGCGTGCATGATCGCCAGACCGCCGACGGCGGGCAGCGCGATGCTGATCACCGAACGGCCCGACCGCTGCGCGATCGAGTAGATCAGCGGCAGCATGATGATGAACCCGACGTCGAAGAACACCGGGATGCCGAAGATCAGCGCCGTGATGCCCACGGCGAGCGGGGCGCGCTTCTCCCCGACGGCCGTCAGCATCCGCTCGGAGAGCACTTCGGCGGCACCGGACTCCTGGATCAACCTGCCGAGCATGGCGCCGAGCGCGACGACGATGGCGATCTCGCCCATCGTCTCGCCCATGCCGTCCTCGAGCAGGCCGGGGATGTCCGCCGGGCTGATGCCGGCCGCCACCGCGACAGCGACGCTGACCACGAGCAGCGCGACGAAGGCGTGCAGCTTCGCCTTGATCACCAGCAACAGCAGCAGCGCGATGCCGCCCGCCACGAGCAGCAGCAGCGCCCACGGCGGCAGGTTCCACGCCATCGCCGGTGCGTCGTCGGCCGCTAACGGCGTCGCGGTCAACACGTCCATCGATCTGGTAGGCATCGTTGCCTCCTGTTCGGGGTGCACAGGGCCGGGCGGACGGGGTCGATCCCGTTCGCCTGTCGCGATTTTCGCGGCCGGGTTCCGGTGCGGCCGCGGGTCTTTCGATCGGAGCTAGGGGCTGTTTGGGAATGCGGCGGAGCCGCTGTTCCAGGTGTGGGACTCAGCCCGCACCGCCGCAGGTTCTCCAGCGGCTTCGTGGTGATACGGAGCCGCTGGAGGTTCTGCCACCCGCACCGCCAAGCAAAGCAATCCCTGAACGATCTCCAGGTCAGTCGCGCACCAGCGCGGGGCGTTTCGGGTCGAAGGTCCAGCCGGGAACGAGGTACTGCATGCCCACCGCGTCGTCGCGGGCGCCGAGCCCCTGCTCCAGGTAGAGCTGGTGCGCGGCCTGCACCCGCTCCTCGTCGAGCTCGACGCCCAGGCCCGGCGCGTCGGGCACCGCGAGCAGCCCGTCGCGGATGCGCAGCGGATCGGTGGAGAGCCGCTGGCCGTCCTGCCAGATCCAGTGCGTGTCGATCGCGGTGATCTCGCCCGGCGCCGCGGCGGCGACGTGGGTGAACATGGCCAGCGAGACGTCGAAGTGGTTGTTGGAGTGCGACCCCCAGGTCAGGCCCCAGTCGTGGCAGAACTGGGCGACCCGCACCGAGCCGCTCATCGTCCAGAAGTGCGGATCGGCCAGGGGGATGTCCACCGCGCCGGCGCGCACCGCGTGCCCGAGCTGGCGCCAGTCGGTGGCGATCATGTTGGTCGCGGTCGGAAGACCGGTGGCGCGGCGGAACTCCGCCATGGTCTCCCGGCCCGAGTAGCCGGCCTCGGCGCCGCACGGGTCCTCGGCGTAGGCCAGCACGTCGCGCAGGTCGCGCCCGATCTCGATGGCCTCCGACAGCCCCCACGCCCCGTTGGGGTCGAGGGTGATGCGCGCGTCCGGGAAGCGCTCGGCCAGCGCGGTCACCGCCGCGGCCTCCTCTGCGCCGCGCAGCACGCCGCCCTTGAGCTTGAAGTCGCGGAAGCCGTAGCGCTCGCGGGCCGCCTCGGCCAGCCGCACCACGGCCTCCGGGGTCAGCGCCTCCTCGTGCCGCAACCGCTGCCAGTCGTCGCCTCCCGGCTCGCCGCGGTAGGGGAGGTCGGTCTTGCCGCGGTCCCCGACGAAGAACAGGTAGCCCAGGACCGGCACCTGCTCGCGCTGCTGGCCGTCGCCGAGCAGTTCGGCCACCGGCACGCCCAGGTGCTTGCCCAGCAGGTCCAGCATCGCCGATTCGATCGCGGTCACCGCGTGCACGGTGACGCGCAGGTCGAAGGTCTGCGCACCGCGGCCACCGCGGTCGCGCTCGGCGAAGCGCGCGTGCACCTCGCGGAGCACCGACCGCAACCGCGGCACGGGCTCGCCGACCACCAGGTCGGCGGCCTCCGCCAAGGTGCTGCGGATCGGTTCCCCGCCGGGGACCTCGCCGACGCCGGTGCGGCCCTCGGAATCGGTGAGCACCACCAGGTTCCGGGTGAAGAACGGCGCGTGCGCGCCGCTGAGGTTGAGCAGCATGCCGTCGTGCCCGGCGACGGGGATCACGCGCATGTCCGAGATCACGGGAGTCATGGTCGTTCCTTCGCGTTCAGTGCCTGTCCGGTCGGCCGTCGACGCGGCGCAGCAGTCCGTCCGGATTTCCCTCGGCCACCGAGCTCGGCAGCAGGTCGACGGGCACGTCCTGGTAGGCGACCGGGCGCAGGAAGCGCTCGACGGCCAGCGTTCCCACCGAGGTCGTGCGGGTGTCCGAAGTGGCCGGGAACGGTCCACCGTGGACCATGGCGTGGCCGACCTCGACGCCGGTCGGCCAGCCGTCGAACAGCACCCGCCCGGACTTGAGCTCCAGGACCTCCAGCAGCGCACCGGCCTCGGCGCGGTCGTCCCCGGCTGCGTGCACGGTGGTGGTCAGCTGACCCTCCAGCGCCTCGGCGACCGCGCGGACCTGCGCGGCGTCGCGGCAGCGCACCACGATCGAGCAGGCCCCGAACACCTCCTGGCGCAGCGCTTCGTCGGCGACGTAGTCCTCGGCGTCTGTGGCCAGCAGCGCGGGCCGGCAGGCCACCGGGAGCTCGGTCTCCGGCCCCCTGGCCAGCACCTGCACCGAGGGGTGCTCGCCGAGGTCCCGCAACCCGGCCGCGTAGGCCTCGGCGATGCCGGGGGTGAGCATGGTGGCGGCCTCGCTGCCGCCGACCAGCTCGGCGGCGAGCTCCAGGAACCTCCGCAGCTCCGGCCCGTCGACGGCCACGACCACGCCCGGGTTGGTGCAGAACTGCCCGGCCCCGCTGGTCAGCGAGCCGACGAAGCCGCGGGCGATCTCCTCGCCCCGCTCGGCCAGCGCACCGGGCAGCAGGAAGACCGGGTTGGTGCTGCTCATCTCCGCGTACACGGGGATCGGTGTCGGCCGGGATCGCGCGGCGGCCACCAGCGCGAGACCGCCCGGGCGCGAACCGGTGAACCCGACCGCCTTGATCCGCTCGTCGGTGACCAGCCGGACGCCGAGGCCCGGTCCGGAGCCGAACAGCAGCGAGAACGTCCCCGCGGGCAGCCCCGACGCGGCGACGGCGTCGGTGATCGCCCGCGCCACCAGCTCCGAGGTGCCCGGATGCGCGTCGTGGCCCTTGACCACCACGGGACAGCCGGCGGCCAGCGCGGAGGCGGTGTCGCCGCCGGCGACCGAGAAGGCCAGCGGGAAGTTGCTGGCGCCGAAGACCGCCACGGGTCCCAGCGGCACCCAGCGCTGCCGGATGTCGGCGCGCGGCGGGGTGCGCTCGGGCACGGCCGGGTCGACGCGCGGGACTTCGAGGTCGCCGCGGCGCAGCAGCTCGGCGAACATCCGCAGCTGCCCGGTGGTCCGGCCGCGCTCGCCGTGGAGGCGCGCGAGCGGCAGCCCGGTCTCGGCGTGCGCGCGCTCGACCAGCGCCTCGCCGAGGCCCTCGATGTTGTCGGCGATGCGCTCCAGGAACGCCGCGCGGTCGGCCAGCGGGGTGCGCCGGTATCCGCCGAAGGCCTCGGCGGCCGCGGCGCAGGCGCGCTCGACGTGGGAGTCGTCGCCGTGGCCGAAGGCCGGTTCGAGCGGGGATCCGCTGCTCGGGTCGATCGCGCGGATCCGCTCGCCGGTCCCGGTGACCGGGCCGCCCGCGATCATCATGCTTCCGGTCGGCTCGGTCACCGGGGCACCTTCTCGATCAGCTCGGTCAGCAGTTCCTGCTCGGTCTCGTCCAGGTCGGTCAGCGGTGCGCGGACCGGTCCGGCCGGGCGGCCGATCGCGCGCATGCCGGCCTTGACGATGCTCACCGCGTAGCCGTTGGCGCGGTTGCGGATGTCGCAGTAGGGCAGCACGAAGTCGTTGAGGTAGCGGTAGACCGCGGCGCGATCCCTGCGGCGCACCGCGTCGTAGAAGCGCAGCGCGAACTCGGGCACGAAGTTGTACATCGCCGAGGAGTAGGTCGTCACGCCCATCTCGAGGTAGGGCAGGGCGAAGGTCTCGGCGGTCGGCAGCCCGCCGACGTAGGTCAGCCGGTCGCCCACCCGCGCGTAGATGCGGGTCATCCGCTCGATGTCGCCCACGCCGTCCTTGAACCCGATCAGGTTCGGGCAGTCCTCGGCCAGCCGCGCCACCGTCTCGTCGGAGTAGACCGCGTTGGCCCGGCTGTAGACGATCACGCCCAGGTCGGTGGCCTCGCAGACCGCGCGCACGTGGGCGCGCAGGCCCTCCTGGGTGGCCGCGGTCAGGTACGGCGGGAGCAGCAGCAGCGCGTCGGCCCCGGAACGCTCGGCCGAGCGCGCCAGCTCGACGGCGGTGGAGGTGCCGCAGCCGGCCGGTGCGATCACCGGGACGTCGCGGACCTCCTGCACGGCCGCGGTCACCACCTGCTCCACCTCGGCGGTGGTCAGCGAGAAGAACTCGCCGGTGCCGCCCGCGGCGAACAGCCCGGCCGCGCCGAACTGCCCGAGCCAGCCGAGGTTGTCGCGGTAGGCGGGCTCGTCGAAGCTCAGGTCGTCGCGGAAGTGCGTCACCGGGAACGACAGCAGGCCACCGGCGAGCCGTTCGGCGACCTCGGGTGGCGTGAAGCGGGACATCGTCATCCTCCAGATCGGGTCTGCGGTCGCAGGAGACGTTAAGGTCGGTCATCAATGCACGTCCAACTCCAATACCGCATCCACTGATACCCGAACGGCATCGATGTTCACGATCAACCAGCTGACCGGATTCGTCGCGGTCGCCGAAGAAGGGCACTTCGGCCGCGCCGCGCGTCGGCTCAACCTCACCCAACCGCCGCTGAGCAGGCAGATCCAGCAGCTGGAGCGCGAGCTCGGGGTGGAGCTCATCGACCGCACCAGCCGTGCCATCCGGCTCACCCCTGCCGGGCGGGCGTTCCTGCAGGACGCCCGGAGGCTGCTGCACGACGCCGACCAGGCCGCGCGGTCGGTGCGCCGGGTGACCGGCGGCCGCTCCGGGGTGCTGCGGCTGGGTTTCACCGCGACCTCGGCCTACGGCGTGCTCGGCGGGCTGCTGAGCACCGCCCGCGAGCAGCTGCCGCACGTGGAGGTCGTGCTGCACGAGCTGGTCACCCGCGACCAGCTGGAGCGGCTGGCGGCCGACGCGCTGGACCTGGGGCTGGTGCGCCCGCCGGTTCCGCCGGGCATGGCATCGCGGCGGCTGCGCGCCGAGCCGCTGCTGGCGGCGGTGCCCGCCGGTCATCCGCTGGCCGCGGTGGACGAGCTGGAGCTCTCGGATTTCCACCGCGCCGAGGTGGTGGGGTACTCGCCGTTCGAGGCCCGCTACTTCTACGACCTGCTGGCGGCGACCTTCCACGAGGCGGGCGTGCGCCCCACCTACGTGCAGCACGCCGACCAGGTGCACACGGTCCTGGCCCTGGTGGACGCGGGCTTGGGCATCGCCCTGGTCCCGGCCACCGCGTCCCGCCTGCACGTCGAGGGCGTCGTGCTCCGCCCGGTCCGCCTGCCCGTCCCGCGTCCGGTGGAGCTCCACCTCGCCTGGCGCGAGACCAACAACAACCCGGCCCTGCACACCTTCCTGGACCTGATCCCCACCCCCGACGAACTCCGTGACCCGCACCGCGCCGGCGACGAAGTTCGAGGCAGTTCCGCCGGTTGAAAGCCCTTGGATTCAGCGGGTGGAATTCGAGGGTTTTCGAACGTCTCACCGATCGGTGTACGTCGGGGTGCGTAGGTGCGGGGTCGTGCGCGGGCCGACGTCGGCGGGGTCGCGGGGTGGAAGGCTCGGATCGGTCAGGACGGGTCGGTGTTCGCGGGGGTGAGCCGGGTGCGCGGTGTGGCGGCGTTGATCGGTGCGGATCTGGTCGCGGCGTACCGGGGCGGATCGCGGGTCGAGCGCGCGTGCTACCTGCTGGCGGCTGCGCTCGTGGCCAGCGGTGTTGCCCACCTCGGGGTGCTGCTGGCCGCGGGAGGGCAGTGGGTCGGGCCGTTGTCCTGGCGCAAGCCGATGACCTTCGGGCTCTCGTTCGGGCTGACCCTGGCCACGATGACCTGGGTGCTGTCGTTCCTGCCGATGCGTCCGCGCTTGCGGGCCGGACTGCTCGCTGCCTTCGGCGCCGCGTGCGCCGTCGAGGTCGCGGGCATCACCGCCCAGGCCTGGCGCCGGGTGCCCTCGCACTTCACCCCGCCGGACCGGTTCACCGGCCCGGACGTGCTGGCCGCCGCGGCGGCGGCCGCCGGTGCGGTGGTGATCGTCGCGGTGGTCGTGGTCGCCGCCGTGCGCGCGCTGCGCCGCGGGGACGAGGTCGATCCGGTCATGCGCCTGGCCCTGCGGGTCGGGTTCCTGTCGCTGCTGCTGGCCATGGCGATCGGCGTGCTGATGCTGGTCGGCGGCCAGGTGCTCACCCGCACCCAGGGCGAGGTGGCCGCGGCTTTCGCGTTCACCGCGACGCTCAAGCCCGGCCACGCCGCCACCATGCACGGCGTGCTGGTGCTGCCCGCGATCGCCTGGCTGCTGCGCTTCACCGACGGCGGCGAGCGGTTCCGGCTGCGCGTGGTGCGCCTGGCGTGCGGCGGCTACGCGGCCTTCGCCGCGATCGTGGTCGCCGAGACCCTGGCCGGCATCGACCCGCTCGGGGCGGCCCCGCTGCTCGCGCGCGTGCTGCCCGCGGTGGGAGCGCTGGCGCTGGTCGCCGCGGGCGCCACGACCCTGCTGGCCCTGCGGCGCACCGACGTCACTCGAATCCCATTCCGCGACGGCCGGTCTCGTTCAGCTGCTCGAAGCTGAACCGGCCCTCCCAGTCCCGCTCGTAGTGCTCGGGCGGGAAGTCCGCCGGGCTGGACCCGCTGCGGAACGCCTCCCGCACGCTGGCCGCGTAGGCCTCGTTGCGCGGGCACCACGGCGCGGCGGGGATGTACATGACGTTGCCCCAGCCGCGCTGGTCGGCGACCGGTGCGACGCCGTGGACCAGGTCGCAGTGCCACCACACCGAGTCCCCGGCGCGCACGTCCGGGATCCCGGTCAGCCCGTCGAGCAGTTCGGAGTGCCACTCGGGGTCGGCCGGGAAGACCTGGTCGGTGCTGACCCCGCACATCTCGTCCTCGGGCACGTCGCGCAGCAGCGGGCGCAGCATCTGGTAGGCCATCGCCTCCGGGATCGGCACGGTGCGCAGCGCGCCCTGGTCGTGGTCGATGTCCGACAGCGCCGTCCAGCCCTGGAAGGTGCGGAACGCCGAGCACATCGTCGAACCTGGGTACTGCGCGCCCGACGTGCGGTGCGCGGCGTCCCAGGGGTCGTAGTCCTCGACGGCGCCGTCGAACAGGTGCCGGAAGGCGCGCTGGTAGCCCGCGGTCATCCACAGGTCCAGCGTTCCCGCGTCGCAGTGCGGGCCCAGCCCGGCCGAGTCGGCGCCTTCGGGCCGGCGGCGGACCCGGTCCGGGTACAGCGCGTCGCGGCCGGGGTCGAACCAGCGCACCCCGTTGGAGGAGTGCCGCCAGAAGGAGTTCAGGAACGCCTGGACGCGGGCCATCCGGGCGCTCTGCCGCGCCTGCATCTGCGGCGGCGACCAGTAGATCGGGTAGATCTCGGGTTGGGAACCGACGCTGCCGAAGAAGTCGTCGGCCGGGCCCCGGTAGGCCTCGAAGAACCCGTTGCGCTCGACGTAGTCCACGATGCGGGTGTCCCACAGCAGCGCTTGCGAGCGCTCGAAGTGCCCGCGCACCACCAGGCAACCCCGGCGTCGAACCGCCTCCACCTGTTCGGCGCCGACGGTCCCGGCGGCGATGTCCGAGTATTCGATTACCGGCCACACCGGCTGGCCCAGCTCGCGCATCCGCTCGATCTCGGTCACCCGGGCGCGGATCCGGTCCTCGACGACGGCGAAGACCTCCTCGACGCTCCGCCCGGAGTCCTCGATGCGGGCGCGCAAGGCGGTTTTGATCTCCCGGATCGCTCCGGGGAGGTCTGGCGGTGGGGTCTCCCAGTGGGGCAGGGCGGGCAGCCCTTGGCGCGTTGCGGTCACCGTCGACCTCCTTTCAGCAGGACTCCTTACTAAAGGATGTCCTGCTGAACCTAGCTTCAACCGGGTGTTTGGGCAACACTCCTGACTAAACTGAGCCGGGTGTCGACCGCCAAGCCCTCGCTGGAACTGCTGCGCACGATGACCGACGAGCACGTGCTGCGCGCGATCATGGCCGGCGGGCGGATGACCCGCACCGAGATCGCCGCGCGCACGGGCATTTCCAAGCCCACCATCTCCGACAGCGTGCGCAGGCTCGCCGCGGCCGGATTGCTCGCCGACACCGGCGAGCGCACCACCGGACGCGGTCGCGCGGGCTCCTACTACTCGCTGGTCCCGGACGCCGGTGCGGCGCTGGTGGCCGAGATCGGACCGAACGGCGTGCTGGCCGAGGCCGTGGACGCATTCGGCGGGATCGCGGCGAGCGCCCGCGCGGAGCTGGGCCGCGCACCGGGGGCGGAGCAGGCGGCAGCGGCGCTGCGCCGGGTGGCCGAGCAGCTCAGCGGCTCGGCGCGGCTGCGCTGCGCGGTGGTGAGCGCGGCCGATCCGGTGGACCGGGCCAGCGGAGCCCTGGTGCGGTTGCCCGACGAGCCCTTCCTGGTCGGCGACCTCGACCCGGTGGCGGTGCTGCGGAGCTGCGTGTCCGGCGAGGTGCTGGTGGACAACGACGTGAACTGGGCCTCCTGCGCCGAGCGCGACCGCGGCGCGGCGCGCGAGGTGGACGACTTCGCCTACTTGCACCTCGGCGAGGGCCTGGGCGCTGCGGTCGTGACCGACGGGGAGGTCCGGCGCGGGCACCGCGGCCTGGTCGGCGAGATCGCGCACCTGATCACCACCGGCCCGTCGGGCACCGCGATCCCGTTCATCGAGTTCTTCGGCGAGACCGGGCTGCGCCAACCCGGCACCACCGCGATCGACGTCGCCGCGCTGCGCGAGCGCTACCGGCCCGGCCCGGACCAGGTGCTCGACGACCTGGCGCGGGCGGTCGGCGGCGTGGTCTCGGCGATGGTCGCCCTGGTCGATCCGCAACTGGTCGTGCTGGGCGGGAGCTGGGGGCGGGACGCCGAGGTGCTCGACGCGCTGCGCCGCCACCCCGCGCCCCGGACGGCGGAGTTCGCGGTGGCCGAGGTCGAATCCCCCGAGCTCACCGGTGCTCGCGCCCGCGCCGTCGAGCGCCTGCGCGAGCTGATCATCCGCGCGGCCTAGCGGCGGGCGCAACCGCGCGCACCAGGACTCGCGGGCGCTCAACGGGTTTCGATCAGGTCGAGGGTCAGCGCGGCGGTCCAGGCGAAGCGGTGGGCGCCGAGCCCGGTCGCGCGGTGCGGATCCGCGTACTCCCGGAATCCCGCGCGCTCGGCGACTTCGAGGTAACCGGAGCGCAGCACCTCGGCCAGCTTCGAGGCCCCGTGGGTCAGCAGGCCCCGCCGGATCAGCCAGCCGATGTTGAACCAGGCCGGACCGCGCCAGTAGCGGGCGGGGTCGAACCGCTCGTCGGTGAGGTCGAAGCTCGGCACCACGCCGAGCTCGCCCGCGCGGAACCGCGGGCCGGTCGCGGTCGCGATCAGCTCCTCGGCCACCGGGAGGTCCGGCACGACCAGCGGCACCAGCCCCGCGACGCTGCCCACCTCGGTCAGCTCGCCGGAGCGGACGTCGAACGGGTGGAACAGGCCCCCGGAGAACAGCCGCGCGACCATCGCCTCGCGCAGCCGGGCCAGCTCGGCCAGGTGCGGGGCGGCCGGGGCGCCGACCTCGTCGGCGATGCCGGCCATGGCCTCCTCGGAGGCGGCCAGCAGCGCGTTGGTCAGCGGGTCCTCGACGGCGAACTCGTGCACCTCCGGCCGGTCGGCGTAGCCGCTGTCCCGGTAGGTCTCGACCAGCCGCACGTAGCGGCCGTAGTCCTCGTCGGTTGGGCGCTGGGAGGCGTCGGCGTGGTCGAGGTCCCGGCGGCGGTAGCGGCGCATCGAAACCGGGCGCACCCGGGCCAGCGCGGGGTCCCACGCCGGGCTGTTGTCCATTCCGGACTCCCACGGGTGCACGATGGAAACCAGCCCGGCGCCGCCGAGATCGCGCCGGCAGCGCAGGTATTCGTGCCAGGCCACCAGCTTCGGGTAGAGGCGCTGCAGGAACCGCCTGCGCTGCGCGGTGTCCGGGTCGGACTGGAAGACCTCCCAGGCCGCCAGCGCGTGCACCGGGGGCTGCACGATCCCCGAGGTGGCCGCCACGCCGGGACCGGTGACCGACTTCGAGTTCCAGAACGACGGGCCGGGGAAGTAGCCCTCGTCCGGGGTCGCCGGGTCGAACACGATGTGCGGGACCCTGCCGTCGTCCCACTGCGCGCCGAACAGCGACTCCAGCTCGCGCTGCGCGCGCAGCGGGGACAGGTGCCGGGTGCCGATCGCGATGAACGCCGAATCCCAGCTCCACTGGTGCGGGTAGAGGTCCGGTGCGGGAACGGTGTTGTAGCCGCGCCAGTTGCCCAGCAGCACCCGGAGCGCCTCGGAGCGGGTGTTCACGCGGACCTCCGCAGGAAGGCCGGAACCGATGCCAGCGCCTGCTCGGGCTCGCCCCGAAGCCGGCATTCCAGGGCGAGGTAGCCGTCGTAGCCCGCGGCCTCCAGGGTGCCCAGCAGCGCCGGCCAGTCCAGGTGGCCGGTGCCCGGCTGGAAGCGGTTGGACTCGCTGACCTGCACGTGCCCGAGGTGGTCGGCGGCTGCGAGCAGCGCGGTCGCCGGATCGTCCTCCTCGATGTTCATGTGGTAGGTGTCGGCCACCACCTGCACCGATCGCAGGCCGACCTCGCGGACCAGGTCGACAGCCTGGTCGAGCCGGTTGACCATGTGGTCCTCGTAGCGGTTGAGCGGTTCGAGGTACAGCGCCACGCCCTCGGACTCGGCGTGCTCGCCGAGCTCGCGCAACCCGGCCAGCAGCACCTCGCGGTCCTGCTCGGGCGAGCGGGGCGGCTCGAACGGCGGCAGCCTGCGGGAGAACATCCCGTAGGAGGCCGGGGTCATCGCGCCGCGCCCGCCGAGCTCGGCGATCACCGACAGCTGGGACTTGAGCTGCGCGACGGCGTCGCTGCGCAGTTCTTCGTCGAAAGCGCCGAAGAAGTGCGACATCTCGACGCACACCGTCGGCATCGGCACCCCGTTGGCCGCCGCGCGGCGCAGCTCGGGCAGCCGCTCGCGGAAGGCGAACCGGCCGCGGCCGCGCAGCTCGATGGCCGAGTACCCGGCTCCGGCGGCGAACTCCCACTTGGCTTCCAGGGTGTCGCCGGGGATCAGTTGTTCCTGGCAGGCGATGCGCACGTTCACTCCTGACCGAAATCCAGCACGATCTGCAGCACGTCGGGGTCGCCCTCGTCGAGCAACCGGTAGGCCCGCTGCACCTGGGCCGGTTCGAGCAGGTGGGTGACCAGCGCGGTCGGGTCGACGTTGCCCTCGGCGCACTGGCGCAGGAAGGTCGCGTTGAGCCGGTCCTGGTCCCACCGCCCGGCGAGCTCGCGCGGCACCCCGCCGATCTGCGAGCTGACCAGCTCCACGCGGTTGTGGTGGAACTCCTCGCCGAGCCGCAGTCCGACGCCCTCGTCCTGGTAGAACCCGGCGGCCACCACCCGTCCGCCGACGTGCACGGTTCGGACGGCCTCGTGCAGCGCGCGGTAGGACCCGCTGAGGTCGATGGCGACGTCGGCGCTGCCGAGCTCGCGGATGCGCTCGCCCGCGCCCGCGCCCTCGAAGGCGTGCGCGGCGCCGAGATCGACGGCCTTGGCGCGGCGCTGCGCGATGTCGTCGACCGCGACGACCTCGGCGCCGCTGCAGCGCAGCAGCCTGGTGGCCAGCAGCCCGATCACGCCCTGGCCGAACACCGCCACGCGCTCGCCGAGGTGGACACCGGACGAGAGGACCGCGTTGAGCGCCACCGCGCCCACGCGGGCGAAGGACGCCGCGAGCGGGTCCAGTCCTTCGGGTACCGCGCGGAGCTTGGCGGCGGGCAGCACGGCTTCGCTGCGGTGCCCCCAGATTCCCCACACGGTCCGGCCCGGGGGCATCGCGGCGTCGTCGGACTCGACGACCTCGCCGACCTCCGAATAGCCCCAGCCGACCACGGGATAGGGCTGGCTGGGCGCGGATTCGGCGGTGGTGAACAGGCGCAGCTCGGGGTCCCAGGTCCGCGTCAGGTACGGGTTGGTGCCCCGGTAGGCGGTGAGCTCGGTGCCCGCGGAGATCCCGGAGTAGCGGGTGCGGACCCTGACCTGGCCCGAACCCAGCGGCTCGCCGGGGGTTTCGGCGTACTCGACCTCTCGGGGGCCGGTGAACTGGACGACCCGTGGCACGGGGTTCCCTCCAGGCGATCGGAGATTTGTCGAGCAGTTTACAGACTTATGTATTGCGGGCAAGCATAAGTTGCTGGTGTGATGTGCCCGCAACGGACGCGCAAGGGAGCGTGATCGCCAATGCGACGGGGCTTACCCCGGGTGCTGGGTGTGCTGCTGGCGGCTGTGACCGCGGCCGGACTGCTGTCGGGATGCGCGCCGCAGGCGCGCGACGACGCCCTCGTGGTGTGGAGCCTGGAGAGCCAGACCGACCGGGTCCGCACCACCGAGCGGATCGCCGCGCGCTACACCGCCGAAACCGGCGTGCCGGTGCGCGTGGTGGCCGTGGACGAGAACCAGTTCGCCCAGATGGTCATGTCCGCCGCGGCGGCCGACGACCTGCCCGACGTCATCGGCGCGCTGCCGCTGAGCGCCACCTGGCAGATGGCGGGCAACGACCTGCTCGACACCCGCGCCAACCAGGAGATCCTCGACGAGCTGGGCGCGCAGACCTTCTCCCGGCGCGCGCTGAGCCTCACCGCCCGCGGCGGGCAGCGGCTGGCGATCCCCTCCGACGCCTGGGCGCAGATCCTGGTCTACCGCAAGGACCTCTTCGCCGAGGCCGGGCTCCCGGTGCCCGACAGCTACGCCGAGATCGAGCGCGCCGCGCGGCGGCTCAACCGCGACGGCATGGCCGGCATCTCGATGTCCACCCAGGCCAACGACACCGCCACCGGCCAGGCCTTCGAAGCCCTCGCGCTGGCCAACGGTTGCCGGCTGGTCGACCGCTCCGGCCGGATCACCCTGGACAGCCCGCAGTGCCGCGAGACGTTCCGCTTCGTGCGCGAGCTGACCACCCGCTACTCCACCCCCGGTGCGCAGGACGTCGATTCCACCCGAGCGACCTACTTCGCCGGTCGCTCGGCCATGCTGGTGTGGTCGACCTTCCTGCTCGACGAGCTCGGCGGGCTGCGCGACGACGCGATGCCCGCCTGCCCGCGCTGCCAGGGCGATCCCGGATTCCTCGCCCGCAACACCGGCATCGTCGGAGCGATCCGGGGACCGCACGCCGAGGAACCCGCGCAGTACGGCGAGCTGACCTCCTGGACCGTGCCGGTCGGGGCCCAGCACGAGAGGGCCAAGGACTTCGTAAGGTTCATGATGGGCGAGCGGGGCTACCCGGACTGGCTGGGCATGGCCACCGAGGGAAAGCTGCCCGCGCGCAAGGGAACCCGCCAGGACCCCGAGCTGTTCACCCGCGCCTGGGAGATGGCCCCGGCGGGCGTGGACACCAAGCGCAGGCTCAACGAGATCTACCCGCCGGAGACGATCGCCGAGCTGCGCGACGGCGCCGACCAGTTCCGCCGGTGGGGCTTCGAGCAGCAGCAGGGCGTGCTCATCGGCGCCACGCTCGGCGAGATGCCGGTGCCGCGCGCGGTGAACTCGATGCTCAGCGGCGCCGATCCCGGCGAGGCCGCGGCCGAGGCCGCCGATGAGATCCGCTCCATCCTCACCTCGTTGAACTGACCGGACGGTGACCATGATTTCGGCTTCCGCGAAACGGCGGACCCTGAGAGCGCGGGAGAACCGCGACGGACTGGTGCTGCTCGCGCCCACGCTGCTGGTGGTGCTGGCGGTGGTGGTGCTGCCGATCCTGTGGACGGTGGTGCTCGCCTTCCAGCGCATCCGGCTGATCGACATCCAGCGCACCGGCCTGTTCGAGGCCTACACGCTGCGCAACTTCGCGGTGGTGCTCGGCTCGCCCGGGTTCTGGAGCTCGCTGTGGACCACCGCGGCCTACGCCGTCGGCGGCACCGTGCTGTCGCTGGCGCTCGGGCTCGTCGCCGCCCTCGCGCTGCGCAAGCCCTTCCGCGGCCGGGCGCTGCTGCGCGGCGCGATGCTGCTGCCCTACGTCGCACCGGTGGTGGCGGTGGCCTTCGTGTGGGAGGTGATGCTCAGCCCGCAGTACGGCATCGTCAACGACTGGGGCGTGCGGCTGCTGGGCTGGGACGAGCCGATCGCCTTCCTCACCGACCGGCAGGCCGAGCTCTCGGTGCTGGGCCTGCAGATCCCGATCCCGGTGGCGCTGCTGACCGTGATCGTCTTCGAGGGCTGGCGCTACTTCCCGTTCGCCTTCCTGTTCCTGCTGGCCCGCATCCAGGCCGTCCCGCACGACCTGGAGGAGGCCGCGGTCGTCGACGGCGCGGCCCCGACCCAGCGGTTCCGACACATCATCTGGCCGCAGCTGGCCCCGGTGCTCGGGTTGCTGGCGATGCTGCGGTTCGTCATGAACTTCAACAAGTTCGACGACGTCTACCTGCTCACCGGCGGCGGCGCGGGCACCGACGTGGCCAGCGTGCGCGTCTACGACTTCCTGACCGCGCGCTTCGACGTGGGCGCGGCCTCGGCCCAAGCGCTCGTGCTGGCCGCGGTGCTGCTGGTGTTCCTGGCGGTGTACCTGAAGTTCTTCGCCCCGGCGGGCGAAGGCGAGGAGCGGTGATGACGCGCATCGGATTCGAGAACCGCCTCTTCGGCGCGCTGCGCTGGGTGGTGCTGGCGGGACTGGCGATCGCCACCCTGTTCCCCTTCTACTACATGCTGCTGCTGTCGGTGCGCCCCGTGGAGCAGCTGCTGCAGGACCCGGGCGCGCTGTGGGTGGGCCTCTCGGAGTGGACCGCCGAGACCTACGCGGAGGTGCTGCGCCCGGAGGACGACGACGGCCAGGGCATGCTGGCGCTGCTGGGCAACTCCGCGCTGGTCTCGCTGGGCACCGTGGTGCTCACGCTGCTGGTGTCGATCCCCGGGGCCTACGCGGTGAGCAGGCTGCGCTTCTTCGGCCGGGACAAGGTGCACTTCCTGTTCCTGGCGGTCTACATGTTCCCGGCGATCCTGCTGGCCGTGCCGCTGTTCGTCGGGTTCACCCGGATCGGCCTGCGCGGTTCGCTGGTCGGCCTGGCCATCGTCTACATCGCCCAGACCGTGCCGGTGTCGATCTACATGCTGCGCAACTACCTGTCCACGGTCCCGGACTCCATCGAGGAGGCCGCGGCGATCGACGGGTGCGGCCGCTGGCAGACCATGTGGCGGGTGACCATGCCGCTGGCAGCGCCCGCGCTGCTGGCCAACGGGCTGTACGTGTTCATGATCGCCTGGAACGAGTTCCTGTTCGCGCTGCTGTTCCTGGTCGGCGACCGGGACCGGTGGACCGTCTCGCTGGGGCTGGCGCAGCTCGCCGGTGGTATCGAGGTTCCCAAGACGGTTCTCATGGCAGGATCGGTGGTGCTTACCATCCCGATCGTCGTGCTGTTCTACGCAGCCGAACGGATGTTGACCGAAGGGCTCACAAGCGGTGCCGACAAGGGCTGAGGACCTCACCAGCGCGGGACAGCTGCTGTGGCTGGTGCGCACCGGGCGCGCTCGCACCCGGGCCGAGCTGCAGCGGGTCACCGGGCTGTCGCGGTCGACCGTCGGCCAGCGCCTGGACGCGCTGCTGGCGCACGGGTTCCTCCGGTCCGCCGGGGTGGAGGAGTCCACCGGCGGCAGGCCGCGGGTGCGGCTGGACTTCAACCACGAGCACGGCCTGGTGCTGGTCGCCGACCTCGGCGCCACGCACTCGCGCGCCGCGCTGTTCGACCTGGCGGGCGAGACCCTGGCCGAGACCGCGGGCGACGCGGCGATCGGCGACGGACCGGAGGTCGTGCTCGACCGCATCGACGAGCAGTTCCGCGAGCTGCTCGCCGAAGCCGGCCGCGGGCCCGAGGAGGTGCGCGGCGTCGGTCTGGGCGTGCCCGGTCCCGTGGAGTTCGGCACCGGCGCGGTCCGGCAGCCGCCGATCATGCCCGGGTGGGACGGGTACCCGATCATCGAGCACCTCCGGGCCCGCTGGGACGTGCCGGTGCTGGTGGACAACGACGCCAACGTGATGGCCTTCGGCGAGCACCACCACGCCTTCCCGGAGTGCCCGTCGCTGGTGCTGGTCAAGGCCTCGACCGGGATCGGTGCGGGCGTGGTCGTCGACGGCCGGGTCTACCGGGGCATCGACGGGGGAGCTGGCGACCTGGGCCACGTCCGCGTGGCGGGCGCCGAGGACGCCCGCTGCATGTGCGGGTCGGTGGGCTGCCTGGCCGCAGCGGCCAGCGGCTCGGCGCTGGCCCGCCGCCTCGACGCGGCCGGCGTGCCCACCAGCACCAGCCGGGAGTTCGCCCAGCGCGTCGCCGAGGGCAGGCCCGAGGCGCAGCGCTTGGCGCGCGAGGCGGGCCAGCTCATCGGCGAGGTGTTGAGCACCGTGGTCTGCCTGATCAACCCGCAGGTCCTGGTGCTGGCGGGAGACCTCGCCGACGCGCAGTTCGTCACCGGCGTCCGCGAGGTGCTCTACCAGCGGGCCCTTCCGAGGGCGACCCGGAACCTGCTGGTCACCACCAGCGAACTGGGCGCCCGCGCCGGGATACTGGGCGTTCACGCCATGGTCGTCGAGTCGGTGTACTCGCCCGCCTCGGTCGACGAGGCCCTGCGGAGCTGACGGCTCGCTCCCGCGGTCGGTCGCTCAATCGGCGGCCGGGATGCCGAAGTCGGGCGTGCCGTCGGGGTTCCAGCGCAGCCGCTGGATCCGGGTGTGGCGGTTGGGATCCAGCAGCGGATCGCCTTCGACCTGCTCGTACGGGCGGGCGTGGTAGACGAGGACGTCGGACGAGCCGTCCTCGGCGACCGTGAAGCTGTTGTGCCCGGGGCCGTACTGGCTGGTGAGCTCGCTGCTGGCGAAGACCGGTTCGGTCGACTTCTCCCACGACGCCGGGTCCATCAGGTCCGCCTCGGCCGGTGCGGTGAGCAAGCCGAGGCAGTAGTTGGCGTCGGTGGCGCTGGCCGAGTAGGTCAGCAGCACCCGCCCGTTGCGCACGATCACCGCGGGTGCCTCGTTGACCGCGTGCCCGCGGCGCTCCCACTCGAAGGTCGGCTGCGACAGCAGCACCGCGGGCGCTGCCGGCGTGAGCGGGTCGGCCAGCGGCGCCAGGTAGATGTTGGTGTTGCTGTCGATCCGGCGGTCGTGCTGCGCCCAGACCAGGTAGCGGATGCCCCGGTGGGCGAAGGTGGTGGCGTCCAGCGAGAACGACGACCAGCCGGTGTCGATCGGGCCCCGCTCCACCCACCGCCCGGAGAGCGGGTCGGGGGAGGAGTTGACCAGCGCGTACATCCGAATCCGCCAGAGGTCCCCGCCGTCCCCGGCGGCGAAGTAGACGTACCAGCGCCCGTCGACGCGGTGGATCTCCGGGGCGAAGATCTGCGAGCTCAGCTCGCCGCTGTCATGGCTGCGCCACAGCACGTGCTCGCGCGCGGTGCGCAGGCCCTGCAGCGTGGTGGACCGGCGCAGCACGATCCGGTCGGACTCGGGGACCGTGGCGGTGAAGTAGTAGTACCCGTCGGAGTGCCGGAGGACGTGCGGGTCTGCGCGCCGCCGCGCGATCGGGTTGGCGTACTCCGCCGCGGCGGCCGGGCCGCCCGCGGCCAACGCCGCACCGGCGAGCAGGATCCCGCTCAGAACCCCGCGCCGACCCATCGCACCCGAACGCTTCGCCGGACCATCGCCGACCACGATACGCCGCTCCTCCTCGTCGCACCGGCGCTTGCGCGTCCACAGTGTCCGGAAGGGGAGCGGTGCGGCGGCCATTTCCGCAGTTCGGCGTTGCGTTCGAAGCCGCCGAGCGGCGGCCGCACGGTGGCCGGGCGGTGAACCTCGCCGCCCGGCCACCGTGCGAGCTGCTAGTCGTCGAGGTCGTGGTCCTCGTCCTGGTCGAACTCGACGACCTGGCCGCCGCGCGCGTCGACCTGCACCTCGTACTCGGCAGCGCCCCGGCGCAGGTCGACCTCCCACTCCAGGCCGTAGCAGCGGTCGAGGTCGATCCCGGTCACGTCGGCTCCGGGGACCTCGCCCAGCGCGATCCGCTCGGCCCGCTCCGCGCGGATCGGCGGATCCTCGGTCGAGCAGTGCTCCGGCCACGGGTCGTCGTGCTCGTAGCGCGGCCCGGTGGGGATCTGGTCGGGGGCCGGATCGGTGCGGTGGCCGATCTCGGCGGCGGGAACCGGATCGGAATCCCGATCACCGGCGAACGCCACCGCCGTGCCGCCCAGCGCCAGCAGGCCCCCGGTCAGCCCGACCGCCACGAGCACCTTCTTGTTGCCCATCACCGCATGCCCTTCCGTCGTGGTTCGCGACTCGGCGTCGCCGTCGACCACGACGGTGCCAACGCCCCGGCTAACCCGGCGCTATTCGAAGGCTAAGGAAACGCTAAGAGGGAATCACGCCGCTCGCCCCAGCTCGACGATCACCCTGGCGCCTCCGCCGGGAGCCCGGTCCAGGCGCACGCCGCCACCCGAGTCGGTCGCCGCGCGCCGCGCGATGTCGAGCCCGAGCCCGGTCGAACCGCTGCCGCTGGCACCGCGGGACAGCGGGCCGGTGTCCGAGGCGGGGAAGCCGGGCCCGTCGTCGTCGACCACCAGCCGCACCACGTCGTCGCCCGGCGCGAGCGAAACGGCCATGCCCACGCCGTCCTCGGTGTGCGCGAAGACGTTGCCGAGCAGCGCGTCCGCGCAGGCGCCGAGGTCCGCCTCGCTGATCGCCACCCACAGCGGCCCCTCGGCGAGGACGGTGCGCAGCTCGCGCTCGGTGTCCTCGGCCAGCACCGACCAGAACGCCACCCGCTCGGCGACCACGCTGGCCGCGTCGCAGCGCAGGGCAACCTCACCGGTGGTGGTGCTGCTGCGCCGCTCGGCCTCGTCGATGATCCGGGTGACCGCCCGCTGCAGCGTCTCGACGTGCCCGGTGATCCGCTGCGACTCCGCCGGATCGGACAGCGCCTCGGCGTCGAGCCGCAGCGACATCAGCGGCGTGCGCAGGCGGTGCGAGAGGTCCGCCGAGCGCTCGCGCTCCTCGGCCAGCAGTTCGCGGATCCGCCCGGCCAGGTGGTTGAGCGCGGTGCCGACCTCGCGCATCTCGCGCGGGGCCGCCACGCCGGCGCGCGCGTCCAGCTCACCGCCGGCCAGGCGGTGCGACACCTCGGCCAGCTCGCTGGTCTGCCGCACGAGACCGCGCGCCATGCGATCGGCGACGAACAGGCTCAGCGCGCACAGCGCCACGCCCAGACCGGCCAGCAGCAGCCACGCGCGGTGCACCCCGCGCATGAGCTCGCGCTCGCTGACCTCGGTGCGGATCACCGCTTGGCCCCCGGCGGCATCGCCCACCGACACGACGACCTCGGCCCCGTCGCGGGTGTCCACCGTCAGGCTGCGGCCCCGCTCGGCCAGCCGCACCGCCGGGGTCCGCCGCGCCGGAGCGCCGAGCCGGGTGCCGTCGCTGCGGAAGACGGTCACCGGGAACCGCCCGTCGGCGTTGGCCTGCTGGACGCTGAGGCCGAGCACCTGCGGGTCGGCGGTCGACACGACCGCGGTCAGCGACTGGGCCTGCACCGTGGCGGTGTTGATCGCGCGGTCGAACGCCACGGTCCGCGCCAGCAGCGCCAGCGGGATCAGGAAGGCCACCACGACCAGCACGGTGGTCGCGGTGACCAGGACCGCGATCCGCCTGCGCATCAGGCGTCCGCCTCGTCGCCGGGATCGCCCAGGCGCACGCCCACCCGGCGCACGGTGTGCAGGTAGCGCGCGGTCTTGGCGGTCTCGCCGAGCTTCCGCCGCAACCAGGACAGGTGCACGTCGACGGTCTTGTCCGTTCCGCCGTAGGGCAGCTGCCAGACCTCGGTGAGCAGTTCCCGCTTGCTGACCACCTGGCCGGGGCGCAGCGCGAGGTAGTGCAGCACGTCGAACTCGCGCGGGGTCAGGTCGAGCTCCGCGCCGTCGAGCGCGGCCGTCCGGGAGGCGGGGTCGATGCGCAGCCCGCCCACCTCGATGACCTCCGGCGCGGAGCGCTCGCCGCTGCGCCGCAGCACGGCGCGCACGCGCGCGTCGAGCTGACCGGCCCCGAAGGGCTTGACGACGTAGTCGTCCGCGCCCATGTCGAGCACCCGCACGATCTCGTCCTCGGCGCTCCTGGCGGTGGCCACGACCACCGGGACGCGGCTGACCGAGCGGAGCATGCGCAGCATCTCGCGCCCGTCGAGGTCCGGCAGCCCGATGTCGAGCACCACCACGTCCGGTTTGCGCGCCACCACCTGGTTGAGCCCGTCCATGGCGGTGGCCGCCGAGGTGACCGCGTGCCCCAGTTCGTGCAAGGCCCTGCTCAACGAGCCGCGAATGGTGGCATCGTCTTCGACCAACAACACGTGCGCCACGTGCTGCACGGTAGCCCGTGCGAGTTCGTCGGACGGCTTGGCATAGTGGGAGCCATGGCCGTCCCGCACCGCACCGCGCGCATCGCCCTGGCGGTGCTGGGCTGGTTGGCCGCCGCCTGCGTCGCGGTGGCCGTGGGCCTGGTCGCGGTTTCCGCCCTCGGGCGGGGCGTTCTCGCCTCGGGCCCGCCGTTGACCGAACCGGCCGAGGTCGAAGCCGAACTGGCCCGGCCCGCCTCACCGGCCCCGGCCGATCCCGCCCCGGAGTCGCCGGCGACCGACCGGCCGCCGGCGCGCGACGTGGAACGCACTCCCGGCGGCTCGGTGGTGACCGGCTGCGACGAATCGGGGCGGGCGGTCCTGCTGTCCTGGAGCCCGGCGCAGGGATTCCGCGTGGACGACGTCGACGACGTCCCGGAGAGCGAGGCGGAGCTCACCTTCGAGTCCCGCGACGCGACCGTGGACGTCTCGGTGAGCTGCACCGACGGCAACCCCGTCGCCAAGGTGGAGGTCGACTAGCTAGTCGGTCGTCCGGAAGGCCGCGTCGAAGGACTGCGCCGGGGGCTCGATGGCCGCGAGACCGCGGACGAACCGCAGGGCGTCCGGGGCGCCTTGCAGGCGGTCCATCCCCGCGTCCTCCCACTCCACCGAGATCGGGCCCTCGTAACCGATGGAGTTGAGCATCCGGAAGATCGGTTCCCACGGCACGTCGCCGTGGCCGGTCGAGACGAAGTCCCAGCCGCGGCGCGGGTCGGCCCACGGCAGGTGCGAGCCGAGACGTCCGTTGCGGCCGTTGAACCGGGTGACCGACTCCTTGCAGTCGACGTGGTAGATGCGGTCGCGGTAGTCCCACAGGAAGGTCAGCGGGTCCAGGTCCTGCCAGATGAAGTGGCTCGGGTCGAAGTTCAGGCCGAACGCCTCGCGGTGGCCGACGGCTTCCAGCGCCCGCTGCGTCGTCCAGTAGTCGTAGGCGATCTCGCTGGGGTGGACCTCGTGGGCGAAGCGCACGCCCTGCTCGTCGAACACGTCGAGGATCGGGTTCCAGCGCGCGGCGAAGTCGGCGTACCCGCGCTCGATCATCTCCGGCGGGACCGGCGGGAACATCGCCACGGTGTGCCAGATCGAGGAACCGGTGAAGCCGACCACCGTGGACACCCCGAGCTTCCGCGCGGCCCTCGCGGTGTTCTTCAGGTCCTCGGCGGCGCGGGCGCGCACGCCTTCGGGTTCGCCGTCGCCCCAGATCCGCTTCGGCAGGATGTTGCGGTGCCGCTCGTCGATCGGATGATCGCAGGTCGCCTGACCGACCAGGTGGTTGGAGATCGTCCAGACCTGCAGGCCGTAGCGGTCCAGGATCTCCCGCCTGCCCGCGACGTAGTCGTCCTCGCTCACCGCGCGGTCGACCTCGAAGTGGTCTCCCTGGCACCCGATCTCGAGCCCGTCGTAGCCCCACTCCGAGGCCAGCCGGCAGACCTCCTCGAAGGGCAGGTCGGCCCACTGCCCGGTGAACAACGTGACCGGTTTCGGCATCGCGCTCTCCTCACTGCTGTTGTTCGGCAACGGTGGTCCAACGACCCTCGGCGGCGGCGCTGCGCTCGACGGCGTCGAGCACCAGCTGCACCGAGAGGCCGTCGTCGAACGACGGTCGCGGCTGCTCGCCCGCGGCCAGCGAGCGGACCAGGTCGGCGACCTCGTGGGTGAAGCTGTGCTCGTAGCCCAAGCCGTGGCCCGGCGGCCACCAGGCCTCCAGGTACGGGTGGTCGGGTTCGGTGGCCAGCACGCGGCGGAAACCGGCGGTGCTCGGGTCCTCGCCGGCGTCGTGGAACTCCAGCTCGTTGAGCCGTTCCAGGTCGAACGCGAGGCTGCCGCGGGAACCGTTGATCTCGATGCGCAGCGCGTTCTTGCGGCCGGTGGCCATCCGCGTCGCCTCGAACGCGGCGAGCCCGCCGCCGGAGAGCCGGGCGGTGAACAGCGCCGCGTCGTCGACGGTCACCTCGCCCTCGCCGGAGCCGTCCGCCAGCGGGCGGTGACGCACGAAGGTCTCGGTGGTGCCCGACACCCCGACGATCCGCTCACCGGTGAGGAACTGGGCGAGGTCGACGACGTGCGCGCCGATGTCGCCGAGCGCGCCGGAGCCCGCCTGGTCCCTGTCCAGGCGCCACACCAGCGGGAACTCGGGATCGGTGAGGAAGTCCTGGAGGTACTGGGCGCGCACGTGGCGCACCTGGCCGATGCGGCCCCGCGCGACCAACCGGCGGGCCAGCGCCGTCGCGGGCAGCCTGCGGTAGTTGAACCCGACCATCGCGAACGCGCCGCGCTCGGCCGCGCGCGCCGCCGCGGCGGCCATGTCGCGCGCCTCCTCGACGCCGTTGGCCAGAGGTTTCTCGCACAGCACGTGCTTGCCCGCCTCCAGCGCGGCGATCGCGATCTCGGCGTGCGCGGAACCGGGCACGCAGATGTCGATCAGCTGCACGTCCGGATCGCCGAGCAGTTCTCGCCAGTCGGTTCCCGCGGTTCGCCAGCCCAGGGTGCCGGCCGCCGCGGCGACCCGGCTCGCATCGCGTCCGACCAGCGCGTTCATCCCGATCTCCACCGGCAGCTCGAAGAACCGGCCGGCGCTGCGCCAGGCGTGCGAGTGCGCCCTGCCCATGAACGAGTGGCCGATCATCCCCACGCCGAGGACGGGTTCGGTCGATGGCACCTGCTCTCCTCCCGGTTCGTCGCGCTCTCAGCGCCGCGGTTCGACGCTCTTGCCCGGTACGACCTGCGGTGCGAGCAGCCGCGTTTCGGGGGCTCCGGAGCCCTGCAGCGCGCGCATCGCCAGCTCCACCGCGATGCGCACCATGTCCTCGGTGGGCAGCGGCACCGTCGTCAGCGGGACCTCCCGGTGCGCCGCGCTGTCCTGCCCGACCGCGACCACCGAGATGTCCTCGGGAACGTGCCTGCCGCTGTTGTGCAGCTCGGCGAGCACCGAACCCAGCGCCGCCTCGTTGTGCACCACCAGACCGGTGATCTCCGGCCGCTCCTCGAGCAGTTCGCCCAGGCACGCGCGCACCGCGTCGTAGTCGGGCGCGCACGAGCGCGAGCTGCCGCGCATCCCGCGATCCCGCACCGCCTCGTCGAAACCGCGCAGGAACCGGGTCGCGAAGCTGGTGCCCCGCTCGTAGACGACCGGGGGCGAGCCGATCAGCGCGACGTCGCGGTGACCGGCGTCGCCCAGCTCGGCCACGCAGCGCTTCGCCGCGGCCGTGAAATCCAGGTCCACGCAAGGCAACCCGCCCGGATCGTCGGGAAGCCCGATCAGCACGGCGGGCCGGGACAGCTCCCGCAGCACCGGGATCCTGGGGTCGTCGGCCTCGACCTCCATCACCAGGAACGCGTCGGCCATCGCGGAGTTGGCCACCCGGCGCAGGCCGGCCGGTCCCTCGTCGCTGGTCAGCAGGAGCAGGTCGTAGTCGTGCGCCCGCGCGGCGGTGGCCATCGAGGTGACGAAGCGCATCATCGCCGGCATGTGGATGTCGGTGCGCAGCGGCATCACCAGGGCCAGCACGCTGGTGCGGCTGCTGGCCAGGGCGCGGGCCCCGGCGTGCGGGTGGTAGCCGAGCCGCCGGATGCTGGTCTCCACGCGGCGCTGGGTCTCCGCCGAGATCGACCGCTTCCCGGACAGCGCGTAGGACACCGTGCTGGCCGACACGCCGGCATCCTTGGCGACGTCGGAGATCGACACCATCGGATCCTCCACAGGTGCGTCGAAGCGCATCGAAAGAGTCTGGTTGCGGAGATTAGGCCTGCGGGGCCGGAAACGCAAGAAGCGCCGAATTCTCGTTCTTCCGTCCCATGAAAAGCATTGACCAGATGCGCAATCCGACCGCACAATTCCGAGCCGTCCGGTCGAGAAATCATCGAAATGTTCGACATCAATTGTCGAAACGCTTCGACTGAGAACCACGTGGACCCCTATTGCGACGAAGCAACAGGAGGACGGTTTGAGAGCCCAGGCGCGAACCCGAAGACGAACGCTGCTGGCCGCTTCGCTGAGCGCGGTGCTGGCCACCGGCTGCGCCGCCGGCCGGGAGCCGGACCGGCTGACCTTCATGGACTACCACGGCGACGAACCCATGCGATCGGCGATGAGCGCCCAGCTGGAGGAGTGCGGGCGCCAGATCGGGATCGGCGTGCGGCACTACAGCGTCACCGGTGATCAGCTGGTGCCCAAGGCGTTGCGGATGGCCTCCTCGCGCTCGTTGCCGGACGTGCTGATGCTCGACAACCCGGACCTGCCGCAGTTCGCCGATACCAGCGCGCTGGTCCCGCTGACCGATCTCGGCGTCGGAGCCGAGGGGATGGCCGCCAACATCACCGGGACCGGCCGCTACCGCGGCGAGCTCTACGGCGTGGCCCCCACGGTCAACACCTTGGCGCTGTACTACAACGAGGACATCCTGCGGGCGGCCGGGGTGCGGCCGCCGAGGACCTGGGACGAGCTCCGGCGGAGCGCGCGCGAGCTCACCACGGCGCAGCACCGCGGCATCGGCTTCAGCGCCTACGCGTCCTTCGAGGGCGCCTACCAGTTCCTGGCGTTCCTGTGGCCCAACGGCGGCGACGAGCGCCGGCTCGACTCGCCGCAGGTGGCGGGCGCGCTGCGGCTGTGGACCGACCTGGTGCGCTCCGGGGCGGCGCCGCAGTCTGTGCTCAACTGGGAGCAGGGCGACGTGAAGAACCAGTTCACCGCCGGACGCCTGGCGATGATGGTCAACGGCAGCTGGCAGGCCGCCGAGATCCGCGAAACCCCGGGGCTGAACTGGGGAGTGGTCCCGATCCCGGTGCCGCGTCCCGGAGCGCCGCCCGCGACGGCGCTCGGCGGCGAGGTCATGACCATCCCGAAGACCGAGCCGTGGCGCCAGCGCAAGGCCGCTGAACTCGTGCGCTGCATGAACACCGAGAAGGCGCAGATGGCGGTGGCCCGCGCGGCCAACCGGGTGCCCAGCCGTCCGGCGGCCGCGGCGAAGCTGCACCCGCAGGTTCCCGACCTGCAGGTCTTCTACGACACCGCACCGGCCGCCCGCGCGCGCACCGAGCACCTGGGCACCCGCTGGCCGGAGACCGCCCGCGCGCTGTGGACGGCGATCCAGTCGGCGATCTCCGGGAACGCCACGCCGGAGCAGGCGCTCGAACGCGCCCAGCAGCAGGCGAACGCGGGAGCGTGATGGCGATGACCGCGCGCACCCGAGCCGCCAAGTGGGCGTTCCTGCTCCCGGCGATCGTCTACCTCGCCGCGTTCTTCGGCTACCCGCTGGTGAACAACGTGGTGATGAGCTTCCAGAGCTACACCGCCGCCACGTTCTTCACCGGCGAAGCCCCGTTCGTCGGCCTGGCCAACTGGCGGGCCGCGTTCGCCGACCCGGTGTTCGGCCGCGCCGCGATCAACACGGTGCTGTTCACCGTCGGCTCGCTGGTCGGGCAGTTCGGCATCGGCCTGCTGCTGGCCCTGCACTTCCGGCGGAACTTCCCGCTGTCCCGGTTGCTGCGCTCGCTCCTGCTGCTGCCGTGGCTGGTGCCGCTGGTGGCCGCCGGGATGGTGTGGCGGCAGATGCTCGACCAGGAAGGCGGCGTGCTCAACGGCTTCCTGCGCACCACCGGGCTGATCGAGCACAACGTGCCGTGGCTGAGCAGCCCGCAGGTGGCCCTGCTGTCGGTCGTGCTGGTCAACATCTGGATCGGGATCCCGTTCAACATGGTCATCCTCTACGGCGGGCTGCAGGAGATCCCCGCCGACCTCTACGAGGCGGCGGCCCTCGACGGGGCGGGCCGCTGGCGGACCTTCCGCACCATCACCTGGCCGATGCTGCGCCCGGTGGCCGGCGTGGTGCTGCTGCTCGGCTTCATCGCCACGGTCAAGGTGCTCGACATCATCCTGGTGCTCACCGGCGGCGGTCCGGCCAACTCGACCGAGTCGCTGAGCACCCAGGTGTTCCAGAACTCCTTCATGAACCTCGATTTCGGCCGCGGCGCGGTCGTGGGCAACGTGCTGATGGCCGCGTGCCTGGTGTTCGCGCTGCTCTACCTGCGCGCGGGCCGCAAGGAGGTGGGCTGAGTGCGATCGGCGACCTCGACCGCGGTGGCGCTGGCGATCGTCGCCGTGCTGCTGTTCCCGCTCTACTGGATGATCAACATCGCGCTGCAACCCGGGAGCAGCCTGGCCGCGCTGAGCCCGGTGCCCGACGACGCCGGGCTCGGCGGGTTCGCCGCGGCGCTGCGCGACCAGGGCGGCGCGATGGCCACCAGCCTCGCGATCGCGCTCGGCGCCGCGGTGCTGTGCCTGGCGATCTCGGCGCCCGCCGCCTACGCGCTGGGCCGCTTCCGCCTGCGGGGCGCGCGGCTGGTGCTCTTCGGCTCGCTGGTGGCCCAGATGGTCCCCGACATCGTGGTGGCCAACGCGGTCTACAACGCCTACGTCGACCTGCGGCTGGTCAACTCCTACCTCGGGCTGATCCTGGCCGACGCGGCGCTGGGCATCCCGTTCGCGACGGTGCTGCTGCGCGCGTTCATGGCCGGGCTGCCCGGCGAGGTCCTGGAGGCGGCCATGGTCGACGGCGCCAACCGGTTGCGCACCTTCGTCTCGGTGGTCGTTCCGATGAGCCGCAACGCCCTGATCACCGGTGGGGTCTTCGCGTTCCTGTTCGCCTGGAGCGACTTCCTGTTCGCGCTGACGCTCAACACCACCGACGACGTCAAGCCGGTCACCTTGGCCATCTACGACTACCTCGGCGTCGACACCACCGACTGGAGCGCGGTGATGGCCACCGCGGTCCTCGCGTCGCTGCCCGCGGCGGTGCTGCTGGTCTTCGCCCAGCGGCACATCGTCTCGGGCATCAGCGGCGGTTCCGTCAAGTAGGAAGGGAACATCCATGCGGGTCACGGTGTGGAACGAGAACGTCCACGAGACCACCGAAGCCGATGTGGCCGAGCGCTACCCGGAGGGCATCCACGGAGCGGTGGCCTCGGCGGTCACCGACCACCACCCGGAGGCGCGGGTGCGCACCGCGACGCTGGCCGACCCCGAGCACGGGCTCACCGAGGAGGTGCTGGCCGGCACCGACGTGCTCACCTGGTGGGGGCACGCCGCGCACGAGGAGGTCGACGACGAGGTCGTCGAGCGGGTGCAGCGGCACGTGCTCGCCGGGATGGGACTGGTCGTGCTGCACTCCGGGCACCTGTCGAAGACCTTCCGCAGGCTGCTGGGCACCACCTGCAACCTGAACTGGCGCAGCGCGCAGGACCGCGAGCTGGTGTGGACGGTCGATCCGACGCACCCGATCGCGCGAGGCGTTCCGCACCCGATCGCGATCGAGTCGCAGGAGATGTACGGGGAGTTCTTCGACATCCCCGCGCCGGACGAGCTGATCTTCATCAGCTCCTTCAGCGGCGGCGAGGTGTTCCGCTCCGGGTGCACCTTCCGCCGCGGGCACGGGCGGATCTTCTACTTCAGCCCCGGCGATCAGGCCTTCCCGGTCTACCACCACCCCGACGTGCGGCGCGTGATCGCCAACGGCGTGCGGTGGGCCGCACCTGCCGGCGAACGCGAGATCCCGGTGCTGCGCAACCGTCCCGAGGGGTGGTTCGAATGAGCTTCCGGACCATCACCGACGACCGCCCGCTGCGGTTGGTGATCGTCGGTGCCGGTCAGATGGGCCGCACGTGGGTCGAGGCCGTCGCCGGCAGCCGGCTCGCGGAGGTCGCGGGCGTGGTCGACCTCGACGAGGGCGCCGCGCGCGCGGCCGCACCGCCCGGTGCGGCCGCCGGGGCGTCGCTGGGCGAGGTGGCCCGGCGCAGCGCGGCCGACGCCGTGGTGGACGTGACCGCACCGGCCGCGCACCTGCCGGTCACGCTGGAGGCCCTGGAGCTGGGGCTGCCGGTGCTGGGGGAGAAGCCGCTGGCGGCGACGCTGCCCGAGGCGGTGAAGCTGGTGCGAGCCGCCGAGCAAGCGGGCGAGCTGTTCGTGGTCAGCCAGAACCGGCGCTTCCACCCCGGCCTGTGGCGGCTCAAGCGGGAGGTGGCGGCACTCGGCGAGGTCGGCCTGCTCACCCACCAGTTCTTCAAGGCACCGCACTTCGGCGGCTTCCGCGAGGCGATGGCGCACCCGCTGGTGGTGGACATGGCCATCCACAACTTCGACGCCGCGCGCTTCCTGCTCGACGCCGACCCGGTGGCGGTCTACTGCGAGGAGTTCAACCCCTCGTGGAGCTGGTACGCGGGCAGCGCCGCGACCACCGCGGTGTTCGAGATGAGCGGCGGGTCCCGCTTCGTCTACACCGGGTCCTGGTGCAGCCCGGGCCTGGAGACCTCGTGGAACTCGGACTGGCGGGTGTCGGCCGCGGGCGGGACGGCCACCTGGGACGGCATCGGCGAACCGCAGGTCGAAGCGCTCCGGCCGCGCGCGGTGGCCACCGCCGAGGACTACCCGGGCGACGACCTGCGCGGGTCGCTGGCGGTGTTCGTCGAAGCCCTGCGCACCGGTGTCGAACCGATGAACGAGTGCCACGACAACCTGCGCAGCCTGGCGATGGTCCACGCGGCCATCGCCTCGGCCGAGACCGGCTCGCGGGTCCGGGTCGACGAGGTGCTGGCCGCCGCGGAGGGCTGAGCCGC
Organism: Saccharopolyspora griseoalba; assembly: GCF_042665275.1. NCBI lineage: Bacteria > Bacillati > Actinomycetota > Actinomycetes > Pseudonocardiales > Pseudonocardiaceae > Saccharopolyspora > Saccharopolyspora griseoalba. The sequence continues at coordinate 56,145 of NZ_JBHTCJ010000010.1, read as the reverse complement.
TGCGGGCACCGCGCCGCGGTGCGGTGCCCGCAGCGGGACGGCCCGCGTCAGCGGTGCGGTGCTCTCGGCGGGCGGGGGTCGAGCAGGACCGCGCAGGTGATCAGCAGCGCGATCAGCAGGAGCGCGGTGGCCGCGGCCTCGACGAGGACGGTGGTGAGCATGGTCAGCTCCTGGGCGTGGCGGGTTCGGCGGTGTTGCGGGCGCGCAAGCTCGTCAGCGTGACGGTCGCCAGGATCAGCACGATGGCCGCCAACGAGATGGGCGTGGGGATCTCCGGGACGCCGGGCCAGATGCCGTGCGCCCAGTGCAGGACGAGCTTGGCGCCGATGAGCGCGAGGATGAGCGCCAGCCCGTGGTTGAGGTGGGTGAGCTTGGACAGCGCCGTGTGCAGCACGAAGTACAGGGCGCGCAGGCCCAGCAGGGCGAAGGCGTTGGTGGTGAACACCAGGTAGGGATCGTCGGTGACCCCGTAGACAGCGGGCACCGAGTCGATGGCGAACACGACGTCGGTGGCGAACACCGCCACGACCACCACCGCCAGCGGGGTCACGGCGCGCCTGCCCGCTTCGCGAACCGTCAGCCGGGCGCCGCGGTAGTCGTCGGTGACCGGTGTCATCCGGCGCAGCAGCCGCACCGAGCGCAGCTGCGACACGTCGCGCTCGACGGTGGCACCGGCCAGCGCTTCGTGCAGGATCCGGGCCGCGGTGGCGAACAGGATCGCGCCGAAGAGCAGGAAGGCCCAGGTGCCCGCCTGGAGCAGGGCGGCACCGGCGGCGATGAACACGCCGCGCAGCACGAGCGCGCCGACGATGCCGTAGAGCAGCACGCGCTGCTGCAGATCGGGCGGTACCGCGAAGCCGGCCAGGATCAGGATGAACACGAACAGGTTGTCCACCGACAGGGACTTCTCCACCACGTAGCCCGTGATGAACTCCAGCGCCTGCGGACCGCCGGAGATGACCCACAGGCCCAGCCCGAACACCAGCGGCAGCGCGAGGTAGAACACCGACCAGAGGACGGCCTCGCGCATCGCGACCGCGTGCGGGCGGCGGGTGACCAGGAAGTCCGCGATCAGCAGGACGACGAGCACGGCGATGGTCACGACCCACAGCAACGGCGAGCCGATCGATTCCGACGGAGCGGCGAGCACGTGCACGGGCGTCTCCTCGAACCGCGTCGCGATCGAGGTCTCCTTCACCGCTGCGGGCGGCCTCCCGGGGACACCGGGGGTGTCCGTCCTGACCGGGCAGGCCCTTGGAAGTACTCCCCTCAGCGGCAGTATCGAGCAGCGCGGTGAGCTCGGCCATCCGAGCGGCGCCCGGGTGGGGGACCGCGGGCGCCGGGAGGGGATCCCTCGGCGAGTCCGGTGTGGACCGTGGTGCTGGAGGTTCGGAGGAGGCGTTTAGGATTCCGCGGGTGACCGCATTCGACGAACTCGAGCACCTGGACACCTCGGTCCTGCCGGATCGCCAGCAGCGCATCCTGGCGGTGATCCGGGACTTCGTGGTCAAGCACGGCTACGCGCCGAGCACCCGCGAGATCGGCGATGCCGTCGGCCTGCGCTCGTCCTCGTCTGTGTCGCGGCACCTGGCCGCGCTGGAGGACAAGGGGTTCCTGCGGCGCAGCAACACCCTGGCCAAGCCCATCGACGTGCGGCTGTTCCTGCAGGAACCGCAGCAGGAGAACCGGGAGGACTCGGTTCCCGTCCCGGTGGTGGGCGACATCGCGGCCGGCGCGCCCATCGCGGCCGAGGAGCACGTCGACGACGTGCTCAGCCTGCCGCGCGAGCTCACCGGCCGCGGCAACGTCTTCGGCCTGCGGGTTCGGGGTGACTCGATGGTCGACGCCGCGATCTGCGACGGCGACATCGTGGTGGTCCGCCAGCAGGCCGAGGCGCACTCCGGGCAGATCGTCGCCGCGATGATCGACGAGGAGGCCACGGTCAAGGTCTACCGCCGCCGCAACGGCCACGTGCACCTCGAACCGCGCAACCCCGCCTACGAGGTCATCGACGGCGACGACGCCACCATCCTCGGCGCGGTCGTCTCGGTCCTGCGGAACGTCTGAGCGCCCGCGGCTCCGCTCGGGAGTGCGGCGGAGCCGCTCACACCGCTGGGCGGAGCAGCTCCTAGGCGCGCAGGGCCGCGATGACCCACTCGAACGCCGGCACGCGCGGTGACCAGTTCGGCCAGTCGTTGAGCACGCCCAGCAGCTGCCAGTAGCGCTCCACCCGGCGGTCGGTGAAGGTCGTCATCCGCTCGGCCAGGTCCCGACGCTGCTCGGCGGTCATCGCGGGATCGATGAGCCGGTGCAGGACCTGCTGGCCTTCGGTCGATTCGGGGGCGATCCCGGCTTCCACCGCCGCGGGCACGTGCTCGATCACCTCCTGCGGGTCGTACTCGGTGAGCTGCTGGGGCTGCGCGCCCGCCACCGCCATCTCGCGCACGCGCGCGCGGAAGTCGGCGTCGCCGACCAGGTCGGCCAGCTCCACCCACGCCTCGACCTGCTCGGCGCTCGGGTAGTCGGGCAGGGTCGCGGGCATGGTCCGCATCGCCTGCGCGATCTGCGAGCCGGGGGCGACCTCCTCGACGCCGGCGAAGGCCTCGCGGACGAAGTCGTCGATGATGCGCTGCCGCTCGTCGGCGGACATGCGCGCCACGTCGTTCATGAGTCTCAACTCCTCGGTCGTGCTGCCACGTCGAGCGACCCACCGCAGCACCGCCCGCCGCACCTGCAGCGTGCGGATCTCGGCGTCCAGCGCCTCCAGGTGCGCCTCGGCGACGTCCTGGACGGTTTCCCGGCTGCTCAGCACCCGCCGCACCGAGTCCAGGTCCAGCCCCAGCTCGCGCAGGGTGCGGACCAGCTCGACGCGAGCCACCGCCGTCGCGTCGTAGAGGCGGTACCCGCCGCCGGACCGGGTCGTCGGGGTGATGACCCCGCTGTCCGACCAGAAGCGGATCGTGCGCACCGCCATCCCGGTGCGCCGAGCCAGCTCGCCGATGCTGAGCAGTTCGCTCCGATCGCTCACGTCGACCACGGTCAACCTTCCAGCCGGTGGAGACTCAAGCCCATTTTCCGGAGATCTCCCAACGCACACCGATCGGGAACGCAACCGTACCTATACGTACGTGCAATGAGAGTGTTTCTGGAATGAAGAGGAATGATAAGTACGATGCGTCGTCGATGAGCGACTCGGGGGCGACGTGACGCGCGCGCACGCAGATCCACCGCTCGGAGCGGGGCGCTCGGCGCATCGAGGAGGGCCACCGGTGGTCGCTCGACGAGTGGCCGATACCGGCCGAGCGGCAGCTGATCCCGACCGGGCTGGGGGAGACCTTCGTGCTCAGCTCCGGGCCGCAGGGCGCGCCTCCGCTGGTGCTGCTGCACGGCTGGGGCGCCAACTCGGCGATGTGGCGCGACGACGTGCTCGCGCTCGCGCGGCACGTCCGGGTGCACTCGGTCGACGTCGTCGGCTGCTGGGGCCGGGGGGAGCGGCGCTCGGTGCGAGCGGTCGCGGGACTCGGCGCGGCGAGCGACGGCCCCTTCCTGGCGTGCCTCGCCGAGATCGTCACCGAGTGCGCACCGCGAACCGACTGCCGGTGTTCACCGATGCCCAGCTGCGCGAGCTGCGGATGCCGGTGCTGGTCATCGCCGGGCGCGAGGACGTCATGTTCGACACCGCCGAGACCGGGCGCAGGCTGCGCGAGGTGGTCCGCGGGCGTCGGTGCGCGCGCTGCCCGGCGTCGGGCGCTCGGTGCTGGGGCAGACCGAGCGGGTGCTGTCGTTCCTGCGGAGCTGAGCAGTAATGTCGCGGGAGTGGAGCTGTTCCCGCGTCCGCGCACCGAAATCGCCCCGGGCGCGGTGCATCTGCCCGGCTGGTTGTCGCTGGACCTGCAGCGGCGGCTGGTGCTGGCGTGCCGCGACTGGGCCAAGCCGCCCGCCGGCCTGCGCGCCGCGCGGCTGCCCAGCGGTGCTCGGATGTCGGTGCGCACGGTCTGCCTGGGTTGGCACTGGTACCCCTACCGCTACTCCAGGACGGTCGACGACGGCGACGGCTCACCGGTCAAACCGCTGCCCGCCTGGCTGGCCGAGCTCGGGCGGCGGGCGGTCGCCGAGGCCTACCAGGACCCGGCGGCGGGGGAGTCCTACCGGCCGGACGTCGCCCTGGTGAACTTCTACGACGCGGACGCGCGCATGGGCATGCACCAGGACCGCGACGAGGTCAGCCGGGCGCCGGTGGTCTCGCTGAGCCTGGGCGACGAGTGCGTGTTCCGCTTCGGCAACACCGAGAACCGCAACCGGCCGTGGACCGACGTGGAACTGGGTTCCGGGGACCTGTTCGTCTTCGGCGGGGCGTCCAGGCTGGCCTACCACGGCGTTCCCCGCACGCGTCCGGGAACGGCCGACCCCTCCATCGGGATGACCGCGGGACGGCTCAACATCACGTTGCGCGAGTCCGGAATGGACTGACGCTCGTCCACTGTGGAGCACAGGGCTGCGCGGCCCGCACGACGAATCGGAGGTTGATCACCTACCGGGTGATTCAGCGGCAATGATTTCCATCGTCCACTTCAGTTTCGATCTTGGTCTGGCGATAACTCCCACGGTGCGGACATCGCCGTGGTCCGCCGAAGCCGACTAGGAGGTTCAATGACCGCTGTCGAACTGAATCGATCCGGAGACGCGTTGGCGATCGCCGCCCGGTGTCCGCTGTGCGGGTGGGAGCCCGCTTGGGCGCCGGCGCCGCTGGAGCGCTGGTACTGCCCGGACTGCGAGGTCTCCTGGCGCGACGAGCGCGGGCCGGGCCTGCGCGAGCGGCCGATCCGCGTCGACGGGCGCGAAAGCACCGAAGCACCATCGCTTTTGGGGGAATTTCAGCGATGACCACCGCCAAAACCGCCGATTTCGAGCAGGACCGGGTGCGCACCGGCCTGCGCACGATCGGCACCGAGCACACCGTGCCGCGGATCCTGCCCGGCAGCCTGCTCGCCAGCCGCGGCGAGCCGGTGTGGGCCACCGCGTCGCTGATCGCGATGCTGGAGGACGCGACCTGGGAGCTGATCGCCCCGGACGTGCCCGAGGAGTTCGCGATGCTCGGCTGCGGCGGTACTTACGAGCACGCCGCTCCGACGCTGGCCGGGCAGCGGGTGCGCATCGAGCTCGAGCGCGGTGGGCATCCGCTGAGCGGCCGGCGGACCTGGACCGCTCGCGCGGTCAACGCCGACACCGGCGAGCAGGCCGGGGTGCTGCGCCACCAGGTCGCCGTGGTCGACCGCGAGCGCTTCTACCGGCGCCTCGGCCGCTGACCTGCGAAGGGGGCATCAGGTGCGGCCTGTTCACCTGCTGTGCTGGGCAGGTCGCTCCGATGGCGATCAGGAATCCTGCTCGAAATGGGTGAGTTGGATCTCCAAAGCTTGCGCGCAGCAGGTTCGCACGTTGAACATCCCGAGCATAACAATCAGGAACCCTGATGAATGGGAGCTCGGATGACCGCGCACCGCGAGAGCCCGTGGGGCGACACCGTCGACGTCGAGTTCGACGAGGGGATCGCCTGGGTGACGCTCAACCGCCCGGACAAGCGCAACGCGATGAACCCCGCGCTCAACGACGAGATGGTGCGCACCCTCGACGCCCTGGAGGCCGACCCCCGCTGCCGGGTGCTGGTGCTCACCGGTGCGGGCGAGTCGTTCTCGGCGGGCATGGACCTCAGGGAGTACTTCCGCGAGGTCGACGAGTCCGGAGACCCCGCGCTGCAGATCAGGGTGCGCCGAGCCAGCGCTGAGTGGCAGTGGAAGCGGCTGGCCAACTGGTCCAAGCCGACCGTGGCGATGGTCAACGGCTGGTGCTTCGGCGGCGCGTTCACCCCGCTGGTCGCCTGCGACCTGGCCATCTCCGACGAGGACGCGCAGTTCGGGCTCTCCGAGATCAACTGGGGGATCCCGCCGGGCGGCGTGGTCAGCCGGGCGCTGGCGGCGACGGTCAGCCAGCGCGACGCGCTGTACTTCATCATGACCGGCGAACCCTTCGACGGCCGCCGCGCCGCCGAGATGCGGCTGGTCAACGAGGCGGTCCCCACCGCGCGGCTGCGCGAGCGCACCCGCGAGCTGGCCGCCAAGCTCGCCGCCACCAACCCCGAGGTGCTGCGCGCGGCCAAGGTCGGCTACAAGGTCGCCCAGGAGATGCCCTGGGAGCAGGCCGAGGACTACCTCTACGCGAAGTTCGAGCAGGCCCAGTTCGTCGACGCCGAGCAGGCCAGGCGGCGCGGCATGCAGCAGTTCCTCGACGAGAAGACCTTCCGGCCGGGGCTGTCGGCCTACGCACGGGAATGACGCGGATGCGCGATGATGGTGGCGTGTCCGATGAGCCGTTGACGCTGTACCTGGTGAAGCGCCTGGAGCTGGTGATCCGAGCGCGGATGGACGAGGCGCTGCGCCCGCACGGCCTGACCGCCACGCAGTTCACCGCGCTCACGGCGCTGCGCCGACGGGCCGGGCTCTCGTCGGCGCAGCTGGCGCGTCGCTCGTTCGTCACCCCGCAGACGATGAACGAGATGGTGCGCTGGCTGGAGGAGCGCGGGCACATCGAGCGGCACCGCGATCCGACCAACCGCCGGGTGCTGCTGATCAGCCTCACCGAGGACGGGCACGCGCTGCTGCGCGGCTGCGACCCGGTGGTCGCCGAGATCGAGGACGAGCTGCTCGCGGCGATCCCCGAGGTCGAGCGCCCGCTGTTCCGCCGGAGCCTGGAGCGCGCGCACGACGACCTCAGCGGCGGGGAGTAGGGCCCGTGTGAGGATGGCGGGGTGAGCGCAACACCCGAGGACTTCCCGGCCACCCGCGTCTACGCCACCCGGTGGACCGACAACGACATGTACGGGCACCTGAACAACGCGGTGTACTACCAGCTGTTCGACACCATGATCAACGGGTGGCTGGCGGCCAACGCCGCGGTCGATCCGGCCGCGGGCGAGGTCGTCAACGTCGTCGCCGAATCCGGGTGCCGGTTCTTCGCCGAGGTCGGGTTCCCCGCGGACGTCACCGTCGGGCTGCGGGTCGCCCGCCTGGGCAGCAGCAGCGTCACCTACGAGCTCGCGCTGTTCGACGACGAGGCCGTCTGCGCGGCCGAGGGCAAGTGGGTGCACGTCTACGTCGACGCGCGAACCCGACGCCCCACCCCGATCCCCGCGGACGTCCGCGAAGCGCTGCAGGTGCTCGCGGGGGCCACGCGGAGTGAATGATTCCGGAAACAACCACCATTCAGTCGAGTCGCGCCTGGGTCGTCCGAGTGGCTGGCCCAGCCCGCATTGGTTACATTCCGTTCGTGCGAGTGATAGGGACTTCTCGCACGGGCTAGCCGCACGCGGCGCGCTCCTGCGGTTGGGCCCCGCGGCGGCGCTGGGTTGGTCATCCCCTTCCTCGGCCAGCCCGGCGCCGTCGAGCCGGTCGCCCGCGCGGGCTGGTCGCGAGCTCCTGCGAACGCGAGACGCCCGCTCCGCCGGTGTGTGAGACTGCGGCGCATGCCTGGTGGTTGGGAATTGATCGTGTTCTTCGGGTTTCCGCTGTTCGTTCTCGGCGGCATCGCCGCGTTGGTCGTCCTGCTCAAGCGGCGCGGCTGAGCAGCGGTTCTCCCGAGGCGAGATCGCGCGGCGCCGCACGGGCCCTCGCGTCGCGCGAACGCGCTCGTGCGGACGAGATGTCGCCTGACGCCCCGAGAGCGGGGCGGCCTCCGCGTGGTGCGCTGCGACCCGCGCACCGGTGGGGCTTCACGCAGGATTTCCGCGCGGCTCAGGGTGGCGGGCCGATGCTGCCGCGGACGACGAGCTCGCTCGGCAACCGCTTCTCGCGCCGGCGCAGCCGCTCGGTCGACTCCAGCCTGCTGTGCAGCATGTCGACGGCGTGCTCGGCGAGCTCGTCGAGCTGGTGCCGCACGACGGTCAGCGGCGGCGACATCAGCGCGGTCCACTCGGCGTCGTGGAAGACGACCACCGAGAGGTCGTCCGGAATCGCGATGCCGGATTCGCGCAGGTGCGTCACGATGGTCGCCGAAACCGCGGTGTTGCCCACGATCAGCGCCGTCGGTGGTTCCGGCTGCGACAGCACCCGGGACAGCGCGGATTCCGCTTCGACGTTGCGGAAGGCGAGCTCGGCCACCATTCCGGGCGCTTCGTCGACGCCGCGCTCGCTCAAGGCGCGGCTGTAGCCGCTGACCCGCTCGCGCCCGGTCGACGTGGTGCTGGGCCCGCTGATCAGGGCGATGCGGCGGTGTCCGCGTTCGAGGAGCGCGGTGGTCGCGTCGTGCGCGGCGCGTTCGTTGTCGACCCCGACCACGTCGATGCTCCCGATGCGATCGACGAAGCGGTCGACGAAGGTCAGCTCGATGCCGAGGCTCCGCATGTGCCGCCACGCCGCGCGGTTCTCGGTGCCCGGGGCGGCGATCACTCCGCACACCCGCTTCTGCATCAGCAGCTCGATGCTCTTGAGCTCCATCGCGGGGTCTTCTTGCGTGGTCGTCAGCAGAACGCCCAGTCCGGCGCGGGTCGCATGGCGCACGACGTGATCGGCCAGCTGGGAGAAGAACGGGTTGGCCACGTCGGCGAGCACGAGGCCGATCGTGTTGGTCGTGCGGGTGCGCAACTCGCGCGCGGCGCTGTGCGGGCGATAGCCCAGCTCGTCGATGGAGTCGAGCACGCGCTGACGGGTTCGGTCCGAGACCGAACCGTTCGCGTTGACCACCCGCGAGACCACCCCCGGGGAGACTCCCGCGTGCTCGGCGACGTCCTTGACGGTGGGTTCGCGACCCCGTGCCATGGTCCCCCTCCTTCGCTCCGAGCATTCTCGCGAGAGGTGCCGCTCAGTCGTCGAGCGGGTTGACAGCGGAACGTCCGGATGCCACAAAATACAACGTTGCACACCGAGTATAACGTTATACATGACTGACGAAGGAGTCAGCATGCACGGCATCGGAGTCGAGTTCGCGCGAAGTTCTTCGAGGAACGGCAGCCGAGCGGCCGCGCTCGGGACGGCGGGGGTGAGACCATGAGTTCCCGGGATTCGGAGGTGCCGGCCGAGCCGGAGCAGCTGCCGGAAGTGCCGCCGGAGTTGACCGAAAGGCGGCTGAGCCTCGGCACGATCGCGAAGTTCTTCGGCCCCGGAGCGATCATCGCCTCGCTCACCGTGGGCAGCGGGGAAACCGTGCTCGCTTCTCGGATGGGTGCGGTCTTCGGCTTCGCCGTGCTCTGGCTCGTGGTCGTCGGAGCGGTCGCCAAAGCCGCGGTGATCTACTCGTCGAACCGCTACGCGGTGCTCACCGGCGAGCACCCGATGCGGGGGCTCGCCAGGGTGATTCCCGGTCCGCGCGGTTGGTTCCCGATGCTGATCGGCGTGCTGGCGGTGCTGTCCTTCCCCTTCGTGGCCAGCGCGCTCGCATCGGGCATCGGCGGCTACCTGCACCGCATCGCCGGCGGTCCGGCGATCGCGTGGGGACTGGTGCTGCTGGTGCTGGCCGCGGCGATCGCCTGGTTCGGCTGGTACGCGCTGTTGGAGCGCGCCCAGGTCGCGATCGTCGCGCTCAAGGTGACGCTGGTGGTCGTGGCGGTGTTCGCGGCCGATCCGCAGTGGCTCGACGTGCTGAGCGGCTTCGTCCCGCAGACCTTCGCCTACCAGCCGTTCGTGGGAGCCGAGTACCCGGACATCGCGGCCGAATCGGCCTGGGTCGAAGCGGTGGTGTTCATGGGCGGCCTCGGCGGCGGCATGTACGACTACATCGGGTACGCGGGCCTGATGCGCGAGAAGCGCTGGGGCGCGATGGGTCTGCCCGGGCGGGCCGACGACGTCCCGCTGGTCGAACCGCTGGCGCTGACCGAGACCGAACGGGAAGCTCGTCGGGTTCGCGGATGGGCGCGGGCTCCGCTCGGCGACGTGGTGCTCAGCTTCGCCACGATGGCGCTGACCGCCGTCGCGTTCATCATCACCGGCAAGGAGATCCTCGGTGCTGCGCACAACGTGCCCAGCGGCAACGACGTGCTGACCTACCAGGGCGACGTGCTGGGCATCATCCACCCGGTTCTGCGGTACTTCTACATCGTCGCGATCATCATGGTCTTCCTGGGCACCATGTACGCGATCTGGGAGGTCTACACGCGCACCACCCACGAATCGCTGTCGGCGGTGTCCAAGCGGGTGCACGCGGGCGGCGTGGCGCGGACCCGGCGCTGGGTCTACGGCTACGTGCTGCTGGGCGGGGTCGCGCTGCTGCTCACCGGGGGAGATCTCGTCGACCTGATCAGCCCGGCGAACATCGTCGGGGGCACGGTCGCCGTGGGCGTCTACGGGTTCGGGCTGCTCGTGCTGGAGCGGCGGGTGCTCCCGAAGGCGCATCGCATCGGACGGGCCGGTCGAGCGCTCGTGACCGCGTCTTCGGCGATCCTGCTGGTGGCGGGCCTGATCGCGCTGGCCCAGTACCTGGGCGTCGTCCGATGAGCGGCATCAGTCCCGGTCATGCCGTCGGAGCGGGTTGCTTCCTCCTGCTGGCCGGGTTCCGAGCGCAGGACGGTTCGTGGTGGTGGGCCCTGGTCTTCGCCCTCGCTTCGGCGTGCCAGGTCTACTTGGGACTGCGCGGGGGAGGAGGGGGATCGGGAGCCCGCCCCGCGTCGGAACCGGACGCGCGCAGCTCGCGCACCTGGCGCGCGCTCGCGGTGTCGTCCTGCGTGCTCACGGCCGGGATGCTGGTCGTCCAACCGGTGTTGAGCCCGATCGCGGCCATGGCCGCCCTGTACTGCTCGTGGATGGTCGGCCGCGCTCGCGGTCGGTTCCGCGCCAACCCGCGAGATCGCTTGAGCGGATGACGTGCGCCGCGCACGCCCCCGAACCCGATCGAAATCGTCATCACCTGCTATCAGCTGGGAGCTTCTGGTGAACTTGCACGAATTGCTGCTGGACCGCGAACAGGCCGACGACCCGATCCGGGTCGGGGTGATCGGCGCGGGCCGATTCGGGACGATGTTTCTGTCCCAGGTGCGCAACACGCCCGGCATGCGGGTCGCGGCGATCGCCGACATCGACCTCGAACGCGCGCACGCGGCGCTCGACCTGGTGGGCTGGCCGCGCGAGGACGTGACCGACGATCCGGGCGACGCCGTCTCCGCGGATCGCACCGCGGTCGTGGCCGACGCAGGCGTTCTGTTCCGCGAGGGCATCGACGTGATCGTGGAAGCCACCGGGAACCCGATCGTCGGCATCGCGCACGCGCTGCGGGCGTTCGACGCCGGGCAGCACGTGATCATGGTGACCGTGGAGGGCGACGCGCTCGCCGGACCAGCGCTGGCGAAGCGCGCGGCCGACCGGGGACTGGTCTACTCGCTGGCCTACGGCGATCAGCCGGCCCTGGTCATGGAGCTGGTCGACTGGGCTCGGACGTCGGGATTCGACGTGGTCTGCGCGGGCAAGGGCGCGAAGTACCTCGAGCACTACCACGAGATGAACCCCGACAACGTCTGGGAGCACTGGGAGTTCTCCAAGGAGCTGACCGATTCCGGGCAGCTGAACCCCTACATGCACACGGCCTTCCGGGACGGCACGAAGGCGGCGATCGAGATGGCGTCGGTGGCCAACGCCGCCGGTCTGGTGCCCTCGGACGACGGGCTGACCTTCGCACCCGGCGATCTCGAGGAGATCGCCTCCGTGTGCCGGCCGAGGGAATCCGGGGGCGTTCTGGCGCACGAAGGCTCGGTGGAGGTGATGTCGAGCGTCACCCGCGATGGCGAGTGGATCCCGCACAACACCCAGGAAGGCGTGTTCGTGGTGGTCAAGGCGACCAACGACTACGTCTCCGGCTGCTTCTCCGAATACCCGTGGCACCCGGACCCGTCGAAGCGCTACGCCGCGCTCTACCGCCCCTACCACTACGTCGGTCTCGAACTGGGCATGTCGATCGCCAACGCCGTGCTCCGCGGCGTGGCCACTGGTGCGGCCAGGGGCTTCTACGGCGACGTGGTGGCAACGGCGAAGAAGGACCTCTCGGCTGGCGGCGAGCTCGACGGGGAGGGCGGTTACACGGTCTGGGGCAAGCTGATCTCGGCGCGCGCCTCGATGGAGCGGGGGGCTCTGCCGATCGCCCTCGCGCATCACGTGGAGCTGCTGCGGGACGTACCCCGGGGCACCGTTCTCACCCGCGATGACGTCGTGCTCGACGGGCGGTTCGACCAGGTCCTGGAGCTCCGCTCGGAAACCGAGGAGTTGCTGGCGAAGTGAACGGCGAGCGGGAGGTGGTCGGCGATGGCGCTTCCAGCTGACGGCGAGGTGTCCCTGCTCGGTCTCGGGCCGATGGGCGCGCCGATGGCGGAGAACTTGCTGCGCGACCGGGGCGAGCTCGTGGTGTGGAACCGGACTGCCAGCCGCGCCGGGAGATTGGTGGCCCGCGGGGCTCGTCGGGCCGCCACACCCGCCGAGGCGGCGGGCGAGGTGGTGTTGACGGTCCTTCCGGATCTGCCGGAGGTGGAGGCCCTGTTGTCCGGACCCGGCGGACTGCTCGAGGGATGGCGCAGCCGGGGTGTCGCGCGGCCGGTCCTGGTCGTGCACGGCACGGTCTCGCCGGTGGCGCTCCGGGAGTTCGCCGAACGACTCGAGGCGCAGCACGGCGTCCGCGTCGTCGACGCGCCGATGAGCGGGGGCGTGCCGGGGGCGCAGCGCGGCGAGTTGAGCCTGATGGTCGGCGGGGACCAGGTCGCGGTCGAGTCGCTGCGACCCGTGTTCGACGCGGTCGCCGGATCGGTGGTGCACATGGGTCCTGCCGGCAGCGGTCAGCTGGCCAAGGCCTGCAATCAGGTGGTGGTCGCGGGGACCATCTCGGCGTGGTGCGAAGCGCTGGTGATGGCCGAGCGGCACGGGCTCTCCCGCGCCGACCTGCTCGACGCGCTGGGGCGTGGTCTCGCCGGCTCCGCAGTGCTGGAGCAGAAGGCGAGGCGCTGGTTGGAGGCCGGGTTCACCGGGGGCGGTAGTGCCCGCAACCAGCTCAAGGACCTCGTCTTCGCGCGCGATGCGGCTCGCGAGGTCGGCGCTCCGTCAGCGCTCGTGGAGCTCGTCCTCGAGCAGTTCGAGCGGATGGTCGAGGCGGGCGACGGCGACCTCGACCACTCGGGCCTCGTCCGAACCCTCGGCGGCTGACGGGAACCCGTCGGAACCGGTGCGCCCGGCGCGGGACTCCCGGCCGGTCCGGCCGCACCCGGAGGCGAGCGCTTCACGGGTGCGGCCGAGCACCTGCTCAGTACAGGGTCGTCAGGGCGTCCTTGGTGAACGGGACGAGCTCCTGCTGGCGGTCGTTGAGGACCTTCTCGGCCCACAGCGGGTCGGCGAGCATGGCGCGGCCGATGGCCACCAGGTCGAACTCGTCGTTCTCGAAGCGCTCCAGCAGGCGTTCGATGCTCTGCACGCCGGCGCCCACGCCCATTCCCGCGCCGGGGTCGAAGGCCAGGTCCAGGCCGACCGAGCCGACGGTGATGACCGGCTTGCCGGTGAGCTTCTTGGTCCAGCCGGCGATGTTGAGCTCCGGGTCGGCCTGCGGGAACTCGGCCTCCCAGTAGCGGCGGCCGGAGGCGTGGAAGGCGTCCGCACCGGCTTCGGACAGCGGGGCGAGGATCGCCTCCAGCTCGTCCGGGCCCTCGGCGAGCTTGGCGTCGTAGTTGTCGGCCTTCCACTGCGAGAAGCGGATGACCACGGGGAAGTCCGCCGAGACCCGCTCGCGCACCGCGCGCACGATGTCGGCGGCGAACCTGGTGCGCTCCACGTGGTTCCCGCCGTAGGCGTCGGTGCGGCGGTTGGTGCGCTCCCAGAGGAACTGGTCGATGAGGTAGCCGTGCGCGCCGTGCAGCTCCACGCCGTCGAAGCCGATGCGCTCGGCCTGCGCGGCCGCCTCGGCGAAGGCGTGGATCACGTCGTCGATGTCGCCCAGGGTCATCGGCGAGCCCGCGCCGGGGGTTCCGTCGAGGCCCACGCCGGACGGGGCCACCGTCGCCGCCTCGGGGTAGGCGCCGGAACCGGCCGGGCGCTGGATGCCCACGTGCCAGATCTGCGGCATGATCTTGCCGCCCTCGGCGTGCACCGCGCGCACCACGCGCGACCAGCCGGCGAGCTGCTGCTCGCCGTGGAAGCGCGGGATGTCCGGGCTGAAGCCGGCCGGCGGGTGGTCGACGAAGGTCCCCTCGGTGATGATCAGGCCGGTGCCCGCGGCGGCGCGGCGGGCGTAGTAGGCGGCGACGTCATCACCGGGAATCCCGCCGGGTGACTGGATGCGGGTCATGGGGGCCATGACGATCCGGTTCGGCAGCGAAGTGCCGCCGATCTCGAACGGGCGGGCCAGTGCCTGCGCAGCGCGGGTGGTCACTCGCGGCTCTCCTGTCGTGCGGTCCAGGTCCGCGACCCGGACGGGAAAGTGTGCACGACAAACGTACAGATCCCGTCCGAAGAACTGCAACTGTGTCTGTTGCTATTATGGGGTGGTCCACGTTGTTAAACTGCGCGCCGTCCTGCGAGGGGGTGGAGAACGTGCTGGACATCCGGTTCTGCCGGGCGCTGCAAGTCATGATCCGGCTTGCCGTGGCGGCCGAGGGCGAGTCCGCCGTGCTCAGCTCCACCCGGTTCGCCGAGGAGCTCGGCACCAACCCGAGCCTGGTGCGCAAGCTGCTCGTCCCGCTGGCCGCGGGCGGCCTGGTGGTCAGCACCAAGGGCCGCGGTGGCGGAGCCAAGCTGGCGCGGCCCGCCGAGGAGATCACCCTCGCCGAGATCTACCGCTGCGCGGTGGGCGACAAGCCGCTGTGGGCCTCGCCGGACTGCGAGCACGTCTGCGAGACCACCGCCAACGCCACCCGCTACTTCGCCGATCTGACCGCCGAGGCCGAGCAGGCGGTGCTGGCCTCGCTCGGTGATCGGACGCTCGCCGACAGCGTTCGCGAGTTCCGCTCGATCGACGCCGAGCCGGGTGGCAAGGCCTCGGCGGAGTGACGTCCGTTTCGCGCCCGCTGCGCCGAATGGCGGTGCCGACTGCTCGTTCTTGATCGAATACTGCACCACCGGGTGCCGTGTCCGCGGATCGGGAGGTGCGGGTTGGTGGGGTTCACCGGTGAGCGATTCACCGCTGTGACCAGCGGAGTTCTCATGCTGGTGGTGCCGACGCTGGCGATGCGGGGCGATTCGACCGTGCAGCCGCAGCAGCGCCCTCCGGAGTCCGATCCCGCGCCGAAGCGACCCTCCGGCGAACCGGGTGTGAACGGGCGGTTGCCCGAGGACCGGGCGCTGAGCCCGGGCTTCTACGACGACCTCGACCGGGGTCGCGTCGGGCGCGGCACCGGTCGGCTCGGAAGCATTCCGGAGGGCACGCTCGGCATCCCGGGTGTCGTGCTGGCCGCCTACCAGCGCGCGGAGCGGTCGTTGGCGGCGTCCGATCCGGCGTGCGGGCTGCACTGGTCGGTGCTGGCAGGCATCGGCCGGATCGAGTCCAACCACGCGCGCGGCGGGCAGGTCGACCGCTCGGGCCGGACGTTCTCGCCCATCCTGGGTCCGCGGCTCAACGGCGGGCCGGGGATCGCGGCGATCTCGGACACCGACGGCGGCCGCCTCGACGGGGACTCGGTGTGGGATCGGGCGGTCGGGCCGATGCAGTTCATCCCGAGCACCTGGCGCGGTTACGCCGCCGGCGGCGACCCGCACAACGTCTTCGACGCGGCGCTGGCCTCCGGGCGCTACCTGTGCACCGGCAGCGGGAACCTGCGCGACCGCGCGCAACTGGCCGCCGCGATCTTCCGCTACAACCCCTCGGAGACCTACGTGCGCGCGGTGCTGGCCTGGGCCGACCGCTACGCGCGCGGCGTCGTGCCGACCGCGGGCCTGCCACCGGGCAGCCCGGATCCCGGCGGTTCGCTGCTCGACGTGCCTCCCGGCGCGCCGATGAGCACGGCCGGTCCCGCGGGCGCGCCGCCGGGTCCGGGAGCGCCCCCGCCACCGCCGCCCGCTCCGGTCGCCGGTCCGGGGCCTGCCCCCGCTCCGCCGCCCCCTCCGGCTTCGGAGCCCCCGCCTCCGCCACCGCCTTCGGACCCGCCGCCACCGCCGCCCTCGGAACCGCCACCCCCGCCACCACCGTCTTCCGAGCCCCCGCCGCCACCGCCGTCTTCGGAGCCGCCACCCCCGCCGCCGAGCTCCTCGACGCCCCCGCCGAGCGAACCGCCGCCGCCTTCGAGCACCGAGAGCCCCGAGTCGACCGCCGAACCGGAGCCGACCTCCAGCACGTAGGACGGTGACCTTCCGGGTACCTCGGTCGTTCTGCACGCGGGAGCAGTGCGTTCGAAGGAGACGGGTCTGTGGACGTGAGCGAGTACCTGGAGCACGACGGTCTCGGCCTGGCCGGGTTGATCGCCGAGGGCGAGGTCACCGCGCCGGAGGTGCTGGCGGCCGCGCGGGAACGCGCCCGGGCGGTGAACCCGCGGATCAACGCCGTCGTGCGCAGGCTCGACGAGCACGCCGACCAGCGGGCCGCGCAGCCGCTCACCGGGCAGTTCGCCGGGGTGCCGTTCCTGCTCAAGGACCTCCACCAGGACCTGGCCGGATACCCGACGTCCAACGGGTGCCGGGCGTACCTGAACCGGCCCGCGACGTGGACCAGCACGGTGGTGCAGCGCTGGCTGGACGCCGGGCTGGTGATCTTCGGCAAGACCAACACGCCCGCCTTCGGCGTCAAGGGAACCACCGATCCGGAGGTGTTCGGACCGACGCGCAACCCGTGGAACCTCGAGCGCACCCCGGGCGGCTCGTCGGGCGGCAGCGCGGCTGCCGTGGCGGCGGGCATCGTGCCCGCAGCGGCGGCCAGCGACGGCGGCGGGTCGATCCGGATCCCGGCGGCCTGCAACGGGCTGGTCGGGCTCAAGCCGGGCCGCGGGTTGGTGCCCGCGGGGCCCGGCGCGGGAGAACCGCTCAACGGGCTGAGCACCAACGGCGTGATCTCGCGCACTGTCCGGGACACCGCCGCGCTGCTCGACGTCGTCATCGGCGAGGAAGCCGACAGCCCCTTCGCCGCGGCGAAGCCCGGCGGGCTGCTGGACGCGCTGGAAGCACCGCCCGGTCGGTTGCGCGTGGGCTGGACCGCGCGCTGCGCGCTGCGCCCGGAACCGCACCCCGAGGCGGTGCGCGCGGTCGAGCGCGCCGCGGAACTGCTCGCCGAGCTCGGCCACGAGGTCGAGGAGGTCGACCCGCCGCACGACGACCGGCAGCTCGGCCGCGATTTCCTGAGCATCTGGATCGTCGGGCAGGCCATCGAGCTCGCCAGGGCCAAGCGCGAGACGGGGTGCGGCGACGAGGGCTTCGAGCTGGAGACCTTGCTGCTGGCCGCGCTGGGCGAGGCCGCCAGCGCGGTGCGGACGCAGGCGGCGCAGGAGCGCCGCGCCGAGCACACCGCGGCGCTCGCGGCCTTCCACGACCGCTACGACCTGCTGCTCACCCCGACCCTGGCCGAACCGCCGATCCGCATCGGCTCGCTGGACATGCCCGCCGCGCAGCGGTTCGCGGGCAGGCTGGCGCTGCGCACCGGGACCTCCCGGCTGCTCAAGCACCTCGGCGTGGTCGACGAGGTAGTGGAGCGCAACCTCGCGTGGGTGCCGTTCACCCAGCTGGCCAACCTCACCGGTCGCCCCGCGATCAGCCTCCCGCTGCACCGCACACCCGACGACCTGCCGCTGGGCGTGCAGTTCGTCGGACCGCTGCGCAGCGAACCGACCCTGCTGCGGCTGGCCCGCCAGCTGGAGGAGGCCGCGCCGTGGAGCATGCCGAGCGGCTTCGCCTGACGGCGCGCGGGATCAGGCGAAGCTGCGCTCCTTCCGCTGGAAGGGGCGCATCAACACCCGGTGCGCCGGTTTCTCCACCAGCTTGGTCAGCGCCCAGCCCAGCACCGTTCCGGTGACCAGCATCGCCGCCACCTGCGGTCCCGGGCCGAACCCGTGGTCCTGCAGCTTGCGCATCACCACGTAGCCGAACGCCTGGTGCATCAGGAACACGCCGTAGGAGATGCCGGCGAACCAGGTGATCGCGCGCTGCGCGGGGACGGGGATGACGCGGTCCCAGTCCGGGCCGCGCGCCACCAGCGCCAGCACGCACATCCCGATCCACACCGCGACCGTGGACCCCCAATCGGCGACCAGGCCCTCGGGCGTGTTGGCGTAGTTGTGGAACGCCTGCGCGATCATGCACGCCACCAGCAGCGCCGCGAAGTGGCCGTCGCGGATCCGCCGCGTCGACCACATCCAGATGGCGACCCCGGCGATGAACAGGTGCCAGCGGTGCAGGCCGAACCCGTCGACGATCATGCGGTAGGTCTCCGGCGGCTCGCCGACGCGGACCGGCCACAGCATCAGCGGGACCAGCACCGCGGCCCACATCACCGCGATCATCCGCTTGCCGTGCCCCCAGCGGCTGGCGTAGAGCAGGCTCGCCGCGGTGAAGCCCATCAGCTGCATCGGCACGGTCCAGTGCGAACCGTCCAGGAACCAGTAGTCCTGCGGTTTCCAGTGCCACAGCATCAGCAGGTTGGCCCGCAGATCGGCCGGCCCCGGGAAGAACCAGCCCTCGATCGGGAAGGCGCGCAGCAGCAGGTAGATCACCACCACCGCGGCCAGGAACGACGGCAGCAGTCTGGCGATGCGGCCCCACCAGTACTTCAGCAGCGAACCGCGCCCCATGGTCACGCAGGCGAAGTAGGCCGAGACGACCAGCAGCATGCTTGCGCCGACCTGGAACGGGAAGGTCACCGGCCGCGGTGCGAGCTCCGGGTGCAACCAGGTGCTCAGGCTCGTCGAGTGGTAGAGCATCACCAGCACGACGCAGCCCGCGCGCACCAGGTCCCAGCTGATCTTCCGACGGCTGCTCGCCACTTGTTTCGTCCTCCGTGCCGAAAATTCCCGCTGCGGCGTGCGCGCGGCCACGGCGCGCGTTCGGGCAGCGGAGAGCCGGACGTGCGTCCGGCCCCCCGAGAAGCCAGGCGCGCGCCCGGCACGTGCGCGCAATGCTCACTCGAACGGACGAAGATCCGCATCGGGGACAACACCCATTTCGGGCGTGGGGGTCGTCGCAGCACCCTCGGGGCGGGTCGTGGCCGCGCCGGGCGCACCGCGATAGTTGTGCTGACCGCTCGCGGAGGAGGTGATGGACGGTGTCGTTGTTCTGGCGCGTGTTCCTGCTGAACGCGGCCGTGTTCGTGGCGGGCGCGGCGGTGCTCATGCTCAGCCCGGCCACCATCTCCGCCCCGGTCTCGCCGACCGAGGTGGTGGTGCTGCTGGCCGGGCTGGTGGTGATGCTCGTCGCGAACCTGGCGCTGCTGCGCATCGGATTCGCCCCGCTGGGGCGGCTCATCCGCGCCATGACCTCGGTGGACCTGCTGCGCCCCGGAGCCGCCCGCCCCGAGGTCCGCGGGCGCGGGGAGGTCGCCGAGCTGATCTCGGCGTTCAACGCGATGCTCGACCGCCTGGAGGTCGAGCGCGCCACCAGCAACGCCCGCGCGCTGTCGGCCCAGGAGTCCGAGCGCCGCCGGATCGCCCGCGAGCTGCACGACGAGGTCGGCCAGAGCCTGACCGCGGTGCTGCTGGAGCTCAAGCACGTCTCCGACGAGGCGCCCGCGGAGGTCTCCGGCAAGCTGAACCAGGTCCAGGAGATCACCCGGGACAGCCTCGACGAGATCCGCCGCATCGCCCGCAGGCTGCGCCCGGGCGTGCTGGAGGAGCTCGGGCTGGCCAGCGCCGTGAAGTCGCTGACCACCGAGCTGCACGACCACGCGGGCCCGGCAGCCCGCTACCGCGTCGACGGCGAGCTGCCCGCCCTGGACGACTCCGCTGAGCTGGTGATCTACCGGGTGGCCCAGGAGAGCATCACCAACGCCGCTCGCCACGCCGCCGCCCACCGCCTCGACGTGCTGGTGCGCAGCGACGAGCACGGCGTGCGGCTGCGCGTGCGCGACGACGGGCACGGCATCGGCGAGGCCCCCGAGGGCGCGGGCATCCGCGGCATGCGCGAACGCGCGCTGCTCGTCGGCGCCCGGCTGACCATCGGCGATGCGCCCGGTGGCGGCACCGAAGTCCTCCTCCACCTGCCGAACAGGAGCGCTTGAACCCATGGCCGAGACCCGGATCCTGCTGGCCGACGACCACGCCCTGGTCCGCCGGGGCGTGCGGATGATCCTGGACAACGAACCCGATCTGACCGTGGTCGCCGAGGCGGGCGACGGGGTCGAGGTGGTCGAGCTGGCCACCGCGGACCCGCCGGACCTGGCGATCCTGGACATCGCCATGCCGCGGCTGACCGGGCTGCAGGCCGCCAAGCAGCTCTCCCGCAGGCTGCCCGAGCTGCGGATCCTGATCCTGACCATGTACGACAACGAGGAGTACCTCTTCGAGTCGCTCAAGGCCGGGGCCTCGGGGTACGTGCTCAAGTCGGTGGCCGACCGCGACCTGGTGGAGGCCTGCCGCGCGGCGATGCGCGGCGAGCCCTTCCTGTACCCGGCAGCGGTGACCGCGCTGATCCGCAGCTACGTCGACCGGGCCGGGCAGGGCGGGGTGCCGGACAAGGCGATCACCGACCGCGAGGAGGAGATCCTCAAGCTCGTCGCCGAGGGCAATTCCTCGAAGGAGATCGCCGACCTGCTGTTCATCAGCGTCAAGACGGTAGAGCGCCACCGCGCCAACCTGATGACCAAGCTCGGCATGCGCGACCGCCTCGAGCTCACCCGCTACGCGATCCGGGCCGGCCTCATCGAGCCCTAGCAGCTCGGCCGGAAACCTCACGCCCGAGGAGCGTGAGGTTTCCGGCCGAACTGCTCCGTGCGCTCAGCGACACCAGAGTTCGCTGGGAGAACAACGCCCCAGGTGGATTTTCGGCGCTCTCCCGCGCCCGTGCGCCGGGCCGCTGCCGCGCTGGTCAACAGCGGTACTCCGCGCCCGCTGGCGTGCGGCTCAGAAGCGCCGGGGGAGCGGTCGGTCGCGCTGCGGGCCCTTGCTCCGAATCCGATCGCGATTAGTGTCGGATCCGACGTCGGAATTCCGGCCCCGGCGGATTCGCCGGTGCGCGCGCGTTCGTTTTCGAGCGATTCGAGGAAAGGGACAATGTCGAAAGACGTTCAGGTCGACAGCACGAGCGAATTCTTCCGAGTTCACGAGCAGGAATTCGGCGACGACCCCTTGGCGGTCCGGCAGAGCGACCACTACGCCCAGGAGTACGTCGGCGGCATCGTCGACAAGTGGGACGATCTGATCGACTGGCCGCGCCGCGCCGAAGGCGAGGGGCGCTTCTTCGTCGACCAGCTCAAGTCGCGCGGTGCGCAGCGGGTTCTCGACGCCGCCACCGGTACCGGCTTCCACTCCGTGCAGCTGCTGGAGGCGGGCTTCGACACCGTCAGCGTCGACGGCAGCCCGCAGATGCTGGCCAAGGCCTTCCGCAACGGCCTGCAGCACGGCGGTCACCTGCTGCGCGTGGTCAACGCCGACTGGCGGCAGCTCAACCGCGACGTGCACGGGGAGTTCGACGCGGTGATCTGCCTCGGGAACTCGTTCACCCACCTGTTCTCCGAGCACGACCGGCGCAAGGCGCTCGCCGAGTTCTACGCGATGCTCAAGCACGACGGCGTGCTGATCATCGACCAGCGCAACTACGACGCGCTGCTGGACGGCAAGACCACCGGCAAGAGCACCTACTACTACTGCGGCGAGCAGGTCGACGCGGTCCCCGACCACGTCGACGAGGGCCTGGCCCGCTACAAGTACACCTTCGACGACGGCGGCGAGTACTACCTGAACATGTACCCGCTGCGCCGCGACTACCTGCGCGGGCTGCTGCGCGACGTCGGGTTCCAGCGCATCGACACCTACGGCGACTTCCAGGAGACCGCCACCGAGCACGAGCCCGACTTCTACATCCACGTCGCCGAGAAGAGCTACCTCGCCGAGCTCGGCGACTGAGGCGACGACCGCGGCGCCGGTGAGCTCACCGGCGCCGCGGTTTCAGCTGCAGGTCCGCCTCGATGCGGGCCGCGGTCCTGGCCAGCAGCGGGACGATCTCCCGCCGCACCCCCTCCTCGGTGGAGGAGTGCACGTCCAGCGAGACGTTCGCCGCCGCGCACACCCCGCCGTCGGCGTCGTGCACCGGGACCGCCACCCCGCGCAGGCCCTCCTCGAGCTCGTCGTCGGCGATCACGTATCCCTGCTTGCGGATCTCGGCGAGCTCGGCCAGCAGCTCCTCGCGGGTGGTGACGGTGTGCCGGGTGAGCGCGGGCAGGTCCGCCGAGCGCAACCCCGCCTCCAGCCGCTCCGGGGCCACCGCCGCCAGCAGCACCTTGCCCATCGAGGTGGCGTGCGCGGGCAGCCGGGTCCCCACCGGGATCGCGACGCCCAGCAGCTTCGGGCTGGGCACCTGCGCGACGTAGCGGATCTCGGTGTCCTCCAGCACGGCCAGCGCGGTCATCTCGCGCACCTCGGCGGTCAGCCGCCGCAGGTGAGGCTCGGCGATCTGCGGCAGCGACCGGCCGGACAGGTAGGCGTGCCCGAACTCCAGCACCTGCGGCGTCAGGGCGAAGCGGCGCTGCTCGTGGCGCACGTAGCCCAGGTCGACCAGCGCCAGCAGGATCCGCCGCGCTCCGGCCCGGTCCAGACCGCTCGCCTCGGCGACCTCGGTCAGCGTCAGCTCGGCCCGCTCGGCCGAGAACGCCCGGAGCACGGCCAGGGTCCGCTCCACCGAACGCACGCAACACCCCCGTCTCGATTCTCGTGACCAGGGATTTTAATCCATCAACCCAGGGTGATCGGTGCGCTGCGCCCGCTACCCGGAGCACTCGGCGGGCACCGCGCCCGCGAGCATCCCCCAGCCCTTCGGGCTGAGGGGCAGGTGGTCGCCGCCGCACCGCGGGCAGCAGGCTCCGCGGTGCGGCGGGATCGCGGACCGCGGCGTCGAAGTCGGCCACCCCGCCGAACTCGCCCCGAGCGCGGTCGACGAGCTGGTCGGTCCGGCGATCGTTGCCATCGGTGGTCGATCCGAGCCGTCGCTCACCGCCAGCGCCGAGGCGCGA
This sequence comes from Saccharopolyspora griseoalba, assembly GCF_042665275.1. Classification (NCBI taxonomy): domain Bacteria; kingdom Bacillati; phylum Actinomycetota; class Actinomycetes; order Pseudonocardiales; family Pseudonocardiaceae; genus Saccharopolyspora; species Saccharopolyspora griseoalba. Next base: position 33,066 of record NZ_JBHTCJ010000010.1, on the reverse strand, counting down.
GCGCACCTCCGGGCTGCTCAGTGAGCTGCGCACGGCCCGCCGATGTCGCGGGTGCCGCTCAGCGGGTGCCGGCCAGCCTCGGGATCACCCCGCCGGCCAGGATCGCCTCGACCTGCTCGCGGGACAGCGCGTGCCGCGCGCGGAAGCGCAGGCCGCGGGTCTCGTTCCGGATCTCGATCTCGTTCCCGGAGCGCAAGGCCTCGGGCAGGTCCTCCAGCACGAGCACGTCGTCGCGCTCGATCGAGTCGTAGTCTGCCGGGTCGGCGAACGTCAGCGGGACGATCCCGAAGTTCGCGAGGTTCTGCCAGTGGATGCGCGCGAACGACTTGGCCACCACCACGCGCAGTCCCAGGTAGCGCGGCGCGATCGCGGCGTGCTCGCGCGAGGAGCCCTGCCCGTAGTTGGAACCGCCGATCACGACGTGCGGTTCGCGGGCGCGCGCCGGGTACTCCTCGTCGAGGCGGGTGAAGCTGAACTCCGCCAGCTTCGGGATGTTCGAGCGGTACGGAAGGGCCCGCGCCCCGGCGGGGGAGATCTCGTCGGTCGACACGTCGTCGCCTGCCTTGAGCAGGACCGGGGCCTCGACCCGCTCCGGGAGCGGATCGAGTTCGGGCAGCGCCGAGATGTTCGGGCCCTTGACCGGTTCGACCTGGCGCGCCCGCGCGGGCTCCTCCGGGGCCACCAGCATCGCGGTGTTGATCGACGCCTCGGCGGGCAGGTCGAGCTTCGGGGGAGTGCGGCCCATCTCGCGCGGATCGGTGATCACGCCCGCCAGCGCCGAAGCGGCCGCCGTCTCCGGCGAGCACAACCACACCGAGTCCTCCGGGGTGCCCGACCGGCCGGGGAAGTTGCGCGGGAACGTCCGCAGCGAGTTCGTCCCCGACGCCGGTGCCTGCCCCATCCCGATGCACCCCATGCAACCGGCCTGGTGGATCCGCGCACCGGCCGCGACGAGGTCGAACGTCGCCCCCATCTTGGTCAGGTCCGACAGGATCTCCCGCGACGTCGGGTTCACGTCGAAGCTCACCGAGTGGTCGGTCTGCCGGCCGCGGACGATCGCGGCGGCCACCGCGAAATCCCGCAGGCCCGGGTTCGCCGACGATCCGATCACCGCCTGCCCGATGGGCTCGCCCGCGACCTCGCGCACCGGGACCACGTTGTCCGGAGCCGAGGGCTTGGCGATCAGCGGTTCCAGGGCGGAGAGGTCCACGCGGTCCTCGACGTCGTACTCCGCGCCCGGATCGGCCTGCCACTCCTCGAAGTCGGCTTCCCGGCCCTCGGCGCGCAGGAACTCGCGCACGGCGTCCTCGGCGGGGAACACGGTGGTCGTGGCACCGAGCTCGGCGCCCATGTTCGCGATGACGTGCCGGTCCATCGCCGACAGCCCCGCGAGTCCCGGTCCGTGGTACTCGATGATCCGGTTCACCCCGCCGGAAACCCCGTGGCGGCGCAGCATCTCCAGGATCACGTCCTTGGCCGACACCCAGTCCGGCAGCTCGCCGTCCAGCCGCACGCCCCAGATCTCGGGCATCCGGATCCGCAGCGGCTGGCCCGCGATCGCCAGCGCGACCTCCAGCCCGCCGACGCCGATCGCCAGCATCCCCAGCGAACCCGCGGCGCAGGTGTGCGAGTCGGAGCCCACCATCGTCTTGCCGGGGATCCCGAACCGCTGCATGTGCGTCGGGTGCGACACGCCGTTGCCCGGCTTGGAGAACCAGATCCCGTAGCGCTGGCAGGCCGTGCGCAGGTACTCGTGGTCCTCGGCGTTGAGCTGGTCGGCCTGCAGCAGGTTGTGGTCGACGTACTGCACGCTGCGCTCGGTGCGCGCCCGGTCCAGGCCGAGCGCTTCGAGCTCCTGCATCACCAGCGTGCCGGTGGCGTCCTGGGTGAGCGTCTGGTCGATCGACAGCCCGATCGGCTCTCCCGGAGTCATGTCCCCCTCGACCAGGTGCGGAGCGATGAGCTTGTGCGCCAGGTTCCGCGCCATCGACGCCTCCTTCCGACGGGGTGCCGCGTTCCGGAGTACCCCGCCGGAAGGCGCTGGAAACCTTCAGCCGCGCAGCGCGATTCCAGGCACCGCACCGGTTCGGCCGGAGGTCGCCGAACCGGAGGGATCGCTGATCGGCGCCGCCTCGTGCAATACCGGTGCGTCGATGAGAGGCATGCCCCCGGGGCAGGAACGCACCCGGGGGGCATGCCGTGGCGACCGCGGGGCAGTTCGCCGCTCAGGTGACGCGCGGGGCGAGTTCGGCAGCGGCCTTCGCGGTGGCCTCGAGCAGCTGTTCCGGGGCGGCGCCTGAGGCAGGTTCGGATTCGGCGACGAACACGGTTCGACGCTGCTGGTCGGAGTCGTAGTTGTGCCCGGTGAACTCGACGGTCGGCAGCACGGGTCGGGTGTCGCCGGTGCCGTGGCGGTCGATCAGCGCCGTGAACCGACGAGCTTCGGAAGCCGAGCGCATCCGGACCTCCGATACCAGCACCCAAATCCGGCCGCCCTCGTAGGAGACGGGGAACTGCACCCGCCGCATGCTGCGACACGGATGGCGCGCGAAGAAGTCCTGGACCTCGCCGAAGCTCAGGCTCGCGCACTCAACTGCGTCGAGCGTGTTGTTCGCTCCCTTGCGCAAACCCAACCGTCGCCACGCCTGGCCTGGCTTGCCGCGGCGCACGTCCCGCTTCGCCTTGGACAAGTTGCTCTGCACGTTGCGCACCACGGCCGACTCAGCCGCCGACATCGCGGCCGACCCGGTCGTGCCGCCCACCGCGCCGCCACCTGCGCTGGCGGCGAGCGCCACGGCGACCCCGCCTGCGACCACGGCGCCCGTCGACCCGCTCTTGCCCTTGATCGGGTACTTCGTTCCGTCCGGACGCGTTCGAATGGATGGTGGCACGCTGATCCCCCTTTCAGTCAGGCGAACGCATGGTGCTCACTCGAAGAAGTCCAGGCGGCCGAATGGACGAAGATCACCCGTCCGCAGTAGGCGCGAACGGGGTGCGAAAAGCGCGGTTCAGCCCGGAACTGCTCGGACCGATCGCTTCGCGGGTCTAGGGGCGGTCGTCGACTTGGTGGCCGGCGACCGCGATCCGGGCGGCTCTGGTGGACTTCCGGACCACCAGGTCCGGGGTGTAGCCGTGCTTGGTGAACACGCCGTTGAGCCAGAACGTGCCGTAGCCGTGGGCCTGGGTGAACAGCTGCTCCATCAGCTCCAGGGCTTCGGGGGCCGGTGCGATCTGCAGGCAGCGCAGCAGGAACTGGTCGGTGAGCCTGCGGACCTGGTCGTGCAGCTCGGCGTGCTGCTCGCCCTGCAGGGCCTCGGCGTTGATCAGCTCCATGCCCGCGCGGCGGCCGATGAGGCTGGCGGTGTAGGCGCCCGCGGCGGCCGCCAGCGACTCCGCGACGTCGTCGTGGGCTTCGGCCGCCTCGGCGACCTCGTCGGCCAGTCGGCGCGCCAGGTCGGCGGCGACCGCGGCCAGCAGGCTCTCCCGCTCGGCGAAGTGCCGGTACGGGGCCGCCGCGCTCACCTTGGCCCTGCGGGCCACCTCGGCCACCGAGAACCCGTCCAGCCCGCGCTCGGCGATCAGCTCGAGCCCGACGCGCACGAGCTCGGCGCGGAGATCGCCGTGGTGGTACTTGCCGCCCATGTCCTGGCTCACATCCGTCGCGGGGAATGCGCATCTCTGCGCGCGGGTTCCAATGTAAGAGGTCTCTTACACGTGGGGGTCCTCGTCGAGTTCTTTGGAGGGTTCATGAGCACGATCACGCACGCTATCGCCGCGCAGTCGCCGGGGGCACCCCTGGCGCCGACGACGATCGAGCGACGTGACCTGCGGTCGAACGACGTGCTGATCGACATCAAGTTCGCCGGGATCTGCCACAGCGACATCCACCAGGTCGAGGAGGACTGGGGCTCGGCGATCTTCCCGATGGTCCCGGGCCACGAGATCGCCGGCGTGGTCGCCGCCGTCGGTGACGGCGTGACCAAGTACCAGGTCGGCGACCGGGTCGGCGTGGGCTGCATGGTCGACTCCTGCGGCGAGTGCGAGCACTGCCGGGCGGGCACCGAGCAGTTCTGCGTCGAGGGCAACGTCCAGACCTACAACGGCGTCGGCTTCGACGGCGAGAACACCTACGGCGGCTACAGCCAGCACGTCGTGGTGCAGGCGAACTTCGTCTGCGGCATCCCGGAGGGCATCGAGCTCGACGTCGCCGCGCCGCTGCTGTGCGCCGGCATCACCACCTACTCCCCGCTCAAGCAGTGGGGCGCGGGTCCGGGCAAGAAGGTCGCCGTGGTCGGCCTGGGCGGGCTCGGCCACATGGCCGTCAAGATCGCCAACGCGATGGGCGCCGAGGTCACCGTGCTGAGCCAGAGCCTCAAGAAGCAGGCGGACGGGCTCGAGCTGGGGGCCGTGGACTACTTCGCCACCAGCGACGAGACGACCTTCACCGACAACCGGGGTCGCTTCGACCTGATCCTCAACACCGTGTCCGCCCAGCTGCCGGTCGACGCCTACCTGAGCCTGCTGCGCCCGGGCGGTGCGATGGTCAACGTCGGCGCTCCCGGCGAGCCGCTGTCCTACAGCGCCTTCTCGCTGATCGCGGGCAACAAGACCCTGGCCGGTTCGATGATCGGCGGTCTGCCCGAGACCCAGGAGATGCTGAACTTCTGCGCCGAGCACGGCATCGGCGCGGAGATCGAGACGATCTCGGCCGACCAGGTCAACACCGCCTACGAGCGGGTCACCAACAGCGACGTGCGCTACCGCTTCGTGATCGACACCGCCACGATCGGCGCGTGAGCCGTCGTTCCGGGCGCTGACGATCGCGGCCGCGGGTCCTCCGGGGGCTCGCGGCCGCGTCAGCCCCGCGACCAATCGGGTTGCCGCTTCTCCAGGAACGCCGCCATGCCCTCCGCGGCGGCCGGGGTCTGCGACGCGGCGGCCATGACCTCCAGCGCGATGGCGTAGGCGTCCCGCTCCGGACGCCCCAGCTGCGCGTAGAGGGTCTGCTTGCCCAGGGCCTTGCTCGCCCGGCTGCCGCGGGTGGCCCGACCGAGCAGCTCGGCGACCGCGTCGTCGAGCTCGGCGTCGGGCACCACCCGGTTGACCAGACCCCAGTCCAGCGCCGTGGCGGCGTCGACGACGTCGCCGGTCAGCGCCATCTCCATCAACCGCTTGCGGCCGATGTTGCGCGCCACCGGAACGGCCGGGGTGTGGCAGAACCAGCCGCCCTTGCCGCCCGGCAGCGCGAAACCGGCGGACTCGGCGGCCACCGCGAGATCGCAGGCGCCGACCAGCTGGCAGCCCGCCGCGGTCGCCAATCCGTGCACCCGGGCGAGCACGACCTGCGGCGCGGACTGGACGGCGTCCATCAGCTCGGTGCACAGCGCGAGCAGGTCGCGCACCCCGGCGTGGTCCCGCGCCGCCACGTCGCCGAAGTCGTGCCCGGCCGAGAACACCGGGCCCTCGCCGGCGAGCACGATGCCCGCCGCATCGGTCTCGCCCGCCTCGCGGAAGGCCGCCAGGAGCTCGGCGAGGTGCTCCTCGGACAGGGAGTTGCGGCGCTTCGGCCGGGCCATGGTGATCGTGATGACCTCGTCGGTCCGCTCGCTGCGGATGTGCTCGTAGTCACCCATGCCCGCACCGTACTAGGAACTGCTCGGCAGCTTCCCCGCTCGGCGGTGCGGGCAGCGGAAGCCGCGCCCCACGTCCGATGCGCGCCGGTCGGACCCGGCACGGAAACGGCGGCTCCGCGGCGTTCTCGAACGGCTCGGCGCGAACCCCGGTGACCCCGGCGGGAGCTCGGGGTCAGGCCGGACCGCCCGCGCTGCTCTCCCGGACCTCCAGGCGGTGCGCGGCGGCCGCGAAACCGGGCTCCTCGGTGAGCTCGCCGGAGAGCCGGCCGGTCAGGCGGCTCAGCGCGAGCTCGGCGATGCCGTCCTTGTCCGGCGAGACAGTGGTCAGCCGCGGCGTGCTGAAGCGGCCCTCCTCGATGTCGTCGAAGCCGACCACCGCCACGTCCTCGGGCACCCGCAGGCCGTGGTCGGCCAGCGAGCGCATGGCGCCCAGCGCCAGCGTGTCGTTGAAGGCGAACACCGCGTCGAACGGCGTGCCCGCGGCCAGCAGCTCGTCCATCGCCCGCATGCCGTCGGCGCGCCGGAAGCGACCGGCGTGCAGGATCAGCGCCGGGTCCAGCGGGATGCCCGCCGCCGCGAGCGCCTCGGCGTAGCCCTGCTTGCGCAGCGTGACCGGGCCCGCGTAGAAGTCGTCCTCGCCGATCATCGCGATCCGGCGGCGGCCCTGGGCCAGCAGGTGCTCCACGGCCTGCCTGCCGGCGGCGACGTTGTCGATGGCGATGTGGTCGACCTCGGCGTCGTAGAACCGCTCGCCGAGCAGCACCGTCGGCCGCGAGCTCGCGCACGCGCGCACCTGCTCGGGCCGCAGCGACAGCGGGCTGAGGATCAACCCGTCGATGAGGTGCGCGCGGAACCCCTTGGCCACCAGCAGTTCCTTGTCCGGGTCGCCGCCGGTCTGGTCCAGCAGGACCGTGCGGTCGAAGCGCTCGGCCGCGCGCTGCACGGCTCCGGCGAGCTCGGCGAAGTAGGGCAGCTCGATGTCGGGCACGGCGAGCGCGATGATCCCGGTGCGCCCGTTCTTGAGCAGCTTGGCCGCCGGGTGCGGTCGGTAGTCCAGCTCCTGGACCGCTTGCTGAACGCGCTCCCGCGTGCGCGCGGAGATGTGCGGCCGGTCGTTGAGCACATTGGACACCGTTTTGACCGAAACGCCCGCTCGCGCGGCGACGTCCTTGAGGCTCATGGCCGTCCGGGTGCCGCCGGACGGGCCGGGCTCGGATTTGGGCACCTGCGTTCTCCTGTCCCCCTGACCCGCGCTGGGCCGCGTCGCTGTGATGCGACCACTCTACCGCCGGAGCAGTAAACGATGGAAAAAATGCCGTCCGGGGTGCTGCCAACAGATCGCATTCCGGGGCCCTCCGCCAGCCCCGGCGGGCCAGATGAGATCGGCCTCACAGGGTCGGCGGCGACGGCCGGGTGGGAAATCCGGGGCCGGTCGGGAAAACGGGCGTCGTGCGGGAACGGGTTGGGCCGTTGGTGTGTTGACCGTCTGGATAGCGCTTTCCTAGGTTGGCGGAGTTGTCCGCTTTCCAGGGAGGACGAAGATGTCCGGAACGATGACGCGACGCCTGGCCACCGGCCTCGCCGCGGTGGGGCTGGTCGTCGCCGCCGCTGGTGGTGCCTCCGCCGAGGCGCAGGCCGACCACCCGGTCGGCGAGACCATCCAGGTCGCGGCGGGGGAGACCTTCGACGGCGGTGGCGACCGCTACTACGGGACCGGGGATCTCGGCGGCGGCGATCAGGAGGAGGGCCAGGGCCCGATCTTCGAGCTCGCCGACGGCGCCCAGCTGTCCAACGTGGTGCTCGGGTCCCCGGCCGCCGACGGGGTGCACTGCCTCGGCAGCTGCACCTTGCGCAACGTGGTGTGGGAGGACGTCGGCGAGGACGCGGCCACGTTCGAGGCCGAGGACCCGGCGGCGACCATGACCGTCGACGGCGGCAGCGCGGCGCTGGCCGACGACAAGGTCTTCCAGCACAACGGCCCCGGAACCATGATCATCCGCAACTTCGAGGTCTCCGACTTCGGCAAGCTCTACCGCTCCTGCGGCAACTGCAGCACCAACCCGGTGGAACGGCACGTGGAGATCTCCGACGTGACGGCCACGGCCCCCGACACCGCGCTGGCCGGCATCAACGTCAACTACGGCGACACCGCCACGCTCGACGACATCACGGTGGTGGGAGACCGCGAGATGGACATCTGCGTCTGGTACGAGGGCGTCACCGACGGCGAGCCCTCCGAGATCGGCAGCGGTCCCAGCGACCAGTGCCGATACGACCCCGGGGCGATCCGCTACGAGTAGCGCCGGCGCACCCGTTCGCGCGCGGAAGGCCTCCTCCCGGATTGCTAGCCTGATTCTGCAGGGCAGAGATGGGGAGGCCTCCGTGTCGCGGGCGTTCGACGAGCTGATCGTCGGTGCCGAGCTGATGGCCGGCGCCGCGAACGTGGTGATGCAGCTGGCCCGGCCGGGCGTCGGCTACGGCGTGGTGGAGAGCTCGGTGGACTCCGGGAACCTGTTCCTGCACCCGTTCAAGCGCGCCCGCACCACCTTCACCTACCTCGCCGTGGCGACCTCGGGCACCGCGCAGGACAAGCGCGTCTACCGGCGCGCGGTCGACCGCGCGCACGCCCGGGTGCGCTCCACCGAGCGGAGCCCGGTGCGCTACAACGCCTTCGACCCGGAACTGCAGCTGTGGGTCGCCGCGTGCCTGTACAAGGGGTTCGAGGACGCGTTCGAAGCTCTGAGCGGCAGCAGGCTCTCCGACGCGCAGCGGGAGGCCGCGTACGCCGGTGCGGCGCCGCTGGGCACCACCCTGCAGGTGCGGCCGGAGTCCTGGCCGGCGAGCCGCGCGGAGTTCGGGCGGTACTGGCAGTCGCAGCTGGAGCACGTGCGCGTCGACGAACCGGTGCGCGAGCACCTGATGGCGGTGGTGGAGCTGCGCTTCCTCCCCGCGGTGCTGCGGGTTCCCCTCGCTCGGCCGAACAGGTTCGTGACCACGGGTTTCCTGCCGCCGGTGTTCCGGGAGCAGATGCGGCTGCCGTGGACCGAGCGCGATCAGCGCCGCTTCGACCGCTTCACCCGCGCGGTGGGCGCGGTCGCCCTGCGCCTGCCCGGCCCGCTGCGACGCTTCCCGTTCAACGCCTTCCTCCGGGACTTCCGCTGGCGCGTCCGCACCGGGCGCCGGTTGGTGTGAGCGGTTGCCGGGATCCGGTTCGACCGGCGCACGTCAGGCGTGCCCGGCGTCCGCTGAGCCGCCCGGGGACTGCTGCCCGCACCGAGCAGAGCAACTCGTGAGCAGCTCCTAGCGCTTCTGCCTGCGGCTGCCGCCGTGCCAGTCCTCCTGGACGCCCACGTCGTCCTCGCCGACCCCGAGCGCGCGCAGTTGCGGCCGCTCGCGCAGGCTGCGCTTCAGCTCGGCGAAACCGGGGAAACCGGCCAGGCCGACGACGTGGTCCCACAGCTCGAGCGCCTGCTCGGCGTCGGGCAGGCGACTGATCACCGGGCCGAAGAACGCCACGCCCGTCGGCGGTTCGAAGTGCAGGATCGGCGTGCCGACGTCCTTGCCGGTCAGGGAGAGCGCTTCATCGGTCTCGGCCCGGATCTCCGCGTCGCGGCCGTCGTCGTCCAGCGCCTCCGCCAGCTCGTTCGGCAGGCCCGCTTCGGCCAGGACCGGTTCGACGAACTCGCGGGTGCCGCGGTACCCGGGGTCCTCGGCGTCCCCGGCCGGTTCCCGGTCGAAGATGCGGCTTCCCATGGCGGCGTAGAGCCGGGCCACGGAGTCGCGGCCGTGCTCGGCGCGAGCGCGAGCCGCCACCCGCAGCAGGCGGAGCCCGGCGGTGTGGCCGGCCTCGTACTCCGGCGGGAAGTGCGCGTCGTAGTCGACCTCGGCGTTGACCAGGCGCAGCGAGATGAACCGCCAGTCCACCTGGTAACCGCGCTGCTCCTGCACGATGCGCACCCATTTGCTCGTCATCCAGCAGAACGGGCACACCGGGTCGAAGTAGAAGTGGACGTCCGCATCGGCCATCTCCCGAGGCTAGCCCACGTCGCCGCGCCGCACAGCGAACAGGCGATCGATCGCGGAGGCGCCCGCGCGGCATCAGCGGTCCGACCACGCCCGCCAGAGCCGGGCGTAGGGTCCGCCGGCCGCGAGGAGTTCGGCGTGCGGGCCCTGCTCGACCACGCGCCCGGCCTCCAGCACGACGATCCGGTCGCAGGCCGCGGCCTGGTCGAGGCGGTGGGCGACCACCAGCGCGGTGCGACCGGCCAGGACCCGGTCGGCAGCGGCCTCCAGCTCGCGGGCGCCCGCGCTGCCCGCCTCGGCGGTGGCCTCGTCGAGGATCGCGATCGGGTGCTCGCCGAGGGCGAGGCGGGCCAGCGCCAGCTGCCGGGCCTGCGCGGCGGTCAGCCGGTGCCCGCCGTCGCCGACCACGGTGTCCACGCCGCGGGGCAGCGCCTCCGCCCAGCCGAGCGCTCCCGCCGCGCGCAGGGCCTCGCGCAGCTCGGCGTCGGTGGCTCCGGGGCGGGCGAGCCGGAGGTCCTCGGCCAGCGGGCCGGCGAAGACGTGGACCTCCTGGCTGACCAGCGCCACCTCCGCGCCGACGGACCGGCCCAGCTCGTCCAGGGCGATCCCGCCGATGCGGATCGCGCCCCTGGTCGGCAGGTGCACCCCGGCGATGAGCTTGGCCAGCGTCGTCTTGCCGGCCCCGCTCGCGCCGACCAGCGCGACCCGCTCCCCGGCGCGGACCTCCAGGTCGACGTCGTCGAGGACCGGCTGGCCGGGCCGGTGCTCGTGGCCGAGGGCGGCGATCTTGATGGAGCCGTCGGTGCGCGCGGCGGCGGTGTCGTCCCCGTCCTCGGGCAGGTCGGCGACGCCGACCAGGCGAACCAGCCCGGCCAGCGCGATCTGCGCGTCGTCGACCAGCCGCAGCGCCGCGTTGATCGGGTTGAACAGGTTGTGGAAGTACAGCGCGGCCGCGCTGGCCGTGCCGATCGTGGTCGAACCGGTGGACACCAGCGCGAACCCGGTGGTCAGCACCGCGGTCAGCCCGACGAACTCGGCGAGGTTGAGCCGGTTGTAGAAGCCGGTCAGCAGGTCGACCCCGCGCAGCATCAGCTCGACCGCGCGCCAGGACCGCTCGCGCACCTTCCTGCGGTGCGCCGCCTCCAGGCCGAAGGAGCGCACCGTGCGCGCACCGCCGACGGTGTCGAGCAGCTGGTGCTGCTGGGCGCCCGCGGCCACCCGCTGCTCGGCGTAGAGCGGTTCCGCGCGGCGCCGGTACCAGCGCACCGCGGCCACGTGGATCGGCGCGACCACCAGCGCCACCAGCGCGAACCGCCAGTCCAGCAGGACCAGCGCGACCAGCGTGAGCACGATGGTCAGCCCGGATCTGACCAGCTCCGGAAGCGCGATCCGCACCGCCTGACCGACCGTGCTGACGTCGTTGGCCACTCGCGAGGTGAGATCGCCGGAACCGGCGCGCTCGACGCGCTCCAGCGGCAACGCCAGGGCGCGCGCGACGAACCGCTCGCGCAGCGCGGCCAGCGCGGACTCGCCGAACTCGGCGACGTCGGCCAGCCCGCGCGCGGTGAGCACTCCCTGGCCGAGCACGGCCAGCAGGATCAGCAGCACCGGTGCGGTGATCTCCTCCGGGCTGCCGCCGGAGGCCACGACGTCGATGATCCGGCCCAGCAGCGGTGCGATCAGCAGCCCGAGCCCGGTCGCGGCGAGCAGCAGCGCGAAGGCGCGCAGCACGACCGCGCGGTGAGGGCGCAGCAGCTGGGCGACCGCGGCGCGGGTGCGCGCGCGGTCGGCGGTGGGCAGCAGGCTCACGCCAGCACCACCGCCCGGTAGTCCGGGTCGGCCAGCAGCTGCGCGTGCGGGGCGACCGCGCCGGAGTCGGCGAACACGACCCGGTCGGCGACCGAGAGCAGCGCAGGGCTGGTGGTGACCAGCAGCGTGGTTCTGCCGGTGCGGACCTGCCTGATCCCTTCCGCGATGCGGGCTTCGGTCACCGCGTCCACCGCGGTGGACGGGTCGTGCAGCACCAGAACGGGAGCCGCGGCGGCAAGGGCGCGGGCCAGCGCGACCCGCTGGCGCTGACCGCCGGACAGCGATCGGCCGCGCTCGGCCAGCACGGTCCCGGCCCCCTCGGGCAGCGCGCGGATCACCTCGTCGGCGGCCGAGGCGGTCAGGGCCCGATCGAGCTCCGGGCGCGGGGCGCCCGCGGTGATGTTGTCGTGCACCGATTCCTCGAACAGGTCCGCGTCGTGCGCGGCGACCAGCAGCGCGGCGCGCAGCTCCGGGACGTCGACCGCCGCGATGTCCTGCCCGTCGAGCTCGACCGACCCGGAGTCGGGGTCGGTCTCGCGCCCGAGGCACGCCAGCAGCGCCGCCGCGAGGCGGGGATCGCCGGTGACCACGCCGGTCAGCTCGCCGGGTGCGGCCTCGAAGTCGACGCGCGAGCCGCCGAGTCCCACCCGGACGCGGAGCTCGCCGCGCGCGGGCCGGTGGAGCCGGGCGGTCCCCGCGCGCACCGCGCCCGGTGCGCGGAGCACCGCGTCGATGCGCTCGGCCGAGGCGCGGGCGAGCGCCAGGTCGCCGTTGACGAAGGAGAACGTCTGCAGCGGGCCGAGCAGGAACTGCGCCAGGCCGACCGCGGCGACCAGGCCGCCGACGCTGATCTCCCCGCGCGCCGCCAGCCGGCCGCCGACCAGGGCGATCACCGCGATCAGCACGCCGGTCGCCACCAGCATCCCGCCGTCGTGCCAGGCCTTGGCCCGCGCGGCGCGCAGCGTGGCGTGCAGCGAGCGCGCGCTGGTGTCCCGGTAGCGGGCCACCGCGGCCGGAACCGCGCCGATGCCCTTGAGCACGCGCAGACCGGAGACCAGGTCGGCGGCCATCCCGGAGGCCCGCGCGGCGCGCTCCTGCTCTGCGGCACCGCGCCGCTCCAGCGGTCTGCCCAGCAGGTGAGCCAGGAACAGCAGCAGCGGTGTGCCCAGCAGCACGACCAGCCCCAGCACGGCGGAGATGCGCAGCAGCGCGACCGCCGCGACGAGCAGCCCGCACAGCGCGGCCAGCCCGATCGGCAGGGCGAGGTTGACCGCCCCCACCCGCTTGGCGTCGTTGGTGGCGATGTTGACCAGCTCGCCGGGGAGCCGGTCGGATTCCGCTCCGCCGCGCGGGTCCAGCACCCGCCGGGAGAGGTCGAGCCGCAGCTGGTGGGCGGCCAGGTGGGAGGCCCGCTCGCCCAGCCGGGCGCCCTGGCGGAAGCTCGTCGCCAGCACCAGGAACACCGCCCCGAGAACGGCGATCAGCAGCGCGAAGCGGTCGGGGGAGCGGGTGGTCACGGCTTCGTCGAGCACCAGGCCGATCAGCACCGGCACCAGCGCCTCGGCGCCCTGGTGGAGCGCCGAGAGGACCGCGCTCGCGCTCACCGGTCGCCACTGCCCGCGGATCGCGGTGCCGAGCGCCCCGCGCGCTCCTCGCGTCATCGCGCCCTGCCCTTTCCGCTCGCGGCTTTGCCGGACAAGGCTACGTCGGCTTAACCCGTCCGGAGGTATCGACCGGTGGATGAGCCGAGCCTCATCACAGCGCGTATATTCGTGCGTGCTATTCGTTCAGTCATAAGTGAAATCAATCCGGTGAACCCCGCCTGCGGTGCGATCGCAGCGAGGCCGGAGAGATCATCCGTCCGGGCGACGTGTCGCACCGGCGAACGCGCGCTCGGGTCGTGAACCATGATCACCATGAGCAGTTCCCGCCGAGGTGTCATCTCGGATTCGCTCGCCGCGGCCCGCAACGTCCGGCCCTGGCTGCAGACCGGGGAGCTCGGGGTCCCCGAGAGCAAGGTCTGGCAGGCGCTGCGCGGAGCGCCCGCCGAGGCCGCGTCGAAGCCCGGGCGGCATCGGCGCTGCGAGGACGAGCTCGATCACCGGAGGTGAGCTCGGCGCGGTACGACTCCCGCCGACCCGGGTAGTGGATCTAGAGTCGGGCGGGTGATCGGTCGGCGCGGCGTCCTGCGCCGGGCCCGGGCGCGGGCGGAAAATGCGCGCGTGCCGGAGCCCGCGATGACGGCGCCGTTGCCGGCCTGAACCGCAGTCGGACCCTGGTGAGCGGAGCGTGTGATGGGCGTGGAGTCGACCGACCTGCTGGCCGAGCTGCGGAGGCGCGGCGTCGACGACGTCTCCGACGCGAGCCTGACGCGGGCGCTGTACTCCTCCGACGCCTCGCTCTACCGCGTCGTGCCGCAGGCCGTCGCGCGCCCGCGCGACCCAGACGAGCTGCCCGCCGTGCTGGAGGCGGCGCGCGAGCTCGGCGTGCCGGTGACCATGCGCGGCGCGGGCACCTCGATCGCGGGCAACGCGGTGGGCCCGGGCATCGTGGTCGACACCCACCGGCACCTCAACCGGGTCCTCGACATCGACCCGGAGGCCGGGACCGCGCGGGTCCAGCCCGGCGTGGTGCACGCCCAGCTGCAGCGCGCCGCCGCGCCGCACGCGCTGCGCTTCGGCCCCGACCCCTCGACGCACACCCGCTGCACGATCGGCGGGATGATCGGCAACAACGCCTGCGGCTCCCGCGCGCTCGGCTACGGCCGCACCGCCGACAACGTCACCGGCCTCAAGGTCGCATTCGGCACCGGCGAGGTCGCCCGGACCGGCGAGCACTCCAAGGCGCGGGTGGCGCTGGAGGCGCTGGCCGACGATCACCTCGCGCACATCCGCACCACCTTCGGCCGGTTCTCCCGGCAGGTCAGCGGCTACTCGCTGGAGCACCTCCTGCCCGAGCAGGGGCGCAGGCTGGAGCGCTTCCTCGTCGGTTCCGAGGGCACCCTCGGCATGGTCCAGGAGGCCACCGTCCGGCTGGTCGGCGACGAACCGCACCGCAGGCTGGTGGTGCTCGGCTACCCCTCGATGGCCGAGGCCGCCGACGCGGTGCCGGGAGTGCTCGACGCCGCGCCGGGCAGGCTGATCGCCTGCGAGGGGCTGGACGCGCGCATCGTCGACCTCGCCAAGGCCAGCGGAACCTCCGTGCCCGCGCTGCCGCACGGCGGCGGCTGGCTGTTCGTGGAAGTCGCGGGCAGCGACTCCGCGGCCCTGGCCGCCGACGTGATCTCCTCCGCCGAGGCGCTGGACCACCGCGAGGTCATCGACCCGGGCGAGGCGGCCGCGCTGTGGCGCATCCGGGAGGACGGGGCGGGGTTGGCCGCGCGCAGCCTGGAAACGCCGGCCTACCCGGGCTGGGAGGACGCCGCGGTGCCGCCGCCGCAGCTCGGCACCTGGCTGCGCGAGTTCGAGGAGCTGCTCTCCGAGCACGGGCTGCACGGCGTGCCCTACGGGCACTTCGGGGACGGTTGCGTGCACGTGCGGGTGGACTTCCCGTTCGCGCCGGGGGATCCGCGCGGCAACCAGGTCTTCCGGGAGTTCATGACCGCCTGCGCCCGCAGGCTCAGCGAGCACGGCGGCTCGCTGTCCGGTGAGCACGGCGACGGCCGGGCCCGGTCCGAGCTGCTGCCGCTGATGTACGACGCGGAGTCGATCCGGCTGTTCGGCGCGGTCAAGCAGATCTGCGATCCCGGTGGCGTGCTCAACCCGGGCGTGCTGGTGGACCCGGCGCCGATCGACGCCGACGTGCGGCCCAACCGGCCGAGCAAGCCGGTCACCCCGGCGCTGCGGCTGCTCCACGACGGGGGATCGCTGGCCGAGGCCGCGCACCGCTGCACCGGTGTCGGCAAGTGCGTGGCGCCCAAGACCGGTGGCGTGATGTGCCCGTCCTACCTGGCCACCAGCGAGGAGAAGGACTCCACGCGCGGTCGCGCCCGCGTGCTGCAGGAGGCGCTGGACGGCTCGGTGGTCGACGGGCTCGCCGATCCGGCGGTGCACGAGGCGCTGGACCTGTGCCTGTCCTGCAAGGGGTGCGCCTCGGACTGCCCGACCGGGGTGGACATGGCCACCTACAAGGCCGAGGTGCTGCACCAGACCTACCGCGGCAAGCGCCGCCCCCGCAGCCACTACACCCTGGGACGGCTGCCGCGGTGGGCCAAGCTCGGCGCACCGCTGGCGCGGGTGGCCAACGCTATGCTCGGGGTGCGGCCGCTGGCGGGCCTGGCCCGCGCCGTCGCCGGCATCGACCAGCGCCGGTCCATCCCCGCCTTCGCGCGCCGAACGCTGCGCGCGGGTGCGCGGGAGTACAGCCGCCTCGAACCCGACGTGTGGATCTGGGCGGACTCGTTCACCGACCACTTCCTGCCGGACCGCGGGCACGCGGCCATCCGGCTGCTGGAGGCGGCGGGCCTGCGGGCCAGGGTGATCGAGCAGGACGCCTGCTGCGGGCTGACCTGGGTGACCACCGGCCAGCTCGACGAGGCCAGGGCGATCGTGGAGCAGAGCGCGGCGGTGCTGGCTCCCTACGTGGAGTCCGGGGTGCCGGTGATCGGGCTGGAACCGTCCTGCCTGGCGACCCTGCGCTCGGACGCGGTGGAGCTCACCGACGACCCGCGGGCCCGCGAGGTCGCCGCGGGCGTGCGCACGCTCGGCGAGCTGCTCGTCGAGGTCGGCTGGACGCCACCGGACCTCACCGGCGTCGAGGTCGTCGCGCAACCGCACTGCCACCATGCGGCGGTGCTCGGCTGGGCCGCCGACGAGAAGCTGCTGGCCGACGCCGGGGCGAAGGTCACCAAGGTGCCGGGGTGCTGCGGCCTGGCCGGGAACTTCGGCATGGAGAAGGGCCACTACGAGGTGTCCAAGGCCGTGGCCGAGACGCACCTGCTGCCGGCGGTGCGCGAGCACCCCGGCGCGGTCGTGCTCGCCGACGGCATGTCCTGCAGCCACCAGCTCGACGACCTCGCCGGGGTCCCGTCGGTGCACCTGGCCGAGCTCCTCGCCGCCCGGGTCTGAGGCCGCGGTCCGGGCCGGAACTCCCCGGTGGGGCGGAGTTCCGGCCCGGAGCCGGCTCACGCGTCGGGCACGGGTGCCCCGAAGTCCGGGGTTCCGTCGGGGTGCCAGCCGAGGGGCTGCACGCGGGTGTGGCGGTTGGGGTCGAGCAGCGGGTCGCCGTCGATCTCCCGGTACTGCCGCGCGTGGTAGACGAGCAGGTCGGTGCGGCCGTCCTCGGCCAGCGCGAAGCTGTTGTGCCCAGGGCCGTACTGGCCGTTCTCCTCGTCGCTCCGGAACACCGGTTCCGGCGACTTCGCCCACGACGCGGGGTCCATCAGATCGGCTTCGGCGGAGGCGGTCAGCAACCCGAGGCAGTAGTTGGCGTCGGTGGCGCTGGCCGAGTAGGAAAGGAACACCCGCCCGTTGCGCTGGATGACCGCGGGCCCCTCGTTGACCGCGTACCCGCGGGTCTCCCAGTCGTAGGTGGGCTGCGACAGCCGCGCCGGCGCACCCGAGATGGTCCAGGGGTCGCTCATCGGCGCGAGGTAGAGGTTGCTGTTGCTGTCGATCCCCGGTTCCTCCTGCGCCCACGCGAGGTAGCGGGTTCCCCCGTGGACGAAGGTGGTGGCGTCCAGCGCGAAGCTGTCCCAGGGGGTGGCGATCTGGCCCTTCTCCACCCACTCGCCGGCGAACGGGTCGGCGGCGGCGTTCTCCAGCACGTACATCCGGATCCGCCACACGTCCTCGGCGTCGCCGGCGGCGAAGTAGATGTACCAGCGCCCGTCGACGCGGTGCAGTTCGGGCGCCCAGATGTGCGCGCCCATCGGGCCGCTGGCGTGCTCGCGCCACAGCACGACCTCGTCGGCGTCGGCGAGGCCGCCGATGGTGCGGGCGCGGCGCAGGATCAGCCGGTCGTACTCGGGAACCGTGGCGGTGTAGTAGTAGAAGCCGTCGGTGTGCCGGGTGATGTGCGGGTCGGCCCGCTGCCGGACCAGCGGGTTGGCGTAGCGGGCGGCGGCCGCGCTGGCGGGGGCCGCGGTGGCGGTGGCCGGCATCGCGGTCGCGCCGAGGGCGAGAGCGCCCGCGGACAGCGCGGTGCGGCGCGAGATTCGTGCGTGCATCAGGTCCTCCTCGGGACCCGGGGTGCCGCGCGCGTGGTCGGCGCGGCACCCCGGGAGGTTCAGGACTGCGCGGGGCGCAGCCGCATGAAGGTGATCGAGTGGGCCGGGAAGGTGTGGTCGAACTCCGCGGCGGCGCCCTCGAAGGTGGACTCGACGGGGCGGATGGGCCGCTGGGTGGCGGTGTTCTCCGCTTCGGGGTCTCCCCGCAGCGTGGTCACCCGCGCGACCGGGTCGACCTCGGTGCCCACGTCGAGGTGGGTCCGCGCCGGCGCGGACCCGGCGTTGACGACCTTGACGATCAGCTCGCCGGTCGCCTCGTCGCGGGTGACGACCTGCCGGAGGGTCTCGTCCTCGGTGGCGGTGCTGGGCACCACCCGGTCACCGACGTTGTTCATGAACAGCTTCTGGGTCGCGTAGCTGGTCGATCCCCAGGAGCGGGCGTTGTCGAACCAGATCATGTCCGGGCTCCACTGCACGTAGTCCACGTTGGACAGCAGTGGCGCGTAGGAGGCCAGCTTCACGACGTCGGCGTTGCGCTCCAGGCCGGTCATGTAGGCGGCTTCGGCCAGCGAGTTGCGGAACTTGTTGTCCTCGGAGGCGTACTCGCCGAGGAAGACCTGCGGGCCGTTGCGGTCGTAGCCGTCGTACCGGTGGTTGTTGGCCAGGAACCAGGCGGGGTCGTTGTAGTAGTGCTCGTCGACCATCTCGACGCCGTGCTGCCGGTTGAGCTCCCAGGCGCGGTCGAAGACCTGCCCGCTGTCGTCCGGACCGGAGTTGCTGATCACGGTGATGTCCGGGTGCTCGGCTTCGACGGCGTCGCGGAACTGCGCGAAGCGCTCCATGAACTCGTCCGGCAGGTTCTCCTCGTTGCCCACCGCGAGGTGGGTGAGGCCGAACGGCTCCGGGTGCCCCATCTCGGCTCGCTTGGCGCCCCAGGTCGAGGTGACCGGTCCGTTGGCGAACTCGATGAGGTCCAGGGTGTCCTGGATGTGCCGCCGCAGCAGCTGCGGATCGTCGGTGGCCTGGTTCTCCCCGCAGCCGGTGACCAGCGCGGGCACCACCGGCAGCGGCATCGCGCCGACGTCCTCGGCGAACTGGAAGTACTCGAAGTAGCCCAGGCCGTAGGACTGGTTGTAGCCCCAGAAGTTGGCGTTGGTGGCGCGCTGCTCGACCGGGCCGATGGTGTCCTTCCACTGGTAGGAGCGCTTGCGCTCCCAGTTCGGGGCCTCGTAGGCCTCGTGGCTGCCGGTGTTGACCAGGCAACCGCCGGGGAACCGCAGGAATCCGGGGTTGAGCGCGGCGATCTTCTCGGCCAGGTCCTGGCGCAGCCCGTTCGGGCGGTCCTTGAAGGTGTCCCGCGGGAACAGCGAGATCATGTCCAGGCCCAGCGTCGCCGGCCCGGTGGCCGAGACCTCCAGGCGTCCTCGGGTGCTGGTCTTCGTGGCGGTGAGCGTGCCGGTGTACTTGGCCCAGCCGTCGGCTCGCACGGCGAGCTCCAGCGGCCGGGACAGCGGCGCGCCGGAGGGATCGCGCAGCACCGCGGTCAGCGGGGTTCCCGCGGGCTGGTCGGTGCGCGCCCACACCGAGAAGTCGTACTCGGCGCCTTCGCGCAGGGAGAACCCGGTGTTGTAGCCGGTGTTGGCGATGCCGTAGCCCCGCGGGCCGTCGGCGGTGAGCCGGAGGTAGTTGCGGTTGCGCTCGTTGAGCCTGCCGGCGTCGTCGACGACCTCGGCCGATCCGCCGGAGCTCGCGGGCTGCCAGGCGGTCAGCGGCGCGTAGTCCGGGTTGTCCACCGGGGCGTACTCGAAGGAGCGGTTCTGCACCAGTTCCGCGTACAGCCCGCCGTCGGCGGCGCGGTTGATGTCCTCGTAGAAGACGCCGTACATGTTGTCGGCGATGGCGGGCCCGTCGCGGTCGGGGTGGACGGTGATCTGGTGGTCCGCCGCCTGCGCCGCCGCCTGCGGGGCGATGACCAGGCCGGCGGCCAGCGCGATGGCCAGCGCGGATCGTCGTCCGCGCCGTCGCCTCGCGGTGCCTCGGAGGGGTAACGCTCTCGTCATCCTGATCTCCTCGGAACAGCCATGTTCGATATTTCGGACAACGTGCGAACCCGTGATCAGGCCTGCGGCGGGGTGCTGGAACCCGGTGGATGTCGCCGACCTGGCGGGGTGGTGCGAAGTGAGCGCTAACAGCGCGATCGAGATCGGAAGGTACGGACGGGTCCCGATCCGGTCAACCCGGACTCCGGCCGACAACACCCGGATGGCCGGTTCGCCTACCGCTCGGCGGAAGTCGGCGCTCGGTTCCGGTGATGTTTCGGCAACCGCGCGGGATTCGTCGAGCGATCGGGGTTGACGGCGAGTGTGTTATCGCTAACATCCTCGTCGATCGTCGACGAAGCGAGGTGCCGGATGGCGAAGCGAACCGAGGGCCCGGCCGGGTCCGGGAAGCAGCCGGCGCTCAGCGATGTCGCCGCGGCCGCCGGTGTTTCGCACATGACGGTCTCGCGGGTGGTCAACGGCAGCGGGTCGGTGCGCGCCGAGACCCGGCTGCGCGTGCTGGAGGCGATCCAGAAGCTCGGCTACCGGCCGAATTCGCTGGCCAGAGGGCTTGCCACCGGGCGCTCGCGCACGCTGGGCGTGGTGGCGCTGGACTCGGTGCTCTACGGCCCGGCCAGCACGCTCTACGGGCTGGAGAACGCCGCTCGCGACGCGGGCTACGCCGTGTCGATCACCAGCGTCAACGCTCCCGAGCACGCGCAGATCAGCAGCGCGCTGGACCGGCTGCGCGGGCAGGGGGTCGAGGGCGTGGTGGTGATCGCGCCGCACGAGGCCACCGCCCGGGCCTTGCGCGACGTGCCGCAGGACGTCCCGCTGGTGGCGGTCGCCGACGTCGAGGGATCGTCGGTCCCGGTGTCGACCGTGGACCACCGGGACGGCGCGCGCCGGGCCACCGAGCACCTCTTCGCGCTGGGGCACGAGACGGTCCGGCACATCGCCGGTCCGCACGGCTGGCACGAGTCGCGCTCCCGCGAGGCGGGCTGGCGCGACGTGGTCGCCGCCCGCGGAGCGGCCGAGTTCCCGGTGCTGCGCGGGGATTGGAGCCCGCACTCGGGCTATCTCGCCGGTTGGGAGCTGCTGCACGACCCCGATCCGGTCGGCGCGGTTTTCGTGGCCAACGACCAGATGGCGCTCGGCGTGCTGCGGGCCTTCTCCGAGGCGGGGGTGTCGGTGCCCGACGACGTGCGGGTGGTCGGCTTCGACGACATCCCCGAATCCGCCTACTTCTGCCCGCCGCTGACCACGGTCCGGCAGGACTTCATCGCCCTCGGCAAGCAGACCTTCGGGCAGCTGCTCAACCGCATAGAGGGCCAGCAGGCCCAGCAGCGCACCGTGGTGCCCGCCGAGCTGATCGTCCGGGAGAGCACCGGGCCGCGCAGGGTCTGACCGAGCACCGGCAGCTCTTCGCTCGACGACGAGAGGAGAACATCGGCACGACTCGCGCGACGCGGGGCGCGGCGCCCCGACTGTGGAAGACCCGTTATCGCACGACCTGCTGCTACTCCGGGGAACACGCATGCACATCTACGCGGATTCATTACGCCTGTCCATGAACTGGGCGGACAACGTCATCCTCGCCTCGTACTTCGCCGTGGTGCTGGGCATCGCGTTCGCGGCGAAGCGGAGCGTGAACAACAGCCTGGACTTCTTCCTGTCGGGCCGCTCGCTGCCGGCCTGGGTGACCGGGCTGGCGTTCGTGTCGGCCAACCTGGGCGCCACCGAGATCCTCGGCATGGCCGCCAACGGCGCCCAGTACGGCGCCTACACGGTGCACTGGTACCTCATCGGCGCGATCCCGGCGATGGTGTTCCTCGGCCTGGTGATGATGCCCTTCTACTACAACTCCAAGGTGCGCAGCGTGCCGGAGTTCCTGCTGCTGCGGTTCAGCCGGTCCTCGCACCTGCTCAGCTCGGTGATCTTCGCGGTGGCGTCCGTGCTGATCGCCGGGGTGAACCTCTACGCGCTGGCGATCGTGCTGCGCGCGCTGCTGGGCTGGCCGCTGCCGGTCTCGATCTTCGTGGCCGGTGTGTTCGTGCTGGCCTACATCGTCATCGGCGGGCTGTCCTCGGCGATCTACAACGAGGTCCTGCAGTTCTTCGTCATCGTCGCAGCGCTGGTGCCGCTGACCGTACTGGGGATGATTCGCATCGGCGGCTTCGACGGGCTCATCGACAAGGTCCGCAGCGGCCCCGGCCCGGAGTTCCTGACCGCTTGGGGCGGAACGGGTTTCGGTCAGGACAACCCGCTCGGGGCGAACTGGCTGACGATCACCCTGGGCCTGGGCTTCGCGGTGTCGTTCGGCTACTGGACGACCAACTTCGCCGAGGTCCAGCGCTCGCTGTCGGCCAAGAACCTCTCGGCGGCCAAGCGGACCCCGCTGATCGCGGCGTTCCCCAAGATGTTCATCCCGATGATCGTGGTGCTGCCCGGCATCATCGCGCTGCTGGTGCAGCCCTCGATCGGCAAGGCGGGCAGCGGGCTGGACTACAACGACGCGATCCCGATGCTGATGCGCGACCTGCTGCCCAACGGCGTGCTCGGGCTGGCGGTCACCGGTCTGATGGCGTCGTTCATGGCGGGCATGGCGGCCAACGTCTCGAGCTTCAACACGGTGTTCACCACCGACATCTGGCAGGCCTACATCAAGCCGAACATGCCCGACGGGCACTACCTCGCGGTGGGCCGGGTGATCACCGCGGTCGGCGTGATCATCGGCATGGGCACGGCGTTCATCGCCGCGTCGTTCAGCAACATCATGAACTACATGCAGACGTTGTTCTCGTTCTTCAACGTCCCGCTGTTCGCCACGTTCATCCTGGCGCTGTTCTGGAAGCGGATGACCGCCCAGGCGGGGTTCTGGGGCCTGCTGCTCGGCACCGCGGCGCCGATCTGCTTCTACGTGTCCTACCAGCTGGGCATCGTGCCGATCAGCACCGACCAGGGCGCGAACATGGTCGCCTCGATCGTGGCGTTCGTGGTGGACGTGGCGGTGAGCGTGCCGATCGCGCTGGCCACCGCGCCCAAGTCCGATGCGGAGCTGGAGGGCCTGGTCTACACCCGCAGCGCGGCTCGGGACCGCGGCGAGCACGCCGCGGGCGACGAGGCCTGGTACCGGCGTCCCGCGCTGCTGGGCTGGGGCGCGATCGTGCTGGCCGCCCTGTGCTACGTCCCGTTCTCGCTGTGATCGTCCGGAGGAGATGAGATGTCCGAAAGCACTGTGGAGGAACCGGACTTCGACGAGTTGGAGCGGCGTTCCGGCACGGCGTCGAAGCTGTTCGACATCCGCGCGGTGATCGGCGGGCTGTTCGCGTTCTACGGAGTCCTGATCGGTCTGATCGGCGTGTTCGCCTCCGAGGCCGACATCCAGAAGGCCCAGGGGGTCAACATCAACCTCTGGACCGGGGTGAGCATGCTCGTCGTGGGCGGGCTGTTCTTCCTCTGGTGGAAGCTGCGCCCGCTGCGCCCGTAGCCGGTTCGGCCCGGGACCTCGCCCTCGTCGGCAGCGGGGTCCCGGGCCGAACCGCTAGCAGCAGTGCTCTCCCCGCCAGGCCTTGCGGCCTTCGAGGACCGCGACGGCGCCGATGAGCAGCGCCACCAGCGGGTCGGCCCAGGACCAGCCGAGCAGCCCGTTGAGCAGCAGCCCCACCAGCAGCGCCGCGGAGAGGTAGGCGCACAGCAGGGTCTGCTTGGAGTCGGCGACCGCGCTGTTGGATCCCAGCTCCCGCCCGGCGCGTCGCTGCGCGTAGGACAGCCCGGGCATGACCACCAGCGACACCGCGGCCAACGCGATGCCGACGGGGGAGTGCGCGGCCTCGCCCGCGCCCACCAGCGCGCGCACGGCCTCGACGGTCACGTAGGCGGCGAGGGCGAAGAACGACACCGCGATCACCCGAAGCGCCAGGCGTTCCCGGGATTCCGGATCGCGGCCGGCGAACTGCCAGGCCACGGCGGCGGCCGAGGCGACCTCGATGGTCGAGTCGAGGCCGAAGCCGATCAGCGCGGTCGAGGACGCGACCGCTCCCGCGCCGATGGCCACGATCGCCTCGACGACGTTGTAGGCGATGGTGGCCGCCACCAGCAGCCGGATCCGCCTGCTGAGCACGTCCTTGCGCGCCGCGGCGGCGACCCCGCCGCCGCAGGAGCCGCCGCAGCAGCCGTCGTTCCCGGACTCGCTCATGCCGGCACCTCGTCGTCGAGGCACTCCTGCTCGGGGTCGACGGCCAGCACGACCTTGAGCAGCTCGTCGAGGGCGTGGCCGAGGTGGGGATCGGCGAGCTCGTAGCGGACCTGGCGCCCGGCGTAGGTGGCCACGACCAGCCCGCAGCCGCGCAGGCAGGACAGGTGGTTGGAGACGTTGGAGCGGGTCAGCCCGAGCCGCTCGGCCAGCTGCGCGGGGTAGCCGGGGCCCTCCTGCAGCGCCACCAGGATCCGGCAGCGCGTCGGATCGGCCAGCGCGCGTCCCAAGCGCGCGATGGCGCTCTCCCGCGTCTCGCATGTCAGCATGAGCCGAACAATACAGGCCGGGCTGAATTGTTGGGAACCCCTCCGATATTCACCTCAACACTTTGTTGAAAACCACTGGTGAGGCCTTGACTGCGGCACTGCTTTGTCGCTATGGTGTCGCTATACGGAAAGATAATTCCGAATTACGAAAACAACCACGGAGGATGCCGATGGACCCGAGTCGGTACGAGGTCAACTGCTCGATCCTGTTCGGCGAGCTGGACCTGCTCGAGCGGCCGGCCGCGGCCAAGAAGGCCGGGTTCGACGCGATCGAGTTCTGGTGGCCGTTCCCCGATCCGGTGCCGACCGATCGCGAGGTGGACCGCTTCGTCCGCGCGGTGGAGGACGCCGGGGTCTCGCTGGTCGGGTTGAACTTCTTCGGCGGCGACCTGCCCTCCGGTGACCGCGGCGTGCTCTCCGTTCCCGCGCGCTCCGCGGAGTTCACCGACAACATCGACGTCGCGGTCGGCCTCGGCGAGCGGCTCGGCTGCAAGGCGTTCAACGCGCTCTACGGCAACCGCGTCGAGGGCGTCGACCCCGCGGTGCAGGACGGCCTGGCCACCGAGAACCTGGTGCGCGCGGGCAAGGCCGCGGAACGCATCGGCGGGACGGTGCTGATCGAGCCGATCAGCGGCGTGGACAGCTACCCGCTGAAGACGGCGGGGGAGGCGCTGGCGGTCATCGACCGGGTGGGTGCCGAAGGCGTGCACAACCTCAAGCTGCTGTTCGACATCTACCACCTGGTGGCCAACGGCGATGATCCCGACGCCGTGCTCGACCGGCACGCGGAGAGCATCGGCCACGTGCAGATCGCCGACGTTCCCGGTCGGGGCGAACCCGGCAGCGGGAAGGTCGATTTCGGGCACTACTTCGATCGGCTGGACGCGGTCGGTTACGCAGGCCCCATCGGACTCGAGTACAAACCCACGGTCGCCAGCGCGGACAGCTTCGCCTGGATCGAGCGCTGAACCGTGCAGCTGGCGAACCACAACGGAGGTGGCGAATGAGCAAGGTCGGTTTCATCGGGCTGGGCATCATGGGCGGCCCGATGGCGGCCAACCTGGTCAAGGCCGGTCACGAGGTCACCGGGTACAACCGCAGTCAGCCCAAGATCGACCAGCTGGTCGCGGACGGCGGCAAGGGCGCGAGCAGTGTCGCCGAAGCGGTCTCCGGCGCCGAGATCGTGTTCACCATGCTGCCGGACTCGCCGGACGTCGAGCAGGTCGTGCTCGGCGAGGACGGCGTGCTGGCCCACGCCGAGCCGGGCGCGCTGCTGATCGACTGCAGCACGATCCGCCCCGACGTCTCGCTGCGGGTCGCCGAGGCGGCCTTCGAGAAGGGCGTGCGCACGCTGGACGCTCCGGTCAGCGGTGGTGAGCCGAAGGCCATCGACGGCACGCTGTCGATCATGATCGGCGGGGCTCGCGAGGACGTCGACACGGCCTGGGGCGTGCTCGACGCGGTGGGCGCCACGATCGTGCACGTCGGCCCCGCCGGTGCCGGGCAGACGGTCAAGGCGGCCAACCAGCTGATGGTGGCCGGGCACATCGGCCTGCTGGCCGAGGCGCTGGTGTTCCTGGAGCGCCACGGCGTGGACACCGAAGCGGGCCTGCAGGTCCTCGGCGGTGGTCTGGCCGGCAGCGCCGTGCTCGACGCCAAGGGCGCCAAGATGCGCGAGCGGGAGTTCGCCCCGGGCTTCCGGCTCGAACTGCACCACAAGGACCTGGGCATCGTGCAGTCCGCCGCCCGCGAGGCGGGCCTGAGCATCCCGCTGGGATCGCTGGTCAGCCAGCTCGTGGCGGCCGCGGTCGCCCAGGGCGGCGGCCAGCTGGACCACTCCGGTCTGCTCAAGCAGATCACCCAGCTCAACGCCCGTTCCTGAGCGAGAGCTCGAGACGGTCACGGGTCGGCGGCTCAGCGCCGCCAAGCAACCACGCCGCCGACCCGTTCCCAACTTGGTGCGCGCCGCGGAGGTGCGCACCCGAGAGGAAGTCTTACATCATGGCCAGAGTTCCTGTCATGCAGGCCGTCGTCGACGTGCTCAAGTCCGAGGGCGTCGACGTGACCTTCGGGTGCCCGGGCGCGGCGATCCTCCCGCTGTACGCGGCGATGGAGGACAGCGACATCCGCCACCTGATCGTGCGCCACGAGGAGGGCGCCACGCACATGGCCGACGGCTGGGCGCGCACCAACGGCAACGTCGGCGTCGCCATCGGCACCTCCGGGCCCGCCGGCACCAACATGATCACCGGTCTCTACACCGCCCAGGCCGACTCCATCCCGATCCTGTGCATCACCGGGCAGGCGGTGTCCTCCAAGCTGCACCAGGAGGCCTTCCAGGCCGTCGACATCGTCGAGATCGCCAAGCCGGTGAGCAAGTGGGCGGTGCAGGTCAAGGAGGCCGCCCTGGCGCCGTGGATCTTCCGCGAGGCCTTCCGCATCGCCCGCTCCGGCCGACCCGGCCCGGTGCTCATCGACCTGCCGCTGGACGTGCAGAAGCAGGAGATCGAGTGGGACCCGGAGATCGACGCCCCGCTACCCGTGCAGCGCATCGAGCCGCACCCGCCGCGGGTGCGGCGCGCCCTGGACATGCTGCTGGACGCCGAGCGACCGCTGATCCTGGCGGGCGGCGGGATCATCGGCGCCGAGGCCTCCGGCCAGCTGCGCGAGCTGGCCGAGCTGCTGGGCGTTCCGGTGCAGGTCACGCTGATGGGCAAGGGCTCCTTCCCGGAGGACCACGAGCTCTACGCGGGGATGACCGGCATCCAGACCTCGCAGCGCTACGGCAACCAGTCGTTCCTGGAATCCGACGTGGTGCTGGCGGTGGGTGCGCGCTTCGGCGACCGGCACACCGGGGCGCTGGACGTCTACCGGGGCGAGCGCAAGTTCGTGCACGTCGACATCGAGCCGACCCAGATCGGCCGGGTCTTCGAGCCCGACCTGGGGGTGGTCTCCGATGCCCGGCTGTTCCTCGAAGCGATGCTCGACGAGGCGCGGCAGCGCGCGGTCGGCAAGCGGTTCGACGACTGGGTCGGGCGCGTCGGCGAGCTCAAGCAGACGCTGACCCGACCGGACGACTACGACTCGGTGCCGATCAAGGCTCCCCGGGTCTACCGGGAGATCAACGAGATCTTCCCGCCGGAGACCTACTTCGTCACCGCGATCGGGCTCTACCAGATCTGGGGCGGGCAGTTCCAGCGCGCGCACCAGCCGCGGCACTACCAGGTGTGCGGGCAGGCCGGACCGCTCGGCTGGGAGATCCCGGCGGCCATCGGCGTCAAGTCGGCCGAGCCGGACGCCGAGGTCGTGGCGGTCGTGGGCGACTACTCGTTCCAGTTCCTGGTCGAGGAGCTGGCGGTGGCCGCCCAGTACGACGTGCCGTTCGTGGTCATCATGCTCAACAACGAATACCTGGGCCTGATCCGGCAGGCGGAGTCCGACGGGTTCGGGATGAACACCGAAGTGGACATCCACTACGACGAGAACGGCACGGACAACGTGGCTCTCATGCGCGCCTACGGCTGCTCGGGATGCCGCGTGTTCGAACCCGGTGAGCTGCAGAGCTCCATCGAGTGGGCGCGCAAGGAGGCCGTGGCCACGAGCCGTCCGGTGCTGGTCGAGGTGATGATCGAGCGCGAGGCCTCCACGGCGCGGGGCACCCGGATCGACTCGCTGATCGAGCCGGAGCCCGTGCCCAACCCCTGACCCGGGCTGGTGGGCCGGAAAGCCGGGACCGGACCCGCCATCCGCGGAGGAGCGCCCGCTATCTCCGGGCGGGCGCGACCTCCTCCTACCGGGGCGCGACGGCGTCGCGCCCCACGTCCCCCGCCGGGTCGCACTGCCGGACGATCCGGCGGGGGACACCCCCAGCTGCAACGCGCGGCGCGGCGCCAGCGCCGGTGCGTTGCTCGACGAGGTGCCCCGACGCGCTGCGGTGTCGGGGCACCTCGTTCGTCGAGGCGCGTCGCGCAGCGGGCCCCGGCCGGAGGACGGCCGAGACCCCGCCGCGCGAGACGCGAAACGGCGCCTAGACCAGCGCCGCGCGGAACTCCTCGGGCGTCACGAGCGCGGCGTCGCCGGGGATCTCCAGCACGATCGGCACCCCGGTCACGCGGGGGAGCTCGACCCTGTTGCGCTGCTCGGCCAGCCCCGGTCGGTCCGGTGCGGACCCCACGACGAGCCCCGCCGGTTCGATGCCGCGCGAGCGCAGGGCGGTCACGGTCAGCTCGGTGTGGTTGAGCGTTCCCAGCCCCAGCCGCGTCACGACCAGCACCCGAACGTCCTGGTCGCGAGCCAGGTCGGCGGCGAGATCGAGCAACGTCCCACCGCGGCGGTCCAGCCGGACCAGCAACCCGCCCGACCCCTCCACCAGCACCGCCTGGTGGGTGCGCGCCAGCTCGCGGATGCGGTCGGCGTGCTCGGCCACCTCGGGGATCTCGACGCCGCGAAGCCGCGCCGCGGTGTCCGGGGCCAGCGGATCGGCCAGGCGGGTGAACTCGGCGACCGCGCACCCGGCCAGCCGCTCGATCACCGCGACGTCCGGGGTGTCGGGGCCGACCCCGGTCTGCGCGGGCTTGACCGCGACCGCACCCGATCCGCACCGCACCGCCAACGCCGCGGTGGCAACGGTCTTGCCCACTCCCGTGTCTGTTCCGGTGACGATGGTGATCACTGCTCGCTCCGGTGCTCGTCGATGATGCGGGCCAGCACTTCCGCGGCCCGGTTCCAGCTCGGCGCGTCGAGCCCGGCCTGCGCGGTGATGCGCAGTCGGGAGACGCCGTCGGGTACCGAGGGCGGCCGGAAGCAGCCCACCCGAACCCCCTCGGCCAGCGCCTTGGCCTGCGCGGCAAGCGCGACGCCGGGGCTCGGCATCGGAACCGACAGCACCGCGCCCGCCGACCGCGGGACGACCAGCCGGTCGGCCAGCCGCGCCGCGCGCCGGTGGATCTCGCCGGGCAGCTCGGGAGCGGCGCGCAGCTGCCGCAGCGCCGCCTGCGCGCCCGCGACCGCGGCCGGGGCCAGCGCGGTGTCGAAGATGAACGGGCGCGCGCGGTTGGTCAGGTGGTCGATCAGGGCGGGCGAGCCCAGCACGGCTCCGCCCATCGCGCCGAGCGCCTTGGACAGCGTCGCGGTGACCACCACGTTGGGATGCCCGGCCAGCCCGAGCGCGTGCACCAGCCCTCGCCCGCCCGGGCCGAGCACGCCCAGGCCGTGGGCCTCGTCGACCAGCAGCAGCGCGTCGTGCTCGGCGCAGACCGCGGCGAGCTCGGCCAGCGGCGCCGCGTCGCCCAGCACCGAGAAGACCGATTCGGCGAGCACGATCGCGCGCCGGTCGGTGTCGGCCAGGGCGGCGCGCACCGCGGACACGTCGTTGTGCCCGACCACCTCGATCGACGCGCGGGAGAGCCGAGCGGCGTCGATCAGCGAGGCGTGCACGTGCGCGTCGGAGACGATCAGCGCGTCCTTGCCGGCCAGCGCGGTCACCGCCGAGAGGTTGGCGTGGTAGCCGGTGGACAGCACCAGCGCGGCGCGCTGCCCGGTGAACTCGGCCAGCTCGCGCTCCAGCTCGGCGTGCAGCTCGGTGGTCCCGGTGACCAGCCGCGAAGCGCCCGCGCCCGCTCCCCAGCCCAGCGCGGCGCCGGCGGCGGCGCGACGCACCTCGGGGTGCGCGCTGAGCCCCAGGTAGTCGTTGCCCGCCAGGTCGATCAGGTGCTCGTCCCGTGCGCGCGGGCGCAGCGCGCGCTGCAGGCCCGCCCGCTCGCGCTCCTCGCGCTGCTCGGCGAACCACCTCTCCCAGGCGCTCATCCGGCCTCCGCGGCCGCCGCGATCGCGGTGCAGATCGCGGCGACGTCCTCGTCGCTGCACGCGTAGGGCGGCATGGTGTAGAGCAGGTTGCGGAACGGGCGCAGCCAAACCCCGTGCTCCAGCGCGATCTCGGTCGCCTTGGCGGTGTCCACGGGGTGGTCGAGCTCGACCGCGCCCACCGCGCCGAGCACCCGCACCTCGGCGGCGTCGACCTGGTGCAGCGCCTGCAGCCCGGCGTTGATGCGGGCGACCTCGCCGGCCCAGTCCCCACCGGTGAGCAGGTCGATGCTGGCCACCGCGACCGCGCAGGCCAGCGGGTTGCCCATGAACGTCGGACCGTGCATGAGCACCCCGGAGTCGCTGGCCGACAGCCCGCGCGCGATCCGCGAGGTGCACAGCGTCGCGGCCAGCGTCAGGTAGCCGCCGGTGAGGGCCTTGCCCACGCACAGCACGTCCGGGCTCACCCCGGCCGCCTCGGCGGCGAAGAACGTTCCGGTGCGGCCGAAGCCGGTCGCGATCTCGTCGAAGATCAGCACGAGCCCGTGCTCGTCGGCGACCTCCCGGAAGACCCTTAGGCACGACGCGGCGTAGGGCCGCATCCCGCCAGCGCCCTGCAGCAGCGGTTCCACGACCAGGCCGGCCAGCGCACCGGCGTGCGCGGCGGCCAGCTCCCGGAAGCCCTCGGCCCAGGCCTCCACGTCGGACTCCTCGCGCGGCGGGCGCTCGCCGAAGACCTGCTGCGGCAGCACCTCCGACCACATCGAGTGCATCCCGCCACCGGGATCGCACACGCTCATGCAGTCGAAGGTGTCCCCGTGGTAGCCGCCGCGGACGGTCAGGAACCGGGTGCGCTCCGGGCGGCCGACGCCGCGCTGGTACTGCAGCGCCATCTTCATCGCGACCTCGACGCTCACCGATCCCGAATCGGCGAGGAACACCCGGTCCAGCCCGGCCGGGGAGACCTCGACGAGCCGCCGGGCCAGCTCGACGGCGGGCTCGTGGGTGAGCCCGCCGAACATCACGTGCGACATGCGCTCGGCCTGGGCGCGCAGCGCTTCGTCGAGCACCGGGTGGCGGTAGCCGTGCACGGCCGACCACCAGGAGGCCATCGCGTCGACCACCGGGCCGGTGCCCTCGATGGTGATCCTGCTGCCCTCGGCCCCGGTGACCAGGCGCGTCGGGGCCGGATCGAGCATCGAGGTGTAGGGGTGCCACAGGTGCTCGCGGTCGTGGGCGAGCAGGTCCTCGGCGCGCATCAGGCGTTGGGCACCAGGTCGGTTCCCGCGCCGCGGCGGCGGATCGCCGGGTCCTGGTGCTCGCGCTGGGCCAGCTCCTCGTCGGAGCCCAGCACCACGAACCCGCTGTCGCGGATCATCGCCAGGTCGGCCTCGGCGTCCTGGCCCTCGGAGGTCAGGTAGTCGCCGAGGAAGATCGAGTTGGCCACCTGCAGCGCCAGCGACTGCAGCGAGCGCAGGTGCATCTCGCGGCCGCCCGCGATGCGGATCTCCCTGTCCGGGCACACGAAGCGCGCCATCGCCAGGATCTTCAGGCAGCGGGTGGGGGAGAGCTCCCAGGTGTTCTCGAACGGCGTGCCGTCGAAGGGCATCAGGAAGTTCACCGGGATGGAGTCCGCGTCGAGCTCGGCGAGCGCGAAGAGCGCCTCGACGAGCTGCTCGTCGGTCTCGCCGAGCCCGGCGATCAGGCCCGAGCACGGCGAGACGCCGGCTCCCTTGGCCTTCTCCACCGTGTCGATCCGGTCGCCGTAGGTGTGGGTCTGCACGATGTTGTCGTGGTTGCTCTCGGCGGTGTTGATGTTGTGGTTGTAGGCGTCGACGCCGGCTTCCTTGAGCCGCTCGGCCTGTCCCTCGCCGAGCAGGCCGAGGCACGCGCAGACCTCCACGCCGGGGTGGTTCTCCTTGAGGTCGCCGACCATCTCGGTGACCTTGTCGATGTCCCGGTTGGACGGTCCGCGCCCGGAGGCGACCAAGCACACCCGGCTGGCCCCGCCGCCGAGCCCGGCCTCGGCCTGCTTGAGCGCCTCCTCGGACGACAGCCAGGAGTACTTCAGGATCGGGGCGTTGGAGCCCAGCGCCTGCGAGCAGTAGTTGCAGTTCTCCGGGCACAACCCCGATTTCAGGTTGACCAGGTAGTTCACCTTGACGGTGTTGCCGAAGTGCGCTCGCCGCAGCTCGCCCGCGGCGCTGACGACCTGCATCAGCTCCTCGTCGGTGGCGCGCAGCACCGCCAGCGCGTCCTCGGGCGTGGCCGGGGTCCCGCTGCGGACTCGCTCGGCGATGTGCTGGAAGGTGCCGCCCATCATCGCTCCCTACTGAACGGTGTTCACCTGAACAGCGTTCAAGATAGACTGGGGTGCGAGATCGGTCAACACGAGAGGGGACGGGGTGCGCTACCACCGCAGCGACGTCGTGGATCGCGCGATCGCGGTGCTCGACGAGTACGGGCTGGAGTCGCTGACCATGCGGCGACTGGCCAGCGAGCTCGGGGTCCAGCCGAGCGCGCTCTACCACCACGTGCCCAACAAGCAGTCCCTGCTGGCCGCGGTGGCCGACGAGATCCTGGCGCGCGGCAGGCGCCCGCGCCGGGCCAGCGCGTGGGAGCAGCGGGTCGTGGAGGTCTGCGGCGAGCTGCGCGACGCGATGCTGGCCTACCGCGACGGCGCCGAGGTGGTGGTCACCGCGCACACCTTCGGCCTCGGAGCGGGCGAGCCCGCCGAGGAGATCCGGGCGGCGCTGCGCGACGGCGGGCTGCCCGACGACCTGGTCGGAGTCGGCACCCGCGCCCTGCTGCACCTGGTCTTCGGCCACACCGCCGAGGAGCAGACCGCGCTGCAGGCGGCCAGCGCCGGCGCCATCGATCGGAACCCCGGCGGCCCGGCCGACTTCGAGCGAGGCCTCCAGCTCGTCCTCGACGGCCTGCGCAGCCGAACCGCTAGTCCCTCAGTCGTCGCTGGAGGTGCTCAGGCCCTTCGAGATGAGGTCCATGACCGAGGAGTCGGCCAGCGTGCTCACGTCGCCGACCTCGCGGTTCTCGGCGACGTCGCGCAGCA
>NZ_JBHTCJ010000009.1:0-224358 GCF_042665275.1 Saccharopolyspora griseoalba | reverse complement strand
CACACAACATCACAATGTCATCTGGTCAGGGGCATACAAAGAACACTAACCAAATCAGTCCGCTGTTGAGTTCTCAAAGAACACACCCACACCATCGCCCCAACAAACAGCTGGAAACTCCGGGGAGTCGTTTTCTTCTCTCGCGCTTTCGCTGTTACCCACTCTAGCAAGCCGCTTTTTCGGCTTTCACCGGGGGGGTGCCCCCTTTCCGGTGCGGCACCGAAAACCCGGAACTCGCCATTCAGTCAGGCACAGCAAGGCGCTCAAGTTATTCAAACATCGAGGGAAAATCGCGTCGGCATCCCGCGGAGCAATGCCCGCCGAGTGCTTTCCCAATTTCCCGGTTGGGGTGCCCACTCTAACACCGTGGTGTGAGCTTGGTTCGCAACCCCCGTCAGGCTCGGCCCGGTTTTCCCGGCCCGTCTCGCGCTGACTCGAAATAATCTACACGGTGCTCCCAGGCGCGTCAAACCGGGGGTCCCCTTTCCCGGCAGAGGGGCGAACTCGCAGGTCAGCACCCCTGCCGGGATCCGGGATCGCGATCAGCGCAGCACCTCGACGCCGGCGGTGTGGCGCTTGCCACGGCGCACGACGAGCCAACGACCGTGCAACAGGTCCTCGTCGGCCGGCACCCACTCCTCGTCGGCGATCTTGCAGTTGTTCACGTACGCGCCGCCCTCCTTGATGGTGCGGCGCGCGGCACCCTTGCCGTTCACCAGGCCGGTCTCGACCAGCAGGTCCACCGCGGACGGCCCGTCGGACAGCCGCACCTCCGCGGTCGGCACCGCCGCCATCGCGGCGTCGAGGGTGGCCTCGTCGAGCTCGGCGAGCTCCCCGCGGCCGAACAGCGCCTGGCTCGCCTCGATCACCTTGCGCGTCTCGTCGGCGCCGTGCACCAGCGTGGTCAGCTCCTCGGCGAGCCGCTTCTGCCCGGCGCGCAGCTGCGGGCGCTCGGCCGTGGTCCGCTCCAGCTCCTCGATCTCCTCGCGGTCCAGGAAGGTGAACAGCCGCAGGTAGTTCGACACGTCGGCATCGGCGGTGTTCACGAAGTACTGGTACCAGGCGTACGGCGTGGTCAGCTCGGGATCCAGCCACACGTTGCCGCCACCGGTGGACTTGCCGAACTTGCGACCCTCGGAGTCGGTGACCAGCGGCAAGGTCAGCGCGTGCGCGACGGCGCCCTCCTGCTTTCGGACCAGGTCGACGCCCGCGACGATGTTGCCCCACTGGTCCGAGCCGCCGATCTGCAGCTTGGTGCCGTAGCGCCGGTTGAGCTCCACGTAGTCGTTGGCCTGCAGCAGCATGTAGCTGAACTCGGTGTAGGAGATGCCGTCGGTCTCCAATCGCCGCTTGACGGTCTCCCGCGAGAGCATCGTGTTGATCGAGAAGTGCTTGCCGATGTCGCGCAGGTAGGTCGTCACTGGCATGTCGGCGGTCCAGCGCGCGTTGTTCTCCGCGATCGCACCCGTCGGCGAGTCGTCGAAGTCGACGAAGGTGGACAGCTGCGCGCGGATCTTCTCGGTCCACAGCTCGACGGTCTCGGCGTCGTGCAGGTTGCGCTCGCCGACGTCGCGGGGGTCACCGATGAGACCGGTCGCCCCGCCGGCGAGCACCACCGGGCGGTGCCCCGCGCGCTGGAAGCGCCGCAGCATCAGCATCGGCACCAGGTGGCCGGCGTGCAGGCTCGGCGCGGTCGGGTCGAAGCCGGCGTAGAGAGTGAGCGGGCCGCTGTCGAGATCCCGCCGCAGGGCGTCGAGGTCGGTCGATTGCGCGATCAGTCCGCGCCAGGTCAGGTCGTCAAGGATGTGCTCGCTCACGCACGTCAGTTTCGCGCATCGCGGCAACCCGGTTTACGCCCGGGCCCTGATCCGGCGGCGTCCGCCACGCCGGTAAGCGCTGACCGATTCCGACCCGTCCACCCAGGACCGCCACGGCAGGTCCATCGCGGTGGACACGCCCACGCGCGGGCCGCTGCGGATGTCGTCCTCGGCGACCTGATCGCCCGCGCAGAGCCGGATCGGCGAATCCGGGCTGGTGAGGTCGACGCCGTTGTGCTCGCGGGTGATGCCCAGCACGCCCGCCAGCCTGGCCGGGCCGCTGGCCAGCTGGGCGTCCTTGCGGGCGGCCGGCCGGCGGGAGCGGGCGAGATCGGCGCCCTCGACGACCTCCCCGGCGCGCAGCAGCACCGCGCCGGGGACGCCGTCTTGCAGGCAGACCACGTTGATGCAGAAGTGCATCCCGTAGACGAAGTAGACGTAGAGGTGACCGGCGGGCCCGAACATGACCGCGTTGCGCTCGGTGCGACCGCGGTAGCAGTGCGAGGCCGGATCGTCGGTTCCCCGGTAGGCCTCGACCTCCACGAGGCGCACCGCGACCGCGCCGTCGGGGCCGTCGGAACGCAGCTCGCAGCCGAGCAGGCGCCGCGCCACCCACAGCGGGTCCCTGGCGAGTTCGTCGCGGGTCAGCTGGTTCACGTCCCAGACCCTACCGGGTGCTCCTCGATCGTGATCACTTCGACAGCCAGGAGCGATATTCCTCGACCGAAGCCTTCACCCGTTCGCGCTGCTCCCTCACTCGGTCGGGTGCAGTTCCGCCGTGGGCGTCGCGCGACGCGATCGAACCGGTCACCGTGAGCACCTCCCGGACCTGCGGGGTCAGCGCGGGGTTCACCCCGGCCAGCTCGGCGTCGGTGAGCTCCTCCAGGCCCACCCCGCGCGCCTCGGCGACGCGCACGCACTCCCCCGAGGCCTCGTGCGCCACCCGGAACGGAACGCCCTGGCGCACCAGCCACTCGGCGATGTCGGTGGCCAGCGTGAACCCGGCCGGCGCGAGCTCGGCCATCCGGTCGGTGTGGAAGGTAAGCGTGCCGAGCATCCCCGCCATCGCGGGCAGCAGGAGTTCCAGGTGCTCGACCGAGTCGAACACCGGCTCCTTGTCCTCCTGCAGGTCCCGGTTGTAGGCCAGCGGCTGGGCCTTGAGCGTGGCCAGCAGCCCGCTGAGGTTGCCCAGCATCCGTCCCGACTTGCCGCGGGCGAGCTCGGCGACGTCCGGGTTCTTCTTCTGCGGCATGATCGAGCTGCCGGTGGCCCAGGCGTCGTCGAGGGTCACGTAGCCGAACTCCGCTGTGTTCCAGACGATCACCTCCTCGGCGACCCGGGAGAGGTTGACGCCCAGCATCGCCAGGCAGAACGCGGCCTCGGCCGCGAAGTCCCGCGACGAGGTTCCGTCGATGGAGTTGTCGGTGGCCCCGTCGAAGCCGAGCTCGGCCGCCACCGCCTGCGGGTCCAGCCCCAGCGAGGACCCGGCCAGCGCACCGGCGCCGTAGGGCGAGAACGCGGTGCGCGCGTCCCAGTCGCGGATCCGGTCCACGTCGCGCAGCAGCGCCTGGCAGTGCGCCAGCAGGTGGTGCGCGAGCAGCACCGGCTGGGCGTGCTGCAGGTGCGTGCGACCGGGCAGCACGGCCTCGGGGTGGTCGACGGCCTGGGCGACCAGCGCGTCGACCACGTCGAGCACGCCCTCGGCGATGCGGCGGTTGGCGTCGCGCAGCCACATCCGGAACAGGGTGGCGACCTGGTCGTTGCGCGAGCGCCCGGCGCGCAGCTTGCCGCCGAGCTCCTGGCCGACCCGCTCCAGCAGACCGCGCTCCAGGGCGGTGTGCACGTCCTCGTCCTCGAGAACCGGGGCGAACGCGCCGGATTCGACGTCGGCGGCCAGCTCGTCGAGCCCGGCGTGCATGCGCTCGAGCTCGTCAGCGGTGAGCAGACCCGCTCGGTGCAGCACCCGCGCGTGGGCGCGGGATCCGGCGATGTCGTAGGGCGCCAGCCGCCAGTCGAAGTGCGTGGACAGGCTCAGCTTGGCCATCGCCTCGGCCGGGCCGGAGGCGAAGCGGCCGCCCCACAGCTTCGTGTGCTCGCTACCTTGCTCGGTCACGGTGCTTCCTCGGTTCGTCGGTTCCCGCGCTCAGCTGAGCCGGGACTGTGCTTCTTCGCGGATGGCCCGGGTCTGCGGGTCGTCCTCGGCGGCCTCCCGCCCGCCCGCGGCCATGGTGCTGAACCGCTCAGCCAGCTCCATGCCGGTCAGCGGTTCGCGGGCGACGATCATGACGGTGTCGTCGCCGGCGATTGACCCGACGACCTCGGGCATCGAGGCGCGGTCGATCGCGGAGGCCAGGAACTGCGCGGCGCCCGGAGGGGTGCGCAGCACCGTGAGGTTTCCCGAGCCGTCGGCGCCGGCGAGCAGCTCGCCGAGCAGCCTGCTCAGGCGGGAGGTGCCGCCCTGCACGCCGCGCACCGGGCTGCCGTCCTCCGGGATCACGTAGACCGCGGCCCCGCCGTCGGGCCCGCGCAGCTTGACCGCGCCGAGCTCGTCGAGGTCGCGGGACAGGGTCGCCTGGGTGACGTCGATGCCGTCGTCGGCCAGCAGCTTGGCCAGCTCGGTCTGGCTGCGGATGTCCATCGAGGACACCAGCTCGACGATGCGCGCTTGGCGGGCTACCCGGGTCGTGCTCATGCTCGTCGCACCAGCCAGGTCAGCAGGGCCTTCTGCGCGTGCAGCCGGTTCTCGGCCTCGTCGAAGACGGCGCTGGCGGGCCCGTCGAGGACCTCGTCGGTGATCTCCATGCCGCGGTGCGCGGGCAGGCAGTGCAGCACGCTGGTGTCCGGCTTGCCGGTGGCGGCCAGCAGCTCGGGGTTGACCTGGAAGGGCCGGAACGGGCTGACCCGGTCCTTGCCGTCGTTCTCCTGGCCCATCGAGGTCCAGGAGTCGGTGACCAGCACGTCCGAGCCGTCGACCGCGCCGGTCGGCGAGTTGAACAGCTCGACGGATCCGCCGGTCTCGGCGGCGCGCTTGCGGGCTGCCTCCAGCACCCACTCGACCGGGCGGAAGCCGTCGGGGGCGCCGATGCGCACGTGCATGCCCGCGGTGGCACCGCCGACCAGCAGCGAGTGGGCCATGTTGTTGGCGCCGTCGCCGAGGTAGGTCAGGGTCAGCCCTTCGAGGGCGCCGTGGCGCTCCCGGATGGTCTGCAGGTCGGCGAGCACCTGGCAGGGGTGGAACTCGTCGGTGAGCGCGTTGATCACCGGGCCGCGGGCCACCGAGGCCATCGCGTCGATCCGCGCCTGGGCGAAGGTCCGCCACACCACGGCGTCGACGTAGCGGGACAGCACCCGGGAGGTGTCCTCGATGGTCTCCTCGCGGCCGAGCTGCATCATCCGCCCGTCCACCACGATCGGCTGCGCGCCGAGCTGCTGGATGCCGACCTCGAAGGACAGCCGGGTGCGGGTGGAGTTCTTCTCGAAGATCACCGCGACGGACTGGCCGGCCAGCTCGCGGTTGCCGAGCTTGTCGGCCTTGAGCTCGTCGGCCAGGTCGAGGACCTCGGCCTGCTCGGCCGGGGTGAGGTCGTCATCGCGGAGGAAGTGCCGGGGCATGTCAGTTCTCCTTGGCGGCGTCGAGCAGTGCGGGCAGGTCGTCGAGCAGTCGCCGCACCTGCTCGGCGCGCACGATCAGGGGCGGGCACAGCCGGATGGCGTCCGGCTGGATGGGGTTGATCAGGTGGCCGCGGTCCTGCGCGGCGGCCGCGATCTTCTGCGAGGCGGGTTCGGCGAGCCCGATGGCCACCAGCAGCCCGGCGCCGCGCACTTCGCGGACCAGCGGGTGCTGGAGGGCTTCGACGCCGGCGCGCAGGTCCTTGCCGACCTGCTCGACGTGTTCGAGCAGCCCCTCGTCGGTGATGGTGTCGAGCACCGCCAGCGCCGCGGCGCACACCACGGGGTTGCCGCCGAAGGTGGTGCCGTGCTGACCGGGGCGGAGCAGGTCCCCCGCCGCGCCGACGCCGATGCAGGCGCCGATGGGCAGCCCGCCGCCGAGGCCCTTGGCGAGCGTGATCACGTCCGGGGTGATGCCCTCGCGCTGGAAGGCGAACCAGTTGCCGGTGCGGCCGATGCCGGTCTGCACCTCGTCGAGCACCAGCAGCGCCCCGTTGCGGGTGGCGATCTCGCGGGCGGCGCGCAGGTAGCCCTCGGGCGGGACGACGACTCCGTTCTCGCCCTGGATGGGTTCGAGGAAGATCGCCGCGGTGTCGGCGTCCGCGGCCGCTTCCAGCGCGGCGACGTCGCCGTAGGCGATGTGCTGCACGCCCGCGGGCATCGGGGCGAACGGTTCCTGCTTGGCGGGCTGGCCGGTGAGCGCGAGCGATCCCATGGTGCGGCCGTGGAAGCCGCCCTCGGTGGAGATGATCTTGCTCCGGCCGGTGAGCCGGGCGATCTTGAACGCGGCCTCGTTGGCCTCGGCTCCGGAGTTGCAGAACAGCACGCGGCCGGACGCCCCGGCGAGCTCCAGCAGCCGCTCGGCCAGGGTGAGGCCGAGCTCGTGCGCGTAGAGGTTGGAGACGTGGCCGAGCTTGCCGACCTGCTCGGAGACCGCCCGCACGATGGCCGGGTGGGCGTGGCCCAGCGCGTTGACCGCGATACCGCTGACGAAGTCCAGGTAGGTGTTGCCGTCGGCGTCGGTGAGCTCGGCCCCGGAACCGCTGACGAAGTCCAGCTTCGGCGTGCCGTAGTTGTCCATCATCGACGCCTGCCAGCGCCGGGTGGCGTCCTGGTTGCCGCTCATCGCCCATCCTCCGAGTCGGTTCCGGCGGGGAAGACCATGGTTCCCACGCCGGCCTTGGTGAACACTTCCAGCAGCACCGAGTGCGCCAGGCGCCCGTCGATGACGTGCGCGCGGGGAACCCCGCCGCGCACCGCGCGCAGGCAGGCCTCCATCTTCGGGACCATGCCGGAGGCCAGCTGGGGCAGCAGCTCGGCGAGCTGATCGGCGTCGAGGCGGCTGACCAGCGAGGAGCGGTCGGGCCAGTCGGTGTAGAGGCCCTCGACGTCGGTGAGCACCACGAGCTTCTCGGCGCCCAGCGCCTCGGCCAGCGCACCGGCGGCGGTGTCGGCGTTGACGTTGTGCACCACGCCGTCCTCGTCGGGCGCGACGGTGGAGACCACCGGGATGCGGCCGGCGTTGATCAGGTCCTGCACCGCTTCCGGGTTGACGTCCACGACGTCGCCGACCAGACCCACGTCGACCGCTTCGCCGTCGACCGTGGCGGTGCGGCGGGCAGCGGTGAACAGCCGCGCGTCCTCGCCGGACATGCCCACCGCGTAGGGACCGTTCTGGTTGATCAGCCCGACGAGCTCGCGCCCGACCTGGCCGACCAGCACCATGCGCACCACGTCCATGGTCTCCGGGGTGGTCACGCGCAGACCGCCGCGGAACTCGCCCTGCATGCCGAGCCGGTCGAGCATCGAGGTGATCTGCGGCCCGCCGCCGTGCACCACGACCGGGCGCAGGCCCGCCAGCCGCAGGAACACCATGTCCTCGGCGAAGGCGCGCTTGAGCTCGTCGTCGATCATGGCGTTGCCGCCGTACTTGATCACCACGGTGGCCCCGTTGAAGCGCTGCAGCCAGGGCAGCGCTTCGACCAGGACGCTGGCCTTCTCGGCGGCGGTGGCCAGCCGGTCATCGGTTTCGTCACTCATGAGGAATAGGCGCTGTTCTCTTCGACGTACCCGTGCGACAGGTCGGTGCTGAGGATCGTGGCGGCGTGCTCGCCGAGCTGGAGATCGATGACGATCTCGATGTGCCGCCCGGACAGGTCGGCCTCGCCGCGGTCGCTGGCGGTGGCCCCGTCGGCGTAGAGGGTCACGCCGTTGGTGGCGATGGCGACCTCGTCCACGTCGATCTCGGCGGGCGCGCGCCCCAGCGCCATGGCGATCCGGCCCCAGTTCGGGTCGGAGCCGAACATCGCGGTCTTGACCAGGTTGTCCTCGGCGACGATCCGCCCGATGGCCACCGCGTCGGCCTCGCTCACCGCGCCGCGCACGGTGATGTCGATGGTCTTGGTGGCCCCCTCGGAGTCGTCCTGCAGCTGGCGCACCAGGTCCTGGCACGTCTCGGTGAGCAGCCGGGTGAACTCGGCGGGGTCGACCCGCACGCCGGAGGCGCCGGAGGCCAGCACCAGCACCGTGTCGTTGGTGGACGTGCCGCCGTCGACGTCGAGCCGGTCGAAGGTCACCTTCGTCGCGGCGCGCAGCGCCTCGTCGAGGTCCTCGCCGCTGATCTCGGCGTCGGTGGTCAGCACGCTGAGCATGGTGGCCATGTTCGGCGCGAGCATCCCGGCGCCCTTGGCGAACCCGCCGATCGACCAGCCCTCGTCGTGCCCGCGGTGGGCCTGCTTGGCCCGGCTGTCGGTGGTCAGCACCGCGGTCGCGGCGTCCAGGCCGTGCTGCTCGGTGGCCTCAAGGGATGCCGCAGCGGCGTCGACGCCGGGCAGCAGCGCGTCCATCGGCAGCCGCTCGCCGATCAGGCCGGTGGAGCACACCGCCACCTCGATCGCGCCGACGCCGAGCACCTCGGCGACCTTCTCGGCGGTGGCGTGGGTGTCCTGGAAGCCGCCGGGCCCGGTGCAGGCGTTGGCGCAACCGGAGTTGAGCACCACGGCGCGCAGCTTGCGCTCCTGCAGCACCTGCTGGGACCACAGCACCGGCGCGGCCTTGACCTTGTTGGTGGTGAACACCCCGGCGGCGGTCTGCCGCGGGCCGTCGTTGACCACCAGCGCGAGGTCCTTGGCCCCCGCGTCCTTGATGCCCGCGGCCACCCCGGCCGCCCGGAAACCGGCTGGACCGGTCACGCTCATCGTTGCTCCTCCTGGCTGCGCGGTGGTCACGGGGCGATGCCCGCGGTGGGCAGGCCGGTGGTCTCGGGCAGGCCCGCTGCGAGGTTCATGCATTGCACGGCGCCGCCCGCGGTGCCCTTGGTGAGGTTGTCCTCGGCGCCGACGACGATCATCCTGCCCGCGTCGGCGTCGACGGCGACCTGCAGGTGCACGGTGTTGGCGCCGAGGGTGGCCGAGGTCTGCGGCCAGGTTCCCTCGGGCAGCACGTGCACGAACGGTTCGCCGTCGTAGGCGTCGAGGTAGACCTTCCGGGCCGCCGCGGCGTCGGTGCCCTTGCGCAGCGGGGCCGAGCAGGTGGCCAGGATGCCGCGCGCCATCGGCGCGAGCACCGGGGTGAAGTTGACCTTCACCGGCTGGCCCGCGGCCGCGCTGAGGTTCTGGATCATCTCCGGGGTGTGCCGGTGCGCTCCGCCCACGCCGTAGACGCTGGCCGAGCCCATGACCTCGGCCGACAGCAGGTGCGGCTTGAGCGCGCGCCCCGCGCCGGAGGTGCCGGTGACCGCGGTGACCACGACCTCGGGGTCGACCAGGCCGGAGGCCACGGCCGGGACCAGGGCCAGCGAGGACACCGTCGGGAAGCAGCCGGCCACCGCGACCCGGTTGCTCCCGCGCAGCCGCTCGCGCGCGCCCGGCAGCTCGGGGACGCCGTAGGGCCAGGTGCCCGGGTGCTCGCCGCCGTACCAGCGCTCCCAGTCGGCGGGGTCGTCGAGGCGGTGGTCCGCGCCGCAGTCGATGACCACGGTCTGCTCGCCGAGCTCGGCGGCGATGGCCGCGGAGTGGCCGTGCGGCAGCGCGAGGAAGACCACGTCGTGCCCGCGCAGCTGATCAGCGGTGGTCTCGACGAGCTCGCGCTCGGCCAGCGGCAGCAGGTTGGGGTGGTGCTGCCCGAGCAGGCTGCCCGCGTTGCCACCCGCGGTCAACGCACCGATCTCCACTTCCGGGTGCGCCACGAGCAGGCGGAGCAACTCCCCGCCCGCGTATCCACTGGCGCCGGCCACAGCCACACGAACCGTCATACGGATAAGTATGCACTGCTATGCAATATCAATCAAACGATTTTGGAGTGGCCTCGGTCAAATGCTCCCATCCCGCGGCCGCCCGTCGCCGCCGCGCGCGACGTGATCCTCAGCGGATCCCGGCGGAGAGCCCGCGCGCCCACCGATCGTCTTCGAACGGGTGATATCGGGTGTGACTCCGGTCTTAGCCGACCCGCGCGAGCCGCAGCTCAGCGCCGCCCCACCGGGAACCTCGCAAAACCCCCATCGCGTTGATGTGCGGAAACTCGGTGGAAATGAAGGTTTCACAGTGTTCGGACAACATCACAGGTTGTCCACCCCCCTGGTAACCGCAGCAGTCCAACGGGCATCATCGTGGCAATGACGATGATCCCGCCGCACCCGCAACTGGGGGCCCGCCACACAGCGGCGCCGATCACCACGTCCAGCTGGGTGGGGCGGCGAATCAGGTTGCGCGGCATCGAGCCCGCGGACCGCCGCACGCTCATCCGCTTCGACCGGTCCTCGACCCGCGGACTGGCCCAAGCCGAGGGCTACCGGCACTGGGCCGCGCACCGCGCGCAGCAACCGGATTCGGCCGACGACTTCCAACTGGCCATCGAAACCCGCCGCGACCAGCAGCTCGTCGGCTCGATGTGCACCAGCCAAGGCGACGAACCCGACTCCTTCGGATACGGCGTCGGCATCGGACCCCAGCACCGCAGGTGCGGGTACGCCGACGACGCCATAGTCACGCTGCTGGCCCTGATGTTCACCCAGCGCGGCTACCGCAAGTGCCAGGTCGGCATCTACGCCGACAACGCCGCCTCGCTCGCGCTGCACGACAAGCTCGGCTTCCGCGTGGAAGACCGCGCCACCGAACCGGATTCGCTCTCGGACGGGGTGCACGAGCTGATCCTCATGGGCATCACCGCGCGCGAGTTCACCACCCGCCACCTGCCGCGCCGCGACTGACCG
Source organism: Saccharopolyspora griseoalba (assembly GCF_042665275.1). Lineage (NCBI taxonomy): Bacteria > Bacillati > Actinomycetota > Actinomycetes > Pseudonocardiales > Pseudonocardiaceae > Saccharopolyspora > Saccharopolyspora griseoalba. The sequence continues at coordinate 213,663 of NZ_JBHTCJ010000009.1, read as the reverse complement.
CCAACACGCGAACGGCCCCGCCCGAGAACTCCCGGGCAGGGCCGTCGTGCTTCGCGGTCAGGCGCGCAGCGTCGCCCCGAAGCGCTCGGCGGCGGCCTCGACCGCCTCGTCCCGCGCCTCGGTGGCCTCCTCCTGCTTGAGCGTGCGGTCGGGAGCGCGGAACCGCAGCGCCAGCGCCACGGACTTCTTGCCCTCCCCGAGCTGCTCACCGGCGTAGACGTCGAAGAGCCGGACGTCCTCGAGCAGCTCACCGCCGCCGTTCCGGACGACCTCGATCAGCTCGGCGGCCGGCACGCCCCGGTCGACCACCAGCGCCACGTCCATCAGCACCGGCGGGTAGGCCGAGATGTCCGGGGCCGTGCGCCTCTCGGTCAGCGGCAGCGCGTCGAGGTCCAGCTCCATCGCGCAGGTGCGCTTGGGCAGGCCCAGCGCCTCGACGACCTTCGGGTGCAGCTCACCGGCGTGGCCCACGACGGTCTCGCCGACCTTGAGCGCAGCGCAGCGACCCGGGTGCCACGGCGCGTGCTCGGCGGCCTGCACCGACAGCTCCACGTCCGCGGCGTCGGCCACCACGCGGGCGGCCTGGATCGCGTCCGCCCAATCCGCGGAGCGGCCCTTGCCCCACCAGCCGGCCTGCTCGCGCTGACCGGCCAGCACCGCGGCCACGTGCAGCGGCTGCTCCGGCAGCGCGGCGCGCAGCGCGGCCAGCTGCTCGTCGCTGGGACGACCGTCCACCCCGACCTCGGGAACCTCCGGCAGGTCTTCGCCCGGCAGCACGACCTGCCCGATGTGGAACAGCGACAGGTCCCGCTGGCCGCGGGAGACGTTGCGCTGCAGGGTGTCCAGCAGCCCGGTCAGCAGCGTGGTGGTCAGCTGCGACTTGTCGGCCTCCAACCCGTTGAGCACCGACATGGTGTGCCTGCGCGGGTCGTCCTCGGCCAGGCCGAAGGCGTCCAGGGCGTCCGCGCCGGTGAACGGGAAGGGAAGCACCTCGACGAACCCGGCACCGGCCATGGCGCGGGAGACGTCCCGCTTGCGGCGCTGCGCACCGGTCAGGCCCCGGCCGGGCGGCGCGGCGGGCAGCACCGACGGGATCGTGTGGTAGCCCTCCAGCCGCAGAACCTCCTCGACCAGGTCGAAGGGCTGGGTCAGGTCCGGCCGCCAGGACGGCGGGGTCGCGGTGATCTGACCGACGCCGTCGTCGGAGGTGCTCAGGTCGATCTTGCAGCCGACCTGGGTGAGCCGCCGCGCGGTCACGCCGCGCTCGTAGGCCACACCCGCGACCTTGTCCGGCAGCGCCAGCGGCATCGTCACCGGGGCCGGGGACTTCGGCTCGCCGACGTCGGTGCGGCCCGGCGCGATGGTGCCCTCGCCGTAGCGCACCAGCAGCTGGGCGGCCAGCTCCACCGCCACCGGCGCCACCGCCGGGTCCACGGTGCGCTCGAAGCGCTTGCCCGCCTCGCTGGGCAGCTTGTGGCGGCGGATCGCGCGGGCGATGCTCGCCGGGTCCCAGTTCGCGCCCTCCAGCAGCACGTCGTGGGTGCCCTGGCCGATCTCGGTGCTCTGGCCGCCCATCACACCGGCCAGCGACACCACGCCGGTGTCGTCGGCGATCACGATGTCGTCGGTGTCGAGCTCGCGGACCTGCCCGTCGAGGGTGGTCAGCTTCTCGCCGGTCTCGGCGCGACGCACCACCAGGTCACCGGTGACCTTCGTGGTGTCGAAGGCGTGCAGCGGCTGGCCCAGCTCGAGCATCACGTAGTTGGTGATGTCCACCGACAGCGAGATCGAGCGGATGCCGGCCAGCGCCAGGCGGCGGCGCATCCACCACGGGCTCGGCGCCGTGGGATCCACACCGGTCACCCGGCGCACCACGAACCGGGAGGCAGCCGTCTCGTCCTGCAGGGTCACGCCCCAGGACGGGCGCTCCTCCTCGGGAACCGGGCGGGCGCCCGGATCGCCGAAGGGGACCTCCAGCGCGTTGGACAGCTCGCGGGCCAGCCCGCGCACCGAGAAGCAGTAGCCGCGGTCGGGGGTGACGGCAAGCTCGATGACCGCGTCGTCCAGGCCGACCAGCTCGACCGCGTCGGCACCGGGGTCGGCCGAACCGGGCGGCAGCACCAGGATGCCGTCGTGGTCCTCGCCCAGGCCGAGCTCCTTGGCCGAGCAGATCATGCCCTCGCTCATCCGGCCGTAGGTCTTGCGCGAGGTGATCTCGAACTCACCGGGCAGCACCGCGCCGGGCAGCGCGACCACGACCAGGTCGCCCTCGGCGAAGTTGCTCGCGCCGCAGATGATGCTCTGCAGCTTCGGCTCGTCGTCCTCGGTCTTGCCGACCTCGACCTGGCAGAACCGGATCGGCTTCTTGAATTCGGTGAGCTCTTCGATCTCGACGACGCGACCGGCCACGAGCGGGCCGCGCACCTGCTCGAGGTGCTCGACCTCCTCGACCTCCAACCCGATCCGGATGAACGCCTCAGCCAGCGTCTCCGCAGTCGTCTCCTCGGGCAGCTCGAGGTGCTCGGCCAGCCAGGAAACCGGAATCCGCACTTGGTCAGGCCCTTCTCTCGTTCAGGTGGGTGGTGGTTCGGACCGGCATCAGATGCCGAACGGGCGGGTGAAGCGCACGTCGCCTTCGACCATGTCGCGCATGTCCGGGATGCCGTTGCGGAACATCAGGGTGCGCTCCAGCCCCATGCCGAAGGCGAAGCCGGTGTAGACGTCGGGGTCGATGCCGCTGGCGCGCAGCACGTTCGGGTTGACCATGCCGCAGCCGCCCCACTCGACCCAGCCCGCGCCGCCCTTCTTCTCCGGGAACCAGATGTCCATCTCGGCCGACGGCTCGGTGAACGGGAAGTACGACGGGCGCAGCCGCGTGGTCGAGTCCGGGCCGAACATCGAGCGCGCGAAGGCGTCCAGGGTGCCCTTCAGGTGCGCCATGGTCAGACCCTTGTCCACCGCCAGGCCCTCGACCTGCGAGAACACCGGGGTGTGCGTGGCGTCGAGCTCATCGGTGCGGTAGGTGCGACCCGGGCAGACCACGTAGACCGGCAGATCGCGCTCCAGCAGCGCGCGCACCTGCGAGGGCGAGGTGTGCGTGCGCAGCACCAGGCCGGAGCTCTCCGGCGCGACGTAGAAGGTGTCCTGCATGGTGCGCGCCGGGTGGTCCTTGCCGAAGTTGAGCGCGTCGAAGTTGAACCACTCCGCTTCCAGCTCGGGGCCCTCGGCGACCTCCCAGCCCATGGCCACGAAGGTGTCCTCGATCTGCTCGGCGAGCTGGGTGATCGGGTGCCGGGCACCGGCCGCGACGCGGTCCCAGGGGAGGGTCACGTCGACGGTCTCCTCACGCAGCACCTTCTCGTCACGCTCGGCCTGCAGCACCGCGCGGCGCTCGTCATAGGCGCCCTGGATGGCCTCGCGGGCCTGGTTGACGCGCTTGCCCGCATCGGAGCGCGCCTTGGGAGGCAGCGCACCGATCTCGCGGCGGGCGGTCAGCAGCGGGGACTTCTCACCGAGGTGCGCGGGCTTGGCCGCGGCCAGCTCATCCAGGTCGGCGGCCTCCGCGAAGGCCTTGGTCGCCTCGGCGACCGCTCGGTCCAGCGTCTCCGGCGACAGCGCGGCGACCTCTTTCGGGTCGTACGAGTCGTTGGCTCCAGACATCGTTAGTGCGTGACTCCCGTTGATCCCACAGGCAGCAGCGCCCGGCGGACCGGGCCCGGCCGAACCTGCTTGCGTTGCGTCCGACTTGGATCGCGTACGACTGCCGCCCGCGCCCCCACCTCGCGCGGGGGCGTCCGACTCGAAGCCGCGAGCTCGGCCTTCAATTCTAGGCGACGGTCCCCAGCGCATTACGCGGAGATCTCCCGCGGGGCTCAGCGGCGCTGCGCCCGGGCCGAGGCGTAGAGGCACACGGCGGCGGCGGTGGCCAGGTTGAGACTCTCCGCGCGGCCGTGCACGGGCACCCGCAGCGTGCTGTCCAGCTGGTCCACGACCTGCTCGGACAGGCCGTGCGCTTCGCTGCCGAACACCCACGCGGTGGGCTCGGCCAGCTCGCCGGAGGCGTCGGCCGCGTCCAGGTCGCCGGTGGCGTGACCATCGGCACCCACCAGGCGCAGGCCCGCGGCGCGGCAGGCCTGGAGCACGGCGGTGACGTCGCGGTCCCTGGCGACCGGAAGGTGGAACAGGCTGCCGGTGGAGGCCCGCACCGCCTTGCCGTTGTAGGCGTCGACGGTGTCCCCGGCGAACAGCACCGCCCCGGCGCCGGCGGCGTCGGACACGCGCACCACGGTTCCCGCGTTGCCCGGATCGGAGATGCCGACCAGCACGGTGACCAGGCGCGGTCGCTGCGCGAGCGCCTCGGCCGGCGTGGTGCCGGGCAGGTCGCAGACCGCGATCAGGCCCTGCGGGGTGACCGTCTCCGACAGCGATGCCGCGGCCCGCTCGGTGACCTGGTGCACCGGGATCCCGGCCGCGCGTGCGCGCTCGGCGTGCTCGACGTGCCGGGGCGCGTCGGTCGCGAAGACCTCGCGGACGCGCAGCCCACCGTCCTCGTGCGCGGCCAGCGCCTCGCCCACCGCCTGGGCGCCCTCGGCGAGGAACGCCCCGGCCTTGTCCCGGCCGGCGCGGCGGGTGAGCTTACGAGCGACCGCGACCCGGGACGACCGCTCGGTGAGCGCCGTCCCGGGTCGCGGATCGGAAGTGTGCTCGGCGATCAGGCCGCACTCTCCGGCAGGTTCTTGCGCGCCACGTCGACCAGGGCCTCGAAGGCCTGCGGGTCGTTGACGGCGAGCTCCGCCAGGATCTTGCGGTCGACCTCGACCTCGGCGGCCTTGAGGCCCTGCACGAACTTGTTGTAGCTCATGCCGTGCTGCCGGGTCGCGGCGTTGATGCGGGTGATCCACAGCTTGCGGAACTCACCCTTGCGGGCGCGGCGGTCCCGGTAGGAGTAGGTGAAGGAGTGGAGCATCTGCTCCTTGGCCTTGCGGTACAGCCGGGAGCGCTGACCACGGTAGCCGCGGGTCGACTCGAGAATCGTGCGGCGCTTCTTCTGGGCGTTGACTGCCCGCTTGACGCGTGCCACGGGGTCCGTCCTGTTATCTCATCGGGGGCGGGGTGACCGCCCTGGCGGGTGGCTGGATGGCTTTCGATGGGCGCTGTCCGTCGGGGACGGCAGCGTCGTCAGCGACCCAGCAGCTTGTTGATGCGCTGAACGTCGTTCTTGGCCACCGCTTCGGTGCCCTCGAGGCGACGGGTCACACGGCTTGACTTCTTCTCCAGGATGTGCCGGCGACCGGCCTGCTCGCGCCGCAGCTTGCCCTTACCGGTCACCTTGAAGCGCTTCGCGGTGCCCTTGTGGGTCTTGTTCTTCGGCATGCTCTCGTCCTCGTTTCGTACAGAGGCCGGGTGGGCGCGGAAGCCGCGTCCGACCCGGCGTCACATCACGAGCCCTGGCGGGACGTCTTACGACGCGTTCGCCTTGGGCTTGGTCTTGTTCGTCTTGTGCGGCGCAAGGACCATGATCATGTTGCGACCGTCCTGCTTCGGGTTCGACTCGATGAACCCGAGGTCGGCAACGTCATCGGCCAGTCGCTGCAGCAGGCGGAAGCCCAACTCGGGACGCGACTGCTCGCGACCGCGGAACATGATCGTCACCTTGACCTTGTGCCCCTGGCCGAGGAAGCGGGACACGTGGCCCTTCTTCGTCTCGTAGTCGTGCGGGTCGATCTTCGGCCGGAGCTTCTGCTCCTTGATGACGGTCTGCTGCTGGTTGCGACGCGATTCGCGAGCCTTCTGCGCGCTCTCGTACTTGAACTTGCCGTAGTCCATGAGCTTGCAGACCGGCGGGCGCGCCTGCGGGGCGACCTCGACAAGGTCCAGATCCGCTTCCTGGGCCAGCCGGAGCGCGTCCTCGATGCGGACGATCCCGACCTGCTCTCCGTTGGGTCCGACCAGTCGGACCTCCGGTACCCGGATGCGGTCATTGATGCGCGTCTCGGAGCTGATGGGGCCTCCTCGGTTCGATGGCTGCTGTAACTGCACCGCGGCGTGTAGAGCTCACCCCGGAATGCAAAAGTCCCGCCGACTCCGCCTGCGCGGAACCGCGGGACCCGACTCCAAACCGATCGAACCGGCATCTCACGACACCGTTCGCACCACCGGACTCAACGCGGAGTCCGGCAGGACCGGAACCCGGCGGCCTCGGCGGCCACTCGGGTGGGAGCGGGGCTCCACTTTGCCGCCCCCGGCTCGGCGGGGGCTGGTCGTGCGTGTCAGGGTAGCAGGCGTGAGCGAACCGCAACCAACTCCCCCCGACACCGCGACCTCCACCGATTCCCGTGGTGAGCAGGCGCACGACGCGGACGGGGATTTCAACGTACGCGAGCTCTCCGATGTTCCCAGCGTCGAGGTGATCAGCAGGGCCGCGGTGATGCTGATGTCCTCGGCCGCCGAGAAGCTCGGGCTCGCCGAGGAGGACCCGGACGACGCGCCCGCGCGCGACCTCGACGAAGCCCGCAGGCTGATCACCGCGCTGGCCGGCCTGGTGACCGCATCGGTGGAGTACCTCGGGCCGCACGCGGGCCCGATCCGCGACGGCCTGCAGACCCTGCAGCGCGCCTTCCGCGAGGCCTCGGCCCACCCGGACGCCCCGGGACAGGGCCCCGGCGAGAAGTACACCGGCCCGGTCTACTGAGCTCGACCCGGCCCGCGCGGCGGCGCTGGTGGCGGCGCCACGCGGGAACGACCGCCGAGCTGCGCGGCGCGCGGCCTCAGCCGCGGCGACCCAGGTCGGCCGAGATCGCGTCCGCGGTCGCGCGGAGCTCGTCGAGCCAACCGAGCAGGCCGTCGAGCGGCAGGATCACCTTCGGCACCGACATCGACAGCGCGGCGACCGCCTCGCCCCGGTGGTCGCGGACGGGCGCGGCCACGCAGTGGGTGAAGTCCTCGTGCTCGCTGCGGTCGACCGCGTAGCCCTGCCGCGCGACCCGCTCCAGCTCGGCGCGGAAGCGCTCCGGCGAGTCGATGGTGCGATCGGTCAGCTTCGGGTAGCCGATGCGCTGCGCGAGCCGCTGCCTGCCGGTCGCGGGCAGGTCGGCGACCAGGACCTTGCCGACCGCGGTGCAGTGCACCGGGGCGCGCCGGCCGATCCGGGAGTACATGCGCACCGGGTGGACGCTGTCGACCTTGTCGATGTAGACGACCTGGTCCTCGTCGAGCATCGCCAGGTGCACGGTGTGCCCGCTGCGCTCCCCCAGCCGCCGCAGGTGCGGGCGCGCCACGTCGCGGGCGTCGAGATCCTCCAGCGCGCGGTGGGCGAGGTCGAACAGCGCGCTGCCGATCCGGTAGCGGTGCACGTCCTCGCGGCGCACGAAGCGCCCCGCCTCCAGGGTGCGCAGGAGCCGCATCGCGGTGGTCTTGTGCACGCCGAGGCGCTCGGCGAGCTCATCCAACGTGCGCGGACCGTCGGCCAGCGCCCCGAGCACCGCCAGGCCGCGTTCCAGGCTCTGGCTCACCGGCCCCTCCGATCAGCGTTGACGCGCCGAAGCGCGCAGTGGTACATACCTGTTCGCCGGAGTGTGCAACGCATGTTGCACGATACGCAATGGGAGGCGTCGTGTCGGTGTCCGGGAGCAGCGCAGCGGGAATCGGCGCCGGCGCGGTGCGGGCCTTGCGCGAGGAGCGGATCGACTGGCGGTTCAAGGGCATGCCCGCCGACTCGTTCGGATCCACCGTCGGCGAGTTCCTCGACACCCGCCCGAAGCTGTTCGAATCCGGATTCGTCGGACCGCTGCTCGCGCTCGACGCAGCTGCGCTGGAGCACAACCTCACCACGATGGCCGGCTGGTGCGCCGCGCACGGCCTCGAGCTCGCCCCGCACGGCAAGACCACGATGGCGCCACGGCTGTTCGAACGGCAGTTGGCGCACGGGGCCTGGGGCATCACCGCGGCCAACGTCAGCCAGCTGCGGGTCTACCGGGCCTTCGGGGTGCGCCGGATCCTGTTCGCCAACGAGCTGGTCGACCCCTGCGGCCTGGCCTGGCTGGCCGACGAGCTCGACGCCGACGCCGACTTCGCGTTCTGCTGCTACGCGGACTCACCGCGCGGGGTGGAGCTGATGGCCGCCGCGCTGACCGAGCACGGCGGCACGCGCCCGGTGGACGTGCTCGTCGAGCTCGGCAACGAGGGCGGGCGCACGGGTGCGCGCACGGCCGCGCAGGCGCGCGAGCTCGCCGAGGCGGTGCGCGCGCAGCCGAGGCTGCGGCTGGTGGGCGTGGCCGGCTACGAGGGCGAGGTCGCGCACGACGTCGCGGCGTCCTCGCTGGCCGCCGTGGACGGCTACCTGCGCGAGCTGCGGTCGCTGGTGGGCGAACTGGCCGAGGCCGGGCACTTCGCCGGACTGGACGAGGTGATCGTCAGCGCCGGCGGCAGCGCCTTCTTCGACCAGGTCGCCGAGGCGCTCACCCAACCCTGGCCGGACGGCCTGCCGGTGGTTCCGGTGCTGCGCAGCGGTGGTTACCTGCTGCACGACGACGGCTTCTACCGGATCCGCTCCCCGTTCGGCCGCGAGCACCGGCTGGCCGGGCAGGAGCCGCCGTTCCGCCCGGCGATGCGCATCTGGGCGCAGGTCGTCTCGCGCCCCGAACCGGACCTGGCGCTGCTGACCATGGGCCGCCGCGACGTCTCGTTCGACCAGGGCCTGCCGGAGCCGCAGGTGCTGCGCCCCGCAGGCGGCGACCAGCAACCCCTTCCCGCCGGCTCGTGCCGCGTTCGAGGCCTGGCCGACCAGCACGCGTTCCTGGAGCTCACAGGGGCGGATCCGCAGGTGGGCGACTGGATCGGCTTCGGCTTGTCGCACCCGTGCACGGTCTTCGACAAGTGGAACCTCATCCCGGTCACCGACGGCGACGAGGTCACCGAGCTGGTCCGCACCTTCTTCTGAGGCGACCCTCCCGGGGAGCGCAGCAGCTCCCCGGGAGCGCCGGCGCGGGCTCAGTCCAGGACGGCCAGCGCGTCGATCTCGCAGAGCATGCCCTCGGGCAGTCCGACGTAGACGGTGGTGCGGGCCGGGAACGGCTCGCCCACCACGCGCGCGTAGGTCTCGTTCATCTCGGCGAACTGCGCGGTGTCGGTCAGGTAGACGCGCAGCATCAGCACGTCGGCGAGGGAACCGCCGGCGGCCTCGACGACGGCGATGACGTTGCGCAGGCACTGCTCGGTCTGGTCGGCCACGCCGCCTTCGACCAGCTTCCCGGTCGCGGGATCGACCGCGGTCTGCCCGGAGACCTGCAGGATGTTGCCCTTGCGCACGCCCTGCGACAGCGGGATGTGCGCAGGCGGCGCGGGGGCGTTGTCGGTGCTGACCACGGTCCTGCTCATCGAGCGAATTCCTCCCGGCGGTTCTCGGCGCCGCTCCCGCGGAACCCGGCGGTTTCGGACACCGCGGGCGCGCCATTGCTTTTCGCGGTCGATCGTACCTACGATCGCCCGGTCTGGTGCAGACCAATCCGGGTTCGGAAGGACGACGGTGGATCTCATCATCCGCGGCGCGCAGGTCGTCGACGGCGACGGCGGTCCGCGCTACCGGGCCGACGTCGGCCTCGCCGAGGGGCGCATCGCCGCGATCGGCGGGCAGCTCAGCGGCAGGCGCAGCATCGACGCCGACGGGCTGGTGCTGGCACCGGGTTTCGTGGACATGCACGCGCACTCCGACCTGCAGCTGCTGGCCGAGCCCGACCACACCGCGAAGGTCTCGCAGGGCGTGACCCTGGAAGTCATCGGCCAGGACGGGCTCTCCTACGCCCCGGTCGACGACGCCGCGCTGGAGACGCTGCGCGGGCAGATCGCCGGCTGGAACGACGATCCGCCGGGTTTCGACTGGGACTGGCGCACCGTCGCCGAATACCTCGACCGGCTCGACCGGGGCATCGCCACCAACGCCGCCTACCTCGTCCCGCACGGCACACTGCGGTTGCTGTGCGCGGGCTACGAGGACCGGCCGGTGACAGCGGACGAGCTCGACCGGATGCGCGCGGTGCTGGCCGAGTCGCTGCGGCAGGGCGCGTTCGGGCTGTCCTCGGGGCTGACCTACACGCCGGGGATGTACGCCGACACCGCCGAGCTGACCGCGCTGTGCGAGGTGGTGGCCGCGCACGGAGGTTTCCACAGCACCCACCACCGCAGCTACGGCGCGGGCGCGCTGGCCGCCTACGCGGAGATGCTCGAGGTCAGCAGGCGTTCGGCATGTCCGCTGCACCTGGCGCACGCGACGATGAACTTCCGGGTGAACCGGGGTCGTGCCGGCGAGCTGCTGGCCATGCTGGATCGGGCGCTGGACGAGGGCTGCGACGTCACCCTGGACAGCTACCCATACCTGCCGGGCAGCACCTCGCTGCACGCGCTGCTGCCGAGCTGGTCGATGGCGGGCGGGATGCAGCCCACCTTGGAGCGCCTGCGGGATCCGGTGCTGCGCGGCCGGATTCGCCACGAGCTGGAGGTGACCGGTTCGGACGGCTGCCACGGCGTTCCGGTGGAGTGGGAGACCATCGTGGTCAGCGGGGTGCGCGAGGCCGGCAACGAGCACCTGGTGGGGCGCAGCGTCGCCGAGGCCGCGCGGGCGGTCGGCACCCAGCCGACCGAGTTCTACTTGGACGTGCTGGTCTCCGAACGGCTGGGCGCGTCCTGCCTGATGCACGTGGGCCACGAGGACAACGTGCGCGCGATCATGCGGCACCGGGTGCACACCGGGGGCAGCGACGGGCTGCTGGTGGGCGCGCGACCGCACCCGCGCGCCTGGGGCACCTTCCCGCGCTACCTGGGGCACTACGCGCGCGAGACCGGCGTGCTGGGGCTCGAGGAGTGCGTGGCGCACCTGACCTCGCGCCCCGCCGACCGCCTCGGGCTGGCCGACCGGGGCCGGATCCGCGAGGGCAACGCGGCCGATCTGGTGCTGTTCGATCCGGAAACCGTGTCCGACACCGCGACTTTCGAGAACCCCCGGCAGCAGGCCGCCGGGATCCCGCACGTGTTCGTCAACGGCGCGGCCGTGATCGAGGACGGTCGCCGAACCGACGCCCTGCCCGGCCGCGCGCTGCGCGCCAACAGCTAGGAGCCACGCTTGGCCGCGTTACTGCACTGGTTGCAGCACGAGACGTCCGGATTGCTGGTCCTGTGCGCGGCGGGCATCGCGGCGCTGCTGGTGATGATCATCAGGTTCCGGGTCGAACCGTTCATCGCGCTGCTGGTGACCGGGCTGCTGATCGCGCTGGCCGCGGGCCTGTCCCCCGCCGAGATCGTCGGGACCGCGCAGTCCAGCGGGGAGTCGCTGCTGGAGGACGGCTTCGCCTCGATCCTGGGGCACATCACCGCGATCATCGGGTTGGGCGCGATCCTCGGCGCGATGCTGGAGGCCTCCGGCGGCGCGCAGCTGCTGACCAGCAGGCTGCTGGCCGCGGTCGGGGAACGCCGCGCGCCGCTGGCGATGGGGCTGGCCGGGCTGGTCTTCGGCGTCCCGGTGTTCTTCGACATCGGCATCTTCGTGCTGGCCCCGCTGGTGCACGTGGTGGCGCGGCAGGGCGGGCGCTCGATCCTGCGGTACTGCCTCCCGCTCGTGGCCGGGCTGTCGATGACGCACGCGTTCCTGCCACCGCACCCCGGCCCGGTGGTGGCCGCGGGACTGCTGGGGGTGGACCTGGGCTGGATCATCCTGATGGGCCTGGCCTGCGGTCTGCCCGCGTTCGTCGTCGCCGGGCTGCTGTACCCGGTGTGGATCGGCAACCGGATCCACCTGCCGGTGCCCGAGGAGATGCTGGCCACCGCCGACGAGATGGCGCGCGAGCGCGCCGAGAACGACCGCCCGACCCCGGGGCTGGGTGCGGTGGCGGTGATCATCGGGCTGCCGATGGTGCTCATCCTCGGCGGCACGTTCGGCAGCATCGCGCTGCCCGAGGGCCGATTGCTGAGCGCGCTGACGTTCCTGGGCAACCCGACGGTGGCGCTGACCATCGCGGTGCTGCTGGCGTTCTGGGCGCTGGGAACCCGGCGCGGGATGACCGGCGCGCAGCTGTCCGAGCTGACCGCAGGAGCGCTGCGGCCGCTGGGCATGCTGCTGCTGGTCGTGGGCGCCGGCGGGTTCTTCGGCAAGGTGCTGGCCGAGACCGGGGTGGGTGACGCCCTGGCAGGGTCGTTGCAGGCCACTGGATTGCCGATGCTGGTTTCGGCGTACGTGATCAGCAGCGGGCTGCGCATCGCGCAGGGCTCGGCGACGGTGGCGATCGTGACCACCGGTGGGATCGTGGCGCCGCTGCTGGCCTCCGGCGAGCACTCGCAGGCGCAGCTGGCGCTGATCGCGGTGGCCATCGCGGCCGGCTCGATCATCGCCTCGCACGTCAACGACGGCGGCTTCTGGATCATCTCGCGGTACTTCGGGATCCCGGTCGCCGAGATGCTCAAGAGCTGGATGGTGCTGGAGACGATCCTCTCGGTGGTGGCCTTCGCGATGGCCGCGCTGCTGTCGGCTTTCGCGGCGTGATCGCTGCGGCCAGTTCGCGCAATCGCTTCGGCGAATTGACGCAAAACCCGTGCACCCGCGGTGTCCGCTTCGGTAACGTCGGGTGATCCAGCACACTGGGGGTGTTCGTGTCGGAGCCGATCGTGCAGGGCTATCCCCGCAGCAAAGTGCACGAGCTGCTGCAGCGCTGGTGGATCCGCAAGCGCCGGTGGCGGCGGATTCCCGACCAACCGATCGTGCACCTGCTGCCGGACGCCGAGCCCGACCGCCTCATCGACGAACTGGCCGGTCACCTGCACCAGGTCGTGCCCAACGCCGTGCTGGACGTCGCCGAACGGTCCCCGGTCACCCGCCCCGCGGGCAACGGCCGGGGCCCGGAGGAACCGGAACGCCTGTTATCGCGCCGCATTCGCGAGAACCTCGACGAAGCGGCCCGGACCTACCTCGACCACAGCTCGGCCAAGCGCATCGGACGGCTCCGGTTCCGCCGCTACGCCCTGCTGAGCTGGCTGCTCAACCAGAACGTGCAACCCAACGACGAGCTGGCCAACCGCCCCAACCCGCAAACCCGGCGACTGCTCAAGGACTACTTCGGTCCGCGCAAGAAGCAGCCCGAGCAGTCCGAGTCCTCCGCGTGGGCAGCCGCCGAGCAGCAGCTGCCCTGGTACCTGTTCATCGGCGCGCTGCTGACCTACCCGCTCTACTACGCGTGGCGCATCCGCTTCGGCGCGATCCCGCGCTGGTTCATGCGGCAGCGCTACCTCTCCCCCGGCGACTCCGAGGACTTCCCGGCATTCGCACAACGACTCATCACCACCCCGTCGAAGCGCGAGAACGCCGAGCAAGTGCGCAAACTCCTGGTGCACGCCTTCCTCGCCGACCTGGCCGACGCCTACGCCCGCGGCCCCCGGTGGCGGTGGATCCCGAAGGACTCCTATCCCGTGCTGCTGCTGCGCGGCCTCGAACCGGGCACCATCGGCGAGACGCTGGTACGACTGGTCAACGACGTGCGCAACGAGACCGTCATCCGCGACCCGCTGCTCGTCGTCGGCAGCGGCACCCGCCAGCTGCCGCACGAGCCGGAACCCGACGGCGGGACGCTCGAGGAGTGGCCCGTGCACCTGCAGACGGCGCGCAGGCAGCGCTCCCCCACCGCCTGGTACCGCCCGGCCGCGGTCACCGGCGCTCCCGACGGCGAGGACGGGTTGCCTCCCATGGGACGCGAGCTGCCGCTGCACCACTCGCTCGCGTGGCGCCGAGTTCCGGCCACCGCGGCCGTCCTGGCGCTGCTGGCCGCGGGCGGGTTGTACCTCCACCAGTACTTCGGCCCGTGCGGGCAGCTGCAACCCGTGCACCAGATCGGACCGTGGGGCTCGGACACCGAGGTGTGGGCCGAAGGCGGCGAATGCGTGGGGATCTCCGACGGCGGCTTCAGCTTCGCCCCGGACATCCCGGCCTCCGACGCGCACGAAACCCGCGCCCTGCGCGACCAGCTGCAGCAAGTCCAGACCGACATCGTCGCGCTCAACGAGGACATCGCAGCCGACCACCGACGCGTGCGATCGCGGCCGTACGTGACCGTGGTGTACTTCGGCACGCTGACCGCGCCCGACCCGAACTCCTCGACGCTCAACGCCGCGCTGGAAGAGCTCCGCGGCATCCGGCATGCGCAGGAGAAGGCCTGGCGGGACAGCCCGGTGCTGCTGCGCGTGGTGTTCGCCAACGGCGGCAACGAGATGGCGCACGCACCCGAGGTGGCCGAACGCATCGACGCGCTCGCCCAGCGCCGCGCCGACTCCGACGCACCCGTGGTCGGCGTGGTCGGCCTCGGCGGCAGCTGGTCGAGCACCAAGACCGCCATCGCCGAACTGGGCACGGCCGGACTGCCCTCGATCGGCACCACGACATCGGCCGACGGCCTGGTCGAGGCCACCCCGCTGTACCACCAGGTCGCGCCGAACAACCAGCGGCAGGCCGACGTGGTGGCCCAGTACCTGCGCGCCCGCCACCAACCGCTGCCCAAGATCAAGATCTTCTACGCCGAGAACGACCTCTACAGCAAGAACCTCGCGCACGACCTCGACGAGCTTCTCCCCGCGCAGCTGGACCCCAACGACCTGAACTCCTGGGACCAGGACATCCCGTGCGGCCGCGACGACCTGCTGTTCTTCGCCGGCCGCGCCGACCGGCTGGGCAAGTTCCTCAACGACGTCGCGGGAGCCTGCAGGTCCCGCGATCAGGAACCGCCACTGCTGATGGCGGGCGACGACGTCAACAAGTTCATGCTCGACCGCGAGCTGCCCACCGGTGTGACGCTCGAGTACACCTCGTTCTACGGGCACACCGAACCCGAATCCGACCTGCGCGGGCGCGCCACCCTGGCCAGCGACGCCGTGGAGGTCCTGCGCTACGCGGTGATGAACGTGACCGGTGGGAGGGTCGCCACCGACGGCCAGAACCCGGTCCCGCTCAGCGGGCTGGCGGTGTGGCACGGCATCGCCAGCAGCGGCTACACGCCCGTTCCCGGAATCACCGGCAACATCAGCTACACCGGTCGTTCCGGTCAGGTCCCGCAGGACAAGGCCATCTCCGTCCTGCGACTGACCGGAGGCAGCGATGAACCGGACGTGGTCTGGATGTGCGAGACGGGATGCCGCCCCGGCGCCTGACCCAGCACCACGACCGGCTGAACCGAAACCCGCCCGCACAGCCGATTTCCGCGGCTCGCGAGCCGGGTGCACGGATTCCGGGCCAACACACCGGTGGTGAGTCGACGAGTGCTCCCGGCCGCGAACCTGGTACTCATCACCAGGCGAGCCGCGCCGCGGTTCGCGAAGCACCCGGCGAGCCGAAAGCGACACCGATGCACGCAGCCCCCACCGCGCGAGACACCGGGAACGGCTGGGCCTTCGAACCGTTGCCGCTCACCGAGGCCGTCGCGGTCGCGCAGGCGGCGCTCGCGGCCGCGACCCCGCCGGACTCGGCCGACGACGCCACCATCACCGCGGCCATCGCCGACCTCCAAGCGCACGTCGCCACCGCCCACGCGCTGCAGAGCGAGTGCATCGCCACCGCCGACCGGCGCGAACTCGCCCAGCAGCAAGGAGCGCGCCGCACCCAGACCTGGCTGCAGGAGCTGTGCCGGCTGGACCCCGGCGAAGCCAACGGACGCGTCCAAGTCGCCCGCGCGCTGTCCGCCGACGGCGACGACCCGCTGAGCACGACCAGACGAGCCCTCGCCGACGGGGCGATCAACGTCGACCACGCCGACGTCATCACCTCGTGGGTGCGCAAGCTCCCGGCCTCGTGCGCCACCCCCGCCTACATCGCCGACTTCGAAACCCGGCTGGCCCGCGAAGCCAGGCGCACCTCCCCGAGCGGAGTGCGCAAGCTGGCCGCGCACCTGGTCGCCGAACTCGACCAGCAGCGCGCAGCGCTGGACGAGCACGAGCAGCACGCAGCCCGCGCGCTGCGCTGCAGCACCAACCGGGACGGCATGCTGGTCGTCAAAGCCCTGCTGGGCAAGGAAGCCGGTGCCAAGCTGATGACCGCGCTCGACCCGCTGGCCAGACCGCAGCCCGCCGACGACGGGCAGCTCGACCCGCGCACCGCCGCGCAGCGGCACGCCGACGCGCTCGAGACGCTGGTGGACATCGCGCTGGAATCCGACGGGCTGCCGATCACCGGCGGCCAGCGGCCGCAGCTGCAGATCGCGGTGGACTACGAACCGCTCGCCAACGCGCTGCGCTCCGGGGTGCTGCGCCGGACCGGTGAAACCGTCACACCCGAGACGGTGCGGCGACTCTCCTGCGACGCGGGGATCATTCCGCTGGTGCTCGGCAGCGACGGTCTGCCGCTGGACCTCGGGCGCACCGAGCGGTCCGCGCCCGCGCACCTGCGCGTGGCGCTGGAGCGCCGCGACGGCGCGTGCGCGTTCCCCAGCTGCGAGCAGCCGCCAGGGACCTCGCACGCGCACCACGTGGTGCACTGGGTCGACGGCGGCGCCACAGACCGCGACAACCTGGTCATGCTCTGCGGCAGGCACCACCGGCAGGTGCACCACGACGGCTGGGAGGTGCGGATCCGCGACGGGCGGCCGGTGTTCATCCCACCGGTGCGGATCGACCCGGATCAGGTGCCGCGACCAGGACGGCGGGGCGAGCACCTGGTGTACCGCGACTGCCTGCGCGAGCTGGTGCGCGCGCAGGCCGGGCCGATACCACCACCGCGCGATCCGCAGGCCGTCGAAGGAGGAAGCACCTAGGGCACCGACCGGCCTCGCCGTCCGGGAGGCCGGTGGGTCGGTGCCCCCTGCTCAACCCCGCTCGAAGTGGGCCTTCAGCCGATGCAAGGTCGCCTTGATCGAGTTCAGGTTCTCGGTCGGCACCCGGGTGCGGGAGAGCACGCCGGGCAGCACGCGGCTGTAGTCGTAGGTCTCGATGACCAGGGTGCCGGCGCCTTCCGGCTCCAGCTCGTAGCGCCAGCGGTGCGGCAGGAGGTTGCGCCAGGCGATCCGGCGGTTCTCTTCCCACTCCACGACCCGGTTGGTGATCCGGTACGGGACACCGCGCTTCATCCGCATCCCGAACTTCGCGCCCTCCGACAACCGGTCCGGCGCGCGGAGCTCGCCCCGCACGGTGCCGGAACCGTCGATGATCGGGTGCTTGCGGGGGTCGGCCAGCAGATCGAACACCTCCTGCGGGGAAGCACCGACCAGCACGCTGTGCGAAACCGAGGACTCCTCCTGCGCCATGCCCGCGAAGCTAGCGGAACGAGATCACGTTCGGAAAACGACGGCCCGAGAAACGACGACGCGGGCGCCCTCTCCGGCGGGCGCCCGCATCGTCCTGGTGTCGCGCGTCAGCGCGTGGCCCGCTGCGTCGGCTCCCAGCACTCCACACCGGTGAGCTCGGGCAGCCGGTCCCTGGTGAACACCGGGTCGAGGCCCTGCTTGCGCTGCGCGTTGTAGTCGCGCAGCAGCTTGAAGGCGATCGTGCTCAGCGGAGCGATGGCCAGCAGGTTGACCACGGCCATCACGCCCATCGTGGTGTCGGCCAAGTTCCAGACCAGGTCCGAGGAACCGACCGCGCCGAGGAAGGTCACGACCAGCACGGCCCACTTGTAGCCGGTGAGCACACCCCGGTTCTGGGTCAGGAATCCGACGTTGGACTCGCCGTAGTAGTAGTTGCCGAGCACCGAGGTGAACGCGACCAGCATGATGATCAGCGTGAGCAGGTGCAGCGACCAGCCACCGAGGTTGGCCATCATCGCGTTCTGGGTCATGCTCGCGCCGGCGTCCTCGCCGTAGGTCGGGTTGGACAGCAACACGATGAACGCGGTGGTCGAGCACACCAGCAGGGTGTCGACGTAGACCCCGAGGGTCTGCACCAGGCCCTGCTTGACCGGGTGGCTCACCGAAGCGGTCGCGCCGGCGTTCGGCGCCGAGCCCAGGCCGGCCTCGTTGGAGAACATGCCGCGCCGCACGCCCTGCACGATCGCGGCGCCGAGGCCGCCGCCCGCGATGGCTTCGAAGCCGAAGGCGTGGCTGAAGATCTCGGCGATGACGCCGGGGACCGCGGAGATGTTGAGCACCACGATGATCAGGCCGAGCACCATGTACAGGCAAGCCATGAACGGCACCAGCAGCTGCGCGGTGTGCGCGATCCGGCGGACGCCGCCGAAGATGATGGTCGCGGTCAGCGCGACGATGGCCAGGCCCAGCACCGGCGGCAGCCAGCCGTCGGCGTTGATCCCGGCGGTGTCGGCGGAGGTGACGATGGCGTCGACGATGGTGTTGCTCTGCACGGCGGTGAACACCAGCCCGAAGGTCACGGTGATGACCACGGCGAACAGCACGCCCATCCAGCGGGCCCGCAGACCGTGCAGCATGTAGTAGGCGGGGCCGCCGCGGAAGCCGGTCCGGTCGCGCACCTTGTACAGCTGCGCCAGGGTCGACTCCACGAAGCTCGCCGAGCCGACGACCAGGCCCATCACCCACATCCAGAACACCGCACCGGGGCCGCCCAGGGCGACCGCGGTGGCGACGCCGGCGATGTTGCCGGTGCCGATGCGGGCAGCCGCCGAGATGGCGAACGCCTGGAACGACGAGACCGCTTTGCCGCCGTCCTCGGCCGTCTCGGCCGAGCCGGTGATGGCGCGCACCATCTCCGGGATCATCCGGATCTGCACGGCCTTGGAGCGGATCGTGAAGTACACGCTCAGCAGGGCCAGCACGGGGATGATCAGGTAGAGCCAGAACGTGTCGTTCAGCGCGACGATCGCGTCGTTGAGCGCTTCCACAGGCGTTCCTTTCCGCATCGGGTGGTGCGGGAATCAGGTGTCGCCCGGCGCTCGGGTCGGGCGCCTGCGACGTTCACCGCTCGCTGTCGTAGACAGCGGGTCGCCACCGTGTTCCGGTGGCGACCCGCGTCGCGAACGACAGGCTACAAAGCCCGTTGCAGCTGGCTACCGACGGGTAGGTGCTCAGGCGTGGCTGCGCTCCCGAAATGTCACTTCAGGACCTCCGTCAAGAACCTGCCGGTGTGACTCTCCTCGATTTCGGCGAGGTCCTCCGGGGTTCCCTCGGCGATCAGCTGGCCGCCGCCGTTGCCGCCCTCGGGCCCCATGTCCAGGATCCAGTCGGCGGTCTTGATGACGTCGAGGTTGTGCTCGATGACGATCACCGTGTTGCCCTTGTCGACCAGACCGTTGATCACGCCGAGCAGCTTGCGGATGTCCTCGAAGTGCAGTCCCGTGGTGGGCTCGTCGAGGATGTAGACGGTCTTGCCGGTGGAGCGCTTCTGCAGCTCGCTGGCCAGCTTGACGCGCTGCGCCTCACCACCGGAGAGGGTGGGCGCGGGCTGGCCGAGCCGCACGTAGCCCAGGCCGACGTCGACGAGCGTCTTGAGGTGCCGGTGGATGGCCTTGATCGGCTCGAAGAACTCCGCCGCCTCCTCGATGGGCATGTCGAGGACCTCGGCGATGGTCTTGCCCTTGTAGTGCACTTCGAGGGTTTCCCGGTTGTACCGGGCGCCCTTGCACACCTCGCAGGGCACGTAGACGTCGGGCAGGAAGTTCATCTCGATCTTGAGCGTGCCGTCGCCCGCGCACGCCTCGCAGCGGCCGCCCTTGATGTTGAACGAGAACCGACCGGGCTGGTAGCCGCGCACCTTGGCCTCGGTGGTGGCGGCGAACAGCTTGCGGATGTGGTCGAACACGCCGGTGTAGGTGGCCGGGTTGGACCGCGGGGTCCGGCCGATCGGCGACTGGTCGACCTGCACGAGCTTGTCGACGTGATCGAGTCCCTTGACCCGGGTGTGCCTGCCGGGCACCTGCCGCGCGCCGTTGAGCTTGTTCGCCAGCACCGAGGCGAGGATGTCGTTGACCAGGGTGGACTTGCCGGAGCCGGACACGCCGGTGACCGCCAGCAGGGTGCCCAGCGGGAACGAGACGTCGATGCCGCGCAGGTTGTGCTCGCGCGCGCCGACGACGGTGAGCTGGCGCTTGCGGTCGGGCAGCCGGCGCTCGGCGGGGACCGGGATCTCCTTGCGCCGGGCCAGGTAGGCGCCGGTCAGCGAGTCCGGGTTCTGCTCGAGTTCCTCGTAGGGCCCGCTGTGCACCACCTCGCCGCCGTGCTCGCCGGCACCGGGCCCGATGTCGACGACCCAGTCGGCGCTGCGCACGGTGTCCTCGTCGTGCTCGACCACGATGAGGGTGTTGCCGAGGTCGCGCAGCCTGCTGAGGGTCTCGAGCAGCCGGTGGTTGTCGCGCTGGTGCAGCCCGATGGAGGGCTCGTCGAGCACGTAGAGCACGCCGACCAACCCGGAGCCGATCTGCGTGGCCAGTCGGATGCGCTGCGCTTCCCCGCCGGAGAGGGTGCCCGCGGCGCGGTCCAGCGACAGGTAGTCCAGGCCGACGTCGAGCAGGAAGCCCAGCCGCGCCTGCACCTCCTTGAGCACCCGCCCGGCGATCATCTGCTCGCGCGATCCGAGCACGAGCCCGTCGAGGAACTCGGCGCACTCGCTGACGCTGAGCGCGCTGGTCTCGGCGATGGACAGCTCGCCGAACTCCTCGTTGGCCATGGTCACAGCGAGGATCTCGGGCTTGAGCCGGGTGCCGTCGCAGGCCGGGCAGGGCACGTCGCGCATGTACCCCTCGTACTTCTCGCGCGCGTAGTCCGACTCGGTCTGCTCCAGGCGCCGTTCCAGGAACGGGATGACGCCTTCGTAGGAGGCGTAGTAGGAGCGGGTGCGGCCGTAGCGGTTGCGGTAGCGCACGTGCACCTGGTCGCTGGTGCCGTGCAGCACCGCCTTCTTGACCTTGGTGGGCAGCTGCCGCCAGGGGGTGTCCATCCGGAAGCCGATGGCTTCGGACAGCGAGGTGAGCAGGCGGGTGAAGTACTCGGCGGTGTGCCCGCCGGCCCAGGGCGCGATGGCGCCCTCACCGAGCGAGAGGTCCTCGTCGGGCACGACTAGCTCGGGGTCGACCTCCTTGCGGATGCCGAGGCCGGCGCACTCGGGGCAGGCGCCGTAGGGCGAGTTGAACGAGAACGAGCGCGGTTCGAGCTCGTCTACGCCGAGCGCGTGCCCGTTCGGGCAGGCCAGGTTCTCGGAGAACTTGCGCTCCCGGTTCGGGTCCTTCTCGTCGAGCTCGATGAACTCGACGAGCACGAGCCCGTCGGCCAGCCGCAGGGCGGTCTCCACGGAGTCGGTGAGCCGCTGCTTGGCACCGGCCTTGACGGTGAGCCGGTCCACGACCACCGCGATGTCGTGCTTCTCCTGCTTCTTGAGCTTGGGCGGCTCGTCGAGCGGGTAGACCTCGCCGTCGACGCGGGCGCGCGCGTAGCCGGTGGAGCGCAGCTGTTCGAAGAGGTCGAGGTATTCGCCCTTGCGTCCGCGCACGACCGGGGCCAGCACCTGGAACTTGGCCCGCTCGGGCATCTCCAGGACCTGGTCGACGATCTGCTGCGGGGTCTGCTTCTCGATGGCCTCGCCGCAGGTCGGGCAGTGCGGTTTGCCCGCGCGGGCGAACAGCAGCCGCAGGTAGTCGTAGACCTCGGTGATGGTGCCCACGGTGGACCGCGGGTTGCGGCTGGTGGATTTCTGGTCGATCGACACCGCCGGGGACAGTCCCTCGATGAAGTCCACATCCGGCTTGTCCATCTGTCCGAGGAACTGCCGGGCGTAGGCGGACAGCGACTCGACGTAGCGGCGCTGCCCCTCCGCGAAGATGGTGTCGAAGGCCAGGCTGGACTTGCCGGAGCCGGACAGCCCGGTGAACACGATGAGGCTGTTGCGGGGCAGGTCGAGGTCGATCCCGCGCAGGTTGTGTTCACGGGCGCCGCGAACGACGAGGCGGTCAGCCACGGTGATCCCTTCGAAAATGTTCTGGCGTTGCGTGGACGCGCGGCCGGCTGCGAGCGCACCGGAGCGGGGCGCCTACCGCGAGCGGATCGGGTCGCGACGTTGCGGGGTCCATGGTATTCCCGGCCACCGACAGGCTCGGACGGACGGCGTCCGCCGCCGGGCACGAGCCCCCGCCCGTCACCCGAACGAACGAGTTTGGGCCGAGTGCGCCCGCTGCTCTCCCGACGATACGCAAATCCGCTGGCCTTCAGCACTGTTGTCGGTGTGGCCTGCGCAATTACTCTCTAAGCTCACCGCCTCCCGACCGCGCGAGGTAGCGCCATGTCCGACACCGCTCTCGGCCCCCGGCGAGCCACCGACATCGCCGCCCTGGACCAGGAGGTCACGCGACAGCTGGCCGCGATCGAGCACGCCACCGAGGCGATGCTGACCACCGTCGAGAACCTCGACGACCTCTCCATCCGGCAGCCCAGCCTGCTCGCCGGGTGGAGCCGCGCGCACGTGATCACGCACCTGGCCCGCAACGCCGACGGCTGCACCAACCTGCTGATCTGGGCCCGCACCGGCATCGAGCACCCGATGTACGCCAGCGGCGACGACCGCGACGAGGCCGTCGAGGAGGGCGCGGTGCGCGGCCACCGGCTGCTGCTGGAGGACCTCGCGGCCGCCTGCGACCGGTTCGCCACCTCGGCCAGGTCGCTGCCCGCCGCGGCGTGGGCCGCCGAGATCTACGACGCGATCGGCGACCCGATGCCGGCCCACCACGCGCTCCGGATCCGGCTGCTGGAGGTGTGGGTGCACACCGTCGACCTGGACCACGACCTGGACTTCGCCGACATCCCGGCCGCCCACGCCGAGCAGCTGCTGGAGGACGTCGTGCAGTTCTTCGGCGGCCGCCCGGACGTGCCCGCGCTGAGCCTGGAGGTCGACTTCGGCACGCACCGACGCAACTGGGAGCTGCGCGGCACCACCGAACGCCCCAGCCGCGTGAGCGGGGAGCCCGGTCCGATGCTGGGCTGGCTGCTGGGCCGCACCGACGCCGAGGAGCTCGCCGGCGACGCGCCGGACCTGCCGGAGTGGCTCTAGGGGCTGTTCGGGAATGCGGCGGAGCCGCTGTTTCAGGTGTGGGACCCAGCCCGCACCGCCGCAGGTTCTCCAGCGGCTTCGTGGTGAGGACGGCCACGACGCCGCGTAGGCCGCTACGCAAGGAGCGGCCTACGCAGCCACGGAGCCGCTGGAGGTTCTGCCACCCGCACCGCCAAGCAGAGCAATCCCTGAACAATCCCTAGCTCTCGCCCGCCGAGCTGCGGGCCGCGCCCGGGCCCCTTAGGTTCGGGATCGGTTCATCCGGCGGGGGTGGGGACGATGCACAGCCTGGCGAGCTTGGCGTTCATCGTCGTGGCGATGACGGTGGCGCCGATGCTCGCCGACCGGCTCAGGCGCTGGGTCGTGATCCCCGCGGTCGTCTTCGAACTGCTGCTGGGCGTGCTCATCGGCCAGCAGGTGCTGGGGTTGGCCCACGAGGACGAGGTCATCGGTTTCCTCGCCGACTTCGGCCTGGCGATGCTGATGTTCCTGGCCGGCTACGAGCTGCAGCTCGACGAGGTGCGCGGCAGACCGATGCGCCTGGCCGCGCTCGGCTGGTTGATCTCGCTGGTGCTGGGCCTGGGGTTCGGGGCGGCGGTGCACGGGCTGTCGTTCCCGTCGCTGATCATCGGGCTGGCGCTGACCACGACGGCGCTGGGCACGACGCTGCCGATGGTGCGCGACGCGGGTCTGCTGGGTTCCCCGCTGGGGGCGCGGGTGCTGGCGGTCGGTGCGCTGGGCGAGTTCGGCCCGATCGTGGCGGTGGCCCTGCTGCTCAACGACCAGAACCCGGCTCGGACCGTGCTGTTCCTCGCCGCGTTCGGGGTGGTCGCGGCCAGGGTCTTGTGGGCGGCGGCGAACCGGCGCTCGGAGCGCATCGTCCGGTTGGTCCGCACCACGCTGGGCACCAGCGTGCAGTTCGCGGTGCGGCTGTGCGTGCTGGTGGTGGTGCTGCTGGTGTGGCTCGCCAGCGGGTTGGGGCTGGACATGCTGCTCGGCGCGTTCGTGGCGGGCCTGGTGGTGCGGTTGTTCATCGACGCCGGCGAGCCCGGTGAGGGCGAGGTGGTGGAGAGCAAGATCGAGGCCATCGGTTTCGGGCTGCTGGTGCCGATCTTCTTCGTGGTCAGCGGGATGCGCTTCGACCTGCGCTCGCTGCTGGCCGAGCCGAGCGCGCTGGCGCTGCTTCCGCTGTTCCTGGTGCTGTTCCTGCTGGTGCGCGGGTTCCCGGTGCTGCTGGTGCACCGCCGCGACCTGCCGGTGCGGCCTCGTTTCTCGCTGGCCCTGCTGGGCTCGTCGGCCCTGCCGATGGTCGTGGTGATCACCACGATCGGCACCCGGACCCACCAGCTGCCGGCGAGCACCGCCTCGGCGCTGGTCGGCGCGGGCATGCTCAGCGTGCTGATCTTCCCGCTGATCGCGCTGCGCCTGGTGCGTCACCCGATCGGATGATCGGTGGGGTTGCGGGAGCGGGCGCGGCTTCCCCGGAGCCGGTGCGACCCTGGAACACGTCGCGGCGGGGAGCGATACGCTCGCGGGGTGCAGATTGTTGAGGAGTACACCGGACACGTCGAGCCGGGCGGGGCCGCGGCACGTCGCGTGCTCGAAGCGCTGACCATCACCAAGATCTCGGTCGGCCCGATGGACAACAACGCCTACCTGCTGGTGTGCCGCAACACCGGGGATGCGCTGCTGGTCGATGCCGCCGACGACTCGGAGCGGCTCACCGACCTGCTCGGGCACGACGACCAGCGGCCGCGGCTGCGCACCATCGTGACCACCCACCAGCACCCGGACCACTGGCAGGCGCTGGGCGCGGTCGCGGGTCAGACCGGCTGCTTCACGGTGGCGCACCCGGCGGACGCCGAGCAGCTCCCGGTCCCGCCGGACCGCTTGGTCGAGCACGGCGACACGATCGCGGTGGGCGACTGCGAGCTGTCGGTGATCCACCTGCGCGGCCACACCCCGGGGTCGGTGGCGCTGGTCTACCACGACCCGAGCGGTCACCCGCACGTGTTCACCGGGGACTCGCTGTTCCCCGGCGGGGTCGGCAAGACGGGTTCGCCCGCGGACTTCCGTTCGCTGATCGACGACGTGGAGAACCGGATCTTCGGCGAGCTGCCGGACGAGACCTGGTTCTACCCGGGTCACGGCGATGACTCCACGCTGGGCGCTGAGCGTCCGAAGCTGCCCGAGTGGCACGAGCGCGGCTGGTGAGCGCTGGCGGCCGCGAGCTCCAGTGCGGGTTCGCGGTCGCGCTCTCGCCGTTGTCGGCGTGCGCTCCTACTCTGGGGTGGTGAGCGAGTCCGTCGCGGTCGAGGTCGGGGGCACCGAGGTCGAGGTGTCGCACCCGGACAAGGTCTTCTTCCCGGGCACCGGGCAGACGAAGCTCGACCTGGTCGACTACTACCGGTCGGTCGCGGGCCCGCTGCTGAGCACGTTGGGTGGTCGTCCGCTGCTGATGGAGCGCTATCCCGACGGTGCGGGCGGCAAGTCGTTCTTCCAGAAGCGGGTTCCCAAGTCGGCACCGGAGTGGCTGCGGACCACGGTGGTGGCCACGCCCAACGGCACGACGAGCGCGGCGCTGGTGGCCGCGGACTTGGCGCATCTGCTGTGGGCGGTGAACCTGGGTTGCCTGGGCTTCCACGTCTGGCCGTATCAGGCCGACGATCCGCGGGCGGCCGATGAGCTGCGCATCGACCTGGACCCGTCACCGGGGGTGAGCTTCGACCAGCTGCGCGAGGCGGCGCTGCGCAGCCGGGAGCTGCTCGACGAGCACGGCATCGACGTGCGGGTCAAGACCTCGGGTTCGCGCGGCTTGCACCTTTACGCGCTGCTGCTGCCGGAGTGGGACAGCTACCAGGTGCGCGCGGCGGCGGTCGCGCTGGCGCGGGAGCTGGAGCGCAGGCATCCGGAGCTGATCACGGCGCAGTGGTGGAAGGAGGAGCGCGGCAGCCGGGTGTTCGTGGATTTCAACCAGAACGCTCCGCACAAGACGGTCTTCGGGGCTTGGTGCGTGCGCGCCCGACCGGACGCGCGGGTGTCGGCGCCGATCTCGTGGGACGAGTTGCCCGGGATCGATCCCGCCGAGCTGACCATGACCACGGTGCCGGATCGGCTGGCCGAGCGCGGTGATCCGTGGGCGGGACGGCAGCCGCAGTCGATCGAGCCTCTGCTGGAGCGCTCCCGGCGGGACCTGGCGTCGGGTTTGCAGGACGCTCCGTGGCCGCCGGTGTATCCGAAGCAGCCGGGCGAGCCGACGCGCGTGGCGCCGAGCCGGGCGAAGCGGGATCCTTAGGGCTCTGCCCGCCGCTCGCGGAGGCGGCGCCGGCGCGCGGGTGGCCCGACTGCCCAGCAGTTCCTAGCGGACTCCGGCGGACTTCTGCCGCGCGGTTTCGGCGAGCTTGTGCGCTTCGCCGTTGCAGTCCAGGCAGGTGCCCCACAGCCAGGCCTGCGCGGTGGCTTCGGCGACCACTTCCTGCCGACAGAGGGTGTTCACCCGCATGCCACTCGGGTAGGCGCTGCCCCAGGGACGCTTGTCCCGGCTGGCGTGGCGCTTGCCGTCGGCTGGAACCCAGTGGAACGGATGCATCGATTCTCATCCCCCTCGTCGGCGGCGGCCGGGCCGACCGCCCGAACGCCTCGTCCGCGCGGATGCGCGGTACCGAATTCCCCTGCGGCCGCGCGCGTTCCCTCCCTGGACCCGACGCGGCCGGTGCTCAGGAGCGGGACCAATGCTGCTGGTCTCGGGACCACTACGACAAGTACCCGTTCGCATGACTCCGTTCGGATGAACCCACGCGCTGCGTAGCTGCAAGATCGCGCTGCGTTCGACCCGCCGAATCGGCGCGCGCCCCACCTAATAAGCTGTGGTGCATGAGCGAGACCACTCCTGCACCGCGGGCCTACGTTCTGGGTGCGGAAATCCGAGACGCGCGGTCGCGCACCGGTCTCGGGCTGCGTCAGCTCGCCGGCAGGCTCGACGTTTCGCACTCCGTGGTGGTGCGCTGGGAGCGCGGTGAGCGCGTGCCCTCGACCGAATCGGTTTCAGCGGTTTGCGCGGTTCTGGGGCTGTCCAGCCTCGCTCGTGACCGACTGCTGCGACTCACCCGGGAGGCGCAGGCCGAACCGCCCAACTCGGTGTCGGTCGGCTCGGTCGGCGAGGCCGACCAGCTCACCGCCCTGCTGGAGTTCGAGCGGATCGCCACCGCGATCACCGACGTCTCCCCCATCCTGATCCCCGGCTTGCTGCAGACCACCGCCTACGCGCGGGCGATCATGGGCACGGGCATCCCCGAGCACGAGGTCAGCACCCGGGTCGCGGTGCGGCGCGGCCGCCGCGAGGTGCTCACCCGACCCGATGAACCGGTGCGCTACACGGCGTTCCTGCTGGAGTCGGTGCTGCACCAGCCGATCGGCGGTCGCGCCGTGCTGCTGGACCAGCTGCGCCACGTGCTCGAGACCAGCCGTCGCGCCAACGTCGACATACGCATCATCCCGATGAACGCGGGATGGACGCCCGCGCACGCCGGGCCCTTCGTGCTCCTGGAGTTCGCCAAGGCCTCCCCGGTCGTGCACCTGGAACATCACAGGTCCAGCGCGTTCCTGCGCGATCCCGGCGACGTGACGGCGTTCGTCAAGGCCGGGAAGGACCTGGGTCAATTCGCGATGAGCTGCGACGACTCGGTTCGACTCATCGCCGAGACCATCCACCGAGAGGAGACAACACCGTGACGTTGCTGCAGTCCCCGGTCGGCTGGCGCAAGTCGAGTCGGAGCAGTCAGGAGACCAACTGCGTCGAGGTCGGGCGCGTCGTGGGTGGTGCGGCGGTGCGCGACACCAAGGATCGCTCCGGCGGCCTGCTGACCACCGACCACACGCAGTGGCGCTGCTTCGTCTTGGCGATCAAGACGGGTCGCTTCGACCGCTGACCGTCCGGCGAACCCGTGGCGGCGGCGCGGGCCGCCCGCGCCGGGTGACCTCGGCATCGGGACGTGCGTGCGAATCGGGAGCGCTCCGCGGGCAACGGCGGGGCGCTCCCGATTCGCACGACGTCTCCGGTCAGGTCAGCCGTTCGACGGCGACGCGGGCGGCCTCGGCCACCAGGGCGTCGTCGGCTTCGTCGTGCGCGCGGGGCCGTCGGGAGAACACGGTCAGCACGATGGGCACCCCGGCGTGTGTCCAGGTGACCGCGACGTCGTTGGCGACCCCGTAGGCGCTGCCGCCGCCGGTCTTGTCGGCGGTGCGCCAGCCCGGTGGCAGGCCGGCGCGGATGCGCTCGTCCCCGGTGGTGTTGCCGAGCATCCACTCGGTGAGCCGGGCGCGTTCGGGGGCACCGAGGGCATCGCCGAGCAGCAGCGCTCCCAGCCCGGTGGCGAAGGCCGCTGGGGTCGTGGTGTCCCGCGGATCGCCGGGGACGGCGCTGTTGAGCTCGGTCTCCCAGCGGTCGAGCCGGGTCTCGTCGTCGCCCAGCGCGCGGGCGAACGGCGCGATGGCCGAAGGCCCGCCGAGCTCGCGCAGCATCAGGTTGCCCGCGGTGTTGTCGCTGTGCTGCAGCGCCGCGGCGCACAGCTGGGCGACGGACATGCCGGTGTCCACCCTGGTTTCGGTGATCGGCGAGTACTCGACCAGGTCCTGGCGCCGGTAGTGGATGACGCGGTCGAAGTAACCGCCCGCCAGCCCGCGGGAGCGCAGCAGGGCGCCTGCGGCGTAGGCCTTGAAGGTCGAGCACATGGCGAAGCGTTCGTCCGGCCGGTTGGTCAGGGTGCGTCCGGTGGCCGCGTTGCGGGCGTGCAGGCCCAGCCGGGCGTCGTAGCGCCGTTCCAGCTCGGCGAGTTCGGGATCGAGCTCGGCCTGCGGTGCAGCGGGCCCGGATCGGGCCGCGGGCGTGGGCTTCGCGGCGCAGGCGGTCACCGGAGCGGCCAGCAGCGCGGCGAGCACGGATCGACGAGAGATGTTGTGCGGCAAAGACTTCCCCTTCCGAATCTCCTGTCGGGGCAAGTCGACCACCCGTCGACCCGATAGCGCCAATAAGTCGACGCCCGCTGCGCGATAGCGCTTCGATATGACCCCAGCCTCGGGCGGGTGCGGCGCGCCGCGGGCGGTGCGGAAGTTTTTTCTACAGCCGCCCCGAGCGCAGGTCGGTGACGGCGATCCGGGCGCACTCGGCGATGGCGGCGTCCACCCGCGGCAGCTCGGGGTCGGCGCGCGCGGCCAGGGTGAACACCGCGACCGCCACGGGTGCCTCGCCGTCGAACTCGACGACCGAGACCTCGTTCCGGATCGCGCCGATCGTGCCCGTCTTGCCCGCGACGGCGACGCCGCGGAACGGGAAGCCCGCGCGCACGCGGTGCATCCAGGCCTGCTGGCCCAGCAGCCGCCGGATGAACGCGCACTGCTCCGGCGAGGCGACTTCGTCGGCCCAGATCAGCTCCATCAGCCGGGTCATCTCGCGGGGAGTGGTCGCCGAGGAGAACGACGGGTCGTACGCGCGCACGGTGCGGGCTTCGTCGTTGTCGGCCAGCAGCGCGAACGCCTCGGCGGCGTTGCTGGCGCCCATCTCCTCGACGAGGGCGGCGTGCGCGTCGGCGGTGCCCCCGATCACGCGGGTTCGGTGCAGGCCGGCGGCGTCGAGCGCGTCGGCGACGGCTTCCAGCCCGACGGCGCCGAGGATGACGTCGGCGGCCGCGTTGTCCGAGACCGCCATCATCGAAGCGGCCAGGTCGCGCCAGGACATCTGCACGGGGTCCTGGAAGGTCGACACCCCGGTCGGTCCGGGCGTGCAGGAGGTCGGGTCGACCAGGACGCGCTCGCGCGGGTCGAGCGCGCCGGTGTCGAAGGCCCTGCCCAGCGCGACCAACAGCGGGAGCTTGTAGACCGAGGCGGTGACGACGAGCTCGTCGGCTCCCGCGTCGAGCTGGCGGACGCCGTCGCCGCCGAGCCGGATCGCGTGCACCCAGCCCTGCGCGCCGGCGTCGGCGAGCACCTCGCGCACCCGTTCCCGCGCGCTCACGCGGCCGCCAACGCGTTCTCGATCGCCGAGCGCACGTCCGGTGGCGGCCCGGGTTCGGCCCAGATCACCCGCACGCGCAGCGCCAGTTCCTCGCCGGCCGGCGAGGTGCGCACCCCGGGGGAGCGCAGCTGCGGGTCGGTGGTCAGCGCGAAGGCCCGGCCGGCGGCGACGGCGCCGAGCGCGTCGCGGTCGCCCGGGGCGGGCAGGAAGTCCGGGTCCAGGCCCTTGCCGCGCAGCGTGTCGACCAGCAGGTCGAAGGCGGGAGTGCCGTGCGCGCGGGGCGCGGTCGCGCAGGCCAGCCCGCGCAGCGCGCGCAGCGTCGTCCGCTCCCCTGCCGCCGGGTGGTCCTCGGGGACCAGCAGGGTGCGCGGGATCTTGAGCACCTGCCCGGCGCGCAGGTCGCCGAGCAGCGCGGGATGGTGCACCACGGCGCAGTCCAGGCCGCCGCGGGCGACCTCGTCGACGAGCTCGGCGGTGGAGGCGGTGCTGGTGATCACCGTGCGCGCCCGCGGGTCGGGGGCGGCTGCCCGCACCGCGGCGGTCAGGGCCGCGAGGTGACTGTCGCTGAGCGCGGCGATGACCCCGATGCGCACGGCTCCGCGGTTCTCCCGCTGCCTGCGCGCGGCTTCGAGGAACTGCTCGCTACCGTCGAGCAGCGCGCGAGCCCTGGGCAGCAGGTCGGCTCCTGCGGTGGTCAGCCGGACCCCGCGGGAGCCGCGGGTGAGCAGGGTGACGCCGAGCTGGTCTTCGAGCCTGCGCAGTCCTTGGGAGAGGGGCGGCTGGCTCATGCCCAGCCGGTCGGCGGCGTGCCCGAAGTGCCCTTCGTCGGCGACCGCCGCGAAGAATCGCAGGTGTCGGAGCAGGTCCACACCGCGATCCAAGCACGTGAGGCGGGGCGCGAAGACCCGGCCCCGGTCTTCGCGCCCCGCGTTTCGGAGCACCTGGCGCGTGTTGCTCGTCAGGGCTTCTCGTAGAGGGCGCTGCCCTTCACGTACTCCTCCCACGGGATGGTCCAGTCCGAGATGTCGCCGTCGGCCGGGGTGAGCGGCCGCGACGAGCCCCGGATGTCGACCGGGTCGCCGATCTGCGTGAAGTTCATGAACCAGTTGCCGTCGGCGGTGGAGAGGTTCACGCAGCCGTGCGAGACGTTGGACGAGCCCTGGGCCCACACCGAACCGGGGTTGGAGTGGATGTACTCGCCGTTGTTGGAGATGCGCACGTTGTTGTGCAGGACTTCGTCGTAGAAGCCGGCCTGGCCCTCGGCGGGTCCGCCCCAGGAGTCCGAGCGCATCCGCACGGATTCGGCCTTCTCGGAGGCCACGTGGATGCCGTACTGGGTCGGGTAGACGGGGCGCCCGTAGGAGGCCGGCAGGGTCCGGATCTCCTTGCCGTCCTGGTAGACGGTCAGGGTGTGGGCGTTGACGTCGCCGACCGAGCGCTGGTCGCGGCCGATGGTGAAGTGGCTTTCGAAGTTGCGGTCGGCCATCACGCCGCCGCCGGTGTCCACGCCGTAGAGGTTGGCCTTGACGGTCACCTCGGTGCCGGACTTCCAGTACTCCTTGGGTCGCCAGTTGACGCGTTCGTCGCTCATCCAGTGGAAGGAGCCTTCGGTGGGCACGGATGCCTCGACCGACAGGTTGCGCTCGACCGCGGCGCGGTCCTGGACGGGTTTGTCGAAGTAGATGGAGATCGGCATGGCCACGCCGACGGTCTCGCCGTTGCTGGGCCAGGTGCGCTCGACCGCGAGCGTGTCGGTGGGCACGGCGGTCTTGAAGGTCGAGTTCAGCGGTTTGGAGGTGCGGCCTTCGGCGTCCCGGGCCGCTGCCTGCACCTGGTACTCGGTGCCGAAGGCCAGCGGGTCGGTGGTCTGCCACTTCTCCCCGCTGGGGTCGAGCTTGCCGGCCACGGGTTTGCCGTTGGCGGTCACCGACACCGAGGTGAGCCGACCCTTCTGGGCGGTGAGCACCAGCGGTTCACCGGGCGCCTGGTGCTGCGCGGCGTTGGGGACCGAGGAGTTCACCGACGCCGCGGAGGGTTCCTCCTGTTGCGCGGTGCACGAGGTCACCGCGATCGCGACCAGACTGACGACGAGCAATTGACATGCTGCTACCCCCCGCATAACGGCCTCCCAGCCACCAGCGCTGTTCCGTCGTAGGCAGTAACTGTCCGGCCCGTGCACGGGGTTATCAACACGATCAAGCAGCGACGAGCGGGCGGTCGTGCCGCATTGACCAGCGCGACGCGCCGATCATCACCACATCGAGCTACACAAAACCGCCCGCTGGTATGATCTGAAGGATCAACACTCGCGGTGAGTTGTCGCGGGCGCCGAACCGAATCGAGTCACTCACTCGTTCGGTGGACGTATTTCGGGGGTCGCCGAATTCGGTGTCACCCCGGGCCCGCGTCTCAGTTCTTCTTGTCGTCCTCATCGACCACTTCCGCATCGACGACGTCCTCGCCGTCGCCTCCCGCGGAAGCACCCGAGTCGCCGCCGGCCGCACCCGGCGAACCGGGCTGGGCGCCCTGCCCGTAGATCGCTTGGCCGATGCTCTGCGACTTGGCCGCCAGGTCCTCCACCGCCGAGCGGATGCGGTCGACGTCCTCGCCCTTGAGCGCCTCCTTGGCCTCTGAGATGGCCTCCTGCACCGGTGCGCGGGTGTCCTCCCCGATCTTGTCTGCGTTGTCGGCCAGGACCTTCTCGGTCTGGTAGACCAGCGACTCGGCCTGGTTGCGGACCTCGGCCTCCTCGCGGCGCTTCTTGTCCTCCTCGGCGTGCGCCTCGGCGTCGGAGACCATCCGGTCGATGTCCTCCTTCGGCAGCGCCGATCCACCGCTGATCTTGATGGACTGCTCCCGGCCCGTCCCCAGGTCCTTCGCCGCCACGTGCACGATGCCGTTGGCGTCGATGTCGAAGGTGACCTCGATCTGCGGCACCCCGCGCGGGGCCGGCGGCAAGCCGGTCAGCTCGAACATGCCGAGCTTCTTGTTGTGCAGCGCCATCTCCCGCTCGCCCTGGAAGACCTGGATCATCACCGAGGGCTGGTTGTCGTCGGCCGTGGTGAAGGTCTCCGAGCGCTTGGTCGGGATCGTGGTGTTGCGCTCGATCAGCTTGGTCATGATGCCGCCCTTGGTCTCGATGCCCAGCGACAGCGGCGTGACGTCGAGCAGCAGCACGTCCTTGACCTCACCGCGCAGCACACCGCCCTGCAGGGCCGCGCCGACGGCGACGACCTCGTCGGGGTTGACGCCCTTGTTCGGCTCCTTGCCGCCGGTGAGCTCGCGCACCAGATCGGTGACCGCGGGCATCCGGGTGGAGCCGCCGACCAGCACCACGTGGTTGATCTTGTCCACCGAGATCCCGGCGTCGCGCACCGCGTTGGCGAACGGTTTGCGGCAGCGCTCCAGCAGGTCGGAGGTGATGCGCTCGAACTCCGCGCGGGAGAGCGTCTCGTCGAGGAACAGCGGGTTCTTGTCCGCGTCCACGGTGATGTAGGGCAGGTTGATGCTGGTATGCGAGGACGACGACAGCTCGATCTTGGCCTTCTCCGCGGCTTCCTTGATCCGCTGCATGGCCATGCGGTCCTTGGTCAGGTCGATGCCCGACGAGGCCCGGAACTTCTCGACCAGCCACTCGACGATGCGCTCGTCCCAGTCGTCACCGCCGAGCTGGGTGTCACCGGAGGTCGCCTTGACCTCCACCAGCCCCTCGCCGACGTCCAGCAACGAGACGTCGAAGGTGCCGCCACCGAGGTCGAAGACCAGGATGGTCTGCTCCTTCTCGCCCTTCTCCAGGCCGTAGGCCAGCGCCGCCGCGGTCGGCTCGTTGATGATGCGCAGCACGTTCAGCCCGGCGATCTGGCCGGCTTCCTTGGTCGTCTGGCGCTGGGCGTCGTCGAAGTAGGCCGGCACGGTCACGACCGCGTCGGTGACGTCCTCGCTCAGGTAGGCCTCGGCGTCGCGCTTGAGCTTCTGCAGCACGCGCGCGGAGATCTCCTGCGGCGTGTAGTTCTTGTCGTCGATGCTCACCGTCCAGTCGGTGCCCATGTGGCGCTTGACCGACCGGATGGTGCGATCGACGTTGGTGACCGCCTGGTTCTTGGCGGGCTGGCCGACCAGCAGTTCGCCGTTCTTGGCGAAGGCCACCGCCGAGGGCGTGGTGCGCGAGCCCTCCGAGTTCGCGATGACCGTCGGCTCACCCCCTTCCAGCACCGCCACCACTGAGTTGGTCGTGCCGAGATCGATGCCGACCGCGCGTCCCATCGCTAGCTCCTCTCCGAGCCGACTGCGCAGGTCCTGCGAGCCTCACCGCCAGTATGGGAAGCAGCCCGCAGCGCGTCCAACTCACCTGCCCAGCGGCAACGGCGGCGCGACCGCGTCGGGGACCGGGTAGCGCACCGCGTTCTGCGAGCCGCGCACCCCGGTCGGGCTGCCGGGCGGTTCCTCGCAGGCGATGTCGGTGTTGGCGGGCGCCTCGGAGGTGTCGCTGCCGTTGCGGCGCGGGGTGTCCTCGTACCCCGTGGTGCAGGTGGGCGGGTTGAACACGTTGAGCACCAGCCCGAGGTGCCCGGTGCCGTCAGGTGCCAACGAGTGGGTGAACGCCGAGATCATCGGCAGCGCCACCAGGGTCTGCTCCATGGCGTCGCCGCGCACGCTGGTCAGCCGCATCGTGGTCAGCAGGTTGGCCAGCACCACGCCGAAGTCGTCGCCGACGCCGCGGGTGAGCTGCTGGACCTCGGTGGCCGCTCCCGGCGCCCGATCGATCACCGCCCGCAGGTCGGGGTCCGAGGTGCGCAGCTGCCCGGCGATCTGGCGCAGGCCGCCGGAGAACTCGGTGAGCTGCTGGGCCTGCTCCTGCTGGGTGCGCAGCACGGTGTCGGAGTTGTCCAGCAGCTGGCGGGTCTGCGGCAGGTGCCCCTGGGCGGTGGCGGTGAATTCGCCCGCGGTGTCGAGCAGGCGCTGCAGGTGCGGGCCTGCGCCGTCGAAGGCGGTGCCGACCTCGGTGACCACGGTGCGCAGCGAGTCGGTGGGCACGTCCGAGACCAGCCGGTCGACGTTGACCAGCAGCGATTCCGGCGGCGGTGGGGTTTCGGCGCGCTCGGCGGGGATGACCGAGCCCTCGGTGAGGTGCGGCCCGCCGCGGTGTCGGGGCTGCAGGTCGAGGTACTGCTCGCCGACGGCCGAGCGGTTGGCCACCACCGCGCGGGTCGAGGCCGGGATCGGTGGTGCGGAGTCGTTGATGTGCAGCCGCACGGCGATGCCGTCGCGGGTCAGCCGCATCCCGGTGACCCGGCCGACCGCCACGCCGCGGTAGGTGACCTCGGAGTTGGTGAACAGCCCTCCGGAGGAGGCCATCTCCACGGTGACCGGGTAGCCGTTGGAACCGAACATGCGGTCCAGCCCGGCGTAGCGGCCGCCGACGTAGCCGGTGCCCAGCACCGCGATCACCAGGAACAGCACCAGCTGGATCTTCGTCTTGCGGCTGGTCACGAGCCACCTCCGAGCAGTCCGCCCGGCGCTGGGATGGGCAGCGGTGGCAACTGCGGGCCGCCGGGCGGGGCGGGCACGTCGGCACCGGACTCCCCGCTGTCGGAGACGCCCGGGATCGGGATCGGGGGCCCCGAGGAGCGGGTGAAGTTCTCGTAGAGCCCGGAGAGGTTGAGGTCGACGTAGACGTCGGCGTTGAAGAAGTCGCCCTTGAGCGGGCGCATCGCGTACTCCGGGAACGGGTAGGTCGACAGGAACGACAGCGCTCGGGGCAGCTGCTGGCCGGTGTTGGCCAGCTGCCGCAGGATCGGTGCCATCGAGTTGAGGTCGGCCAGCAGGTCTTCGCGGCTTCGCTCCACGGTGTGCGTGGCGGTGTTGGACAGCCGGTCCAGCGACTGCAGCATGCCCACCAGCTGCCCGCGCTGCGCTTCGAGCTCGCGCAGGCCCGGGGACAGGTCGTCGAGCCCGGTGCGGATGTCGCCGGTCTGGGCGCGCAGCGTGGCCGAGAGGTGGTTGAGCCCGTCGATGGCTTCGGTGATCTGCCCGCGCTGGGCGTCCAGCCGGGTCACCAGGTCGTTGACGTTGCCCAGCAGCGAGCGGATCTCGGCCTCGTTGCCCGACATGGCCTTGTTGAGCTCCCCGACGATGGTGTGCAGCTGGTCGATGCCGCCGCCGTTGAGCAGCAGCGAGACCGCGCCGAGCACCTCTTCGACCTGCGGGTTGCGGTTGGTGCGCTCCAGCGGGATGACCGCGCCGTCGCGCAGCCGCCCGGCGGGGTCCTCGGCGGGCGGGGTGAGTTCGACGAACTTCTCCCCCAGCAGGCTGGACTGGCGCAGCCGCGCGTAGGAGTTGGCGGGCAGCCGCACGTCTCCGTTGACCCGCATGGTCACGATCGCGGTGGTGTTGTCGGCGCTCAGCGAGATGCGGTCGACGCGTCCGACGGCGACGTCGTTGACCTTCACGCTGGCCTGCGGCACGAGGTCGAGCACGTCGGCGAAGCGCGCGGTGACCCGATACGGGCGGTCGCCGAGTTCGGCGCCGCCGGGCAGCGGCGCGTTGTAGAGCCCGTTGAAGCCGGCCGCGCCGCACCCGGACAGCAGCAGCGTCAGCGCGGCCAGCGCGCAGGCGATGCGCTTCACGGCTGCCCCGCCCCCTTCCGCAGCGCGTCGACCAGGGGCAGCGGGATCGGGTTGGGGCCGCGCTCCAGCCGGTCGGGGACCTCGCCGGCCCCGACCTGCAGGTTGCCGAGCACCTCGCCGACCGAGGGCAGCGGTGCGGTGCCCTGCACGAGGTCGTTGAGCTCGCCGCAGGTGTCGCGCAGCGCCTGCGGGACCTCCTCGGGCGGTGCGGGGGTGACGTTGGCGATGAGCTTGCACAGCATCAGCACCGGGGGTTCGGTGAGCTCGTTGGGCTGCCACCGGGAGGTCACCGATCCGGAGGCCGCGTCGTAGGCGTTGATGAAGTTGGTGGTGGCCAGCGGCATCAGGTCGAGGACCTCGGCCAGCGCCTCGCGCTGATCGACCAGCGCCTGGGTGATGCCGGTGAGCTGCTCGACGTTGGACGAGACGTGTTCGCGGTTGTCGTGCACGAACCGCTGCACCTCGCCGAGCGCGCCGGCCAGCTCGTGCAGCGAGGCGCCGAGCTGCTCGCGCTCGCCCGCCAGGAACGTGGTGGTGTCGGCCATGCGGCCGTGGAACTCCTGGATCTGCTGGTCGCTGCGCGCCAGCGTGGCGGTGAACTCGTTGAGGTGGTCGACGGTGGCGAACAGATCGCCGCGGTTGTCCGAGAGCACCGCGGAGAGCTCGCCGAGGCGCTTGATGGTGGTGTTGAGGTCTTGGCCGTTGCCTCGCATGGTCGCCGCGGAGGTGTTGATCAGGTCGCTGAGCGCGCCGTGGCGGTTGGCGCCGTCCGGCCCGAGGGCTTGGGACAGGGCGTTGACGTTGGCGACCAGCTCGTCGAGTTCGGCGGGGGTGGCGGTGCGGTCGCGTTCGAGCACGGCTCCGGTGGGCAGTTCGGGCCCGCCGGTGTAGGCGGGGGTGAGCTGCACGTAGCGGTCGCTGACCAGGCTGGGGGCGACCACCAGGGCTCCCGCGTTGGCGGGGATGCGCACCTCGTCGTCGATGCGCATGTCGACGCGCACGGTGGGTCCTTCGGGGCGCACGGCTTCGATCCGGCCGACCTCGACGCCGAGCACGCGCACGCTGGATCCGGCGTAGAGGCCCACGGCGCGGTCGAAGTGGGCGGTGATGCGGGTTCCGGTGTGGCTGAACATCCACCACAGGGCGCCCGCGGTGACCAGCACCAGGGCGCTGCACAGCGCGAGCACGCGGGTTCGCCTGCTCATCGGGCACCTCCGGCGGGTGCGGGAAGGGAGCATTCGGGGCTGTTGGTGTGCACGGGGCCGGCGTTGATCGGCGGCGGGAACAGGCCGCAGAAGTAGCCTTCGAACCAGCGTCCGTTGCCGATGGTGTTGTTGAACCCGCGCACGTAGGGCGCCAGCGCGCCGATGGCGTCGTCGAGGCTGTCCTGGTTGCGCTGCAGCATCGCGGTGAGCTCGTCGAGCTGGCGCAGCGCGGGCCCGATCTGCTGCTGGTTGTCGGCGACCATGCCGCGCAGCTGCTGGGAGACCTTCCGGGTTCCCTCCAGCAGTCCGCTGATGGCCTGCTCGCGGGCTTGCACTTCGGACAGCAGCAGGTTGCCGTCCCGGATGAGCTGGTCGACCTGCTGGTCGCGGGCGGCCACGATGCCGGAGACGTCGCTGGCGTTGCGCACGAGTTCGGCGAGCTGCTGGTCGCGCTCGGCGACGGCTTCGGAGAGCTTGGCCAACCCGTCGACGGCTTGGCTCATGTGCTGCGGGGCGCCGCGCATGGTCTCGGACATGGTCTGGAAGCTCGCGGCGAGCTTGCGCTCGTCGAGCCGGCCGGTGGTGGCGGTGAGCTGGTCGATGGTTTCCGGGATGTCGTAGGGGGCGGTGGTGCGCTCCACCGGGATGGGTGCGTCGAGTTCGCCCGCGCCGTCGGGCTGCAGCTCGACGAACTTCTCCCCGAGCAGGGTCTTGATCTGGATCGCCGCGCTGG
The DNA here is from genome assembly GCF_042665275.1 of Saccharopolyspora griseoalba. Taxonomy (NCBI): domain Bacteria; kingdom Bacillati; phylum Actinomycetota; class Actinomycetes; order Pseudonocardiales; family Pseudonocardiaceae; genus Saccharopolyspora; species Saccharopolyspora griseoalba. The sequence continues at coordinate 175,134 of NZ_JBHTCJ010000009.1, read as the reverse complement.
TGCGGTTTCCCAGCCGGTGTCCGTCCACCGTGAAGTCGACGAGGACCTTGTTGCCGGCCAGCGAGACGGAGTCGACCTCGCCGACCTTGATCCCGGCGATCTGGACCTCGTCGCCGGAGTCGAGCCCGGCGGATTCGGCGAAGTAGGCGTGGTGGCCGGTTCCGGTGCCGATCAGCGGGAGGTCCTTGGCCGAGAAGGCCGCGATGGTTCCGGCCACCAGCAGCACGACGGTGAGCACGCCGACGGTGGCCTGGTTTCGTTGCCGCAGGGGTTTCAACGGCACCTCTCGGGCATCTCGGTGGTGGGCGGCGGCACGATCGGCACGTCGATGCCGAGCTGGTCCACGCGGACCTGGCCGGTGACGCGGCAGGCGTAGTAGTTGAACCAGCCGCCGTAGCTGACGGTGCGGGTCAGCCGGTCGAGCCGGTTGGGCATGGTCTGCAGGGTGTGTTCGAGCATCGGCAGGTCCTCGTTGAGGATTCCGGTGACGTCGCGCAGCGCGGTGATGCTGTCCTGCAGCGGTTGCCGGGCGTCGCGCACGAGCGCGGCGGTGGTGTTGGTGAGCTCGTCGAGCGCTCCGATGGCTTCGCCGACGGGTTTTCGCTGCTCGGCCAGTCCGGTGGTGAGCTGCTGCAGCGCGTCGATGAGTTCTTCGAGCTGGGGCCCGCGGGCGTTGACGGTGCCCAGCACGGCGTTGAGGTTGTCGATGACCTGGCCGATGACCTGGTCCTTCTTGGCCAGCGTGCTGGTCAGCGAGGCGGTGTGCTGCAGCAGGCTGTCCACGGTGGCCCCTTCGCCCTGCAGCACCTGGACGAGTTCTCCGGCGAGCTCGTTGACGTCCTCGGGCGAGAGCGCCTTGAACAGCGGTTGGAAGCCGTTGAACAGGGCGGTGAGGTTCAGCGCCGGGTGGGTGCGCTGCAGCGGGATCTGCGCGCCGGGTTCGAGGGCGTGGCGCGGGTCGCGCAGCGGGGCGTCCAGGTCGAGGTAGCGCTGGCCGGCGATGTTGCGGAACTTCACGGTGGCTTCGACGTCGCGGGGCAGCTTCCGGTCGGCGGCGAGGTCGAAGCGCACCAGCGCGTGCTTGCCGTCGACGACTTCCAGCCCGGTGATCCGCCCGACCCGCACGCCGGCCATGCGCACGTCGTCGCCGACCCCGAGACCGGAGGCGTCGGCGAACTTCGCGGAGTAGGCCTGCGAGTCGCCGCCGTTGTCGGCGGCGATGGTGGTGACCAGCACGCCGGTGAGCGCGATGGTGACGGTCACGAACGCGGTGAGTTTGAGCAGCGGTGCGGTGATCGACCTGGCCGATCTCATCGAAGCGTCACCTCCGTGCCGCGGTAGACGGGTCCGACCAGCAGCGAGCTCCAGCTGGGCACGGCTTCGGGGCGGGTCTTGAGCTGCCCGGACAGCAGCACGTCGATCAGGTCGCGCTCGGCCGGGGAGTTGGCCACCGAGCCCGCGGTGGCCGATTGCGGGGTGGTGGCCGCGGGTTCGGAGGTGTCGTCCTCCCACGGGAAGACCTCGTCGCGCGGGCGGGGCGGTTCGGGGTGGAAGGATCCGTCCTGGATGGGCCCGCCCGGCGGGTACTGCGGGAAGGTGTCGGGGGGTTCCACGAACGGGTAGCAGCGGGGTCCGCGGGAGTCGAGGTTGGCGGGGTCGTCCCGGCCGGGCAGGTACTTGCCGCGGCTGGCGGTGATTTCGAGGGTGAACCGGCCGATGTTGGGCGTGTCGGTTCCCTTGCCGAAGGAGCGCTCGGCGTTCTCGAAGCCGGCTTCGAACTGCCGCAGCATGCAGGGGTATTGCGGCGAGTACTCGGCGAGCAGCTCCAGGGTGGAGCGCGAGGTGGCGGTCAGGCGGATGAAGTTGTCGCCGTTGGCTTCCAGGAAGCGGTCCACGTCGGTGCTCGCGGAGGTCAGCGTCGAGGTGAGGTGGCGCAGCTGGGTGCGCTGCTCGACGACGGTGCGGCTGGTGGCCGACAGGTCCCGCACGGCGCGCAGCAGGTCGGGCGCGGCGTCGGCGTAGGTGCGCGAGACGTCGTCGATGCGGCCGATCACCGATTCCAGCTCGGGCAGCGACGGGTGGAACTCGCGCAGGTAGGCGTCCAGCTGCACGAGGGTGTCGCCGAGCTGGTCTCCCCTGCCGCGCAGCGCCTGGGCGACCGCGTCGAGCGTGGTGGCGACCTGCTGGGGCTGCACGGCTTGCAGCACGGGCATGAGATCGCCGAGGACCTTCTCGACCTCCATGGCCGATTCGCTGCGGTCCTGGGGGATCACGTCGCCGGCGGCCAGAGTGGCTGCCGAGGCGTCGTCGGGGATGTCCAGGGACACGTAGCGCTCGCCGAAGAGGGTTTTGGGCAGCAGCCGGGCGCGGGCGTCGGCCGGGATCATCTCGGCCTTGTCCGGTTGCAGCGCCAGTTGCAGTCGCGCTCCCCCGCGCCCGGAGTCGATCTCGGCGACCTCGCCGACGACCACGCCGCGCACCTTGACGTCGGCGCCCGCCTGCATCTGGTTGCCCGCGGTGTCGGTTTCCAGCGTGACCGGCACGGTTCGGGTGAACACCTTGTTGTAGGCGCCGATGGTGCCCGCGAGGAACAGCGCGACGACGGCGAGGAAGGCCACGCCCATCGCCTGGTAGGTCCGCCTGCCCGGTGCCCGGTTCATCCCGCGATCCGAACTGTCGTGGTCGAGCCCCAGATCGCCAGGCTGCAGAAGAAGTCGAGCACGGTGACGAGCACGATCGAGGTGCGCACCGCGCGGCCGACGGCGATGCCGACGCCGGCGGGCCCGCCGCGGGCGGTGAAGCCGTAGTAGCAGTGGGTCAGGATCACCGCGACGCTGAACACGATGACCTTGCCGAAGGACCACAGCACGTCCTCGGGCGGCAGGAACAGGTGGAAGTAGTGGTCGTAGGTGCCCGCGGACTGGCCGTAGACCCACACGGTGATCTGCCGCGAGGCGAGGTAGGAGCCCAGCAGGCCGACCACGTACAGCGGGACGACCGCGGCCACTCCGGCCAGCACTCGGCTGGTGACCAGGTAGGGCACGCTGCGCACGCCCATGACCTCCAGGGCGTCGATCTCGTCGGAGATGCGCATGGAGCCCAGTTGCGCGGTGAACCCGCAGCCCACGGTGGCCGACAGGGCCAGCCCGGCCGACAGCGGCGCGACTTCGCGGGTGTCGAAGTAGGCGGCGATGAACCCGGTCAGCGCCGAGGTGCCGAGCTGGTCGAGGGAGGAGTAGCCCTGCAGGCCGACGACGGCGCCGGTGGCCATGGTCATGCCGACCATGACGCCGAGGGTGCCGCCGATGATGGCCAGCGCTCCGCTGCCGAAGACGACTTCGGTGAGCAGCCGCAGGGTTTCCTTGCGGTACTTGCGCAGGGTGACCGGGATGAGCAGCAGGGCGCGCAGGTAGAACCACAGCTGCCAGCCGAGGTTCTCCAGCGCGTTGCCGGGTAATCGGGCGGCCTTGAGCAGCTCGCGCTGCGCCGTGGTCGGCGACGGCGAGCCGGTGGTGTCCAGGACGGCCATCACAACCCCTTCGGCGGGACGAGCTGCAGGTAGATCCCGGTGAGCAGCAGGTTGATCAGGAACAGCAGCAGGAAGGTGATGACCACGGCCTGGTTGACGGCGTCGCCGACGCCCTTGGGGCCGCCGGAGGGGTTGAGTCCGCGGTAGGCGGCCACCACGCCGGCGACGAAGCCGTAGACGGCGGCCTTGAGCTCGCTGATCCAGATGTCGGGCAGGCTGGCCAGCGCGTTGAAGCTGGCCAGGTAGGCGCCGGGGGTGCCGCCTTGCAGGACGACGTTGAAGAAGTAGCCGCCGAGCACGCCGACGACGCTGACCAGTCCGTTGAGCAGCAGCGAGATCAGCACGGCGCCGCACACGCGGGGCACGATGAGCCGGTGGATCGGCGAGACGCCGAGCACTTCGAGGGCGTCGATCTCCTCGCGGATGGTGCGCGCGCCGATGTCGGCGCACACGGCCGATCCGCCGGCTCCGGCGACCAGCAGCGCGGTGATCAGAGGGCTGGCCTGCTGCAGGATGGCCAGGGCGCTGGCCGCGCCGGTGAACGACTGGGCTCCGATCTGCTGGGTCAGCGACCCCAGCTGCATGGCGATCACGGCGCCGAAGGGGATGGCGACCATGGCGGTGGGCAGGATGGTGACGCTGGCGAAGAACCAGGCCTGCTGGATCCACTCGCGCACCGCGAAGGGCCTGCGCGGGAGGTTGCGCAGCACCTCCCACGCCAGGGTGGCCATCCTGCCCACGTGGCCGAAGGCGGCCACGACACCGGTGGCGGGCGCGGTCATCGCGGTGCCGCTGCGGTCGTGGTGCCCAGCCTCATGGTTCCTCCCGGTGGTTCAGGGGATCGACAGCACGTCGGTGGCGGCGAACGTGCGGTCCGGGTCGCGGTCGGCGAAGTAGCCGCCGAGGCCCTCTTCCAGCTCCTGTTGGGTCCACAGCGGACCTGCGGTTTCGAAGCGCTGCTCGACCGTGGGCGGTGCGAGCAGCGCGACGACTCCGCTGTGCACGACGAAGATCTGCCCGCTGATGGCCTGCGCCCCGGGCGCGGCCAGGTAGGCGACCAGGGGTGCGACGTGCTCGACCGACAGCGGGTCGACGCCGCCGGTGGGGGCTTCGCCGAAGGTCTCGGCGGTCATGCCGGTGCGGGCGCGCGGGCAGATCGCGTTGGCGCGCACGCCCATTCGCGCCGCCGCGCGCGCGGTGGACACGGTCAGCGCGGCGATGCCGCCCTTGGCGGCGGCGTAGTTGGGTTGGCCTGCCGAGCCGAGCAGGAACGCCTCGGAGGCGGTGTTGATGATGCTGCCGTAGGTCGCGCCGGTTTCCTTGTGCTGGGCGCGCCAGTGCGCGGTGGCGTTGCGGGAGAGCAGGAAGTGCCCGCGCAGGTGCACCGCGAGGACCTCGTCCCACTCGGCGTCGGACATCTTGAACAGCATCCGGTCGCGCAGCAGGCCCGCGTTGTTGACCAGCACGTGCAGGCCGCCGAACCGGCTCACGGCGGTTTCGACCATCTCGTCGGCGATTTCGCGGGACGAGACGTCGCCGACCACCGCGGCGGCCTTGGTGCCGATCCGCTCGATCTCGGCGACGACCTCGTGCGCGGTCTCGCTGACGTCGTTGACCACCACGTCGGCTCCGTTGCGGGCCAGTTCGAGGGCTTCCGCGCGCCCCAAACCAGCTCCGGCGCCGGTGACGATCGCGACCTTTCCATCCAAACTCGACACTGAGCCTCACCTCTGTCGAAGGTGACGATGGCGTTGTACTGCGTGACGTTAGCCACAGACAGTAGAATGAGTTCTCATCGAGTATCAATAGGCGACTCGAAATTCCGCATCGACCAGGAACGTTCACCGGCACAAAGATGGGCACGGTGTGTAAAACTTGTTCTAGATGGGCGGACGCTTCGGCAACGCCCGCCCATCTCGTCCGGTCGTCGCGCTCGCCCCCTCAACGACCCCTCCCCGTCCGGGTCACTACTCCGTTCGGGCAACGCCTGGACATTGTTAGAACACGTTCTAGAATATGCCACATCGCCGCTACCGCGCAGTCTCGACCACACCAGCGGTCGCGGTCTAAGGTTTTAGAAACGTGTTTCACACGCGCAGCTTCCAGGAGGCCGCATGCGCATCGCCTACACGCCCGAGCAGGAGGAGCTGCGGCAGGAGTTGCGCGCCTACTTCGCCGACCTGATCACCCCCGAGCTGCGCGCGGAGCTGACCACCGGCGGCGACTACGGCGACGGCCAGGCCTACGAGCAGGTGGTTCGGCAGATGGGCGCCGACGGTTGGCTCGCGCTGGGCTGGCCGGAGGAGTTCGGCGGGCAGAACCGCTCGATGCTCGATCAGCTGATCTTCACCGACGAAGCGGCCATCGCGGGCGCCCCGGTGCCGTTCCTGACGCTCAACAGCATCGCGCCCACGATCATGCGCTACGGCACCCCCGAGCAGAAGGCGCACTACCTGCCCAGGATCGCCGCGGGCGAGATCCACTTCTCCATCGGCTACTCCGAGCCCGAGGCGGGCACCGACCTGGCCTCGCTGCGCACCACCGCGGTCCGCGACGGCGAGCACTACGTGATCAACGGGCAGAAGATGTGGACCAGCCTGATCCAGTACGCCGACTACGTCTGGCTGGCCTGCCGCACCGATCCCGCCGCCAAGAAGCACGAGGGCCTGAGCGTCCTGGTGGTGCCCACCGGCGCCGAGGGCTTCTCCTGGACCCCGGTGCGCACCGTGGCCGGTCCGACCACCAGCGCGACCTACTACTCCGACGTGCGGGTGCCCGTCTCCGAGCTGGTGGGCGCCGAGAACGAGGGCTGGCCGCTGATCACCAACCAGCTCAACCACGAACGGGTCGCGCTGACCTCGGCCGCCCCGCTGCAGCTGGCGCTCACCGAGGTGCGCGACTGGGCCGCGCGGACCCGGCTGGCCGACGGGCGGCGGGTCCTCGACCAGGAGTGGGTTCAGCAGCACCTCGCCCGGGTGCACGCGGGAACCGAGGTGCTCAAGCTGATGAACTGGAAGATCGCCACGACCGCCGAGCAGCACCCGGCGCCCGCGGCGGCCTCGGCGACCAAGGTCCACGGCACCGAGTTCGCCACCGAGGCCTACCGCCTGCTCATGGAGGTGCTCGGCACGGCGGCCCACGTGCGGGGCGGGTCCAAGGGCGCCGCGCTGGCCGGGCGCATCGAACGCATGCACCGCTCGGCGCTGATCCTGACCTTCGGCGGCGGGACCAACGAGGTCCAGCGCGACATCATCGCCGCCGTCGGCCTCGGCCTGCCGCACGCCAACCGCTGACCAGGAGGCGACATGGACTTCGAGCCGAGCGAGGAGCACCGGGAGCTGGCCGCGCTGAGCGCCCGGATCCTCACCGACCGGGTGACCAACCAGCGGCTGCGCGAGATCGAGGGCGGCGCGGAGCGCTTCGACCCGGAGCTGTGGCAGGAGCTGGGCAAGGCCGACGTGCTCGGGGCCGCGCTGCCCGCGCCGGAGGGCGGCGGGCTGGGCCTGGTCGAGCAGTGCGGGGTGCTGGTGGAGATCGGGCGGGCCGTGGCGCCGGTTCCCTACCTGCCCTCGATCACCGCGGGCGCCTCGGTGCTCGCGGAGTTCGGCGGCACCGACCACCGGCGCCGCTGGGTCGCCCCGGCCGCCCGCGGCGAGGTGGTGCTCACCGCCGCGCTGGCCGAGCCGTCGGCCGATCCGCGAGCGCCGATCACCCGCGCCGAGCGCGCCGGGAGCGATTGGGTGCTCACCGGCGAGAAGACCAACGTCCCGGTGATCGGTGTGGTCGACCTGCTGCTGGTGCCCGCCATGACCGCCCGCGGCCCCCGGGTGTTCCCGGTCGAACCGCGCTCTCCGGGGCTGCGGATCAGCCGCCAGGAGGTCGTCGACTCCGACAGCGAGGGCCACCTGGAGCTCACCGGCGTGAAGGTCCCCGAGGCCGAGGTGCTCGGAGCCGGCGCGCTGGAGGAGTTGCTGCGGCGCAGCGCGATCGGCGTGTGCGCGCACCAGGTGGGAGTGCTCTCGGACGCGCTGCGGCGCACCGCCGAGCACGCCGCCGAGCGGGTGCAGTTCGGCCGGGCGATCGGCTCGTTCCAGGCGGTGGCCCAGCGGCTGGCCGACGCCTTCATCGACGTCCAGGCCGCGCAGCTGACGATGTGGCAGGCGGCGTGGTCCGCGGGCGAGGGCCTGCCGTGCGACACCGAGGTGGCCACCGCGAAGTTCTGGGCGGCCGAGGCCGGGCACCGGGTGGCCCACACCGCGGTTCACGTGCACGGCGGGGTGGGCCTGGATCTCGACCACGAGCTGCACCGCTACTTCGTGGCCGCCAAGCGCAACGAGTTCGCCCTGGGTGGCGCCACGACGTGGCTGCGCCGCGTCGGCGCTCGACTGGCCGCCAAGTAGTGCAACTCGTTCTAGTCATGTTGTTCCCAACCGATAGCGGACGACGTGCCCATTCTTATAACCTGTTCCACAGAATTTTCGATGGAGGGACGCGATGAGCGGGACGGAACGCGAGCACGGGGTGCGCGCGATCGATGCCGGTGCCCCGCCGCAACGATTCGCCCGGGGCTGGCACTGCCTGGGCCTGGCCGAGGAGTTCCGCGACGGCGAGCCGCACGCGGTGGAGGCCTTCGGCACCAAGCTGGTGGTCTTCGCCGACAGCGCCGGCGAGCTGCACGTGCTCGACGGCTACTGCAGGCACATGGGCGGCGATCTCACCCAGGGCGAGGTCAAGGGCGACGCGGTCGCGTGCCCGTTCCACGACTGGCGCTGGGGCGGCAACGGCCGCTGCACCTCGATCCCCTACGCCAAGCGGGTGCCGCCGCGCGCCCGCACCCGCTCGTGGCGCACCCTGGAGGAGAACAAGCAGCTGCTGATCTACCACGACCCGGAGGGCAACCCGCCGCCGGAGGACGTGGTCGTGCCGCGCATCGACGAGGTCTTCACCGACGAGTGGTCGAACTGGACCTGGGACCGGGTGCGCATCGACGACTCCAACTGCCGGGAGATCATCGACAACGTCGTGGACATGGCGCACTTCTTCTACGTGCACTACGCCTTCCCGACCTACTTCAAGAACATCTTCGAGGGCCACGTGGCCACCCAGCACCTGCGCTCGCGCGGGCGGCCGGACGTGGGCGAGGGCAACTACTCCGGCGAGGACACCGAGCTGCGCTCGGAGGCGAGCTACTACGGTCCGGCCTACATGATCAACCGGTTGTGGACCGACTTCCGGGGCACGCCCATCGACGCCTACCTGATCAACTGCCACTACCCGGTATCGCCGACGAGCTTCGTGCTGCAGTGGGGCGTTTCGGTCAAGAAGCTGCCCGGTCTCGACGACGAGCAGGCCGACGTGGTGGCCGAGAAGTTCGCCAAGTCCTTCGGCGTCGGGTTCATGCAGGACGTGGAGATCTGGCGGAACAAGACCCGCATCGACAACCCGCTGCTGGTCGAGGAGGACGGGCCGGTCTACCAGCTGCGCCGCTGGTACGACCAGTTCTACACCGACGTCGCCCAGGTCACCGACGAGATGACAGCGCGCTTCGAGTTCGAGGTCGACACCACCCGCGCGGTGCAGGCCTGGGAGGCCGAGGTGGCCGCCAACCTCGCCGCGCGGGAAGCGGGGAGCTCGTCGTGACCAGCACCGAGTCCGACCGCCGCGAGTACCTCGACGGCGGTCTGCGCCCCTTGGCCTGCCGGACCTGCGGTGCGCGGGTGCTGGTCAAGAAGCTCAGCCCGGAGCAGACCAGCATCCAGTGGACCGGCTCGACCGAGACGTGCCCGGAGATCTCCGAGCGGGCCGCCGGCGGGCAGCACCCGGCGCTGGTGGACACCTGCCCGAACCTGCGCAGCAGCATCGAGCGGGCCATCGGCGAGGGCGAGCTGCCGGTCTCCGAGGCGAGCCGGTGACCGTCCCGCGCGGCGACGCGTTCGGCGCGCTGGCCGACGAGGAGCCCAGCGACGGCCAGCGCGACCGCCGCAAGCGGATCGTCGACGCGACGCTCGCGCTGGCCGACAAGGGCGGGTTCGACGCGGTGCAGATGCGCGCGGTCGCCGAGAAGGCCGACGTGGCGCTGGGCACGCTGTACCGCTACTTCCCGTCGAAGGTGCACCTGCTGGTGGCCGGCCTGACCAGCGAGCTGGAGCGCATCCAGGACCGCTTGGAGCGCTCCCCGGTGCGCGGGGATTCGCCCTACGACCGGATCCTGGTGGTGCTGGGCCGGTTGACCCGGGCCTTCCAGCGCAACCCGAACCTCGCCGAGGCGGTCACGCGGGCGCTGATGTCGGCCGACGCCTCGGCCGCCGCGGAGGTCGACGCGGCCAACAAGCTGATGCTGTCGATGTTCATCTCGGTGCTCTCGGAGGGCTCGCCCACCGACGAGGAGGTGGCCGTGGCCGGGGTCATCGCGGACGTGTGGCTGTCCAACCTGGTCGCCTGGGTGACCCGCCGTGCCACCGCCACGGACGTGTCCAACCGCCTGGAGCTCACCGTCCGGCTGCTGCTGCGCTGAGCACCGGTCCGCGGGCGAGCGCGAGTCCTCGTCCGGTGCGAGGACGTCGCGTTCGCTCCGGGTCGGGTTCAGGGCCGGTAGAAGGCGTGGGTCGCGGTGGCGCCGCCGTCGGCGACGAACTCCGCGCCGGTGCAGTAGGCGCTCTCGTCGGAGGCCAGGAACACCAGCAGGCCCACCATGTCCTCGGGCCGCCCGGGGCGGCCCAGCGGCACCATGTCGCCGATCGGTGAGATGTCGCCGTCGCCGGTGAAGTCGCGGATCATGCCGGTGTCGACCATGCCGGGGTGCACCGAGTTGACCCGGATGCCGCGGCGGCCGAGCTCGGTGGCCGCCGCCTTGGTCATGCCGCGGATGGCGAACTTGCTGGCCGTGTAGGCCACCAGGTTGGGCATGCCGCCGAGGCCTTCGACCGAGGAGAAGTTCACGATCGAACCGCCGCCCGCGGCCTCCAGCTCGGGCACCGCGGCGCGCATGCCCAGGAAGGTGCCGAACTGGTTGACCCGCACGATGCGCTCGTACTCGGCCAGCGGCATGTCCTCCAGGGCGGCGAAGGTGAGCACGCCCGCGTTGTTGACCAGCACGTCGAGCCGCCCGAAGCGCTGGGTGGTCGCCGAGACCGCCGCGTTCCAGTCGTCCTCGTCGGAGACGTCGAGCCGCTGGAACACCGCTGCGTCGCCGAGCTCGTCGGCGAGCTGCTTGCCGAGCTCCTCGCGCACGTCGGCGATGACCACCGAGGCGCCCTCGGCGACGAAGCCGCGTGCGATCGCGGCTCCTTGGCCGCGCGCCGCGCCGGTGACCAGCGCGACCTTGCCGGAAAGCCGTCCCATCATCCCTCCTGGATTCCGAGTTTTCCCGCCAGCCGCGCGAGGAAGGGCTCCACCTCGTCGGCGGGTTTGTGCTGGACGCCGAATACGACCTCGGTGACGCCCAGCTCCGCCCAGCGCGCCAGCACCTGCGGGTCCGGTTTCCCCGCCAGGGCCACGATCTGCGGCTCGCCCTCGCGCCCGGCCTCCCGCCAGGTCTTGCGCAGCAGCGCGATCTTGTCGTCGAGCTCGCCCTCGGTGGGCGTGGTGATCCACCCGTCGGCCCAGCGCGCGATCCAGGCGAAGGTCTTCCCGGTGCCGCCCGCACCGATGAGCACCGGCACGCGGGGCTGCTGCGCGGGTTTGGGGAACGCCCAGCTGGGCCCGAACGAGATGTGCTCGCCGCGGTAGGAGGCTTCCTGCTGGGACCACAGGGCTTGCATGGCTTCGAGGTGCTCGCGCAGGGCGGTGCGGCGGTGTCGCGGCTGCACGCCGTGGTGGGCGAGCTCGTCGGTGTTCCAGCCGAACCCGGCGCCGAGGGTGACCCGCCCGCCGGTGAGGTGGTCGAGGGTGGCGATGGTCTTGGCCAGCGCGATCGCGTCGTGCTCGACCGGCAGCGCCACCGCGGTGGACAGCCGGATGCGCCGGGTGACCGCGGCGATCATCGACAGCACCACCCACGGGTCGAGGGTGCGCAGGTAGCGCTCGTCGGGCAGCTCGCTGGTGCCGGTTCCGGGGTGGGCGGCCTGGCGGGCCACCGGGATGTGGGTGTGCTCGGGAACCCAGAAGGAGTCGAAGCCGGCGCGCTCGGCGGCCGCTGCCACGCGCACCGGGGAGGGGCCGGTGTCGCTGGTGAACTGCACGATGCCGAACCTCATCGGCGGATCCCTTCCGCGACGTGCCGGCCCGCGCGGCGCCCGGAGTGCACGCAGTCGGCGATGGACAGCCCGCTGACGTAGGACTCCGAGCAGATGCCGGTGGCGTTGCGCCCGGCGGCGTAGAGCCCGTCGATGCCGCTGCCGTCGGCGCGGGTGACCATGCCGGTCCGCTCGTCGACGGTCAACCCGCCGAGCGTGATCATCGGGCACGGGTATCCGCGCTTGGTGCGCAGCGAGCAGTCGAAGGCGTAGTACGGGCCGGGGCCGATGGTCTGCCGGTGGTCCTCGGCCTTGCCGAACTCGTCGGGTTCACCGGAGTTGTAGGCGGCCAGCGTGCGGGCCAGGCCGTCGGGGTCGATTCCGGTGCGCCGGGCGAGCTCCTCGACGCTGTCGGCCTCGATGTGCCCGGCGCGCAGCAGGTACTCCATCTGCAGCCGCTGGAACCACAGGCACTGCCGCGGCAGCTGGCGCCGGGCCTCGTCGACGATGCGCTGGTCGGCGATGAGGTGGGCGCGCCCGTCGTGCTGCTCGACCATCCGCTCGCCGACCTTGGCGCCGTAGGCCAGCTCGTTGACGAACCGCTCTCCCGCGCGGTCGACCAGCACGCCCTTGGACAGCGCGACCGGCGGGTTGATGAACCGCCACGCCGAGACCCGGTGCATCCGGGTGGTGGCCCCGCCCGCGGCCTGCCCCAGGCGGATTCCGCTGCCGTCGTCGCCGATGGTGCCCAGCGGTGAGCCCGCGCGGTAGGCGGGCGCGTGCTCGGCGAGGGCGGCCTTGTCGAACACGAATCCCCCGGCGGCGAGCACGATCCCGCGCCGCGCCCGCACGCGCTTGAACGTCCCGGAGCGCTCCAGTCGCCGGATCGGGGCGTCCAGGCGCTTGCCCAGCGGCCGGTAGTAGATGTTGAGCTTGCGGTTCCAGCGCGACAGCAGCCGGTGCAGCGCGCGCTTGAGCCCGCCGGGCACCTGCCTGCACCGCAGACCCGCCACCCGGCCCTGGTCGTCGGTGATCAGCTCGGTGACCGCGGTCTGCCGCCACACCCGCACTCCCCTGCTGCGCGCGGCGGCTTCCAGGTTGTCGGTGAGGCCCTTCCCGGAGGTGCCCTTGCCGCGCACGCGGTGGCCGCGCGGGGCGGGCTCGGCTTCGTCGCGGTAGGGCGGGACGATCTCGTTGCCCGAGTAGTACAGGTAGTGCCGGTTGGTCGGGTACGAGGTCTTGTAGGGGCAGAAGCTGGAGTCGAACGGGACTCCTTGCCGCTGCAGCCATTCCAGGTTGTCGTTGCTCGATTCGCAGAACTCGCGCAGGGTCTCGTCGGACACCGCGCCCGCTGTCTCGACGCGCAGGTAGCGCAGCATCGCTTCGGGGGTGTCGTCGAACCCGGCTTCCTTCTGCTGCGCGGTGCCGCCGCCCGCGTAGACCACGCCGCCGCTGATCGCGGTCGCTCCGCCGCCGTCGAAGCGCTCCAGCGCGAGCACCGCGGCGCCGTGGTCGGCGGCCTCGATCGCCGCGCAGGCGCCCGCCCCGCCGAAGCCCACGACGAGCACGTCGGCCTCGTCGTCCCACTGAACCATGAGGCACCCCCGCTGAATGCAACAAGTTCTCGGAAGTCGGCATCGATGCTGCCACTGGAAGACAATCGAACAGTAGCATCCCGAGGGGCAAAACTGTAACGTGTTTCAGTGTCAGACAGTGGAGGTGCCATGACCGCGGCCGAATCCGAACCCGCCAGCGAGACCACCTTCGACGTCGTCGTGGTCGGCTCCGGAGCCGCCGGCATGACCGCCGCGCTGACCGCCGCGGACCTCGGGCTGTCGGTCGTGGTCGTCGAGAAGGACCGCTACTACGGAGGCTCCACCGCGCGCTCCGGCGGCGGCATCTGGGTGCCGGACAACGAAGTGCTGCGCCGCGCCGGGGCAGGCGACAGCCCGGAGCTGGCCGCGACCTACCTGGACAACCTGGTGGGCGAGCAGGTCTCGGCCGACCGCCGCCGCGCGCTGCTGGAGCACGGGCCCGCGATGCTCGACCTGGTGCTGCGCCGCACCCCGGTGCGGCTCGAGTGGATACCGGGCTACTCGGACTACTACCCGGAGCTGCCGGGCGGGCTGGCCGGCGGGCGCACCGTCGAGCCCAGGCCCTTCGACGGCCGGGCGCTCGGCGCCGAACTGGCCAACCTGCAACCGCCCTACCTCGCCGCGCCCGCCGGGATGACCGTCACCGCTGCCGAGTACAAGTGGATGAACCTCATCGCCCGCCACCCACGCGGCGTGCTGACCGCGGCTCGGGTGGCGGTGCGGCGGATGATCTCGCTCGCCCGCAAGCGTCCCCTGCTGGCGCTGGGCCAGGCCCTGGTCGCCGGACTGCGCGCCGGGCTGCAGCGCGCCGAGGTGCCGGTGTGGTTGTCCACCCAGCTGGTGGAGCTGGAGACCACCGGTGATCGGGTCACCGGTGCGGTGGTGCTGCGCGGCGGCACCGAGGTGCGGCTGCGCGCGCGGCGCGGGGTGGTCCTGGCCGCGGGCGGTTTCGAGCGCAACGAGCGGATGCGCAAGCAGTACCAGCGCGAGCCGATCGGCACCGAGTGGACCGTGGGCGCGCAGGAGAACACCGGGGACGCCATCGAGGCCGGGCAGCGGCTCGGCGCGGCGGTGGAGCTGATGGACGACGCGTGGTGGGGCCCCTCGATCCCGCTGACCGGCGGACCGTACTTCTGCCTGTCCGAGCGAACGCTGCCCGGCTGCATCGTGGTCAACGCCGCGGGCAGGCGGTTCGTCAACGAGGCCACCCCGTACGTCGACGCGGTGCACGCGATGTACGCGGGCAACGAGACCGGGGTTTCGCACATCCCGTGCTGGTTGATCGCCGACCAGCGCTACCGCAACCGCTACACCTTCGCCGGGCTGCCGCCGCGGCAGCGCTTCCCGGGCCGCTGGTACAAGGCGGGGGTGGTGCGCTCGGCGGGCACGCTGCGCGAGCTGGCCGAGGCGATCGAGGTCCCCGCCGAAGAGCTGACCGCCGCGGTGGAGCGGTTCAACGGGTTCGCGCGCCGCGGCCACGACGAGGACTTCCGCCGCGGGGAATCGGCCTACGACCACTACTACGGCGATCCGCGGCTGCCGAACCCGAGCTTGGCGCCCTTGGAGGTCGCTCCCTTCCACGCGGTCAAGATCGTGCCGGGGGACCTGGGCACCAAGGGCGGGTTGCGCACCGACGCCGATGCTCGCGTGCTGCGCGAGGACGGTTCGCCGATCCCGGGTCTGCACGCGGCCGGCAACGCCAGCGCCGCGGTGATGGGCAACACCTACGCGGGCGCCGGGGCCACCATCGGGCCGGCCATGGTCTTCGGCTACCTGGCCGCCCGCAGCATCGCCGAGAACGACCAGAGCACGGCGCCGCCGACGGACTCGGCGGTGCCGCGACCGCGAATCTGGAGGGACCGCTGATGACCTCGACGAGCGCGCAGACCGAACCCCACTGCTTGGTGGAGCGGTGCGGCGGCGTGCTGGTGGTGACGCTCAACCGCCCGCAGGCCAAGAACGCGCTGACCGGCGAGATGATCTCGATCATGGTGGAGGCCTGGGACCGGGTGGATTCCGACCCGGACATCCGCGCGTGCGTGCTCACCGGCGCGGGCGGGGCGTTCTGCGCGGGCGCGGACCTCAAGAGCATGAGCGGCAACCACCCCGGCGACCGGCGCGGCGAGTTCGACCCGGCCCGCATCGAGGGGCTGCTCAAGGGGCGTCGGCTCACCAAACCGCTCATCGCCGCGGTCGAGGGGCCCGCGATCGCGGGAGGAACCGAGATCCTGCAGGCCACCGACATCCGGGTCGCCGGCGAGAGCGCGCGCTTCGGGGTCTCCGAGCCGCGCTGGGGCTTGTTCCCGCTCGGCGGCTCGGCTGTGCGGCTGCCTCGCCAGATCCCCTACACCGTCGCGGCCGACCTGCTGCTCACCGGCCGCCACATCAAGGCACCGGAGGCCAAGGAGATCGGGCTCGTCGGCCACGTCGTCGAGGACGGCGGCGCGCTGGACAAGGCCCTGGAGCTGGCCGACCTCGTCGCGGCCAACGGCCCCCTGGCCGTCCAGGCGATCCTGCGCACGATGCGCGACACCGAGGGCATGCCGGAGAACGACGCCTTCCAGATCGACGCCGAACTGGGCATGAACGTCTTCGCCAGCCAGGACGCCAAGGAGGGCCCCAAGGCCTTCGCCGAGAAGCGACCCCCCGAGTTCGAAGGCCGCTGACCACCCACCCCTCCCCCACCCCGGACGCGAAGTTCGAGGGAGTTCGCCCCCTCCAATTCCCTCGAACTTCGCCCGGTGATTCGAGGGTTTTTCGAGGTTCGCCGGAACGGGTGGTGGGGGTTCGACGTGTTGGGGTTGTGGGGGTCAGGTGTCGTTGCGGGGCTCGCCCCCGGTGTGGGCGCGCAGCGCGGCCAGGTGGTCTGGGCAGAGCGCGAGGTGATCGTGCGCCGGGTGCGGGCCGCCGGTCGCCGCCGGATCGTCCTCGGTGTCGGCCAGGACCCGCAGGCTCAGCTCGATCGCGCGGGGTGGGGCGGCCAGGATCTCGGCCGCCGCGGTGCGCGCGGCCTCGAGGACCTTGCCGGGCTCGGAGACCCGGCTGACCAGACCGCTGGCGCAGGCTCGTTCGGCGGTCATCGGCGCCCCGGTCAGGATCATGTCGTGAGCCAGCTTCGGCGGGATCTGCCTGGGCAGGCGCACCAGGCCGCCGGCGTCGGACAGCCGCCCGGAACGGGCCTGCGCCAGGGCGAACTCCGCCGCCGGGTCGGCCACGACCAGGTGGCAGGCGAGCGCGATCTCCAGCCCGCCGTCGAGCGCGGCGCCGTTGACCGCCGCGATGACCGGTTTCGGCAGCCGCTCGCGCGCGGTGAGCCCGGCATGACCGTTGCGCGGTGGCATCCACCAGGGCATCCCGCCCGCGCGGTGCGCGAGGTCGTCTCCGGTGCAGAACACGTCCTCGACGCCGGTCAGGATCGCCACCCGCAGCTCGCCGTCGGCGAAGTAGGCGTCGAAGACCTCGTCGAGCTCGGCGTGCGCGGGCGGGTGCAGGCCGTTGCGGTGCTCCGGGCGGTTGATCACGACTTCCAGCAGGGCCCCGTCCCGGCGCACCTCGAGGTGCTCGTAGGCGTCGCGGAACTCCGCGGGTCGGGCGGCCGGGCGCTCCCGGGTGACCAGGTTTCCCTCGTCGGTGGACCGCACGTGGACGAGCCGGCCGATGGGCTGCTCGCCGGCCAGCAGCTCGGGGTCGGCGGTGGCGATGAACCGGCGGCCGTCGCGCTCCAACCGGCCGATCACCACGCCCTGGCCGTGCCGGTACCGGACGGTGTAGGTCTCGATCCGCGCCCAACCGTCGGCCCGCTGGACGTGCTCGACCGCGGGCTCCGAGTCGACGGCGGCCTGCAGCTCGGCGCTGCGCGACTCCCGCCAGCGCACCGGTGCGCTGGCGTAGACGCCTGCGGAGTACTTGCTCTGGATGCCGCCGTTGGCGCCCACCAGCCCGAACGAGCCCGGCCGGGCGCGCAGCCGCCGCGCGGTCTCGGCGATGGCGTGCATCGAGTAGTTGTTGCCCGCCCCGCCGAAGAAGGGCAGCCCGCCGGTGACGGTGAGCCCGCGCGGATCGTCGATCGCCAGGTCCAGCGCGTCGCAGATGGTGAACACCGCGATCGGGAAGCAGCTGTAGAGGTCGAGGGTGCTCAGCTCGTCGGTCTCGATCCCGGCGAGCTCCAGCGCGTGCCGCACCGCTCGTACCGAGGCGGGCGCGGTGCTCAGGTCGGGCCGGTCGAGCAGTTCCCGCTCGCGCAGGTCGGCGTGCCCGGCCAGGAAGACCTGCTGGTCCTCGGCGATGCCGAGGCGCCTGGCCTCCCCCACCGAGGTCAGCAGCAGCGCGGCGCCCTGGTTGACCTTCTCCCGCGCGCAGGCGTAGCGCAGGTACGGCTCGGCGATCGGGCGGTTCTCGCCGCTGCGTTCGGCCAGCTCGTCGACGCCGCGGATCACCCGGGAGGCCGCGTGCGGGTTGGCGGCGGCGATCTCGCTGAAGGGAGCCAGCAGTTCGGCCATGGCGCGGGCGTGATCGGCGCGCGAGAGGCCCAGCCGGGCGCGGCGCGCGTTCTCGGCCAGCGCGTACTGGCTGGCGGGCTCGACCAGCCCGTGCAGCGCGATCATGCCGGTGACGATGCCCTCCAGCCCGTGCCCGCGATCTTCCAGCTGCCCGCCGACCCGTTCGGCGAAGTCGGCGGGCTGACCGGTCTTGCGCAGGTGGTCGTGGGTGGAGGCCGCGTCGGCGCCGCACAGCAGCACCGCCCGGTGCCGGCCCGCGGCGATGGCCCCGGCCATCTCGTTGACCAGCGCCTGCGGGGACTGCCCGCCGGCCACCGACAGCACCGCGCGCCGCGGCTCGGCACCCACGCGGGCGGCCACCGAACGCGGGAAGTTGTCCGAGCGCCCGAAGGGCGCCGGGGTGAACGGGTCGGAGTTCTCGAACTGCCGGGTTCCCGCCACGACGTCGATCGCGCCGGCCGGACCGCGAACCCCGGTGTCGGCCAGGGCTCTTCGCGCGGCCTCGGCGGCCAGCTCGACCGCCGGGAGGGCGCGGTACTCCGGGTCGTCGATCCGTTCGGAGAACTCCCCGACCCCGACCAGGACGGGCGTGCGCTCGTCGTGCATGCTCTCCCCGCGAATCGCTAGGCCCGGAGCTCGTCGAGCGCGGTGAAGGTCTCCTCGAGCTCGCGCAGCAGATCGGCGAACACCTCGGCGACCGGCCGGATCTCGTTCATCCGGCCCACGATCTGCCCGACCGGCATGGACACCGCCTGCGGGTCGTCGGCCCGCATCATCCGCTGGTGCGCCTGGCTGACCAGGATGTTCTGCAACGGCATGGGCAGCGGCTCTGGCGCGTCGGGGTCCTGCCAGGCCTCGGTCCACTTGGTCTTGAGCAGCCGCGCGGGCTTGCCGGTGTAGATGCGCGAGCGGACCGTGTCGCTGGAGCTCGCGGCCAGCAGCGCCTGCTGGGTGACCCCGTCGCCCATCGACAGGGCGTACTCGGAGGTGGTCAGCCAGTAGGAGCCCATCCACGCGCCCGAGGCGCCCAGCGCCAGCGCGGCGGCGACCTGCCTGCCCGATCCGATGCCGCCGGCGGCCAGCACCGGAGCGCGCCCGGCGAGGGCGTCGACGATCTCGGGCACGAGCACCATGCTGGCGATCTCACCGGTGTGCCCGCCCGCCTCGTGGCCTTGGGCGACCACGAGGTCCACGCCGTTGTCCACGTGCCGCACCGCGTGCTCGGCCTTGCCCGCCAGCGCGGCGACCTGCACGTCGTGGGCGTGGGCCTGCTCGATGATGTCCACCGGGGGTGAGCCCAGCGCGTTGGCGATCAGCGCGATCGGGTGGCGCAGCGCGACGTCGACGTGCGAGCGGGCCACCGAGTGCAGCCAGCCCAGCACGCCGTCGCGCTGCTCGCCCTGCGGCAGCTCGGGCACGCCGAGCTGCTTCAGGGTCCGGTCGACGAAATCGCGGTGCTCGGCGGGGATGAGCTTGTCGATGTCGCCGGCGCTGCCCTCGGTGGGCACCTTGGCCGGCATCACCACGTCGACGCCATAGGGCTTGCCGCCGGTGTTGGCGTCCATCCAGTCCAGCACTCGGTCGAGCTCGTCGGCGTCGTTGAACCGCACGCATCCCAGCACCCCGAGCCCGCCTGCCCGGCTGACCGCGGCCGCGACGTGCTCGGAGGGGGTGAACGCGACGACGGGGTGCTCGATGCCGAGCTGGTCGCACAAGGTGGTTCGCATCGTGTTCCTCTCAGCCCGCTGCGCCTTCGCGCCGCGCGGTGTCCTGCGCTGCGGTGGGTTCGGTGGTCTCGGTGTGCCTGCGGGCCCAGGTGTAGTCGGGCTTCCCGCTGGGCAGGCGGCCGATCTCGTCGACCAGCCACAGGCTGCGCGGCACCTTGTAACCGGCGATGACCTCGCGGGAGTGGGCGTCGAGGTCGGCCAGCTGCGGCGCGGTGCCGGGGCGCGGTTGCACCAGGGCGGCGACCCGCTGGCCCATGCGCTCGTCGGGAACGCCGACCACCAGCGCGTCGAAGACGTCGGGGTGCGATTTCAGCGCGCCCTCGACCTCTTCGGGGAAGACCTTCTCCCCGCCGGTGTTGATGGACATCACGCCGCGGCCGAGCAGGGTGACCGAGCCGTCGGCCTCCAGGCGGGCGTGATCGCCGGGGACCACGTAGCGCTTGCCGTCGACTTCGACGAACACCGAGGCGGACTTCTCCTCGTCCTTGTAGTACCCCATGGGCACGTGCCCGGTCTTGGCCAGCCAGCCGATCTGGCCGCTTCCCGGTTGCACGGGCCGGTTGTCGTCGTCGATGACCAGCAGGCCGGAATCGGCTTTGACCCGGGGGCCTTCGCTGTGCACGCCGTCGCGGGTGACCATGCCGATGCCGCCGAAGCCGGTCTCCGAGGAGCCGATCGCGTCGGTGATGACCACGTTGGGCAGCGCGTCGAGGTACTGGTGCTTGACCGAGGTGGAGAACAGCGCGGCGGTGCTGGAGATCGCCACCAGCGAGGAGGCGTCGTAGTCGCCCTCGTGGTAGGCCTCGATGAGCGGGCGGGCCATGGCGTCGCCGACGATGGCCAGCACGTTGACCTTCTCGCGCTCGATGGCCCGCCAGATCTCGTGCGGGTCGAACTGCGGCACGAAGACCGTTGGGGAGCAGGCGAACAGGTTTCCGAAGGTGGCCCATTGGGCGGCGCCGTGGATGAACGGCGCGCAGGGCAGTCGCACCAGGCCGCCGTCCTCGGCGCCGGTGCGCGCCTGCTCCCACTCGTCGGCGAGGTACTCGCCGGTCATGAAGTCGATCCCGCCGCCCAGGACGCGCCAGACGTCTTCCTGGCGCCACATCACGCCTTTCGGCATTCCCGTGGTGCCGCCGGTGTAGAGCAGGTAGAGGTCGTCGGCGGACCGCTCGCCGAAATCGCGCTCACCGGACTGAGCGGCGAGCGCGGATTCGTATGCGACGCCGCCGCACTCGGCGAAGTCCTCTGTGGTCCCGTCCTCGACAACTAGAACATGATTCAGTTCCGGAACCCGATCCATCACTTCCGCGACGTTGGGCGCGTAGCGGCGCTCGTGCACCAGCGCGACCAGGTCGGCGTTGGTGAAGACGTACTCGAGCTCGGCGGGGACGTAGCGGTAGTTGATGTTGATCGCCACGGCGCGCAGCTTGTAGGCCGCGAGCATCGCCTCCACCGCCTCGATGGAGTTCCGCGAGTACACGCCGATGTGCGAGCCCCGGCCGACGCCTCGCCCGGCGAGGTGGTGGGCCAGCTGGTTGGAGCGCTTCTCCAGCTCCGCGAAGGTCACCCGACGCTCGCCGCAGACCACGGCGACGCGCTCGGGGGTCAGGTCGACTGCGTGCTCGAAGAGATCTGCGATGTTGAGTGCCACTCGAAAAAAGTAGAACGTGTTATCGCCACTCGCAAGCGTCCGGAAGGGGTCGAAAATCGGGAATCCGCCCGGCCTTCCGCTCGCCGGAAGAGGTGCGCGCAGCACGACACCGCGCGCGCCGACCGGAGTTGATCAGCGCGCGCGGTGTCGTCGCTCGGCGAAGCGATTCAGATGGCGCGGTCGCGGCCCGCCCAGTAGGGGTCGCGCAGCTTGCGCTTGTAGAGCTTGCCGTTGGGATCGCGCGGGAGCTCGTCGAGGTAGTCCACGCTGCGCGGCACCTTGAACCCGGCCAGCCGGGCGCGCGCGTGCACCAGGAGCTCCTCGGTGAGCGCCTCCCCCGGCTCGACGCCATCGGCCGGTTGGACCACCGCCTTGACCTGTTCGCCCCAGTCGTCGTGCGGAACGCCGAAGACCGCCACGTCGCCGACCTTCGGGTGCACCGACAGCTCGTTCTCGATCTCGGCCGGGTAGATGTTCACCCCGCCCGAGATGATCATGTCGTTGCGCCGGTCGCAGAGGAACAGGTAGCCGTCCTCGTCGAGGTAGCCGACGTCGCCGAGGGTGAACAGGTCGCCGACGCGCGCCTGCCGGGTCTTGGCCTCGTCGTTGTGGTACTCGAAGTTCGACGAGCCCATCCGCATGTAGACCGTGCCGATCTCGCCCGCGGGGAGCTCCTGGCCGTCGTCGTCGAGGATCGTGACCACCGAGCCGGGCCAGGGCCTGCCCACCGAGCCGGGTTTGGCCAGCCACTCCTCGGCGGGGATGACGGTCCCCCCGCCCTCGGTGGCGGCGTAGTACTCGATGACCACCGGACCCCACCAGTCCAGCATGGCGCGCTTGACCTCCGGCGGGCACGGCGCGGCGCCGTGGATCATCGCCCGCAGCGAGGACACGTCGTAGCGCTGGCGCGTCGGCTCCGGCAGCGCGAGCAACCGGCGGAACTGGGTGGGCACCATGTGGCTGTGCGTGACCCGGTGGCGCTCGATCAGCCGCAGCATCTCCTCGGCGTCCCAGCGGTCCATGAGCACCGCGGCGTGCCCGAGCTGCAGGGAGATCCCGACGAAGTTGAGCACCGCGGTGTGGTACAGCGGCGAGCCGCACAGGTGCACGTGGTCGTCGAAGGGCTCCAGCCCGAAGATGCTGAAGAACCAGGTGCTGGCCACCGGCACCTCGTCGGGATCGGCTCCGGTCAGCGGCCGGCGCACGCCCTTGGGGCGGCCGGTGGTTCCCGAGGTGTAGAGCATCGGGGACCCGGCGGTGCGGATGTCCGGGCGGGTGCGCGGTTCGTCGGCGCCGAGCTCGGCCAGCGGGCGGAACCCCGGCACCTCGCCCACCGCGAAGCACGCCTCGGCGGGCAGCCCGCTCCCCGCGGCGGCGTCTGCGGCGGCCTCGGCGAAGCGCTCGTGGGCGATGAAGGTCTTGGCCCCGCTGTCCTCGGCGATGTAGGCGACCTCGGCACCGACCAGGTGCCAGTTGACCGTCACCACGTACAGCCCGGTCTGCAGCGCGGCGAAGTAGGCGGCGACCAGATCGGCGCCGTTGGGCAGCATGAGCACGACGGCGTCACCGGGCCGCAGGCCCATGGCCTGCAGCCCGCGCCCGTAGCGGTCGGCGGTCGCGGCCAGCTCGCCGTACGCGACCGCGCGGCCTTCCGGCGTGATCACGGCCGTGCGCTCCGGCTGCTGCTCGGCGATCTTCCACAGTCCCATATCGGCCACGGCACGACTCCTGTCCACGGTGACAGCTGCGCCCGACCCGCCGCGGGGCGCGGCGGCGGGCAGCACCAACATAGAACGTGTTTCAGTTATGCGGCAAGGTCGAGAACCCGGCTCACCGAGCTCAGTTGCTCGGCATCACGACACCCGACCAGCAACGTGTTCACCCCGGACTTCTGCCACTCGGCCACGCGCTCGCGCACGTAGTCGGCATCGCCGATGATCGAGACGTCCTCGACGGCCTCGTCGGGAACCGCGGCCACGGCCTCCTCCCGCCGCCCCTCGGCGAAGAGCCGCTCGACGTCGGCCACGGCCTCGCCGTAGCCCATCCGCCGGAAGAGCTCGGCGTGGAAGTTCATGCCCGGAGCGCCCATTCCACCGATGTAGAGGGCGGTGGAGGGCTTGAGCTTGGCCCGCTCGGCCACCGGCTCGTCGGTGACCACGACCTGGCAGCTCGCGGCGATCTCGAAGTCGTCCCGGGTGCGCCGCGCGCCCGGCCGCGCGAAGCCCTCGGCCAGCCAGTCCTCGTACATCGGACCCACCCGGGGCGAGTAGTAGACCGCCAGCCACCCGTCGGCGATCTCGGCGGTCTGCGCGACGTTCTTCGGCCCCTCGGCGCCCAGCCAGATCGGCAGATCGGCGCGCAGCGGGTGCGTGATCGGCTTGAGCGGTTTGCCCAGCCCGATCGAACCGGGGCCGTCGTAGGGCAGCCGGTGGTGCACCCCGTCGTTGCGCACGGGCGCTTCGCGGGCCAGCACCTGGCGCACGACGTCGACGTACTCGCGGGTGCGCGCCAGGGGCTTGGCGAAGGGCTGGCCGTACCAGCCCTCGACCACCTGCGGGCCGGACACGCCCAGCCCCAGCACCGCCCGCCCGCCGGAGAGGTGGTCGAGGGTCATCGCGTGCATGGCCAGCGAGGCCGGCGATCGGGCGGAGATCTGGGCGACCGAGGTGCCCAGTCGCACCCGCCGGGTCTGCGAACCCCACCACGCCAGCGGGGTGAAGGCGTCCGAACCCCACGACTCGGCGGCGAACACGCCGTCGAACCCGCACCGGTCGGCTTCGAGAACGAGTTCCTGCGCGTTGGACGGCGGGGCAGCACCCCAGTACCCGAGCTGCAATCCGACTTTCACGGTGAACCTCCGTTTCCCGGCGCGCGGTGGCCTGCGCCCATGGTGCACCGGATATTGCCGCAATTGCGAGAACATGTTTCACTTCCGGTTGTGACTGGGATCTCCGAACCGCTCAGCGCCCCGTTGGACATCGGCTTCGACTACACCCGCTCGCTCGGCCCCGTGCTCAGCAGGTTCGCCTCCGGTCTGCGCGAGGGCCGCGTCCTGGGCGTGCGCGGCAGCGACGGCCGGGTGCACGTCCCGCCGGTCGAGCACGACCCGGAAACCGCCGCCGCCCTGGACGACTTCGTCGAGGTCGGCACCACCGGAACCGTGGTGTCCTGGACCTGGATGCCCGACCCCGTCGAGGGCCAGCCGCTCGCGCACCCGTTCGCCTGGGCGCTGATCCGCCTCGACGGCGCCGACACTCCCCTGCTGCACGCCGTGGACGCGGGCACGCCGGGCGAGATGGCCACCGGGATGCGGGTGCGGGTGCGCTGGGCCGCCGAGCGCGGCGGCGGCATCCGCGACATCGCCTGCTTCGAACCCGGGGACGCCCCCGCGCAGCCGACCGGGACCGCCGGATCGGAGGCGGTGAGCATGCTGACCACGCCGATCAACCTCGGCTACCAGCACTCGGCCTCCCCCGAGGAGAGCCGCTACCTTCGCGGGCTCGCCGAAGGCCGGATGCTGGGCCAGCGCTGCCCGGTCTGCGCGAAGGTCTACATCCCGCCGCGCGGGGCCTGCCCCACCGACGGGGTGCCCACCGAGCAGGAGGTCGAGCTGCCCGACACCGGGATCGTGACCACCTTCTGCATCGTCAACGTCCCCTTCCTGGGGCAGCGCATCAAGCCGCCCTACGTGGCCGCCTACGTGCTGCTCGACGGAGCCGACATCGCCTTCCTGCACCTGGTGCTGGGCTGCGAGGCCAGCGAGGTGCGGATGGGCATGCGGGTCCGGGCCGCGTGGAAGCCCCGCGAGCAGTGGGGGCACACGCTGGAGAACATCGACCACTTCGAGCCCACCGGGCAACCGGACGCGCCGTTCGAGTCCTACGCCCACCACCTGTGAAGGAGCTGCCGTGACAGACGTGGCCGTGGTCGGCTTCGCGCAGGCGCCCAACGTGCGCAGCACGCAGGGCACCACCAACGGCGTCGAGATGCTGGTGCCGATCTTCCAGGAGGTCTTCGCCGAGACCGGGCTGTCCAAGCACGACATCGGGTTCTGGTGCTCGGGATCCTCCGATTACCTGGCGGGGCGGGCGTTCTCGTTCATCGCCGCGGTCGACGCGATCGGCGCGGTGCCGCCGATCAACGAATCGCACGTGGAGATGGACGCCGCCTGGGCGCTCTACGAGGCGTGGGTGAAGATCCGCACCGGCGAGGTCGACACCGCCCTGGTCTACGGGTTCGGCAAGTCCTCGGCCGGGAACCTGCGGCGCACCCTGGCGCTGCAGCTCGACCCGTACTCGGCCGCACCGCTGTGGCCGGACTCGGTGAGCATCGCGGGGCTGCAGGCCCGGATGGGCCTGGACGCCGGCGACTACACCGCCCGCGACATGGCCGAGGTCGCCGCGCGCAGCCGCGCCGGCGCCGCGGACAACCCGCGCGCGCAGCTCTCCGGCGCGGTCGAGCCCGAGGAGCTGCTCGGCGCGCCCTACGTCGCCGAACCGCTGCGCGCGCACGACTGCGCGCCGATCAGCGATGGCGCGGCGGTGATCGTGCTGGCCGCCGGGGACCGGGCGCGCGAGATCGCCGAGCGCCCCGCCTGGATCACCGGCATCCAGCACCTCGTCGAGTCGGGCAGTCTCGGTGCGCGCGACCTGCGCCGGTCGGCATCGACCGAGGCCGCGGGGCGGGCGTTGGACCTCTCGGGCGTGGAGGTCGCCGAGCTGCACGCGCCGTTCACCCACCAGGAGATCCTGCTGCGCCGCGCGCTGGGCCTGCCCGAGGAGGTCGTGGTCAACCCCTCCGGTGGGGCGCTGTGCGCGAACCCCATGTTCTCCGCCGGGCTGGCCCGCATCGGGGAGGCGGCCGAACGGGTGCGGCGCGGTCGAGCGGAGCGCGCGCTGGCGCACGCCACCAGCGGGCCGGCGCTGCAGCAGAACCTGGTGTGCGTGATGGAGGGACGGGACTGATGGGCAAGCAGTTGGCGGCCGTGCTGGGCACCGGCCAGACCCACCACACCACCAAGCGCCACGACGTGTCCATCGCGGGCCTGTGCCGCGAGGCCGTCGACCGCGCGATGGCCGATGCCGGGGTGGACTGGGACGACATCGACGCGGTGGTGCTCGGCAAGGCGCCGGACCTGTTCGAGGGCGTGATGATGCCCGAGCTGCACCTGGCCGACGCGCTGGGCGCCACCGGGAAACCGCTGCTGCGGGTGCACACCGCCGGTTCGGTGGGCGGTTCGACCGGCAACGTGGCGGCCAGCCTGGTGCAGGGCGGCGAGCACCGGCGGGTGCTGGCGGTGGCCTTCGAGAAGCAGTCGGAGTCCAACGCGATGTGGGCGCTGTCGATCGTGCCGCCGTTCAGCATGCCGGTGGGCGCGGGCGCGGGCGGCTACTTCGCGCCGCACGTGCGCTCCTACATCCGCCGCAGCGGGGCCCCGGAGCACACCGGGGCGATGGTGGCGGCCAAGGACCGGCGCAACGGCAGCCGCAACCCCTTCGCGCACCTCAAGCAGCCCGACATCACCGTCGAGTCCGTGCTGGCCTCCCAGGTGCTGTGGGACCCGATCCGCTACGACGAGACCTGCCCGTCCTCCGACGGCGCCTGCGCGGTGGTCATCGGCGACGAGTCCAGCGCGGCCGGGCGCAAGGCCGCCTGGATCCACGCCACGGCGATGCGCACCGAGCCGACCACCTACGCCGGCCGCGACCAGGTCAACCCGCAGGCGGGCAAGGACGCCGCGGCGGCGCTGTGGCGGCAGGCGGGCATCACCGACCCCCTCGACGAGGTCGACGCCGCGGAGATCTACGTGCCGTTCTCCTGGTTCGAGCCGATGTGGCTGGAGAACCTGGGCTTCGCCGCCGAGGGCGAGGGCTGGAAGCTCACCGAGGCCGGTGAGACCGCGATCGGCGGGCGGCTGGCGGTCAACCCCTCCGGTGGGGTGCTCTCGTCGAACCCGATCGGCGCCTCCGGCCTGCTGCGCTTCGCCGAGGCTGCGCGGCAGGTCACCGGTGACGCGGGGGACAACCAGGTCGACGGCGTGCGGATCGCGCTGGGTCACGCCTACGGCGGTGGCTCGCAGTACTTCTCGATGTGGGTGGTCGGTTCGAGCAAGCCGGGAGGCTAGATGAAGTTCACGATGTCGGTGGCCATGAGCCCGCTGGACCAGCTTCCGGAGCTGGCCAGGACGGCCGAGGAGTGCGGGTTCACCTCGATCGCACTGCCGGATTCGCTGTTCTACTCCGAGCAGGTCTCGGCCGAGTACCCCTACACGCCCGACGGCTCGCGGATGTGGGACGCCGAGACGCCGTGGGTGGATCCGCTGGTGGCCGCCGCCGCCATGGGCGCGGTGACCTCGCGGATCCGCTTCTACACCTCGGTGCTCAAGCTGGGGCCGCGCAACCCGGTGCTGCTCTCGCGCCAGCTGGCCTCGGTGTGCTCGATGACCGGCGACCGCTTCGGGCTGGGCGTCGGGCTGGGTTGGGCGCCCGAGGAGTTCGAGTGGTGCGGGGCCCCGTACGCCCGGCGCGGCGCGCGGGTCGACGAGATGATCGGGATCATCCGCCGGATCCTGGACGGCGGGATGGTCGAGCACCACGGGCGGTTCTTCGACTTCGACCGCCTGCAGATCTCCCCGGCGCCCTCCGAGCGGATGCCGATCTACGTCGGCGGGCACAGCGAGCCGGCGCTCGACCGCGCCGCCAGGCTCGGCGACGGCTGGGCCTCGGCGATGATGAAGCTCTCCGAGATCCGCGAGACCGTGGACCGGCTGGGTGAGCTGCGCGCGGCGCACGACCGCGACGACGAGCCGTTCGAGATCCAGGCGGTGTGCGTGGACCGCTTCGGGCTGGAGGGCTACCTGGAGCAGGCCGAGGCCGGGGTGACCGATGCGATCACCGTGCCCTGGATGTTCGACGGCCACGGCTTCGACGCCCCGATCGAGGCGAAGAAGGACTCCATCCGGAAGTTCGCCACCGAGGTCATCGCGCACTGCTGAGCCTCTTCTCATCAAAAGTCCATGCGTTGGCGCATGGACTTTTGATGAGAAGAGGCACGAGCTCTCGCAGGAGGAGAACCATGGGTGAAGGTGTTTTCTGGAAGGCCACCGGCGAGTCGCATCCGGCGCGCGACGCGGCGTTCGCCTCGATCAGCGCGGTCGCCCGCGGCGACAAGGACGGCTGGCTGGACCTGTTCGCGCCCGAGGCCGTGGTCGAGGATCCCGTCGGCCCTTCGGCTTTCGATCCCGAGGGCAGCGGTCACCGCGGGCGCGAGGGGATCTCGGCGTTCTGGGACCTCGCGATCGCCCAGGCCCGGCGCATCGAGTTCCACATCGACGACTCGTTCGCCTGCGGCAGCGAGGTCGCCAACACCGGCCGGATCGTGACGTTCCTGCCCGACGGCAGCGCGATGACCGCCGAGGGCGTGTTCTCCTACCGGGTCGACGAGGCCGGTCGCGTCCTGGCGATCCGGGCGTTCTGGGAGTTCGACCGCGCGATGGCCACCCTGACCCCCGCGGGGTGAGGGTGGCCGTCGTCGTTCACGCGTACTGCACGCGGTACTCCTTGATGCCGTTGAGCCAGCCGGAGCGCAGCCTGCGCGGTTCCTGGAGCTGGCGGATGTCGGGCATGCGGTCGGCGATGGCGTTGAAGATCAGGGCGATCTCCAGCCTGGCCAGGCTCGCGCCCAGGCAGTAGTGCGCGCCGGTGCCGCCGAAGCCCACGTGCGGGTTCGGGTCGCGCTGGATGTCGAACTTCTCGGGTTCCTCGAAGACCTCCGGGTCGAAGTTGGCCGAGCTGTAGAACATCCCGACCCGCTCGCCCCGCTTGATCGCCTGGCCGGCCAGCTCGGTGTCGGCCATCGCGGTGCGCTGGAACGACACCACCGGAGTCGCCCAGCGCACGATCTCGTCGGCGGCGGTCTCCGGGCGTTCGCGCTTGTAGAGCTCCCACTGCTCGGGGTGCTGCATGAACGCGTGCATGCCGTGGCTGATGGCGTTGCGGGTGGTCTCGTTGCCCGCCACGGCCAGCAGGATGGTGAAGAACCCGAACTCGTCGGAGCTGAGCTCGCTGCCGTCGACGTCGGCTTCCACGAGCTTGGTGACGATGTCGTCCATCGGGCACTTGCGCTTCTGCTCGGCGACGTTCATGAAGTAGCCGAGCATCTCCGCCGATGCGGCCTCCGGCTCGACCTCGTACTCGGGGTCGTCGTAGGCCACCATCTGGTTGGACCAGTCGAACAGGTCCTTGCGGTGCTCCTGCGGCACGCCCAGCAGCTCGGCGATGGCCTGCAGCGGCAGCTCGCAGGCGATGTCGGTGACGAAGTCGCCGGTGCCGCTCTCCAGCGCCCCGGTGGCGATGCGCTCGGCGCGCTCGTGCAGCACCTCGCGCAGCCCGTTGATCGCCCGCGGGGTGAAGCCGCGGGCCACCAGCCGCCGGATCTTGGTGTGCTCGGGCGGATCGATGTTGAGCATGATGAAGCGCTGCATCTCGATCTTGTCCCGGGTCATCTCCTCGTTGAACCGGATGATCGCGGTGTTCTCCCGGCTGGAGAACACGTCGGTGCGGCGCGAGACCTCCTTGACGTCGGCGTGCCTGCTGACGACCCAGAAGCCGGTGTCCTCGAACCCCCCGATCCGGAAGGGTTGTTCGTTCCACCAGATCGGAGCGGTGCGCCGCAGTTCGGCGAACTCTTCGAGGGGGACGCGCTCGGCTAGCAGATCCGGGTCGGTGAAGTCGAAACCGTCCGGAAGGCTCGGTGAGGCCACGGCTACCTCCAGCAAGAACTGAAACGAGTTCTATGTGAAGAGAACCACATGATGCCGCCCCGGTAAACCCCTGCAACCCTGCATGAATCGTGCCAGAGCACGGAAATTCGCGATCAGCACGCGCGCGTGGTTGTTCGTCGAGGTGAACATGTTCTAGGTTTGAGTCGACGGCAGTCGTGGTAGGGAGGTTCAGGTGGGCACTCCGGTGATCGTCGAGGCGGTGCGAACCCCGATCGGCAAGCGTCGCGGCGAGCTGTCCGCGCTGCACGCCGCCGAGGTCCTCGGCGCCGCGCAGCGCGGCCTGCTCGACCGCGCCGGCATCGACCCGGCCGAGGTCGAGCAGGTCATCGGCGGCTGCGTGACCCAGGCGGGCGAGCAGGCGGGCAACATCACCCGCACCGCCTGGTTGCACTCCGAGCTGCCCCAGCAGGTCGGCTGCACCTCGATCGACGCCCAGTGCGGATCGGCGCAGCAGGCCACCCACCTGATCGCGGGCCTGATCGCCGCCGACGCCATCGGTGCCGGGGTCGCCTGCGGGGTGGAGGCGATGAGCCGGGTACCGCTCGGCAGCAACCTGAGCACCGACGTGGGCCGGCCCAAGCCGGACAGCTGGCAGATCGACCTGCCCGACCAGTACCAGGCCGCCGACCGCATCGCCGCGCACCGCGGCCTGACCCGCGACGACTTGGACGCCTTCGGGCTGCGCTCCCAGCAGCGCGCGCAGCGGGCCTGGCAGCGGGGCCACTTCGACCGCGAGATCGTCCCGGTGCCCACCGCCGGCGGCGAGGTCACCCGCGACCAGGGCCTGCGCGAGACGAGCCTGGAGGCTCTCGGCGGGCTGAAACCCGTTCTCGACGGGGGCCTGCACACCGCGGGCACGTCCTCGCAGATCTCCGACGGATCCGCCGCGCTGCTGCTGATGGACGCCGAGCGGGCCCGCGCGCTGGGGCTGCGTCCCCGCGCCCGCGTCCTGGCGCAGTGCCTGGTGGGCTCCGAGCCCTACTACCACCTGGACGGGCCCGTGCAGGCCACCGAGCGGGTGCTGCGGCGCAGCGGGATGAAACCGGGCGACATCGACGTCTTCGAGGTCAACGAGGCGTTCGCCTCGGTGGTGCTGTCCTGGGCCTCGGTGCACGAACCGGACATGGCGCGGGTCAACCCCAACGGCGGCGCCATCGCCCTGGGCCACCCGGTGGGCAGCACCGGAGCCCGCCTGCTCACCTCGGCCCTGCACGAGCTCGAACGCACCGACGCGGGCACCGCCCTGGTCACCATGTGCGCGGGCGGAGCCCTCTCCACCGCCACCATCCTCGAACGCCTCTGACCCACCCCGACGAAGAACCATGGAATTCGCCGGGCGGAAATACCTGCTCTTCCGCCGGGCGAATTCCATGGTTCTTCGAGGTTCACCGGGTCGGGGTGGGGTGGTTTCGGCGTGTTGGGTGGTCAGAGCCAGTCGTCGGCGTCCCAGGTGAGGAAGTCCGCGGGAGCCGGGGACGGGTCGGGGGCCACCGTGGTGTAGGCGCCCTGGTGGAACAGCAGGGGTGGGGCTTCGGCGGTGGGCCCCAGCGCGTGGACCCGGCCGATGACGACGTCGTGGTCCCCGCCGTCGTGCACCGACTCCACGGCGCACTCCAGCCAGGTGAGCACGCCGTCGAGGATCGGCGCGCCCGCCGGCCCGCGCCTCCAGCTCAGGCCGGCGAACTTGTCCTCGCCGCTGCGGCCGAACACCGAGCTGACGTCTCGCTGCGCGGCGGTGAGCACGTTGACGCCGAACACGCCGGAGCGCTCGATCAGCGGCCAGGTGCGCGACCAGCGCCCCGGGCAGAACAGCACCAGCGGCGGGTCCAGCGACAGCGCCGCGAACGATTGGCAGGCGAAGCCGACCGGGCGCTGCCCGTCGGTTCCGGTCACCACGGTCACGCCGGTGCAGAAGTGCCCGAGCGTGCGGCGGAACGTGCGGCTGTCGATGTCCTGCGCGGCCACCACCTGATCCATGCGAGACCTCCTCCGGCCCTCGTCGTTCCGCCCTACTGCGCGTGGTGCCCCACCGAGAAGTCGTGGCCCCAGAGGCTGACCGCGGTGGATTCCCTGGCGATCCAGTCCGAGTCGTCCACCTGGCGGCCCTCGCAGCCGAACTCCACGTCGAAGCCGCCGGGGGTTTTGACGTAGAACGACAGCATCAGGTCGTTGACGTGCCTGCCCAGCGTGGCCGACAGCGGCACCCCGCGCCGCTGCGCGCGGTCCAGGGTCAGCCCGACGTCGTCGACGTCCTCGACCTCGACCATCAGGTGCACGATGCCGCTGGGCGTGGGCATCGGCAGGAACGCCAGGCTGTGGTGCCGCGGGTTGCAGCCGAAGAACCGCAGCCACGCCGGCTCGCCGTCGGCGGGCCTGCCGACCAGCTCCGGGGCCATCCGCATGGAGTCGCGCAGCCGGAAGCCCAGCACGTCGCGGTAGAAGCGCAGCGCGGCCTCGTCGTCGTGGGTGGACAGCACCACGTGGCCCAGGCCCTGCTCGCCGGTGACGAACCGGTGCCCGTAGGGGCTGACCACGCGGCGGTGCTGCAGCGCAGCGCCGTGGAAGACCTCCAGCTCGTTGCCGGAGGGGTCGGCGAAGCGGATCAGCTCGGCGACCCGCCGGTCGGCGACCTCCGCGGCGGTGCCCTCCTTGAACGGGATGCCGTTGGCGCTCAGCGCGTCGCGCACCTCCTGCAGCTCGGCCTCGTTGGCCGCTTCCCAGCCCGCGGCCGCCAGCCGGTCGGTCTCGCCCGGCACGATCACCAGCCGCGCCGGGAAGTCGTCCATGCGCAGGTAGAGCGCGTCCGGGTCGGCACCGCTGCCCTCGACCATGCCCAGGACCTTGAGCGCGAACACCCGCCAGGCGTCGATGTCGGTGGCCTCGATGCGCAGGTATCCGAGCGAGCGAATACCCATGGCAACCATCTCCCTCGGTCAGTCCAGCAGGAAATCCCTGGTGATTCGGTTGAACTCGGCGAACTTCTCCAGCTGCGCCCAGTGCCCGCAGCGGCCGAAGACGTGCAGCTGCGCGCGCGGGATGAGCTTGAGCGCGACCAGCGCCCCGTCGAGCGGGTTGACGCGGTCCTCGCGGCCCCAGATCAGCAGCACCCGCTGGCGCAACCGGTGGGCCTCCCGCCACAGCAGCCCTTCCTCGAAGGTCTCGGCCTGGGCGAACGAGCGGCCCATGGCCTTCATCGCGGCCAGCGACTCGGGCGTGCTGGCCGCCGCGTAGCGCTCCTCGACGAGCTCGTCGGTGATCAGCGACTGGTCGTGCACCATGGTGCGCAGGAAGGCCGCCAGCGATTCCTTGCTCGGGGCCGCGCCGAAGCCGGCCAGCCGCTGCACGCCCTCGGTGGGGTCGGGCGCGAAGACGTTCAGGCTCAACCCGCCGGGGCCCATGAGCACCAACCGCCCGGCGCGATCGGGGAAGTTCAGCGCGAACCGCACCGCGGTGCCGCCGCCGAGCGAGTTTCCCAGCAGGTCGGCCTTGCCGACGCCGAGCTCGTCGAAGAGCTCGTGCAGCGCGGTGGCGCTGTGGGTGAAGTACTGGCCGTGCTCGGCGGGCTTGTCGGACTTGCCGAATCCCGGCTGGTCGACGGCCAGCACGTGGAAGTCCTCGGCGAAGACCTCGATGTTGCGGCTGAAGTTGCTCCAGGCCGCCGCGCCGGGCCCGCCGCCGTGCAGCATGACGACGGTTCGCTCGTTGTCCCGGCCCGCCTCGTGGTAGTGCAGGCGCAGGCCGGAGGGCAGTTTCACGTCCTGGCTGGTGATCATCAGACCATCGAATCCTTCACCGGTAGGCCGAACTCGCCGCTGCCGAACATGGTGTAGGCGCGCTCGGGGTCGTTGGCGGCGTGCACGCGGCCGGCGTGGGCATCGCGCCAGAACCGCTGGATCGGCGTGCCGCGCTGCAGCGCGCGCCCGCCGGAGTTCTCGAAGAGCCGGTCGACGGCTTCGATGGCCCGCGCGGTGCCGCGGACCTGGTCGCGGCGGGCCCGCAGGCGCAGCGACATCGGGAGGTCCTCGCCGGCGCGCAGCAGCGCGAGCTCTTCGGCGATGTTGCCGGTGAGCTGCAGCCAGGCGGCGTCGATCTCGCTGGCGGCCTCGGCGATGCGCACCTTGGCGAACGGGTCGTCCTTGGTCTGCTCGCCGTAGGCGGCGCGCACGCGGGCCGCCTGGTGCTCGACGTGCGCGTCGTAGGCGCCCTGGGCCATGCCGATGATCGGTGCGGTGATCGTCGAGGGGTGCACGGTGCCCCAGGGCAGCCGGTACAGCGGAGCGGTGTTGACCTCGTGTCCGGGGCACCGGGTCTGCGACATGGCCAGGAAGCTCAGCGCCCGGTGCTGCGGGACGAACACGTCCTCGACGATGACGTCGTTGCTGCCGGTGCCGCGCAGTCCGACGGTGTCCCACACGTCGGCGATCTGGTAGTCCGAGCGCGGCAGCAGGTAGGTGCAGAAGTCGACCGCCTTGTCGTCCTTGAGCACCGGGCCGCCGAGGAACACCCAGCTGGCGTGGTCGCAGCCGGAGGAGAAGCTCCAGCGCCCGGTGAGCCGGTACCCGCCGTCGGTGACCCGGGCCTTGCCCATGGGCGCGTAGGACGAGGAGATCAGCGTGTCGGGGTCGTCGCCCCACACCTCGTCCTGGGCGCGCTGGTCGAACAGCCCCAGGTGCCACGGGTGCACGCCGAGGATGGAGGCGACCCATCCGGTGGAGCCGCAGGCGGCGGCGAGCTGCTTGACCGCGGTGTAGAAGCTGCTCGGGTCGGCTTCGCAGCCGCCGTGGCGGGCGGGCTGCAGCAGCGCGAAGAAACCGGCCTCGGTGAGCTCGGCGATCGTGGCGGCCGGGATCCGGCGTTCGTCCTCGGCCTGCTGCGCGCGGTCCCGGATTCCGGGCAGCAGCTTGTGCACCGCGTCGAGGACTTCGGTGCTGTCCCGCTCGGTCATGCCTGGCTCCGTTCTGCTCTCAGTTCGAGGGCGATGTCGATGAGCTGGTCCTCCTGGCCGCCGACGAGCTTGCGCTGCCCGGCGCGGACCAGCAGTTGGGCTTCGGGCACGTCGTAGCGCTGGGCCTGCTGGGCGGCGTGCTTCAGGAAGCTGGAGTAGACCCCGGCGTAGCCCATGGTCAGCGCGGACCGGTCGAGCAGGCATTCCTCGGGCATGGCGGGGCGCACGACGTCCTCGGCGGCGTCGGCCGCGGCGAAGAAGTCCACGCCGGTGCGGTAGCCGAGCTTGTCGCAGACGCCGACCAGCGCCTCCACGGGCGTGTTCCCGGCTCCGGCGCCGAACCGGCGGGCGCTGCCGTCGATCTGCACGGCTCCGGCGCGGAAGGCGGCGATGGAGTTGGCCACGGCCACCCCGAGGTTCTCGTGCCCGTGGAAGCCGATCTGCGCCTGCGAGCCGATCTCGGCTTCGATGGCTTCGACGCGCTGGGAGACCTGCTCCAGCACCAGCGCGCCCGCGGAGTCGACGACGTAGACGCACTGGCAGCCCGCGTCGACCATGATGCGCGCCTGCGCGGCGAGGACTTCGGGTGGTTGGGAGTGGGCCATCATGAGGAATCCGACGGTTTCCATGCCGTGCTCGCGGGCGAGCCCGAAGTGCTGGGCGGACACGTCGGCTTCGGTGCAGTGCGTGGCGATCCGGCACACGCCGGCGCCGTTGTCGCGGGCGATGAGGATGTCGTCGGTGACGCCGACGCCGGGCAGCATGAGCACGGCGATCTTCGCGTCGCGGGCGGTTTCGGCGGCGGTGGTGATGAGTTCCTGCTCGGGTGTGGTGGAGAAGCCGTAGTTGAACGACGATCCGCCGAGCCCGTCGCCGTGGGCGACCTCGATGACGGGCACGCCCGCCCCGTCGAGGGCGGTGACGACGTCGCGGACCTCGGCGGTGGTGAACCGGTGGCGCTTGTGGTGCGAGCCGTCGCGCAGCGAGGTGTCGGTGATGCGCAGGTCGAGGTCGGGGCCGTAGGTCTTGGTGGGTGGGATCTGCTGGTTGCTCACCGCGCGACCTCCTCGGCCAGTGCGCCGGTGCGGGCGAGCTGCTCGCCCACCCGCACGGCGGCGGCGGTCATGATGTCGAGGTTGCCCGAGTACTCGGGCAGGAAGTCCCCGGCGCCTGCGACTTCGACGAACACCGCCACCCGGGCGCGCCCGCCGGTGGCGGGTGATGGCGGGTCGAACTGCGGCTCGGACAGCAGCCGGTAGCCGGGCACGTATTCGGCGATGTCGTCGGCCATCTCGGTGATGGAGGCCGCGA
Organism: Saccharopolyspora griseoalba; assembly: GCF_042665275.1. Taxonomy (NCBI): domain Bacteria; kingdom Bacillati; phylum Actinomycetota; class Actinomycetes; order Pseudonocardiales; family Pseudonocardiaceae; genus Saccharopolyspora; species Saccharopolyspora griseoalba. The sequence goes on along the minus strand of NZ_JBHTCJ010000009.1, from coordinate 138,918 downwards.
TGGCCTCGGTGTCGGCGTGCTCGGGGATGGCGCAGAAGATGGTGTCGCGCATGATCATCGGCGGGTCGGCCGGGTTGAGCACGATGATGGCCTTGCCGCGCGCGGCGCCGCCGAGCAGCTCGATGCCGGCGGAGGTGGTGCGGGTGAACTCGTCGATGTTGGCCCGCGTTCCCGGCCCGGCCGACACCGAGGCCACCGACGCCACGATCTCGGCGTAGTCGACCTCGGTGATGCGCGAGACCGCGTGCACGATGGGGATGGTGGCCTGCCCGCCGCAGGTGATCAGGTTGATGTTCGGCGCGTCGAGGTGCTCGCCGAGGTTGACCGGCGGCACCACGTAGGGCCCGAGCGCGGCGGGGGTCAGGTCGATGGCGCGGATGCCGCGCTCGGCGTAGCGCGGGGCGTTGGCCCGGTGCACCCCGGCGGAGGTGGCTTCGAAGACCAGGTCCGGGGTTTCGGCGTCGAGCAGCTTCTCCACGCCCTCGTCGACGACTTCGACGCCGAGTTCGGCTGCGCGGCGCAGCCCGTCGCTGGCCGGGTCGATGCCGACCATCCACGCAGGTTCGACGTCGGGTGATCGGCTGAGCTTGTGGAGCAGGTCGGTGCCAATGTTTCCCGACCCGACGATGGCGGCCTTGACGGTCATGGGACCTCCCTCGGGGGTTTGGCGACGAGCCCGACGCTGCCGAGACCGGCGAAGTCCGCCCGGAACTCGTCGCCGGGACGCAGGTCGACCGCGCGGGTGCAGGAGCCGGGGAGCACGACGTTGCCCGCGCGCAGCCGCACCCCGTAGCCGGCGACCTTGCGCGCCAGCCAGGCCACGGCGGTGGCGGGGTTGCCCAGCACCGCGTCGGAGCGTCCCCGTTCGACGACCTCCCCGTTGCGGTGCAGCTCGGCGTCGATGCCGCGCGGGTCGAGCCGGGAGGGATCGACCCGCTGCTGGCCGAGCGCGAACGCGGCCGAGGAGGCGTTGTCGGCGATGGTGTCGGCGATGCTGATCCGCCAGTCGGCGATGCGGCTGTCGATGAGCTCGATGGCCGGGGCGAGGGCTCGGGTGCGGGCGAGGACTCCTTCCTCGTCGACGTCCGGGGGGACGTCCTCGGCCAGCAGGAAGGCGACCTCGACCTCCACGCGCGGGCAGCAGTAGAGCTCGGTGTCGACGGGTTCGTCGTCGCCGAGCCGCATCCCGGCCAGCAGGTGGCCGTAGTCGGGCTCGTCGACGCCCATCATCTGCTGCATCGCCGGTGAGGACAGGCCGACCTTGTGGCCTACGACCTCCTCGCCGCGGCGCCGGACGTTGATCAGCTGGATCTCGTAGGCGTCGGCGGTGTCGATGTCCGGGTTCGTGCGAACCAGCGGTGGGATCGGCGAGCGCTCGCGTTCGGCCCGCCGCAGCGAACCGGCCAGTTCGGTGCGCTGATCGGCGCTGAGCATGCGACCTCCAGGGTAGGCACCGGCGCCTCACGACTGGAACAGGTTCCTCTCGACTGGCGGGAGGATTGATGTCCAGCTCTGGGCTACATCATAGCGCCGATGGCGCTAAAATCTATAACATGTTTCAGTCGGTTCGCGGGAGTTCCGGATCCCGCGTCGAGCGAAGCGAGGAGCCCATGACCGACGGCCCACTCCGCCTGACAGTGCACGACGTGGTCGCCGAGACCCCGGACAGCCGATCCCTGGTGTTCCAGCCGCCGCGGGGCTGGGACTACCGGCCCGGGCAGTTCCTGACCGTGCGCGTGCCCGGCGAGGACGGCGGGTCGATGGCCCGCTGCTACTCGCTGTCGAGCTCGCCGCACACCGACGCGCTGCTCAAGGTGACCGTCAAGAGCGTCGGGCCGGGCTCGGCGTGGCTGTGCGCGCAGGCCCGCCCCGGGTTGGAGCTCGACGTGCTGCCCCCGTCGGGCAAGTTCACCCCGAAGAGCCTCGACGGCGAACTGCTGCTGGTCGCGGCCGGCAGCGGGATCACCCCGATCATGTCGATCACCAAGTCCGCGCTGGCCGCGGGCCGGGGGCGGATCGTGCTGCTCTACGCCAACCGGGACGAGAACTCGGTGATCTTCCGCGACGAGCTGCGCGAGCTCGTCGCGCAGCACCCCGAGCGGCTCACCGTCGTGCACTGGCTGGAGACCCTGCAGGGCCTGCCCGGCCCCGAGACCCTGGCGGCGACCTTGCGGCCGTTCACCGACTCGGAGATCTACACCTGCGGCCCCCCGGCGTTCATGGACGCGGTCACCGCGGCGCTGCGGGCGCTGGAGGTGCCGCGCAAGCGCGTCCACGCCGAGCGGTTCACCTCGCTGGCGGGCAACCCCTTCGACCGCCACGCCCCCGCGCCGCCGACCCCGGCCGCCGAGTCCGCGGCCGCGGCGCGGCTCAGGCTCCAGCTCGACCGCGAGCACCACGAGATGACCTGGCCGCAGGAGACCAAGCTGCTGGACCTGCTGCTCGACGAGGGCCTCGACGCGCCCTACTCCTGCCGCGAGGGGCGCTGCAGCGCCTGCGTCTGCCTGGTCAGATCCGGCGAGGTCAAGATGCTGCAGAACAACATCCTCGAGCAGGAGGACCTCGACGAGGGCTACGTCCTGGGCTGCCAGTCGGTCCCGGTCACCGACGACGTCGAGATCACCTACGACGAGTAGCCGCAGCGGGCCGGGAAACCCGGGAGGCGCGCTTTCCGGCCCGACCGCGGTCGTCAGGCCGCCAGCACCAGGCCCGAGGTGGGCACACCGGTGCCCGCGGTGACCAGGACGGTCTCGGCACCGCGGACCTGGTTGACCGCGGTCCCCCGGATCTGGCGGACCGCCTCGGCGATGCCGTTCATCCCGTGGATGTAGGCCTCGCCGAGCTGCCCGCCGTGGGTGTTGAGCGGGAGCCCGCCGCCGAGCTCGATGTTGCCGTCGGCGATGAACTCGCGCGCCTCGCCGCGCCCGCAGAACCCGAGCTCTTCGAGCTGCACCAGCACGAACGGGGTGAAGTGGTCGTAGAGGATGCCGACCTGCACGTCTCGCGGCCCCACCCCGGCCTGCCGCCACAGCTGCCGGGCGACCAGCCCCATCTCGGGCAGGCCGGTCAGCTCGTCGCGGTAGTAGCTGGTCATCGTGAACTGGTCGGTGCCGCTGCCCTGCGCCGCCGCGGCCACCACCGCGGGCGGGTGCGCCAGGTCGCGGGCGCGTTCCAGCGAGGTGACCACCAGCGCCACCCCGCCGTCGCTCTCCTGGCAGCAGTCCAGCAACCGCAGCGGTTCGGTGATCCAGCGCGAGTCCTGGTGGTCGGCCAGGGTGATCGGCCGCTGGTGGAACCAGGCGTTCGGGTTGGTCGCGGCGTGCTTGCGATCGGCGACCGCGACGCGCCCGAAGTCCTCGCTGGTCGCGCCGTACTCGTGCATGTAGCGGCGGGCGAACATGGCCACCTGCGCGGCGGGGGTGCCCAGTCCCGCCGGGTAGCTCCAGCTGTTGTCCAGCCCGGTGGAGGTCGGCTGCCCGCTCAGGCCCGCGTTGAACTGGCCGAAGCGCTGCCCGGAGCGCTCGTTGAACGCCCGGTAGCAGACCACGACCTCGGCCACGCCGGTGGCCACCGCCATCGCGGCCTGCTGGACCGTGGCGCAGGCCGCTCCCCCGCCGTAGCCGATGCGGCTGAAGAAGCTCAGCTCGCCGATGCCCACCTCGCGGGCGACCGCGGTCTCGGTGTTGGTGTCCATGGTGAAGGTGACCAGCCCGTCGACCTCGGCGGGCTCCAGACCGGCGTCCTCGATGGCGCCGCGAACGCACTCGGCGGCCAGCTGCAGTTCGCTGCGCCCGGAATCCTTGGAGAACTCGGTGGCCGCGATGCCGGCGATCGCGGTCTTGCCGGAGATCATGCGCCCACCTCCGGCAGCTCCACGCGGACGGTGGCCGTGACGTGCGTGCCGAGCCGGTTGCGGCCGAGGACCTCCACCGCGAACTGCTGCTCGTCGTATTCGAGCACCTGGCCGTGCAAGGTGAGGGTGTCGTGGGCGTAGCAGGGCACCCCGAGCTCGACCGACACCCCGCGCACCAGGGCGTTCGGGCCGCCCCAGTCGGTGACGTAGCGCTGCACCAGGCCGGTGGTCGTCAGGATGTTGACGAAGATGTCCTTCGAGCCCTTGGCCACCGCGAGGTCGCGGTCGTGGTGGACGTCCTGGAAGTCGCGGGTGGCCAGCGCGGTGCTGATGACGAACGTCGGGGTGGCCTCGATGCGCTGCTCGGGCAGGGCGTCGCCGACGGTCACCTCGGCGGCTTTTCGTGTCATGACCTGCTCCCCACGGGTTTCCAGTACGGCAGGGTGAGTTCCTCGTCGACGCGCTGGTAGCCGACCTCGACGCGTTGCCCGATGGCCACGTCCTCGGGCTCGCAGCCGCGCAGCTCGGCCAGCACCCGCACCCCTTCGTCGAGCTCCACCAGGGCGATGACCAGCGGGAGCTCCTTGCCGGGGATGGCGGGGCGGTGGTGCACCACGTAGCTGTAGATCTCGCCGAGCCCGTCGGAGACGAGGTGGGTGGGCTTGGTGGCGCCGCATTCCGGGCACATCGGCCCCGGCGGGTGCCGCAGCAGGCCGCAGCCGCCGCAGCGCTGGATGCGCAGCTCGCCCTCGGCGGTGCCCTCCCAGAAGTACGCGGTGTCGCGGTTGATCGCGGGGCGGATCACCTGCTCGACGACCTCGGCGGCGCTGCCGTCCGCTTCGGACCCCTGCGCGCCGGGGCGGAACTTCAGCACCCGGAACATCATCTCGGCGACCGGTTCCTCGCCGACGCACCAGGTGCTGCGGGTGGTGACGAACCAGCCCTCGCCGAGCCCGGTGCGCTTGGGCCCCACCACCGATTCCAGCCGGGTGGACACCGAGACGCGCTCCCCGTGCCGCAGGTACCGGTGGTAGACCTGATCGCAGTTGGTGGCCACCACGCCGGCGAACCCGGCTTCGTCGAGCGCGCTCATCATCGCGTGCAGCGGGTCGTCCGGATCGCGGTCGGGGTGCAACCCGCCCATGGTCCACACCTGCACCATGGCCGGCGGCGCGACGAGTCCACCGTGGACGGATTCCGCGGCGGCGGCGTCGTCGGTGTAGACCGGGTTGGCGTCCCCGAGCGCCTCCACCCAGTTGTTGATCATCGGTTGGTTCACCGGGTCGCGGGCGGATCGCGGTGCGCTGGGACCCTTCTCGGCGATGCGCTGCGCTTCGGCGCGGATGTCCTCGTCGCTCACTGGTGCTCCCCTGGTCAACGCGGTACTCGTGGAAGTCCGAGTCCGGCGGTGGCGATGAGCTCGCGCTGCACCTCGCTGACCCCGCCGCCGAAGGTCAGCACGAGGTTGCGCTTGGCCTGCACGTCCAGCCAGCGCAGCAGCTCGGCGGTCGCGGCATCGCCCGGGTCGCCGTGGCGGCCGACGAGCTCTTCGAGCTCCTGGCCGATCTCCTGGAGCGTTTCCGAGGAGAACACCTTGGTCGACGAGGCGTCGGCGACCTCGACCGGTCCGAGCGCGGCGGAGGCCGCGACCTGCCAGTTCAGCAGTTCGTTGACGCGCTCGCAGGCGCGCGCCCTGGCGAGCGCCGCGCGCACGTCGGGAAGGCTCAGCAGCGGCGTGCCGTCGGGCGCGGTGCGGTCGGCCGCCCAGCCGCGGACGCGTTCGCGCATGCCGCCGATGCGCCCCGCGGGCCCGAGCATGACGCGTTCGTGGTTGAGCTGGGTGGTGATCAGCTTCCAGCCCTCGTTCAGCTCGCCGACCAGCATCGAGGCCGGGACGCGAACGCCGTTGTAGTAGGTGGCGTTGACGTGGTGGGCGCCGTCGGCGGTGATGATCGGCGTCCAGGAGTAGCCGGGGTCGCGGGTGTCGACGATGAGGATGGAGATGCCCTTGTGCTTGGGCGCTTCCGGATCGGTGCGGCAGGCCAGCCAGATGTGGTCGGCGTCGTGGCCACCGGTGGTGAAGATCTTCTGCCCGTTGACCACGAACTCGTCGCCGTCGCGCACCGCGGTGGTGCGCAGCGAGGCGAGGTCGGTTCCGGCCTCGGGTTCGGTGTAGCCGATGGCGAAGTGCACTTCGCCGGCGAGGATCTTCGGCAGGAAGTGCGCCTTCTGCTCCTCGGTGCCGTGCGCCTGCAGCGTGGGACCGACGGTCTGCAGGGTCACCGAGGGCAGTTGCACGTCGGCGCGGGAGGCCTCGTCGGCGAAGACGTGGTTCTCCACGTCGCCGAACCCCTTGCCGCCGTAGGCGACCGGCCAGCCCACGCCCATCCAGCCGTCCCGGCCCATCCGGCGCACCACGTCGCGGTGGGCCTGGTCGTGGCGGTCGACGGCGAGCCGGCTGCGCTCCTCGGGCGTGACGAGATCGGCGAAGTAGTCGCGCAGTTCGGCCTGCAGCGCGCGCTGGGCCTCGGTGAGTTCGATGAACATCGGCTATCCCCCGTGCGCGGCGACGGCGTCGAGCCGGTGGCCGGCGCCACCGACGAGTCGGGCGAGGTCCTTGATCTGCGAGTGGTGCCGGTGCAGCGGGTAGGTGATGTCCAGGCCGAGCCCGCCGTGCAGGTGGTGGCAGGTGCGCATCGCCGCGGGCGCCTTCTCGGCGAGCCAGTAGGCGGCGATGTCCAGGTCTTCGGCGGCATCGCGCCCGGTGGCCAGCCGCCAGCAGCCGGACAGCGCGGCCAGGTGCAGGGTGCGGGCGAGCACGTAGACGTCGGCGACCTGCTGCGCGACGGCTTGGAAGGCGGCGAGCGGCTTGCCGAACTGGTGGCGCGTGCGCAGGTGCTCGGCGGTGAGGTCCAGCGCCGCGGCCACCGCCCCGTCGGCCAGCGAGCAGATCCCGGCCAGGGCGCAGGCGTGCAGGTCGGCGAGTCCCGTTCCGTCGCCGAGGGTTTCGGCGGGCGCGTCGTCGAGGTCGACGACCCACTCGTCGCCCAGCGAGCCCGGCGCCCGGTGCATCCGCACCCCGTCGGAACCGGGATCGACCAGGAGCGCGATCGGGCCGTCGGCACCGCTGGCCGAGACCAGCAGCCGACGCGCGAGGTCGGCGTGCAGGACTCCGATCTTGCGCCCGCTGACGCGGTTTCCGCGAACCGCGGCGCCCGGCGTGGCAGGCAGCGGGTTCGACGGCTCGTTGAGCGCCGCGGTGAACACCCTGCCGGACTCGCCGAGCAGCTCGTCCTGCTGCTCCCGGGTGCCGAGCCGGGCGATGGGCAGCACGCCGAAGGCGAGCGTCGCCAGGGCGGGCACCCGCGCCCCGGCCCTGCCGACCGCGCGCAGCACCAGGCCGGTCTCGAGCGGGCCGAGCCCGTCGCCGCCGAGCCGTTCGGGCGCGGCCAGCGACAGCAGACCGGACTCGCCGAGCGCTTTCCAAGCCGCGAAATCGAAACCGGTTCCACCATCCGGCTCGAACTGCTGCGCCTGCCTGCCGAGCACCTCGTCGGCGAGGTCCCGCACGGCCTGCTGCGTCTCGTCGAGCGCGAACTCCATCCCGCCCCCTCAACCAGCCCGAGCACTTCTGAAACTTGTTCTACTTCTACCGCCCGATGGCGGCCCGCGCAAGGGCCAGGAACCGCCGAGCACCCGGGCGATCCCTAGCGGGGCAGCCCGAGCAGTCGTTCGGCGGCGACGTCGAGCAGCACCTGGGTGGTGCCGCCCGCGATCGAGTGCGCCCGGGTGAGCAGGAACTCGTGGACCGCCTCGGCGGCCGGGCCGTCGGTCGCCAGGGCCGCCGAGCCGCGGAGCTCCACGGCGAGCTCGGCCGCGTTCTGCCGGTGCTGCACGCCGAGCAGCTTCTCCACGCTCGACTCCGCCCCCGGCGCCTGACCGCGCAGGCTGCGCTGGGTGGCCCGCAGCCGCAGCAACGACACCGACAGCCCTTCGGCCACCACCGCCCCGAGGCGCTCCCGGGAGGCCGCGTCGCTGCCCGCGACGTCGTCGAGCAACCGCTCGACGTCCCGACCGAGGCTGGAACCGCCGAGGGCGACGCGCTCGTTGGCCAGCGTCGTGCGCGCGAGCTTCCAGCCCTGCCCCGGCTCGCCGACCAGAAGCTCGTCGGGCACGAACACCTCGTCGAGGAACACCTCGTTGAACCGCGCCTCGCCGGTGATCTCCCGCAGCGGGCGCACCGCGATCCCGGGACTGCGCATGTCGACCAGGAAGTAGGAGATCCCGCGGTGCTTGGGCGCTTCCGGGTCGGTGCGGGCCAGGCAGATCGCCCAGTCGGCCTCCTGGGCCAGCGAGGTCCACACCTTCTGGCCGCTGATCCGCCAACCGCCGTCGACCTTCTCCGCGCGCGTGCGCAGACCCGCCAGGTCGGAGCCGGCTCCGGGTTCGGAGAACAGCTGGCACCAGGTGATCTCCCCGCGCAGCGTGGGCCAGGCGAAGCGCTCGCGCTGCTGCTGGCTGCCGTGCTCCAGCAGCGTGGGCACCGCCCAGTTGCCGACCACGAGGTCCGGCCGCCGCACACCTGCGCGGTCGAGCTCCTCGTCGATGATCAGCTGCTGCTGCGGGCCGGCGCCGAGCCCGTGGGGCCGGGGCCAGTGCGGCGCGAGGAGCCCGTTCTCGGCCAGCCGCACCTGCCGCTGCTCCTCGGGCAGCGCTGCGATGGACTCGACGGCACCGCGCACCTCGGCGCGCTCGTGCTCGGGCAGGTCGCCGGGGCTGAGCGCGCGCCGCACGCCGCTGGCGGCGAGCTCGGCGGCGCGGCGGCGCCAGCGCCCGGTGCCACCGACGAGCTGCCGCAGCGAGGTCGCTCGGCGCAGGTGCAGGTGGGCGTCGTGCTCCCAGGTGAAGCCGATGCCACCGAGCACCTGGATGCAGTCCTTGGCCACCTGCACCGCCCCGTCGAAGACCACCGCCCCGGCCGCGGAGGCGATCAGCGCGCGCTCCTCGGGGTCGGCGTCCTGGGCGGCTCGGGCGGCGTCCCAGGCCAGCGCGGTGATCTGCTCGCTGCGGCAGAGCATCCCGGCGCAGAGGTGCTTGATCGCCTGGAACGAGCCGATGACCCGACCGAACTGCTCGCGGGTGCGCGCGTGCTCGACGGCGGTGCGCAGGCACCAGTTGGCCAGCCCGGCCGCTTCGGCCGCCGCGAGGGCGATCGCGAGGTCGGTGACCTCGGCATCGACCTCCTCGACGAGGACGTCGCGCAGCACCACGTCCGCGGCCGGGCGGGTGAGGTCCAGCGCGCTGCGCGCGGTGCGCTCGGCCCGGTCGGCTTCGACGACGAACCACCGGAGCTGCTCGTCCACGCGCGCGCGCAGCAGCAGATGGGTGGCGCCCATCGCCGCCGGAACTGGGCCGGCGCTGCCCGAGACCCGGAGACCGTCCTCCTGCCGGGTGCCGACGAGACCGCCCGGTTCGAGCGCGACCGCGACGGTGGCGCGCCCTTCGGCGAGCGCGGTGACGAGCGCCTCATCGGTTCCGGATCGGTGCAGCACCGCCCCGGCGAGCGCGGTGGACCACACCGGTCCGGGCACCAGCGACTCGGCGGTCTGCTCCAGGCCGGCGGCCAGGTCGGCGACGGTGCCCACGTCCTCGGTCAGCAGGGAGAACAGGCCGATCTCGACCAGCTCGGCCCAGGTGGACTCCTCGTGCCAGCGCGGCGCTTCGCCGGTCTCCAGCTTGCGCGCGGCCTCGGTTCCCCTGCCTTCGGCCCAGTCGCGCAAGGACTCCCGCAGGGCCCGCTGCTCCTCGGTGATCGCGATCGGCATCGCGCCTCCTCGCAGATTTAGAACACGTTCTAGCAAAGCTAGCCGGTTCAGCGGGTAACCTGCAACGCGCAGTCGGAACTCTTGGAGGAAGCACGTGACGCAGGAATCGACGACCACCCGCGAGCACCACCCGTCGATGCCTGCGGACCTGCTGCGGCTGGCCGAGGCCGCGACCGGTTTCATGCCCGTCGACGAAGGACTCGCGCTGCACCGGGCAGCGGTGTCCCACCTCGGCGACGGGGTCGGCGTGGAGATCGGCACCTACTGCGGGAAGTCCAGCATCTACCTGGGAGCCGCCGCGCGTGCCACCGGCGGGCGGATCGTCACCGTGGACCACCACCGCGGTTCCGAGGAGCACCAGCCGGGCTGGGAGTACCACGACCCGGATCTGGTCGATCACGAGGTGGGCAAGCTCGACACGCTCGGCGAGTTCCGCCGCACGCTGGCCCGCGCCGGGCTGGAGGACGAGGTCACCGCGGTCGTCGGCCGCTCCGCCGACATCGCCGGGTTCTGGCGCACCCCGCTGAACCTGCTGTTCGTCGACGGCGGGCACACCGACGCCGCGGCCAGCGCCGACTACGAGGGCTGGGCGCCCTGGATCGCCCCGGGCGGCGCGCTGGTCATCCACGACGTCTTCCCGAACCCCGAGGACGGCGGCCAGGCCCCGTACCGCATCTACCGCCGAGCGCTCGACTCCGGCGTCTTCGAGGAGACCTCGACCACCGGTTCCCTCCGCGTGCTCCGGCGCACCACCGGCGCTCCCGGGACGCTGTGAGAATTGCCTTTTTCATCAAAAGTCCTCACGCGCGGAGCTCGTGGGGAGTTCTGATGAAAGAGGGCCTACGGCAGGTCGTCGCCGCGGAAGATGCCGTTGGCGGGCGTGGTGCGCGACAGCGCGTCGGCGGCGAGCACGACCGCTGCCGCGGTCCAGCTGGAGCGCTCCACCGGCCAGCGCTTGTCGTCGGTGAACACGTAGCCGGTCCAGTAGGAGCCGTCCGGGTCGCGCAGGTGCTGCATCGCCGACAGCTGCTGGTGGGCGAGCTCGGACTCGCCCAGCGCGTCCAGCGCCAGCACCAGCTCGCAGGTCTCGGCGCCGGTGACCCACGGGTGGTCGTCCACGCACCGGATCCCGAGCCTGTCGACCACGAAGTCGTCCCAGCGGGCCAGGATTCGCTCGCGTCCCGCCTCCCCGCGCACCGCGCCGCCCAGCACCGGGTAGTACCAGTCCATCGAGTAGCGGGTCTTCGGGGTGAACGCCTCGGGGTGCTCGCGCAGCGCGCGCCCCAGCCTGCCGACCGCGTCGGCCCAGTCCGGCTGCGGCCGCCCCAGGTGCTCGGCCAGCGCCAGGGCGCAGCGCAGGCTCTGGTGGATGCTGGCCGAACCGGACAGCAGCGCCTCCCCGGTCGGCCCGCCCTCGCCGATGCCCCAGTCGACCTCACCGCGCTCGTGCTGCGCGCCGAGCACGAAGTCGATCGCGGCGCGCACCACCGGCCACATCCGCTCGGCGAAGGCCGCATCGCCGGTGATCAGCAGGTGGTGCCACACCCCCACGGCCGGGTAGGCGCAGTAGTTCGTGTCGGCGCCCTCGTCCTCCACGACGCCGTCGCGCACCTGCAGCGGCCAGGACCCGTCGGAGCGCTGGGTGGCGCGCAACCAGTCGTAGGCGCGCTCGGCCTCGGCGCGGAAACCGGTGACCGACAGGGCCATCGCCGATTCCACGTGGTCCCACGGGTCGGTGTGCCCGCCCGGGAACCACGGGATCTCCCCGGAGGGGAGCTGCACCGCGGCGATGGCCTTGCCGGTCTGCACCAGCGCTTCGGCCGAGACGATGCCCGGGATCTCAGGCGCGGGCACGGGGCTTCCCCAGGTACACCGCGAGGCTCTTGCCCGCCACCGGGTCGAGCAGCTTCTCGGCGGTGCGCGAGATCCACGGCGCGCGCATCATGTCCCACACCAGGAACGAGTGGTAGGCCTTGACCAGCGGGTGGTCGTCGTTGTCGGTGCCCACCGCGCACTTGATCCACCAGTACGGCGAGTGCAGCGCGTGCGCGTGGTGGCGAAAGGCGAAGCGCAGGCCGGCGTCGGTGAGCTTGCCGATGAGCTCGGATTCCGCGTAGATCCGCACGTGCCCGCCCTCGACCTGGTGGTACTCGTCGGACAGGGCCCAGCAGATCCGCTCCGGCCAGTCGCGCGGAACGGTGACCGCCACGCGCCCGCCCGGCTTGACCACGCGCACCAGCTCGGCCATCGCCTTCTCGTCGGAGGGGATGTGCTCCAGGATCTCCGAGGCGATGACGACGTCGAAGTGCTCGTCGGGGAAGGGCAGCGCCAGCGCGTCACCGGAGACGGTCTGGGCCTGGGCGCCCTCGGGAACCTCGCCCTCGGCCTTCATCGCGGCGAACATGGCGGAGACGTTCTCCAGCTCGTCGACGTCCTGGTCGAAGGCGGTCACGTCGGCGCCGAGCCGGTACAGCTCGAAGGCGTGCCGCCCGCCCCCGCAGCCCAGGTCCAGCACCCGCTGGCCCGGCTGCACGCCGAGCTTGTCGAAGTCCACCGTCAGCAACGCGTTGCTCCCTTCCCCGCGCGCGGGCTGCGCGCGATCGCTTCGGCGTAGCAGTCGACGGTCGCCGCTGCCACGGATTTCCAGCTGTAGCGGTCCAACACCCGCGCACGCCCGTTGGCGCCGAGCTCGGCGCGGCGACGCGGCGAGTCGAGCTGGCGGGACAGCGCGGCGGCCAGCGCCTCGGCGTCGCCCGGGGGAACCAGGTCGGCGCACTCGCCGTCGGGTCCGGCGACCTCGGGGATCGCTCCGGCGCGGCTGGCCACCAGCGGGGTGCCGCAGGACATGGCTTCCACGGTCGGCAGCGAGAAGCCCTCGTAGAGCGAGGGAACGCAGGCGACCTCGGCCGAGCCGAGCAGTTCGGCCAGCTCGGTGTCGGACAGGCCGCTGACGGTGCGCACCACGTCGCCGATGCCGAGCTCCTCGATGCGCTGCTCGGTCGGTCCGCCGGGGCTGAGCTTGCTGACCAGGACCAGTTCCACATCGCGCTCGGTGCGCAGCTTGGCCACCGCTTCGAGCAGCACGCCCACGCCCTTCATCGGCGTGTCGGCGCTGGCCATCGCCACGACGCGCCCGGGCGCGCGGGGTTCCGGCGGCGGGGCGAACACCTCGGCGTCCACGCCCAGCGGCACCACGTCGAGCTGCGCGGGATCGACCTCGAAGTCGCGGGCGATGTCGGCGGCGGAGCTCTTCGAGACGGTCAGCAGGTGCGGCAGGCGGCGCGCGACGCGGGCCTGCATGCGGGTGAACCCGTACCAGCGGCGCAGGGTGATCTGGCGCAGGCCGCGCGCTTCGGCCAGCTCCACGCGGCGGTCGTGGGTGATCGGGTGGTGCACGGTGGCCACCAGCGGGATTCCGGCGCGCTGCAGCGACAGCAGCCCGTAGCCGAGGCACTGGTTGTCGTGCACGACGTCGAACTCGTGGGCGCGGGCGCGCAGCAGCTTGGCGGCCCGCAGGCTGAACGTCAGCGGTTCCGGGAACCCGGCGGTCCACATGGTGCCGACCTCCAGCAGGTCGACGTGGTCGCGGATCTCGCGCGGGTGCGGGGTGCGGAACGGGGCGGCGTCGTTGTAGAGGTCGAGGCTGTCCACCGCGGTGAGGTCCACGCCCGGGTCGAGCTCCGGGTAGGGCCGCCCGGAGAAGACCTCGACGTGGTGGCCGAGCTCGGCGAGACCGCGGCTGAGGTAGCGCACGTATATGCCCTGCCCGCCGCTGTGCGGCTTGCTCCGGTAGGACAGCAACGCGATCCGCACGATTCACCTCACACTGCCCGGGCGCCGCGGGCTGGATAGACTGGAACATGTTTCGATCGAGACAATCCTGCTCACCTTAACCCGTGAGTAGGTCGGGGCGATGAACCGCGTGGCGACCACCACGTGGTTGCGATGAACTTCCGAGGGGAACGATCACATGGCAAGCGCACGCAGTGCTCTGCAGACGCCCGGAACCGCCGAGTCCGGTTCGGCCGCGCAAGCCGAGCGGCGCAAGCGGATCATCGATGCGACCATCGCGCTGGCCAGCAAGGGCGGCTACGAGGCGGTGCAGATGCGCGCGGTCGCCGAGAAGGCCGATGTCGCGCTCGGAACCCTCTACCGCTACTTCCCGTCGAAGATCCACCTGCTGGTGGTGGGCCTGGCCCGGGAGTTCGAGCGCGAGCAGAGCAAGCTGGAACGCAGCCGGATCCCGGGCGAGAACTCCTACGAGCGCGTGCTGCACGTGCTCAACCGCACCACCCGCGCGCTGCAGCGCAACCCGCAGCTGACCGAGGCGATGACGCGGGCGTTCATGTTCGCCGACACCTCCGTGGCCAACGAGGTCGACCAGGTCGCCGAGCTCGTCGAGCGGCTGTTCACCGCGGCGATGACCGAGGACGAGCCCACCGACGAGGAGAAGGCCATCGCCAGGGTGATCGGCGACGTGTGGCTGTCCAACCTGGTCGCCTGGGTGACCCGCCGGGCGTCGGCCTCGGATGTGACCACCCGCCTGGAGCTGACCGTGCGGCTGCTGCTGAAGGACTAGAACTGCTCGTCGTTGCGCGCGGCGAGCTCCTTCATCGCACGGCGTACTCGGTGACCGCCCCGTTCTGGGTGGCGCTCAGCTGCCCGCGCTCGACGAGCAGGTCCAGGTGGGCGCTGGTCTCGCCGACGGCGAGGACCCGGTTGAACAGGTCGAGCTCGGGCAGCTTCTTCTCGCGGCGGGTCCAGCCCAAGCGCAGCGCGGCCTCGTAGGCGGTGCCCGCGCCGTCGCGGACCACCTCGAGGGTCTGGGCCAGGCGCTGCTCGTGGTGGTCGAGCAGTTCGCCGATGCGCGCGTGGGTGCTGCCGCCGACCGGGCCGTGCGCGGGCAGCATCCGCAGGTCCGGGTAGGACTGCATCAGCCGCAGCGAGTCGAGGAAGTCGCCCAGCGGGAGCTCGGGGCGGGCGGGCTCGACGCCGATCGACGGGGTGATGTGCGGAAGGATGTGGTCGCCGGAGAACAGGACCTGCGCGTCGGCGTCCATGAAGACCACGTGCCCGCGGGTGTGCCCCGGCGTGGGCACGGCGAGCAGGGTGCGCGAGCCCAGCGGGATCTCGACCTTGCCCTCGATCCACTCGTCCGGGGCCTCGTAGGGACTCCTGGGCTTCTCGGGCTCCTCGCCGTAGGCCTCGGCGAGCTCGGCCATGAGCTGGTCGGCGCCCCAGCGCTGCAGCCGCTGCACCTCGCGGTCGGTCTGACCGCCGTTGAGCAGCAGCTCCATCGAGGGCTGCTCGCCGGCGCCGAGGCTGATCTTGGAGCCGAAGGTCCGCCGCAGCGTGACCGCGAGGGTGTAGTGGTCGCGGTGCACGTGGGTGACCAGGAAGCGCTGCACGTCCTCGAAGCCGTGACCGATGCGGCCCAGCGCGTCCTCCAGCTGGCCGCGGGCGTCGGCCAGCGCCCAGCCGGAGTCGATGAGCACCAGGCCGTCGGAGTCCTCGACCGCGTAGACGTTGACCGCGCGCAGGCCGTCGTTGGGCAGGGGCAGCGGGATCCGGTGCACCCCGGGTGCGACCTCGAAGGCCCCGGGCTCGGTCCAAGCGTGACGCGCGTCGTTCACTCGTCCTCCAGCAGTTCGCCCCATCGCGACCGGGGATTTCCCCTCCCCACCTCTACCACGCCGACATCGGGTGCCGAACCGGACGTGGATCACACTCCGGCGTCCGACGGGGCGGTGCGGCCCGTTGCGGTCGGGGCGGTCAGGCGAGCTGGAGGATCGCTTCGGACTTGGCCAGCACTTCCGCGCCGTCGACCGCGGCGGTCAGGGCGATGCGGACCCGGTTGCCGTCGAGCTTGTCGGTCAGCTCGCCGGCGACCTCGACCTCGACGCCGGTGTCGTCGTCGGGGACGACGACCGGCTTGGCGAAGCGCACGCCGTAGTCGACCACCGCGCCCGGGTCGCCGGCCCAGTCGGTGACCAGGCGCGCCGCCTCGGCCATGGTCAGCATCCCGTGCGCGATGACGTCGGGCAGTCCCGCCGCCTTGGCGATTCGCTCGTTCCAGTGAATGCTGTTGAAGTCACCCGAAGCGCCGCAGTAGCGCACCAGGGTCAGGCGCCCGATCGGATAGCGCACCGGGCCGATCCTCATGCCCGCCTCGACGTCGTCGTATCGCACGGTGGCTGCCATGCTCACTCCTGCCCTGCTGCGGTGCCTCGGGAGATGATCACGTTCACGGCGGTGGCGACCTGCTCGCCTTCGGCGTCGCGGATGCCGGTCTCGATGCGCACCAGCTCGTTGCGACCGGCGTCGCGGATGTCGGCGATCCGCCCGGTGGAGCGCAGCACGTCGCCGGCCCGGATCGGCCGCCGGTAGGAGAACCGCTGCTCGCCGTGCACCACCATCCGGTAGTTCAGCCCGAAGTCCGGTCGCATGATCGGGTTGTTCGGCGAGGCCGCACCGGTGACCACGATCGCGAAGGTCGGCGGTGCGATCACGTCCGGGTGCCCCAGCTCGCGGGCAGCGGCCGGATCTCGGTAGGCCGGGTTGGGATCGCCGATGGCTTCGGCGAACTCGCGGATCTTGCCGCGGGTGACCTCGTAGTCCTCGTCGGAGTGGAACTCGAATCCCACGTAGTCCCGGTTGATCACGCACCGCTCCCCTGCGTCGCTCGATGGTGGTCGTGCTCGCCGTTCCGCCCCTCGCACGTGATCTGGATGCGGGAGTTCGCGGTGAGACTAGCCCCGAACCGAAAAAACAAGCAAGCATTTGGTTTTCTGTTCGCCCTGCGAACCGGCGCTGCAATCACCGTGCGTGATCGACTAGTTGCTCTCCGCTGTGGTAAGGTCCGCATCCGTCCAATCTGCACGTGCAAACGCACGGGAAAATTCGAGTAGGCGGAGAACACTGGGGGGCAGCCATGCTCTCGTCGGACGATACGCAACCCGACGCCAGCGCGAGACTGCGTCAGCTGATGGCCCGCGGCTTCCAGCTGATGCCTCCGGTCCGCGACCACGCGGGCGAGCTCGACGCGCTGATCTACGTCCGCCCCAAGGGCGACGTCATCGACGTCGTGGAGCTCATCGCCGAGGACGAGGTCCGCGCCGCGCGCGTCCCGCGCCGCGGCGAGATCAGCGTCGAGGCCGGCGGTGCCTTCTGGCGCACCACCGGCGACGTCTACCAGGTGCTCGACGAGGTCCTGGCCCTGCCCGAGCCGCTGGTCCGCAGCGGTTCCGCCTAGCACTGCGCGATTCCCGATCGGGCCCGCGGCCCGGTCGGGAATCCGGCGGAGCCGCCTTCGGCGTGCTCGACGAGCGGCGCCCGGGGTCCGCCGAAGCCGCTCGGGGTGCGCGAGCAGCTCCTAGGCGAAGCTGCGACCGCTGGCCAGCTCGTTGAGCCGGTGGTTGGCCACGGCCGCGAGCCGCTCCTCCCCGCTGCCCAGAACCCGCTGGTAGGCCTGGCGCGCGCCCGAGACGTCGCCGCGCCGCTGCAGCGCCTCCCCCAGCGCCAGCACCGCGTCCGGCACCGGGTCCGGCGCGCCGATCTCCACCGCGCAGCGCAAGTAGACCAGTGCCGCGTCCGGATCGCCGTCGCCCAGCAGCTCGTCGCCCGCTTCCTGGGCCCACTCGGCGACGTGGTCCTCCGGCACGACCTCGGTCATCCGGCGCAGCGTGTCGGTGGCGCCCTGGTGATCACCGCTGCCGCGCTGGTCGTCGAGCACCACCCGCACGTTGTTCAGCGCGTCCTCGCCCAGGTCTTCCTCCGGCGCGTGCCCGGCGGCCTTGACGAAGGCCACCACGGCGCCGGGCAGGTCCCCGGACTCGTAGCGGATCAGCCCCAGCCCGAACTCGCCGCGCGCGGCCAGGCTCGGTTCCTCGCTGCGCCGCACCCGCTCGAACTGCTCCCCCGCGGCCTCGGAATGCCCCTGCTCCAGCAGGATTTCGGCCAGTCGGCCGCGCGCGGCCTCGGCGTGCGCGGGCGCGTCCGCCTCGGCGGCCGCGCGCAGGTGACCGATGGCCTGCTGCGGGTCCTCGGCGCGATCGGCCAGCAGCCGCAGGGCGATGGCCGAGGTGGCCGGGTCGTCGGACTCGGCGGCGCGCCGCAGCATCGCCTCGGCCTCCGGGGCGGTTTCGCCGACCACTCGGATGCGGCGGTGCAGCGCGGTGCCGAACTGCTCGGCGGAATCGGCGGACTGCTCGGCCTCGTCCCAGGTCCGGCGGGCTTCCTCCGGCTCACCGGCGAGGTGCTGGAGGTGCCCCAGCAGCACCCCGGCCTCCAGCGCCGCGGTCCCGGTCCCCTCGACGTGCGAGTGGCGGGCGATCGAGATCGCCCCGTGCAGGTCGTGCACGCGCGCGAGCAGCTGGGACATCAGCACGCCGGCGCGGGCCACCGCGGCGGGCTCGTCGGCGTGGATCGCGCGCCGGTACCAGCTCAGCGCCATCGCGTGCTCGCCGCGCTTCTCGGCGTGCTTGCCCAGCGCGAGGTGCGCCTTGGGGATCGCCTCCGGGTGCCCGTGATCGACGACGAGCCGGAACCGCGCCAGCGCCTCGGGGCTGCCCGCGGCGGCCTGCCGCCTGCCCAGCTCCAGGGCCAGCTCCGAGCAGATCCGGCGGTCCTCCTCGCCGGCCTCGGCGAGCAGCTCGGTCGCCGAGGCGAGGTTTGTGCGCACCAGGTGCCAGAACTCGGCGAGGAGGGTCGAGTCGTAGTGCCCGGCGATCACCGCCTTGGCCGCCTCGGCGTGGCCGGAGCGCAGCAGCCGCTCGGCGCGCTCGAAGTCGGATTCGCCCTCCGGCGGCTCGGCGTCGGCGCCGCGCTGCGACGGCACCTCGCGAGGTCGCAGCTCGGCCAGCCGCCGCGCGGCGTCGGCCGAGTTGCGCGCGTCCGAGCTGGCGACCTCCTCCAGCAGCGCGACCGCGCGGTCGGGGTCGGTTTCGGCGACCAGGTCGGCGATGCTGACCTTGGCGACCACGGCTTCCTCCGGGTCGATGCCCTCGACGGCCTGCTCCCAGGCGCGCAGCGCGGCCTCGTGCTCGCCGCGCTCGACGTGCAGCGCGCCGAGGAACAGCCATCCCTGCTGGCGCAGCTCGGCGGGCCCGGACTCGCCGACCAGGCGCAGCGCCCACCGGGCGGAGGACGGCACGCCGCGCCCGAGGTAGCGGTGCGCCAGCTTCAGGCACAGCTGCGCGGCCGTGCGCCGCTGCTCGGAGTCCTCGGCCAGCGCCAGGAAGCTCTCCTGCGCGGCCTCGAGCTCCTGGCGGACCGCGCGCATGCCGAACACCGCGACCGCGGCGGTGGTCGAGTTCGAACCCGCGGCGCGGGTGAACAGCTCCAGCGCCGCGTCCAGGTCGTCGGCGTCGACCAGTTCCTCGCCGAGCAGGAACGCCGCGCGCGGACCGTGCTCGGGGTGCCCGGCCGAAGCGGTCCGCCGGTAGAGGTCGCGCAGCTCGTCGTGGCGCTCCAGGGTGCGGTAGATCAGGGCGAGCTTGTCGAAGGCGTCGCCGACGATGGCCGGATGCCGGGTGGCCAGGGCGGTTTCGAAGGCCGCGACGGTGCCGTCGAGCTCGCCGCGCTCCATCAGCAGCTCGCCGAGCGCGATCGCGGCCCACGGGCGCGGGGCGGGGTGGCCCTCGTCGAGCACGCGCTGCAGCAGCGGTTGGGCCTCGGCGGAGCGCTCGCTCCGGACGCGCTGCTCGGCCAGCAGCGCTCCGGCCGTGGTGCGCACCAGCGAATCGACCGACTCGGTCAGCCCGACGAGCTCCTCGGTCGGGGCCCGGCCGGTGAACGCGGCGGCGCCCACGGCCACCAGCTCGTGCGGATCGGCCGCGGGCTCACCGGCTTCCACCCGCAGCAGCACCGGAAGCACCGCGGGCGCCGAGGGTTCGTCGAGCACGGCGTCCAGGAACGCCGCGTAGCGGGCCTGCGCGGAGCCGTCGGCGCCCGCGGCCTCGCGCAGCAGCTGCCGTCCCCGCTGGCGGTCGCCGAGCGCGGCCTCGGCCAGGCCCAGCGAGATGCGGGCCTGCGCGGCCAGCTCGCCGCCGAGCAGCCGCAGGTGGTCGTCGCGGGCGGTGGCGAGGTCGGCCGCGGCGGCGGCCTTGCGCGCGCGGTCGAGCAGTTCGCCCGCGTCGAGCTCGGGCTCGTCGGGGACGGCGGCCAGCAGCGCGGTGTCGGTGGCGCTGGCCCGCTCGGGGTCCATCATGGACAGAGCGAGCTCGGCCTGGTGCGCCAGGTTGGCGTCGGTGGCCCGCGCGGCCCGCCGGAACGCCTCGGCCGCGCCGTCGAGGTCGTCCTGGTCGTAGCGCAGGACGCCGAGGTGGTAGGCCGCCAGCGGAGCCTTGTCCGGGTGCCCGGAGTCGACCACCCGGCCGAAGGTCTCGATGGCCGCGGCCGGGTCGCCGGCGTCGCGCTGCAGCTCGGCGAGCACGCCGAGCGCTTCGACGGCGTAGTCGGGATGGCGGGTGTCGATGACCTGCTGCAGGACCTCGCGGGCCCGCTGCGGCTGCGTCCGCCGCAGCTGGATGGACAGCCGGATCAGCGCGTGCAGCCGCACCTTGGGGCGCGGGTCCTGCGCGGCCAGCTCGTAGGCCTCGGCGGCGCCCGCGGGTTCGTCGAGGTCTTCGAGCACCCCGCCGCGCAGCACGTGGCCCCACGCGAGGTGCTCGGGGTGGGCCAGCGCGATGATCCGGTCGGCGAGCTCGCGCGCGGTCGCGGCCTCGTCGGCGTGCAGCGCGTAGAGCTTGGCCGCGCCCAGCGACCCGTAGTGCGGATGACCGCTGTCGAGCAGCTTGTGCAGGATCGGCTCGGCGTCGCCGTCGCGGCCCTGCTCCAGCATGGCCAGCGCGCGCTGGTAGGCGATCTGCAGGTACTCGGCGCCCTCGGAGCGGTCCGGCGGCAGGCTCAGCTGCTGGGCGGCCTCGACCACGCCCGGGTCACCGGAGGCCAGCGCGCGGCCGCGGGCCTCGCGCGCCCCGGCGCCGTCACCGCGCTCGGTGAGCACCTGGGCCAGCAGCACCTCGGCGCGGCCCGCCTCGTCGGGTTCGGGTCCTTCGGCGGCCATCCGCAGCAGCACCTGCGCGGAGGCCAGCTCCTCGGCCTCCAGCAGCAGGTTGCCCAGCGCGATCGCCGCGGACTGGGCGTGCGCGGGCTGCTCGGTGTCCACCACCCGCTGGTAGATCTCGCGGGCCTCGGTCAGCTCGTCGCGCTCGGCCAGCATGGCCGCGACCTGCAACCCGGCCTGCGCGGCGGCCGCCAGGTCGCCTTCCCGCAGCACGGTGCGTAATTCCCGCTCCGCGCCGTCCTGGTCACCGTCGAGCAGCAGCTGGCGTGCCTGGGTGATGCGCTTCTCCCACCGTGACATTGCCGCGCCTTTCGATCTGGTGATCGCCGAACCGGGGGCGAGAATATCTTCCTCGCCCCCGGCGTGGTCGGGCCGCAAGCGCCTTTCGCCCGCACGCGCGAAGGAGCGGGCCGCCCGCTGTCGCGGACGACCCGCTCCCAGGTCGTTGAACCGGCTGGTCAGCTGGCCAGCTGCTCGAGCCGGGCCTGACCCTGCTTGAACTGGTTCAGGTCGGTGCTGCCGCTGATGCCGGGCACCGAGCCCTTGTCGGTGTACTGCCAGAAGTTCCAGTCGCCGAAGCCGGACGGAACCGAGGGGCTGTCGACCTCGTAGGAGGCCAGCCACAGGGCGTGGTCGGAGTAGGCGTCGGTGCTGCCCATGCACTGCGACCAGAACGAGGGGTTCGCGTAGATGATGGGCTTCTGGCCGGTGCGCTCCTCGACGGTGTTGTTGAACTCGTCGGTCCACTTGTGCATCTGCTCGACGCTCATGCCGTAGCAGCCGCCGCTGTTCGGGTCGACCTCCAGGTCGAGCACCGGGGGCAGCGTCTTGCCGTCGTTCTTGTAGTCGGCGACGTCCAGGAACCGGTTGGCCTGGTCGACGCCGGAGGAGTCGCCCGGGCGGGCGAAGTGGTAGGCGCCGGCGATCAGACCGGCGTCCTTGGCGCCGTGGTACTGCTCGTCGTAGGTCGGGCTGGTGAAGTCGATGCCGTCGCTGGCCAGCACGAAGGTGAACTTCTTGCCGGAAGCGGCGACCTGCTTCCAGTCGATCGGGCCGTTGTGGTTGGACACGTCGATGCCCTCGACCGGCGGCCCCAGCGGTGCCGGCGCCTCCGGCTTCTCGGCCTCGGCCTTGTTCTCGGCCGGGGAGTTGGTCTCGGCCGGGGTCTTCGGCGCGTCGGGCTGCTCGGGAGCGGCGTGCTGCGCGCTCTTCATCGGCGCGGCCATGGCGGCCTCCTCGTAGGAGGTCTGCTCGCCACCGCTGGTGGCCACGCCGCCGATGATCAGCCCGACGACGCCGACCGCGGCGACGCCGGCACCGACCTGCATCGAGCGGGACCGGCTGCCCTCGGGCAGCTTGTCCTGGATGGCGGCCACGTGCGGCGCGACCCTCTCCCGGAAGCGCCGCACCGCGGGTGCTCGACCGATGCGCTCGAACAGCGGCGAGAGCCACTGCACCAGGCGCTGGAGCACGGGTGCGAGCCACTGGCCGACGCGGTCGGTCACCGGCCGCACGCGATCCACACCGGCGCGCAGGGCCTCGTCGGCCCGCTGCGCGGTGGCGTGCCACCCGCGGTCGGTCGCCGCGTGCTTCGGGGATGCGGCGTGATCGTCGTTTTCGGGGGTACGGGGTTCGTCGGGGGTCTCGGGTTTCACGAGCCCCACACTCCGCGACGGAGCGTGCCGCTACATCGCGGTTTGTACGTAGGCGACTACCTAGATTCGCACCCAGGGTGCACAGCCCGACAAACCGACCATCACGTACGGTAACCCAATAGGGTGACTGGGTGGATCCTAACCACAGCGGGTAAATGGCCCGTCAAACCCCCACCACTTCCGGGGACCCAGGATCTCACGTGGCGTTGCGGGTGAGCGTGCGGCGCAGCGGACCGACCAGGGACAGCACGAAGGCGACCGCCACCACCACCCACAGCACGATCGAGATCGGGCTGGAGACCAGCACCGACGGGTCGCCCTCGGAGATGGTCAGCGCGCGGCGCAGCTGCTGCTCGGCCAGCGGCCCCAGGATCAGCCCCACCACCGCGGGTGCCACCGGGACGTCGGCCTGGCGCATCAGCAGCCCCACCAGCCCCAATCCGCACAGCACCAGCAGGTCCACCGTCGTGCCGCCCGCGGCGTAGGTGCCCAGCGCGGCGAAGACCAGCACTCCGGCGTAGATGCCGTAGGCGGGGATGGTCAGCAGCTTCGCCCACAGCCGCACCAGCGGCAGGTTGAGCACCAGCAGCATCACGTTGCCGATGTAGAGGCTGGCGATCAGCGTCCACACCAGCGGACCGGACTCCTCGAACAGCTCCGGGCCGGGTTGCAGCCCGTAGGACTGGAAGGCGGTGAGGATCACCGCCGCGGTGGCCGAGGTCGGCAGGCCCAGCGTCAGCAGCGGCACCAGCACTCCGGCCGAGGCGGCGTTGTTGGCCGCCTCCGGTCCGGCCACTCCCTCGATGGCACCGCGGCCGAACTCCTGCCGGTGCTTGCTGAGCCGCTTCTCCACCGTGTAGCTCAGGAACGTCGGCACCTCGGCGCCGCCCGCGGGCAGGCTGCCGATCGGGAAGCCGAACAGGGTCCCGCGCAGCCACGCGGGCCAGGACCGCCGCAGGTCCGAGCGGGAGAGCACCACCCGCTCGCGCACCGGCTGCACGGTGCTGCCGCCGGTGCCGGTGAGCAGGTGCCCGAAGCCCTCGCTGAGCGCGAACAGCGCGATCACCACGATGACCACGTCGATGCCGTCCAGCAACGAGCCCACCCCGAAGGCCAGCCGGGGCTGGCCGGTCTGGGCGTCCAGGCCCACCAGCCCGACGGTCAACCCGACCAGCAGGCTGGCCACGCCCTTGAGCAGGTCCGGGCCCAGCAGGGCGCTGACGGTCACGAACGCCACGGCCATCAGCGCCACGTACTCGGGCGGCCCGAAGCTGGTGGCGAACCCGGCCACCAGCGGCGCGAGGAAGGTCAGCGCGACGGTGCCGATGGTGGCCGCCACGAAGCTGCCGATGGCAGCGGTGGCCAGCGCGGCCGCGGCGCGCCCCGCCCGGGCCATCTTGTTGCCCTCCAGGGCGGTGACCATCGAGGCGCTCTCCCCCGGCGTGTTCAGCAGGATCGAGGTCGTCGACCCGCCGTACATGCCGCCGTAGTAGATCCCGGCGAACAGGATCAGCGCGCTGGAGGCCTCCAGCCGGAAGGTGATGGGCAGCAGCAGCGCCACGGTCAGCGCCGGGCCGATGCCGGGCAGCACGCCGACCGCGGTGCCGATGGTCACGCCGACCAGCGCCCACAGCAGGTGCGTCGGGGTCAGCGCCCCGGCGAAGCCGTCGAGCAGCAACGAGAGCTGTTCCACCTAGAACCCCCACGGTCCGCTGGGCAGACTCAACCCGATCAACCGGTCGAAGACCAGGAACGCGGCGGCCGCCAGCGCCCACCCGTAGGCCACGACCTGCGGAGCGCGCGGCGCTCCGAGCAGCAGCGCGGTCGCGACGAACAAGCCCGCGGTGCTGACCACGTAGCCCAGCCACGGCAGCAGCAGCGCGAAGGCCACCAGCGCACCGACCTGGGCCAGCACCCGCAGTCCCGCGCGCGGCTGCCAGGGGCTGCCGCTCACCGCGTGCGGCAGCCGCATCCGCGACTGGACCATCAGACCGGCGCCGACCACGCCCAGCAGCACGCCGACCAGCAGCGAAACCGCGGCCGGCCCGACCGCCGATCCGGTGGACGGCAGCCGCATCGCGTCGACCAGGACCACCACCGCCGCGAGCAGCATCAGCGCCCCGAAGGCGGCCGAGGCCAGCACGGTGCGTCGATCTTGCGTGGGCACGGCGCTCACCCCAGTCCGATCCGGTCGAGGACCCGGGCGACCCTCGTCTGCTCGGCGCGCACGAAGCGCTCGAACTCGGGGCCCGCCAGCGCCGCGTCGGTCCATCCCTGCTCCTCCAGCGCCGCGCGCCACTTCGGCGTGCGGCTCATCTGCAGCAGGGCCTGTTCGAGCACCCGCTCCTGCTCCTGGCTGATGCCCCGCGGCGCGACGACCCCGCGCCAGTTGTCCAGCTCCACGTCCAGGCCGCCTTCCTCGAGCGTGGGAACGTCGGGCATGGTCGGCGCCCGTTCGGCGGTGGAGACCGCCAGCGCGCGCAGCTGCCCGGATTCGACCTGCGGCTGGATCTCGGAGACCCCGGAGATCGCGACGTCGGCCCGACCCGACAGCGCGGTGGACAGCAGCTCGCCGCCTCCGGAGTGCGCCACGTAGGAGATCTCGGCGGGGTCGGCCCCGACGGCCTGGGCGAGCATCCCGGCGAGGATGTGCTCGGCGCCGCCGGCCGAGCCCCCGGCGATGGAGACCCCGTGCACGTCGCGGCGCATCGCCTCGACCAGGTCGGCCGTGCTGCGGATCGGCGAGTCCGCGGGCACCGCGATGAGCTCGGCGTCGGTGGTCAGCCGCATCAGCGGTGTGGTGTCGTCCAGCGACACCGGGGAGCGGTTGGTCTTGACCGCCCCGACCATGACCAGCCCGGTGGTCATCAGCTGCGTCGGATCGCCCTGGTGGCGCACGAACTGGCTGAGCCCGATCGTGCCCCCGGCCCCGCTGACGTTGTAGACCTCGGTGCGGCCGACGTCGTCCTGCAGCGCGTGCTGCATCTCCCGGGACGTCTGGTCCCAGCCGCCCCCTGGCGATGCGGGTGCCATCAGGCGAAGCTGGCGGTCCCCCAGCATCTGCTTCGCGGCGGAGCCCTCGTGCTCGTCGGCGGGCGCGGTGGCCACCACCGCAACGGTGAGCAGCAGCGCGACGGCCCACGGGATCCACTTGGTCAGCCTGCTCGTCTGCATCAGCCGCCTCGTTCTCCCTCGAACGGTTGATCGCTTGTATACAGATCAACACCGGGTTGAGACAAGGGTCACTTCCCGACTCGTCCGACACGCCGGGGACGAGCACCGGTCTTGCGCTGCTCGGGAGTCGGGCAGAATGCTCGTCCGGATCTGGCGAAGAGCGCAGAGAAGAAGGCGGAACGACCACGTGACGACTGTTCATCAGAAGATCGCCGAGGAGCTCGGCGTACGCGAGCGCCAGGTGCAGTCCGCTGTCGACCTGCTCGACGGCGGAGCCACCGTGCCGTTCATCGCGCGCTACCGGAAGGAAGTGACCGGGGCTCTCGACGACGCCCAGCTGCGGCAGCTCGAGGAGCGGCTGCGCTACCTGCGCGAGCTTGAGGAGCGGCGCGCCACGGTGCTGGAGTCGATCCGCTCGCAGGGCAAGCTCACCGACGAGCTGGAGGCGCGGGTCAACGCCGCCGATTCCAAGGCGCGGCTGGAGGACATCTACCTCCCGTACAAGCCCAAGCGCCGCACCAAGGCCCAGGTCGCCATCGAGGCGGGGCTGGAGCCGCTGGCCGACGCGCTGCTGTCGGATCCGGGCAACGATCCGCAGACCACCGCCGAGGGCTACGTCGACGCCGACAAGGGCGTGGCCGACGTCCAGGCCGCGCTCGACGGCGCGCGCTCGATCCTGGTGGAGCGCTTCTCCGAGGACGCCGACCTGGTCGGCGAGCTGCGCGAGCGGATGTGGACCAGCGGCCGGATGGTCTCCAAGGTCCGCGAGGGCAAGGAGACCGAGGGCGCGAAGTTCGCCGACTACTTCGAGTTCTCCGAGCCGTTCGCCGAGCTGCCCTCGCACCGCGTGCTGGCGCTGCTGCGCGGGGAGAACGAGGAGGTGCTGGAGCTCTCGCTGGAGCCCGACGACGGCACCGAGGTCCAGGGCCCGACGCCCTACGAAGCCCGGATCGCCCAGCAGTTCGGCATTTCCGACGAGGGCAGGCCCGCGGACTCGTGGCTGACCACGGTGGTCCGCTGGGCGTGGCGCACCCGGATCCTGACCCGGTTGAGCGTGGACCTGCGGTTGCGGTTGCGGCAGAACGCCGAGGACGAGGCCGTGCGGGTGTTCGCGGCCAACCTGCGCGACCTGCTGCTGGCGGCCCCGGCCGGTTCCCGCGCGACCCTCGGCCTGGACCCGGGCTACCGCACCGGCGTGAAGGTCGCGGTGGTCGACGGCACGGGCAAGGTGGTGGCCACCGACACGATCTACCCGCACCAGCCGCAGAACCAGTGGGAGCAGGCGCAGGCCAAGCTGGCCGAGCTGGCCGCGGCGCACGACGTCGAGCTGATCGCGATCGGCAACGGAACCGCTTCGCGGGAGACCGACAAGCTGGCCGGTGAGCTGATCGGCAAGCGGCCGGAGCTCAAGCTGCGCAAGGTCTCGGTCTCCGAGGCGGGCGCCTCGGTCTACTCGGCCTCGGCCTACGCCTCGCGCGAGCTGCCGGACATGGACGTCTCGCTGCGCGGCGCGGTGTCGATCGCCCGCAGGCTGCAGGACCCGCTGGCCGAGCTGGTCAAGATCGACCCGAAGTCGATCGGCGTGGGCCAGTACCAGCACGACGTCTCGGAGTCGAAGCTGTCGCGCTCGCTGGACGCGGTGGTCGAGGACTGCGTGAACGGCGTCGGCGTCGATGTCAACACCGCCTCGGCCCCGCTGCTGACCCGGGTCTCGGGCATCAGCGACAGCGTGGCCGAGAACATCGTGGTGCACCGCGACACCAACGGCCCGTTCCGGAACCGCACGGCGCTCAAGGACGTCGCCCGGCTGGGCCCGAAGGCCTTCGAGCAGTGCGCGGGCTTCCTGCGCATCCCCGACGGCGACGACCCGCTGGACGCCTCGGCGGTGCACCCGGAGGCCTACCCGGTGGTGCACCGGATCCTGTCCGGCACGAGCAACGAGATCACCGGGCTGATCGGCAACAGCAAGCTGCTCAAGCAGATCTCGCCGCAGGACTACGTCGACGAGCGGTTCGGCCTGCCCACGGTCACCGACATCCTCAGCGAGCTGGACAAGCCGGGCCGGGACCCGCGACCGGAGTTCAAGACCGCGGAGTTCGCCGAGGGCGTGGAGAAGATCGCCGACCTCCAGCAGGGCATGGTCCTGGAGGGCGTGGTCACCAACGTGGCGGCCTTCGGCGCGTTCGTGGACGTGGGCGTGCACCAGGACGGCCTGGTGCACGTCTCGGCGATGTCGAAGAACTTCGTCAACGACCCGCGCGAGGTGGTCAAGTCCGGTGACATCGTCAAGGTCAAGGTCCTCGACGTCGACACCCAGCGCAAGCGCATCTCGCTGACCCTGCGCCTGGACGACGAACCGGGCGCGGGCGGCAAGCCGGAACGCGACTCGGGCAACCGGGGCGGCGGCAAGCGCAACGCCGGCGGCAACGGCGGCGGTCGCAACGGCGGCAAGCGCAACGGCGGAGGCGGTGGTGGCGGCGGACGCCAGCAGCGCCCGGCCCCCACGGGCTCGATGGCCGACGCCCTCCGCAAGGCGGGCTTCGGCAACTGACCGGCAGCGAGCCGACTCCCTTTTTCATCAGAAGTCCCCTCGTGCACTCCGGTGCGCGAGGGGACTTCTGATGAAAAAAGCGCGAGGACTCCCGCACGTCAGCACGCGAAGCGATCGTCCTTGATCGCGGCGATGAACGACCGCCACTGCCGCGACGACGTCCGTAACCAAGCCCCGTCCGGGTCCTTCGAATCCCTCACCACAGCACAGGATTCGGTGCCGGCCACCTCGACGCACGTGTCGGTGTTGGTGCTGCGACTGGACTTTCGCCAGCTCATACGAGTGCTCATCGCCCGCTCCATCCTGCCGACGGCATCCCCGATGAGTTCGGCCGAGTCATCAGAACTCATCGCCACTTCCTCGATCTTATCGACAGCTTGGCGATATGCGGCCACCTCATCGGGCTCGTGCAGGAACAGCCCCGATATGCGGTTCTCCAGGTGCACCACCGAGGCTCCGCTCTTCATCTCCGTCAGGAAGAACGGGCCTTCGAGGGCCGGGTGCCAATCCGAGCGAGTCGGGATGACGCGAACGTCCACGTTGCCCATGGCGGTGAACCGCTGGAGCGCGCGAAGCTGCTCGGCCATCACAGCCACCCCGCCGACCAACTGGTCCAAGACCGGCTCTCCCACGAAGGCGGACAGCTCAACCGGATCTTCGCGAGTGAGCGCGTCCCGGCGTCCCAGCCGCACCGCTACCCGCGTGTCGATCTCCGCTCGGGGAACGCCTCCCACGGCCATGATCGCCCGGGCGTAGTCGGCGGTCTGCAGGAGGCCCGGGACCAACAGCGGCGAAACCGCGGTGATCTTCGAAGCCTCGTGCTCGAACTCCAACATCGCGGCGACCTGGCGCTGTCGGTCCGGTATTCCCACCGACAGCCAGCGGGATTCGTCGGGATTTCGCGCCAGCTCGACGAGCTCGGCGCGGAGCTCGGCAGGAGCGTCGATCCTCGCCAAGTACGCGGCTACGTCCACGGGTTTCGGCGAACGCGCTCCGGTTTCCCACCTGGAGACGGCCGCATGGGAAGCGCCCAACTGCCTGGCGAGCTCGCGGACGCTGATGCCAGCGGCTTCCCGCGTCCGTCGAAGCTCCGCGCCGAGCGCTTTCGCTTTAGGGGTGGTACCACGCATGCACCAACCCTAACGAGCTATTTGCGCAGGTGGAAATAGCTCTATCGGTTAATTGCACGCCGCTCCGAGCCGCGAGTTCAATGTCGGTACCAGTTAATCGGTACCGCCGGAACCACGAGGAGAGCCATGTACCCGTTCCACTGGGCGCCCTGCGCGGGGCGTCGTCACGCCAGCCTCGACGATCACCCGCAGGGGCGCGCCTACCCGTCGGGCGCGGAGGTGACGACGCTCTGCGGGCAGGAGCTGGTCACCGACTGCTCGGAGTTCGGCTGGTTCTGGGACACCTGCCCCGAGTGCTACGCCGAGGCCCGCAGGCTCGCCGGGATCGCAGCGCCATGAGCGTGATCGACCACGTCCGGCTCGCGGTGCGCCTGCGCGAGACCCAGTGGCTCATCGACGACGTCGCCCACCACACCGCCGCGCACCGCTTGGAGGAGCGGGAGCTCGCCGAGACCGCCAGGGCGCTGGCCGAGCTCGCCGAGCTGCTGGAGGAAACCCGCACCGCGCTGTCCCACCGGTGACCGCGCCCCCGCCCGCGGACAGCTGCCCCGCCCGATATCCTGGGCGGGCACGACTGGCGTTGGGTGGGGAACCACCGGGGAGTGCGAAGCAGAGCCGACATCGTCCGCCTGGGTGTCCCTCGACTCGGAACGACGAGCCGAAGGGGGCGCGATGAGCGCGCACATCATCGACGGCAAGGCCACCGCGAACGAGCTGCTCGACGAGGTGGCCGCCGGTACCTCGGAGTTCACCAGCACCGCAGGCCGCAAGCCCTGCCTGGCGACCGTGCTGGTCGGCGACGACCCCGCCTCGCACACCTACGTGAAGATGAAGCGCAACCGCTCGGCCAAGGTCGGCATGGAGTCCCGCTACGTGCAGCTGCCGGGCACCACCACGACCGATGAGCTGGTCGCGGAGATCACCGGGCTGTCCGCCGACCCGACCGTGGACGGAATCCTGCTGCAGCACCCGGTTCCCGCGCACGTCGACGAGCGCGCGGCCTTCGAGGCCATCGACCCGTCCAAGGACGTCGACGGCGTGACGATGCACAGCTTCGCCGCGATGGCCTTCGGCGAGCCCGGCTTCCACTCCTGCACCCCCGGCGGGATCATGCGGCTGATCGACGCCTACGACATCCCGGTCGCGGGCGCGCACGCGGTCGTGGTGGGGCGCAGCCCGATCCTGGGCAAGCCGGTCGGGATGCTGCTGCTGGCCCGGGACGCCACGGTCACCTACTGCCACTCCAAGACCGCCGACCTCGCGGCGCAGGTGGCCGAGGCCGACATCGTCGTGGCCGCGGTGGGACGCCCGGAGCTCATCCGCGGCGAGTGGATCAAGCCCGGGGCCGCGGTCCTCGACGCCGGCTACAACCCCGGCAACATCGGCGACGTCGAGTACGCCACCGCCGCCGAGCGCGCCGGTCTCATCACCCCGGTGCCCGGCGGCGTGGGCCCGATGACCATCGCGGTGCTGCTGGAGCAGACGCTGACCTCGGCCCGCAGCCGCGGCTGAGTCCCCCGGCCTGGAACCGCGCTCCCCCACGGGGTGCGGTTCCAGGCCGAACCGCTCAGTCCCCCGCTTCGGTGCGCTGGTGGCCGGTGGACATCAGCTCGGCCATCCGGGCGCCGATCACGGCTGGGATGTAGTGGTCTGCGGAGCGGGTGGCCGCGGCGTTGAGGGCCTTGAAGACCGCCGGGCGCAGCCGGTCGATCACCTCGCCGTAGAACGGGGTGGCCTCGTCCGCGGTCTCGGCCCGGGTGAGCACGTGCTCGCTGATCAGGTTGGCGAGCTCCTCGCCGAGGTGGTCGACCTTGGCCTGCATGCTCTCGGCGATGTCGAGGACGTCCTCCAGCGGGATGCCCATGCCCACCAGCTCCACCGCCGCGTCGTAGAGCCCCGGGAGCGGCGCGACGAGCCCGCGACCGCGCCGCTCGATGAAGCCGAGCTCGATCGCGCGCTCGGACAGCTTCGAGGTCATCTGATCGCCGAAGTGCTGCTCCAGCTCGTCCGCGGCGATCGAGCGCGGGGCTTCCTGCGCCCACGAGCGCTCGGCCACCGCCTCCTCCAGCCCGAGGACGTCGCCCAGGCTGCGCCCGGATTCCCAAGCCCCGATCATCTCCTTGATCTGCGCGAACGCGTAGCCGCGGTCGAGCATTCCGATGATCAGCTTGAGCCTGGTCAGGTGCGCGTCCGAGTAGATCGCGGTGCGCCCCTCCTTGCGCGGCGGCGGCAGCAGGTCGCGATCCTGGTACACGCGCACGTTGCGCACCGTGGTGCCCGCTGCGCGAGCCAGGTCGTCGATCCGGTAGTCCGCCACCCCAGACAGTGTAGTGACCAGCCGCAACCTGCGCTGCGAGGAAGACGCCAAACGCGGTCCCGGCCGCAGGAGTTCGGCCGGGACCGCGTTCGAGGTGCGCGCGTCAGGCGTCGATCTTCTCCTGCTCAGGTGCCTCGGTCCGGCGCGCGGGCAGCAGTCGGGCGATCAGCGGCCAGGCCAGGATCACCGCGATGACGCAGTAGACGGTGACCGAGAACGGGGTGTTGACCAGGCCGCTCACCTCGCCGTCGCTGAGCTGCAGCGCGCGGCGCATCTCCAGCTCGGCGGTCGGGCCGAGGATGACCGCGATGATCGCCGGCAGCACCGGCAGCCCGTAGCGGCGCATCGCGAAGCCGATCAGGCCGATGATGAACAGCAGCACGATGTCCAGCGGCTCGCCGCCCACCGCGAAGGCACCGACGCTGGCGAAGAACAGGATGCCCGCGTACAGGTACGGCCGCGGGATGCGCAGCAGCTTCGCCCACACCGGGGCCAGCGGCAGGTTGAGCACCAGCAGCATCACCGAACCGATGAACATGCTCGCGATCAGCGCCCACACCAGGTCGGCCTCGCGCTGGAACAGCAGCGGACCGGGCTGGATGCCGTACTGCTGGAACGCCGCGAGCATCACCGCGGCCACGGCCGTGGTCGGCAGCCCCAGCGTCAGCATCGACACCATCGTCCCGGCGGCCGAGGCGCTGGCCGTGGCCTCCGGACCGGCGACGCCCTCGATGGCGCCCTTGCCGAACTCGTCCTTGTTCCGGCTGAGCTTGCGCTCGGTCACGTAGGACAGGAACGTCGGGATCTCCGCGCCACCCGCCGGAATCGCGCCGAACGGGAAACCGATGAACGGCCCGCGCAGCCACGGCTTCCAGGTGCGGCGCAGGTCCGAGCCGGCCAGCCACGGCTGCCCCACCGGGATCGCCTCGGCGTTGCTGCGGCGCAGGTGCGCCGCGACCCACAGCGACTCGCCGATGGCGAACAGGCCGACCGCCACGATGACCACGTCCACGCCGTCGGAGAGGTGCAGCAGTCCGAAGGTCAGGCGCTGCTGGCCGGTCATCTGGTCCAGGCCGATCAGGCCGATGGTCAGACCGATGAGCAGCGAGGCGAACCCGCGCACCCGCGACTTGCCCAGCACCGAGGTCACCGCGATGAAGGCCAGCACCATGATGGCCAGGTAGTCCGGTGCGCCGATGTCCACCGCCAGCGAGGCGACCGTGGGGGCCAGCAGCACCAGCAGGGTCAGGCCCACGATGGCGCCGATGAAGTGCCCGATCGCCGCGGCCGCCAGCGCCTGGGCGCCACGACCCCTGCGGGCCATCGGGTTCCCCTCCATGGCGGCCACCACCGCCGCGCTCTCACCGGGGGTGTTGAGCAGGATCGAGGTGGTCGACCCGCCGAACATGCCGCCGAAGTAGATGCCGGCGAACATGATGAACGCCCCGGTGGGCTCCAGCGCGTAGGTGACCGGCAGCAGCAGGGCCACCGCCATCGCCGGGCCGATGCCCGGCAGCACGCCGATCGCGGTGCCCAGCAGCACGCCGATCGCCGCCCACAGCAGGTGCATCGGGGTCAGCGCGGTGGCGAAACCGTTGAGCAGCAGCTGAAGTGAATCCATGGTTACAGCACCCCCATCAGCGGGCCGCCGGGCAGGGGGACACCGAGCAGGTTGTTGAACGCCACGTAGGTGACCACCGACAGCACCGCGGCGATCAGCGGGTCGCGGACGGTGTTGCGGCTGCCCAGCGCGTACGCGCAGCCCCAGAACAGGATCATCCCGGACAGCGGGAACCCGATGATCTTGATCAGCACCGCGTTGGACAGGAAGGCCGCCGACAGCAGCAGCACGGTGCGCCAGTCGCTCGGCGCGGACGGGTCGACGTCCTCGCCGGTCTCGGACTCACCGCGGCCGCCGCGCAGCACGTCGCGGGCCAGCAGCGCCGCGACCACCAGGAGCAGGACGCCGACCACGGTCGGCACGGTCTTCGGGCCGACCGGCCCGCGCTGGGTGAAATCGGTGGTCATCGCCGCGGTGTCGACGAGCACCAGCACGCCGAGCGCGGCCAGCAGGGCGCTCAGGCCCAGCTCGGAACGTCCCTTGAACCAGTTCTTCGCGGTCTTGGTCTCGGGAGCGGTCTGCGTCTGCGTCATGCCAGCCCCAACTCCTTGAGCACCGACTCCACCCGGTCGTTCTGCTCCTTGAGGAAGGCGCCGAACTCAGGACCCGATTGGAAGGCGTCCTCCCAGCCGTTGCGCTTCATCGCTTCCTTCCACTCCGGGGTCTCGTGCAGCCGCTCGTAGAGCTCGACCAACCGCTGGCGGTCCGCTTCGGACAGTCCGGGCGGAGCGACGACGCCGCGCCAGTTGGTGAACTCGACGTCCACACCGGACTCCTTGAGCGTCGGCGCGTCGATGCCGGGCAGCCGGTTGGGGCCGGTGACGGCCAGCACGCGCAGTTCGCCGGCCTCGATCTGGTCGCGGTACTCGCCGATGCCCGAGACGCCGAAGCCGACCTTGCCGCCGAGGATGGAGGCCAGCAGCTCGCCACCGCCGTCGTAGGAGACGTACCGGACCTGCTTGGGCGGCAGTCCGATGGCCTTGGCCATCTGCATCGGCGCCAGGTGGTCCGGACCGCCCGGGGACGAACCGCCGCCGACCGGGACCTCGCCGGGGTTGGCCTTCCAGTCCGCCAGCAGCTGGTGCAGGTCGCGGTACTTGGAGTCCTTGCCGACCACGATCACGTTGGATTCCTGGATCAGCCGGGCGATCGGGGTGGTGTCGCGCAGCGACACCGGCGAGTCGTTGGTGTAGACGCTGCCGACGACGCCCAGGCCCATCTGCATGGCGAGCTTGCCGTTGCCGCGCTCGTTGACCACCCGGCCCAGGCCGACGGTGCCACCGGCGCCCGGCAGGTTGAACACCTCGACGTTGCTCTGCAGGCCGGCGTCGTCCATGGCCTTGACCGCGGTGCGCGCCGTGATGTCGTACCCGCCGCCGGGCGAGTTCGGCACCATCACCCGCATGCCTCGGATCTGCGCTTGGGCGTCGCTGCCACCGGTCGTCGTGACCAGCGGTGGCACCAGCAGCACCAGCAGCGCGGCCGAGACGACCGCCAGCACACTGCTTAGCCGCACGGGCTATCCCGCCTCTCCATTGTGGTCGGAACGTGAGCTGGCTCATGCTGCACCGCGCCCTCGGCCCGTGTCTCCCTTAGTCAGGTAAAGGCACTTCCGAAAGTTGTGTAACCCGGAACACCGAACCGGCGTTCGAGCAGAGCAGCCGCCGCTTTCTCGATCCACCCGGCGACCCGCGCGGGCGCGCGCCTGAGCTGCGGTTTCGGCGGGGCCCGACGAAACGGGCGGGGACGGCGGGTTAGCGTTTCGGCCCGAAGGAGGTGGCGCGGTGCTGCGGGTGCAGGGATCGTTGTCCCGCCAGCTGCTGGGTTGGCAGCTGGTGATCATCCTCGTGCTGCTGGCGACCGTGGCCGTGTACTCGGTCGCGCAGACCGACCGCGCCTTCCGGGCCACCGAGGGGCGCAAGATGCTGTCGGTGGCCGAGGACGTGGCCGCCACCGACGGCGTGCGGGCGAGCCTGGAGGACCGGTTCCAGCGCGATGCGCTGCCGATCTTCGCCGAGAGCGCGCGCAGCCTCTCCGGGGCCGACCACGTGATCATCACCGATGCCCGGGGCATCGTGCTGACCTCGCCGGATCCCGGACAGCGCGGCCAGCGGCTGCCGCTGGGCGAGAGCACGGTGCTGCAGGGCAAGTCCTGGGTCGGCGAGGTCGGCGTGGACGGCACCGACGCGCTGACCGCGCACGTGCCGGTGATCGGCGAGAACGCGCGGATCGTCGGCGTGGTCGCCGCGGGCCGCGAGACGCCCGACCTGCTGCAGGGGCTGCGCAACGCGCCGGAGAACCCGCTGGCGCTGCTCGCCTTCGCCGCGTTCCTGGGCATCGCCGGATCGGTGCTGCTGGCCCGGCGGGTCAAGCGCCAGACCCTCGGGCTCGAACCGCAGGAGATCACCCGGCTCGTCGAGCACCGCGAGGCGTTGCTGCACGGCGTGCGCGAGGGGGTCGTGGGAGTCGACGAGCAGAACCGGATCACCCTGGTCAACGAGCAGGCGCGGGACCTGCTGTCGCTGCCCGCCGACTGCCTCGGCCGCGACATCGACTCGCTGGAGCTCGGCGAGCGGGCCCGCGACGTGCTCACCGGGCGCACCGACGGCGTGGACCAGATCGTGCTGCGCCGGGGTCGGGTCGTGGTGCTCAACCGGATGCCGATCTCGGCGGTCGGCGCGGTGGTCACCATGCGCGATCGCACCGAGCTCGTCGACCTCAAGCGCCAGCTGGCGGTGCACCGCGACACCACCGACACGCTGCGCGCCCAGGCGCACGAGTTCAGCAACCGGCTGCACACCATCTCCGGGCTGATCGAGCTCGGCGAGTACGACGAGCTGCAGGGCTACGTGCGGCGCATCAGCCACAACCGGGAGCGGTGGCACGCCGAGGTCACCGCCCGGGTGCACGACCCGGCCACCGCCGCGCTGCTGATCGCCAAGGCGAGCCTGGCCGCCGAGCGCGGCGTGGGGCTGCGGCTGTCCGAGGAGACCTACCTCGGCGACATCGACGAGACGCTCTCGGCCGACCTGGTCACGGTGGTGGGCAACCTGGTGGACAACGCGCTGGACGCCCTGGAGGCGGTGCCGGGCGACGCCGAGCAGTGGGTCGAGGTGGAGCTGCGCAGCGCCGAGGAGGTGACCGTGGTGGTGCGCGATTCCGGCCCGGGCGTGGCGCCGGAGATCGTCGAGGAGGTGTTCAGCCACGGCTTCACCACCAAGGCCGCCCGCGGCGGCGAGCGCGGCCTCGGACTCGCCCTGACCAGGCAGATCTGCCGCCGGCGCGGCGGGTCGGTACGGGTGCACAACGCCGACGGCGCGGTGTTCACCGCGCGGCTGCCGTTGGAGGAATCGTGATCAGGGTGCTGGTGGTGGACGACGACTTCATGGTCGCCAAGGTCCACGGCGGATACGTGGCGCGGCTGGAGGGCTTCGAGGTCGTCGGGGTCGCGCACACCGGGGCGGACGCGGTGGTGGCGGTCGACGAGCTGCGGCCGGACCTGGTGCTGCTGGACATCTACCTGCCGGACATGGACGGGCTGGCGGTGCTGCGCCAGCTGCGCGCGCACCCCTCGGCCGATCCGGACGTCCTGGTGATCACGGCCGCTCGGGACGTGGAGACGGTGCGCGGGGCGATCCACGGCGGTGCGCTGCACTACCTGATCAAGCCGTTCAGCTACGAGGCGCTGCGCGAGCGGTTGGAGAGCTTCCGCTCGATGCACCGGGCGCTGGGCGAGCTGCCCGGTGACGCCGCGCAGCACGACGTCGACCGGCTCTTCGGCACCCGCACCCGCGACGTCACCCCGCCGAAGGGGCTGTCCGGCGAGACCGCGGGCATCGTCGCCGACATCCTCCGCGAGCGCAGCGAGGCCGGCGGCGACATCTCGGCCGCCGAGTGCGCCGAGGCCACCGAGCTCTCCCGGGTCAGCGCCCGCAAGTACCTGGAGCACTTCGTCGAGTCCGGCCGGGCGGAGGTCCGCCTCCGCTACGGCGGCACCGGTCGCCCCGAACGCCGCTACCGCTGGACCTAGGGCCGCTTCGGCGAACCACCTGACCCGACGCTGCAGCCGAACGACACCCCTCGACATGGCCCACCTGGCCGACCGCGACCCGGCGTGCCCCGCGGGGAACGAACTACGACCCCGGACGCGACGCTGCGAGAACCGCGACCGCGGAGCGATCGACTCCCTCCCCGGCGTCTCCCCCGACGCGTTCCTCCCCCGTCGAACCGCCTGACCCGGTGAGCTCAGGCCCCAAAACCCTCCGAAGCGCGACACCGAATGGGAGGTGATTCCGCACCCCGATTCCCATGCCATTCGGGGGCCGGGTTCCGAGGGATTTGCGGTCAGTGCGGGGTGAAGGTGACCGGGAGGGAGGTGAGGCCGCGCAGCCAGAGGGACGGGCGCCAGGTGAGGTCGGGTTCCGGGACCGCCAGGGCCAGGTCCGGGAGGTGGTCGAGGAGGATCTCGACGCCGGTGCGCGCGATCGCCCTGGCGAGCTCGCGGGCCGGGTCCGGGCAGCCGTGCTCGCCGTGGCTGAAGGCCAGGTGGGCTCGGTTGCCGGAGGCCTGCGGGCAGCCCCGCGGACGCACCGCGGGATCGGAGTTGGCCGCCGCCAACCCGAGCACCACGAGATCGCCTGCGCGAACGGCCTTCCCGCCGAGCTCGGTGTCGCGGGTGGCCCAGCGACCCGCGAAGTTCTGCACCGGCGGGTCGATCCAGAGCACTTCGTCGAGCACGTGGCCGACGTCGTGCCTGCCCCCGGCCAGCCCCACCGCGAAGTGCGGATCGGTCAGCATCAGGCGCAGCGCGTTGGCCATCCAGTCCGAGGTGGTCAGGTGCGCCACGGCCAGCACCAGGAACAGGTCCGCCGCGATCTCGGCGTCGGAGAGCGCGGCGGGGTGCGCGACGAGCCGGGAGGGCAGGTCGTCGACCGGTTCGGTGCGGCGCTCGGCGACCAGCCAGCGCATCCGCGCCATGGTGCGCTCGTAGGCGCGCACCGCCTCCTCGCCCTCCTGCCCGGACAGCGCCACGTCGTGGGTGAGCATCGGGACCTCGCCCTCGGGCAGCCCGCAGACGCGGACCACGGCCCACAGCGGGATCCGGTGGGTGTACTCCACGACCAGGTCGGCGTAGCCGCGACCGGCGAAGCGGTCGACGAGCACGTCGCAGCAGTCCTGCAGCTGCGCGGTCAGCCAGACCGCGTCCACCCCGGCCAGCGCCTCGTGCACGGCGTGCCCGCGGGTGCGGTGCCCGGCGGCCTCGACCAGGAGCGTCGAGGGCCGCGGTTCGACGAAGGGGCGCAGCGACCAGTTCTCCGGGACCTGGTGCCAGCGGTTCCACCACCGCGGATCGCGGCTGAACAGCTCGGGGTCGCCGGTGACCTGGTGGACCTCCCGGTATCCGAGCGCGCACCAAGCCGGCACCCCGCCCTCCAGCCGGACCGGCGCGACCGGGCCGTGCCGCTCGCGCAGCTCGCGGTACACCCCGGCCGGGTCGCGCTGGAACCTCGCGCCGAACAGGGCGAGCGCGTCCGCGGGCGCGCTCACTCCCCCACCTCGCGCGAGAGCACCAGCTCGCGCAGGTGCTCGACCAGCCGGATCAGCACCTGCTTGCTCGACTCGCGATCTCGCGCGTCGCAGTCCACCAGCGGCACCGATCCGGGCAGGTCCAGCGCGTCGCGCAGCTGCGCCAGGTCGTGCCGCGGAACGCCGAAGTTGTTCCGCGCCACCAGGAACGGCGTCCCGTCGTGCTCCAGCCGGTCGATGGCGTACCAGGAGTCGGCCAGCCGTCGCGGGTCGACCAGCACCACGGCGCCCAGGCAGCCGACGAACAACTGCTGCCAGATGCGCCCGAAGCGCTCCTGGCCGGGCGCGCCGAAGAGGTAGAGGACGACCCGCTCGTTGAGCGTGATCCGCCCGAAGTCGAAGGCGACCGTGGTGGTGGTCTTCTCCGGGGTTCCCGCCAGGGAATCCACACCCGCGCCCGCGGTGGTCATCGCCTCCTCGGTGCTCAGCGGCCGGATCTCGCTGACCGAACGCACCATGGTGGTCTTGCCCACCGCGAACCCGCCGGTGATGACGATCTTGACGCCCTCGGCGGCGGTGGGCGCCAGCGGTGCGCGCTCAGAGGTTCCGAAGTCCAACGAGCACCTGCTCCAGGAGTTCGGGGCTCGGCGCGTCCGCCGACGTGGTGCGCGCCGACGGATCGCGCGTGGTGATCTTGCCCTCCGCCAGCAGATCGCCGAGCAGGATGCGCACCACCGCGACCGGCAGCCGCAGCTCGGCGGAGAGCTCCACCACCGAGATCGGCCGCGCGCACAACCGGAGGATCCGGGCGTGCTCGGATTGCATCCCCGCCTCCGGCTCGCCCGCCCCGACCACGAGGGTGACCGTGTCGAAGACGTCCTCGGCGGCCCGGCTGCGACCTCCGGTGACGATGAACAGCCGGTCGGGGTTCTCGTCGTCGAGCAGCCCGCGGGTCATAACACCTGGGCACGCGTCGGAGCGCTGAGGAACTCGCCGATCTGCTCGACGAGCTGGTTCATGTTGTGCCCGATGACGCCGACGTCGGACTCCTCGCCGGCGACCACCGCCAGGTGCGCGCCGCGACCTGCCTCGACGATGCACAGCACGCCGCCGTAGAAGTCGGTCATCGACTGCCGCACACCTCCTTCGCCGGTGCCGAACTCCACCGAGGCCCCGTAGGACAGGCTCTGGATGCCGGAGGCGATCGCCGAGAGCTGGTCGGCCTGGTCCAGGGTGAGCTGCGCGGTGTGGCACAACCGCAGCCCGTCGTTGGACAGCACCACGGCGTGCCTGGCACCCGGGGTCTGCTTCAGGAGGTTCTCCAACAACCAGTCGAGCTCTTGAGTCTGGGTCATCACGGCTGTGGGGCGATGCCGCGAGAGCACCTGCCCGCACCTCCAATCTGGGGCTTCGGGGACGTCATCGGGGCTGGTCGTCCGAACTGGAGGAGCGACGGCCGCCGACGAAGGCGCCGAACCGCGATCCGGCCCCGGGGCGGTCGTCGCGGTTCGACTTGGCCGGCGCCGCGCGCAGCGTCTTGCCGCGGCGCCGCTTCGGCAGCGCGTCCGGATCGTCGGACCCGCTCGCGCTCGGCTGCTCGTCGGGCTCGGCCGGTTCCGGGTCGGGCGAGCCTTCGTCGGATTCGGGGCTGGGCTCGGGTCGGGGATCGGGATCGGGTCGGGGTTCGGTGACGAGCTTCGGCGGGACGGTCAGCACCACCGCGGTTCCACCGCGCGCGGAACCGCGGAAGACCACGGTCAGTTCGTGCTTGCGGGCCAGGCAGCCGACCACGGCGAGCCCGAGGCGGCTGCCGGAGACCTCGGCCAGGTCGAGGGGCTCGGCCGAGACGGCGCGCTCGGCGCGGGCCAGCGCGGACTCGCTCATGGTCAGCCCGCCGTCCTCGACGGTGATCACCAGCCCGGCCTCGGACTCGTCGACGTGCACCTGGACGTCCTCGGCGGGCGGGGAGAACTTGGTGGCGTTGTCCATGATCTCGGCCAGCGCGTGGATCACGCCCTCGGCGGCGTAGCCGACCACGGCCTTGTCCCCGGCGCGCTCGACGCGCAGCCGCCGGTAGTCGCTGATGCGGGCCATCGCGCCGCGCAGCACGCTCTCCACCGAGATCGGCTTGCTCCACCGCCGCCCCGAGCGGGCGCCGGTGAGCACCGCGATGCTGTCGGCGAGCCTGCCCGCCTGGGCGGTGCTGTGGTCGAGGGTCAGCAGGTCGGCGAGCACGTCGGCGTCGGAGTGCCGGTCCTCCATCTTGCGCAGGTCGGCGAGCATGCTGGTGGTCAGCGCCTGCACTCGCCCGGCCGCGGTGGCGCAGGTGGCCAGCGCGGCTCCGCGCATCCGCTCGGCGGCGGCGAGCTCCTTGCTCATCGCCTTGATCACCCGGCGGTGCGGCGGGCTGAGCGGGTTGGTGATCTCCGCTGCGGCGGCTTCGGCGCTCTCCCCCGCGCGCACCCGGTCGGCCAGCTGCGGCAGCGTTTCGTCGGCGAGGCCGACCATCTGGCTGTTGATGGCCGCGGCGGCGCGCCGGTAGTGCCGCATCATCTGAACCGCTCGGGTCAATGCGGCCGAAGTGCCGGAAAGCACCGAGGACAAGGCGGCGGCGAACACCGGCACCACCGCGGAATCAGAACCCCCGATGGTGACCACCGCGAGGCTGACGATGCCGGAAAGCACCAGAACGACGAAGAACGCGAACAGCACCGGTTGCCAGGACGGGAACGCTCCGCGATGGGGCACAGGAGTGTCGGTGGACATCAACGGTTCCTAATCGGGACGTCGTTCGGGGCAGTCCGCGGGCGCAGCTGGCCGCAACCAGATAGTAACGGAGAGCATACATCCGCAGTTCCCCTTTCGGGTGATCATCAGCACAAGCCGATCTCGCGATCTGTTCGTGATCGCGATGCGGAACGAGGACAACCACTTGCACGCGCAGTTATTTCGGCATGCGCGGGGGCGAAAGGGCGCAAATTCACTGAGATTGAGCAATCCCGCGCGCGGGGCTCACTACTCCATCGAGGTGACGCAGAGTCATCAATCCGCCATCCGGACTCGACGCCCCGCACCTGCACCGGCGGGAAAGCCGAGGAAAATTCCCCCGCAACGCCGCCGGCGCGGGGCCTCGCTGGGCCGATCGGCCGAGCGAGCCGCCCCGCCCGCGCCGCGGAACCACTCGCCCGGCTCAGCGCGGCCTGCGCTCCAGCGGCTGCCGGTCCAGCTCGGCCGAGCGCATCGTCGGCGCATCCGGGACCCCCGCCCAGCGGCGCACGGTCGCCTCGGCCTCGCTCCGCTGATCATCGGGAAGGCCTGCGATGTCGGCCCCGTGGTTGGCGCCGGGCACCAGGTAGGAGTGCGAGTCGCGGCTGCCCGGCCCCAGCTCGAAGGGCTCGGCGCTCCACGGGTCGGCGCCGCCGTTGACGAACATCAGCTGCGAGCCCGCGCCGCGCACCCACGCGTCGACCCGCTCCATGGCGCCCGGCTCGAAGCGCATCGGGATCTCCCGGGGCACCAGGTTGCGCGGCTGCGACAGCTCGCGGTGGTGCAGCAGATCGGCCAGGTGGTCGTCGGAGACGTCCGGCCAGCCCAGCTGCGTGCCCGCCTGGTAGTAGTACGGCACGTAGGGCTCGATGCCTTGATCGGTGTAGAAGGAGAACTGCACCGTTTCGTCCAGGAAGCGGTAGATCTCCTCGGTGCTCGCGTCCGACGCCGGGACCTGGCCGCAGTCCTGCGGCCCGCGGTACTGCCAGAAGGCCCACGGCGCGTCGAGCACCACCATCTCCAGGCCGCGGTCGACGTCGCCGATGATGCGGTCGAAGGTCAAGCCCTCGGAGTCGGTGTGGGCATGGAACCTGGCGGTGAGCTCGTCCCGGCGGCGCAGCGCTTCGCGCTGCAGCTCGGTCAGCGCGCTCCGGCACTCCGGGGTCCCGACGTCGGCCAGGAACCGGTCGTAGGCGTCCCGCTCGTTGTCCACGTCGTTGGGCGCCACGTAGGCCACCGTGCCGTCGACGTCCCGCGGGTAGAAGTGCCGGTGGTAGACGGCGGTCATGCCGCCCTTGCTGGCCCCGGTGGTGATCCACTCCTGGTCGTAGACCGACTTCAGCGCCTCGATGACCCGGTGCTCGTCGGTCGCCGACTGCCAGACGTCCAGATCGTTCCAGTCGGCCGGGTCGGGCCGCGAGGGGGTGAAGAACCGGTGCTCCAGGGTCACCTGGTTGCCGTCGATCAGCCGGGTGGGCTCGGTGCGGGAGACCTTCGAGGGCAGCCCGTAGCCGGTCGTGTGGAGCACCGCGGGCGAGGCGGTCTCGCGGTGCAGCAGCGTCATCCGCTGCTCGAAGGTCCCCGAGCGCGGGTCCCGGTGGTCGGCCGGTTGGGTGAACGTCAGGTCGAACAGCCGGAATCCCGGTTCGGTCGGGCGCTCCCCGACCACCGTCAGGCCGGGGACCTCGGCCAGCCGGTCCGCGACGTCCTCCGGCGGGGCCGCTCCCGCCGGGGTTCCGACCAGCAGCAGCACCCAAGCGGCCGCGAGCGTGCACAGACGGCGCCAGTTCATCGAGCCTCCCCGCGCAGCGGTTGATCCGCCCGAGTAAACGACGTGGCGCGGTCCGCTGGAAGCGCTCGGCGAGTTCTCGCCGAGCTCGGGAGAGGCCCGCGGGGCGCCCGCCTCGGAATCTCCGGGCGGGCGCTCCGGCGACCGGATCACACGGCCGCTTCGGCCTCCGCGGCGATCGGCTCCTCGGCGCGCTGCTTGGGCACCTCGACGTCCTCGGACTGCTCACTGTGGACGGTCGAGCTGACGTAGCCGTCCGAGGCCTCGCTGTCCGATCCGGTCTCGGTAGCGGCCAGGAAGGGCTCGGCGTTGGCCAGCACCGCCTGGGCGCCGCGCACCTGCTCGGCCAGCTGCTGACGCATCCGCAGCATGGTCTCGGCGTACTCGTCGGCGCGGGTGATGCGGCGCTCGGCCTCCAGCGTCGCCTCGCGCACCCGGCGCTGCGCCTCCTCGCGACTGGCCTGCTCGCGCTCGGCCAGCACCCGCATGGCCTCCTCGCGGCGCGCCTCCATGGACACCTCGAAGTCGCGCTCCACCTGGGTGCGGCGCTCCTCGGCCTCGGCGTCGAGCCGGCGGCGGTGCTGCTCGGCCTCGCGCGACATGGCCTGCACCTCGTCCCGGGTGCGGGCGAGCATGTCGTTGCGCTGCTGCTCGGACTGCCGCCGCCACTCGTCGGCCTCGGCGACCAGCTTCTCGTAGCGGCCGCGCAGCTCGGCGGCGGCCTGCTCGGAGCGGGCCCACTCGTGCTCGGCGGCGGCCTGCGCGCTGGTCCGGATCTCCTCGGCCTCGTCCTGGGCCAGGCGCACCATGCGGCGCATCCGGTCCGACAGCGCGTCCATGTCGATCGGCGCGCGCGCCTGCGCGTCGAGCTCGGCCTTGAGCTCCTCGACCTGCGCGCGCGTTTCCTCCAGCTGCGCCGAGAGCTCGCTGACCTGGCTTAACGCCGAATCGCGGTCCTCGGTGACCAGCTGCAGCTCGGCCTCGGTCTGCTGGATGTAGAACTTCACCTGCGAACGGCGGAATCCGTACCAAACGGTGTCGAAATCGGCCTTCAACGGCACGAGTTCGCGGTCTTCGTTGTGCCCCACGGTCTCACCCCACCTGGTTGATCAATTTTCAGGGAGCGAGCCACGCCCCGACGCGGCAAGTCCGTTGTACACCCGCGGAAACGCCGGTCGATGTGCTCCGCCGGAGGGAAAATCCGACATCTCGCCGCATCGCGGACCACGGGTGCCACGGATCGCTATGGCTCCATCTTCCAGGTCGGAGCGAATGAGATCAACAGCACCGATTCTGGTGCAATGCAACGGACATCCGATGTTGACCGACCGGACACCCGCTGCAAAACGCCTGATGAGTTCAGGTTTTCGTACCCGGTTGGACCAACCGCTGGAAACTCATCTCGATTTCGTCTCGGCTCGGCACCGATCCTCGGACGATCCCCTGCAGCAGCCAACCGCAGAACAGCGCCGACAGCGCGCGTCCGGTTTCGGGATCGGTGTAGGACCCGAACAGCTCGGCCAGCGCCGTGTCCCACTCCTGGCTGGCCTCGCGCAGCGCAGGCCTGTGCAGTGCGGCGATGTAGA
The DNA here is from genome assembly GCF_042665275.1 of Saccharopolyspora griseoalba. NCBI lineage: Bacteria > Bacillati > Actinomycetota > Actinomycetes > Pseudonocardiales > Pseudonocardiaceae > Saccharopolyspora > Saccharopolyspora griseoalba. Next base: position 94,060 of record NZ_JBHTCJ010000009.1, on the reverse strand, counting down.
GCTGGTGCTCCACCGCGGTCTTGTCGCGCGCCGGCCCCAGGTAGTACAGCACCAGGTCGGTCAGGGCCGCGGCGAAGTCCCGGCCCGACTCCAGCTCCTCGGCCCATTCCCGCAGGTGGTCCACGTCGTCCTCGGCGGCCTGGCGCAGCGCGCTGCCCAGCAGGTCGTCGAGGGTGCTGAAGTAGTAGGTCGTCGACCCGAGCGGGACACCGGCCGCGGCCGCCACGCTACGGTGCGTGAGCTTCTCCACGCCGCGCTCGGCGACGACGTCGATCGCGGCGCGCGCGATGCGCTCCCGGCGATCGGGGTCCTTGCGGCGTGCCGGGGCCTCGGGCTGCGTGGTCGACATGCGTTCGGGGTTCCTCCTGTGTCACTGCGAGTAACCTGCTGCTGGCGCCGCTCCAGCCTGCCATGAGCCCCGCGGTCAGCGATGCGGCCCACGTCACCCGATCGGCGTCGTCCCAGTTCACCACGCATTTTCGCACGCTCCCAGAAGCGCCGCGCGCCCCGATGATGTACAGATGTACATGACAGGTGTTAGTGTCCTTCTCGGCACTCGGCCAATGCGGGAAGCGGTTCGCGAATGCGACCCGTCCGGAATTGGGTGAAAAACGCGCCAGGCAGCCACGGAATGGAACGCACTGGAGGTGGATTCCCCTTTTGGCGAATTCCGCGCCGACAGCGGCGCCGATGATTCGCGTGGCGGCCCGTCAACGTCGGCGGCATTGTGAGCGTGCACTCCCGGAGTGAACGCCGCCGACCGAAGAACTTCGATCGACTAAACGGGGAAGCAGCCATGCCGCAAGCAGAGAATTCGGCGTCCACGCTGTTCATCGACGGCGAGTGGGTCCCGGCCGCAGACGGCCGCACCCGGCAGATCATCTGCCCCGCCGACGGCCAGCTGGTCAGCACCGTCTCCGAGGCCGGTGCCGCGGACACCGAGCGGGCCATCGCCGCCGCGCGCCGCGCGTACGAGGACGGCTCCTGGTCCAACACCTCCGCCTGGGAGCGTGGCGACCTGCTGCTCCGCGTCGCCGACATCCTGGTGCGCGACAAGGCGGAGTACGCCCGCGCCGAATCGCTCGACACCGGCAAGCGCCTGGTGGAGAGCGAGTACGACATGGACGACATCGCCGCGTGCTTCCGCTACTTCGGCAAGCTCGCCGGCCAGGAAGCCGGTCGCCTGGTCGACACCGGCACCCCGGACGCGATCAGCCGCGTGCAGTACGAGCCGGTCGGCGTCTGCGGCATGATCACGCCCTGGAACTTCCCGCTGCTGCAGGTGGCCTGGAAGGTCGCCCCGGCGCTGGCGGCGGGCAACACCTTCGTGCTCAAGCCCAGCGAGCTCACCCCGGGCACCGCGATGCTGCTGATGCGCACGCTGGCCGAGGCGGGCATGCCCGCAGGCGTGGGCAACCTGGTCACCGGCACCGGCGCCGAAGCGGGCCAGCCGCTGGCCGAGCACCCCGACATCGACCTGGTGTCGTTCACCGGCGGCCTGCACACCGGCCGCAAGATCTCCGCGCTGGCCGCGCCGACGGTCAAGAAGGTCGCCCTGGAGCTCGGCGGCAAGAACCCGAACGTGGTCTTCGCCGACTCCGACTTCGACACCGCCGTCGACTTCGCGCTGACCGCGATCTTCCTGCACTCCGGCCAGGTCTGCTCCGCGGGCGCCCGGCTGATCGTGCAGGACGAGATGCACGACGCGCTGGTCGACGAGATCGTGCGCCGCGCCGAGCAGATCCGCATCGGCGGCCCGTTCGACGAGGACGCCGAGACCGGTCCGCTGATCTCGGCCGAGCACCTCCGCAAGGTCGACGACTACGTGCAGAAGGCCGTCGCCGAGGGCGCGGTGCTGCGCACCGGCGGCAAGCGGCCCGAGGGCGAGGAGTTCGCCCGCGGCCACTACTACCTGCCGACCGTGCTCGACGAGGTCCAGCAGCGCTCGTACGCGGTCGTCGAGGAGTCCTTCGGCCCGGTGCTGACCGTCGAGCGGTTCACCGACGAGGACGACGCGGTGCGCATCGCCAACGACACGCACTACGGCCTGGCCGGTGCGGTCTTCACCGGCGACCCGGCCAAGGCCCAGCGGGTGGCCAACCGGCTGCGGCACGGCACCGTCTGGATCAACGACTTCCACCCCTACCTGCCGCAGGCCGAGTGGGGTGGCCACAAGCAGTCCGGCATCGGGCGCGAGCTCGGCCGGGCGGGCCTCGGTGAGTACCAGGAGGCCAAGCACGTCTACCAGAACCTGCGGCCGGGTCCGCAGCACTGGTTCTCGGAGAAGTAAGGGTCGGATCTTGTGTTCGGTGCGGCGGCCGATGCGCGCCGCCGCACCGCCCGCACCACTGCGGGCATGCGGGATTTCGCGCCAAGCAAAACCAAACCCGCTGCCGCGCATCTCCTCCGGAGACGACGCGGCCGGGGAAGGAGTTCGGGGCATGAGCGCGCCCACCAATCACGACGCCGAGCTCAACGAGTTCGGCTACGACAACAAGCTGAAACGCACGCTGGGTGGCTTCCACACCTTCGCCGCGGGGATCAGCTACATCTCGGTGCTCACCGGCGCCTTCCAACTGTCCTACTTCGGAATCGGCCACGGCGGCCCCGCCTACGTGTGGTCCTGGCCGATCGTGTTCATCGGGCAGTTGCTGGTGGCGTTGAGTTTCGCCGAGCTCGCCTCGCGGTACCCCATCGCGGGCTCGATCTACAACTGGGCCAAGAAGCTCGGGGGCCAGCACGTCGGCTGGATGGCCGGCTGGATGATGCTGCTGGCCTCGATCGTCTCCATCGCGGCGACCGCGCTGGCCTACCAGAACACCCTGCCGCAGATCTGGTCCGGCTTCCAGATCATCGGCGACGGCGCCGACGCCACCGACAGCGCGATCAACGGCGTGCTGCTGGCGATGGTGCTGATCCTGTTCACCACGCTGGTCAACGCCTACGGCGTCAAGCTGATGGCCTCGATCAACTCGACCGGCGTGTTCATCGAGCTGGCCGCCGCGGTGCTGCTGATCATCGCGCTCGCGCTGGTCGTGGTGAACCCGCCGACGGTGGTGCTGGACACCAACGGAGCCGAATCCGCCTACGGCGGCAGCTATCTCAGCGCCTTCCTGGTCGCGGGCATCGCCTCGTCGTACGTGATGTACGGGTTCGACACCGCGGCCTCGCTGGGCGAGGAATCGGTGGACCCGCACCGCAACGCCCCGCGGGCCATCCTGCGCGCGCTGATCGCGTCGTTCGTGCTCGGCGGCCTGATCCTGCTGTTCGGCATGATGGCCACGCGCAACTTCGACGACCCGGAACTGGCCAACTCCGGCCTGCAGTACGTCCTCAACGACGCGCTGGGGCCGTTCGTCGGCCGCCTGTTCCTGCTGACCATCTTCGTGGCGATCACCGTGTGCGTGCTGGCGGTGCACACCGCCGCGATCCGCATCATGTTCGCCATGGCCCGCGACAACGCGCTGCCCGCCGGCAAGCTGCTGGCCCGGGTGAGCCCGCGGTTCCAGACCCCGGTGGTCCCCGCGGTGGTCATCGGCGTGGTCGCGGTGGCGCTGCTGCTGGTCAACATCGGCCAGCCGCAGATCTTCACCGCCGTCACCTCGCTCGCGATCATCCTGATCTACATCTCCTACCTCCTGGTGACCGTGCCGATGCTGGTCGCGCGGTTGCGCGGCAAGTGGAAGCCGGTCCGGGAGAAGGGCCGGTTCGGCCTGGGCAAGCTCGGTCTGCCGATCAACGTCCTGGCCGTGCTGTGGGGTCTGGGCATGACCGCCAACCTCGCGTGGCCGCGCGCGGAGGTCTACAACGCCGAACCCCCGTACCACTGGTACCTGCAGTACAGCTCGGTGCTGTTCGTCGGAGTCGCGGCCCTCGGGGGCTTCGCGTACTACTGGTTCGTCCAGCGCCACAAGGTGGGTGTGCTCGCCGAGCACGCGGCGTCGGCTCCGGACGACACCGCGAACGACAGCGAGGCCAAGGCCCTCGTCTGAATCGAAAGGATTAGTTGAACCATGACCGATCAGTTCGACTACGTCGTGGTGGGCGGCGGCAGCGCGGGTGCCGCGGTCGCGGCCCGGCTGTCGGAAGACCCGAACACCACCGTCTGCCTGCTCGAAGCGGGACCGTCCGATGTGGGCGACGGCAACGTCCTCGAGCTCAAGAAGTGGATGGCGCTGCTGGAGTCCGGTTACGACTGGGACTACCTGATCGAGCCGCAGGAGAACGGCAACTCGTTCATGCGGCACGCCCGGGCCCGCGTGCTCGGCGGCTGCTCCTCGCACAACTCCTGCATCGCCTTCTGGGCGCCAGCCGAGGACCTCGACGAGTGGGAGTCGATGGGCCTGCCGGGTTGGGGCAGCAAGGACGTCTACCCGCTGTACGAGCGGCTGGAGACCAACGACGGCGAGGGCGACCACCACGGCCGCAGCGGCCCGGTGAACATCCGCACCGTGCCGCCGAACGACCCGACCGGCCGCGCGCTGCTGGAAGCCTGCGCGGCGCAGGGCATCCCGACCACCCAGTTCAACTCGGGCAGCACGGTCACCAACGGCGCCAACTTCTTCCAGATCAACGCCAAGGAGGACGGCACCCGCTCGTCCTCGTCGGTGTCCTACCTGCACCCGATCATGGACCGGCCGAACCTGGAGATCCGCACCAACGCCTGGGCCAAGAAGGTCGACTTCGACGGCAATCGCGCGACCGGCGTGCAGTACCTCGACGAGGACCAGATCCACACCCGCTCGGTCACCGCGCGCAAGGAGGTCGTGCTGTCCACCGGCGCGATCGACACGCCGAAGCTGCTGATGCTCTCGGGCATCGGCCCGGCCGAGCACCTGCGCGAGTTCGGCATCGACGTGCTGGTCGACTCGCCCGGCGTCGGCTCCACGCTGGAGGACCACCCCGAGGGCGTCATCAGCTGGGAGGCCAAGAAGCCGATGGTGCAGGACTCCACCCAGTGGTGGGAGATCGGCATCTTCACCCAGACCGAGGACGGCCTGGACCGCCCGGACCTGATGTTCCACTACGGCTCGGTGCCCTTCGACATGCACACCGTGCGCCAGGGCTACCCGACCTCGGAGAACTCGTTCTGCCTGACGCCGAACGTCACCCGCGCGCGCTCGACCGGCACCGTGCGGCTGCGCAGCCGGGACTTCCGGGACAAGGCCAAGGTCGACCCGAAGTACTTCACCGACCCGGACGGCCACGACATGCGGGTGATGACCGAGGGCATCAAGCTGGCCCGCAAGATCGTCGCGCAGTCGCCGATGCAGGAGTGGGCCGGCGAGGAGCTCTTCCCCGGCAAGGACGTGCAGACCGACGACGAGATCGCCGACTACATCAAGCGCACGCACAACACCGTGTACCACCCGGCGGCGTCCTGCCCGATGGGCCCGGACGACGACAGCATCAAGCCGCTGGACGCGCGGCTGCGGGTCAAGGGCGTGCAGGGGCTGCGCGTGGCCGACGCCTCGGCGATGCCGTTCCTGGTGACGGTCAACCCGAACATCACCACGATGGCCATCGGCGAGAAGTGCTCGGACATGCTCAAGGAGGACAACGCCTGAGCGCGTTCCCGACCAGGTGAAGAGCGCGTCCGGCGCAGCCGCGCGCCCTTCACCTCCCCCACCCGGCACCGCAGCGCACCCCGACGCGACGCGGCGCCGGTCCCCCGCGAAGAGGCCCTCCGGTCCCCCGTCCCGGAGGGCCTCTTCGGCATCTCGCCCTCGCGCTGCCGCTCACGGGTAGCGCATCACCAGCGTGGCGACGACGTCGCCCTCGGGTGCCTGGTACACGTGCTCGCCGGTGCCCTCGAAGCGGATGTAGTCGCCGGCGCCGAGCGTCCGCGGCTCCGATCCGGGACCCACCACCAGCGTTCCGGAGTGCACCAGGATCTGCTCGATCACCCGCGGCCGGTGCGCGCCTGAGACGTAGCGCGAGCCCGCTCGCACGTGCAGCCGGTAGATCTCCAGGCGCTGCCCGCCCTCCTCGACGCGGTCCATCAGCTCGACGTCGACGGTCTGCCCGGACAGGTCGGCCGCGCCGGCTCTGCTGACCACCACGGGCCGGTCGATGTCGGTGGTCTCGGCGATCAGCAGCCAGCCCAGCGGTACGTCGAGGACCCCGGCCAGCGCGTAGAGCGTCTCCAGCGTCGGGTTGCGGCGACCGGCCTCCAGCTCGGACAGGGTGCCCTTGCCGATTCCCGCGCGGCGGGCCACCTCGGACAGCGACAAGCCGTGCTGCGAGCGCGCCGCCTTGAGGTTGTCCCCGACGACCTTGACCAGCTCCACCTGTACCTCCTAGCATCCTTCCGTTCCACATGCAGAACGGATGGTCCGGGTTCGGATGCACCCACGTCTCCGCACCGCTTCGGCCTCGACGATCGCAGCGGGATCGATCACCACGCTGGTCGGAGTCGTGAGCTCGGCGGCCATCGTCTTCCAGGCAGCCCGCGCGGTCGGCGCCGGTCCGGCCGAGATCGCCTCGTGGATCTTCGCACTGGGCCTGGGCATCGGTGTCACCTCGATCGCGCTGTCCTGGCGCTACCGGGCGCCCGTGGTGCTGGCCTGGTCAACGCCCGGTGCGGCGCTGCTGGCCAGCAGCGGCCACGGTATCTCGCTCTCGCAGGCGGTGGGCGCCTTCCTGCTCGCCTCCGCGCTGACCGTGCTGGTCGGGGCGACCGGGTGGTTCGAGCGCGCGGTCAACCTGATCCCGGCCTCGATCGCGGCCGCGCTCCTCGGCGGCGTGCTGCTGCGCTTCGGGCTGGAGCTGTTCACCACCATGCGGGAGCGGTTCTGGCTGGTCGCGCTGATGCTGCTGGGGTACCTGCTGGGCAAGCGCTACCAGCCGCGCTACGCGGTGCTGCTGGCGCTGGTGATCGGGGTGGTGGGCACCGCGGCGACCGGAACGCTGCGGCTGGGCCAGGTCGACCTGGCGCTGGCGACCCCGGTGCTGACCTGGCCCAGCTGGTCGGCGCACTCGGTGATCGGACTGGCCGTACCGCTGTTCGTGATCACCACGACCTCGCAGAACCTGCCCGGGGTGGTGACGCTGCGCGCCCACGGCTACACCACGCCGATCTCCCCGGTGCTGTCCTGGACCGGAGCGGCGAACTTCGCGCTCGCCCCGCTGGGCTGCTTCGGCATCAACCTCGCGGCCATCACCGCCGCGCTGGCGATGGGCCCCGAGGCCCACGAGGACCCGGCGCAGCGCTACAAGGCGGCGATCACCTCCGGCTGCTGGTGGCTGCTGCTCGGCGTGTTCGGCGCGACCCTGGCCAGCCTGATCGCGGCCTTCCCAGTCGCTCTGGTGGCCGCGCTGGCCGGGATCGGCCTGCTGGACACCATCGGGTCCTCGCTGGCCAACGCCACCGAGAACGCGAGCGGACGATTACCGGCGCTGATCGCCTTCCTGGTCACCGCCGCCGACGTCACCGCCTTCGGGATCGCCTCGGTGTTCTGGGGGCTGGTCGCCGGCGTCGCCGCGCACCTGCTGCTGCGCGGCGAGTAGTTGCCCGGGTCGAACGGCGTCCGAGAGGATGGCGATCATGCGCCTCGGGTTGGCACTGCCGCAGATCGGACCGCACGCGAACACCGAGCGGATCGCGGAGGTCGCGGCGAGAGCCGAGGCGCTCGGCTACGAGAGCCTGTGGGTGGGCGACCGGCTGCACGCCGCCGACGAGCCCAAGACCTCGTACCCGGGCCCGGCGGGGATGCCGTCGCAGCAGCGCACCAGCCTCGATCCGCTGCTGGTGCTGACCGTGGCCGCGACCGCGACATCCTCGGCGCTGCTGGGCACCAGCACGCTGAGCGCCCCGCTGCGGGCGCCGATCCAGCTGGCCCGCAGCCTGGCGGGGCTGGACCGGCTCAGCGGAGGCAGGCTCATCGCCGGCTTCGGGTTGAGCTGGTTGCGCGACGAGTACGAGGCCGCGGGGGTTCCGTGGACCGAGCGCGGCGCGCGGCTGGACGAGACGCTCGACGCGCTCGCCGAGCTGTGGGGCCCGGACCCGGTGTGCTTCGACGGGCGGTTCAGCAGCATCAGCAGGGGAACCTTCCAGCCGAAACCGCAGCAGCAGCCGGTGCCGATCTACCTCGGCGGCGCCTCCCCCGCTGCGCTGCGCCGCGCGGGCCGGCGCGCCGACGGCTGGCTGGGCGTACCGATGCCCGTCGACGCGCTGCGGCACGTGCTGGCCAGCATCGACGACCAGGCTCGCGCGGTCGGGCGCGGACCGGTCGCCACCGCCATCCGGATCAACCCGACCATCCAGGACCTGCCCACCGGCATCCCCGGCGTGGGCCCGATCGACGACCTGGTGGCCTACCTGCGCTCGCTGGCCGACCTGGGCGTCGCCGACGCCTTCGTCGACCTGCAGCTCACCACCGAGGACACCGATTCCCTCCTGCGCACCGCCGAGGACATCCGCACCGCCTTCCCCTGACCCCTCGAAGAACAAGGGAATTCGGACGGCCGAATTCTAGGGTTTTCGAAGTTCGACGGATCCGGTGTCGCGCTGCTGGGGGAATGGAGGACGGCGGGGGGCGATCCGGCGGGACGTGGCCCTCGCCGGATCGCCCTCGGCGGTCAGCTGATCGTGGTCGTGGTCAGCACCGGGTTGGGGTTGGGGTAGCAGGCGCTCGGGACGTCGACGTCGCCGACCAGCGAGGAGACGACCGCGGTGAAGGTCAGACCCGGGTCGTCGTAGCTGGTGCCGGCGAGCTTGGACTCGATCGCGCCGGAATCGCCGGCGGTGAGGTGCACGGTGACCGTGGGCAGCTCGAACTCGCTACCGCCGGCGATCGGCCCGTCGAAGTGCAACGTGGCCACGCCGCCGTCCACGGTGAACGTCGGCGGGTTCTCGCCCAGGTTGGAGCCGCCCTCCAGGTCGGCCGAGACGTAGGTGGAGTTGGCCGGGACCGGGATCTTGAGGTCGAAGTCCCGGACCTCCTCGACGGTGTTGCCGTTGACCTCCCCCGGGACGGTGTTGACGGCCGGGTCCACCACGATGTCGAAGGCCGCGCCGGGCGCGACGGTCTCCGGTGCGGTGACGTCGGTGGTCTGCTGCAGGCTGAACTGCTCCGCACCGAGCGGGCTGTCGCCCTGGCAGTCGAAGTTGATGTCGAACGTGGCGGCCATCGCCTGCGGGGTGAAGGCGAGCGCGGCGACGGCGACCAAGGCCGTCGCGGTCACGGCGCGCTTCCCACCAAGGACGGACTTCATTGGCCTCTCCTCACATCGGTGAAAATGAAAGGTTCTGGCCGCGCGGCGATTTCGCAAACTACCGACGAGTAAAATTGGCGTCAACGACACCGGACATTACCGGCATTCCCAACTTTGACGCAGCGTCGCGGAAATCCCGCGCCGAGCGGAGGGCAACCGCCGGGCCGGTGAGACCGCTTGCTCCTCGCGCGCGCCGACCGGCAGACCCAGCCCTGCGACGACCACGGGCGGTGAGCGCTGCGCGGCGGGCGAGCAACCCCGACATCACCCCCACGCGCGGGGGACGCTCGGGTCTAGCGCTCCATACCGTCTAGTCGGTACGGTACTGGGTCATGGGTTCCAGCGACGCCGCTCCCACCGTCCGCGCGGTCATCTTCGACTACGGCGGAGTGCTGACCACGCCGACGCGCGAATCCATCCAGGCCTGGCTGGCCGAGGACGGGATCCGGCCGGAGACCTTCTCCGCCGCCCTCAAGGAGTGGCTCTCGCGCAAGGCCCCGCAGGGCACCCCGGTGCACAAGCTGGAGACCGGTGAGATCACCCCCGCGGAGTTCAACGAGACGCTCGCCGCCCGCCTGCGCACCCACGACGGCTCCCCCGTGGACCCCACCGACCTGCTGGGCAAGCTCTTCGCCCGGATGCGACCGGACCCGGCGATGCTGGACCTGGTCAGCCAACTTCGCGGCAGCTGCGTGCGCACCGCGCTACTGTCCAACAGCTGGGGGAACAACTACCCGTGGGAGGACCTGGACGGGTTGTTCGAGTTCGCGGTCATCTCCAGCGAGGTCGCGCTGCGCAAGCCCGACCCGCGCATCTACCGGCTGGCTCTGGAGCGGCTCGGGCTGGCCGCCCAGCAGACCGCGTTCGTCGACGACGGCGCTCCCAACATCGAAGCGGCGCAGCAGCTGGGCATGCGCGCCGTGCTGCACACCGACCCGGCCGATACCCGCGCGCAGCTCGCCGAGCTGTTGCCCGCGGGGACCGTCCCGCAGGAGGAGAACCGATGACCGATGAACTGCCCGGCCTCGACCTGGGCAAGCTGCGCGCCCACCTCGACGTGGAGCGGCCCGGGCTGGTCCGCGGCCAGCTCACCGGTGAACTGGTGCAGGGCGGCCGGTCGAACCTGACCTACCTGGTCGGCGACGGCGCGTCGCAGTGGGTGGTGCGCCGCCCGCCGCTCGGGCACGTGCTGGCCACCGCGCACGACATGAGCCGCGAGCACACCGTGCTCTCCGCGCTGGCCGGCAGCAGCGTCCCGGTGCCGCGCACCGAGCTGCTCTGCCGCGACGAGGAGGTCATCGGCGCACCCTTCTACGTGATGGACTACGTGCCCGGCACCGTCTACCGCAGCCCCGAGCAGACCGAGCGGCTCAGCGAGCCCGCGCGCGGCGAGCTGGCCGGGCAGCTCGTGGACGTGCTGGCCGACCTGCACACCATCGACCCCGCCTCGGTGGGGCTCGGCGAGTTCGGCCGGCCGGAGGGCTTCCTGCAGCGCCAGGTCAAGCGCTGGCGCAAGCAGCTGGAAGCCTCGACCAGCCGCGAGGTCCCCGGGATCGAGCAGCTGGCCGAGCGGCTCGCCTCCTCGGTGCCCGAGACCCGGCGCAACGGCATCGTGCACGGCGACTACCGGCTGGACAACGTCATCGTCGACGACGCGCAGAACATCGTCGCGGTGCTGGACTGGGAGATGGCCACCGTCGGCGATCCGCTCACCGACCTGGGCATCCTCGCGGTCTACTGGGAGGGATTCAGCGGGATCTCGGACAACCCGATCGCCAAGGGCGTCGGGCCGGAGTACGGCTTCCCGTCGGCGCGCGAGCTGCTGGAGCGCTACGGCGCGCGCAGCGAGCTCGACCTGTCCGCTCTGGACTGGTACATCGCCTTCGGCTACTTCAAGATCGCGGTGATCCTGGAGGGCATCCACTACCGCTTCATCCACAACCAGACCGTCGGCGAGGGCTTCGACCACGTGGGGGCTCTCGTCGCGCCGCTGGTCGCGCAAGGCCTGGCCACACTCGAGGAGGCGTAATGGAGTTCGAATTCGACGCGAAGACCGAGGAGCTGCGCGGGCGGCTGCTCGAGTTCATGGACTCGCACATCTACCCCGCCGAGCCGGTGTTCGCCGAGCAGCTGGCCGCCGCGGGCGACTGGCCGGGCGAGACGCCGATCATGGAGGAGCTCAAGGCCGAGGCCCGCGAGCGCGGGCTGTGGAACCTCTTCCTGCCCGGGGAGCACGGCGCCGGGCTGACCAACCTGCAGTACGCGCCGCTGGCCGAGATCATGGGCCGGTCCGGCAAGCTCGCGCCGGAGGCCACCAACTGCGCCGCGCCGGACACCGGCAACATGGAAGTGCTGGCCATGTTCGGCAACGAGCAGCAGCGCAAGCAGTGGCTGCAGCCGCTGCTCGACGGCGAGATCCGCTCCGCTTTCTGCATGACCGAACCCGAGGTCGCCTCCTCGGACGCCACCAACATCGGCACCCGCATCGAGCGCGACGGCGACCACTACGTGATCAACGGGCGCAAGTGGTTCTCCTCCGGGGCCATGAGCCCGCGGGCGAAGATCCTGATCGTGATGGGCAAGACCGCCCCGGACGCCGAGCGGCACCGCCAGCAGTCGCAGATCCTGGTGCCCAAGGACACCCCGGGCGTCGAGGTCCGCCGCAGCATGCACGTCTTCGGCTACACCGACAACGACCACGGCGGGCACGCCGAGATCGTGTTCAACGACGTTCGGGTGCCCGCGGAGAACATCATCGCCGGCGAGGGCGAGGGCTTCGCCATCGCCCAGGCCCGGCTCGGTCCCGGCCGCATCCACCACTGCATGCGCGCGATCGGCATGGCCGAGCGGGCGCTGGAGATGATGTGCCGCCGGGCCAACGAGCGGGAGGCCTTCGGCAAGCCGCTGGCCGAGCAGGGCGTCGTCCAGCACTGGATCGCCGAGTCGCGGGTGAAGATCGAGCAGGCGCGGCTGCTGGTGCTCAAGACCGCCTGGCTGATGGACACCGTCGGCAACCAGGGCGCGCACACCGAGATCCAGGCGATCAAGGTGGCGGTGCCGGAGATGACCACCTGGGTCATCGACCGGGCCATCCAGGCGCACGGCGGTGGCGGGGTGAGCCAGGAGTTCCCGCTGGCCGAGCTCTACGCCCACGCCCGCACGCTGCACATCGTCGACGGGCCGGACGAGGTCCACCGCCGCTCGCTGGCCCGCCGCGAGCTGCGCAAGCACAAGTAACCCCGCGGGCGCGAGCCCGTTGAACCCACCGGACCCCCGCTCCGGGACGGTCGAATTCCCTCGAAATCGCCGGGACGAATTCGAGGGAATTCGACCAGAACTCACCGGGTCGGGGGACGCACATCGAGAACCTGGCAAGGAGTAGCAATGGCAGACAGTCGTGTCGCGATCGTCACCGGTGCCGCCCGAGGGATCGGTGCGGCCACCGCCAAGCGGCTCGCCGCCGACGGCCACGCCGTCGCGGTCGTCGACCTGGACGAGAACGCCTGCGCCGACACGGTCTCGGCGATCGAGGCCGCCGGCGGCAAGGCCCTGGCGGTGGGCTGCAACGTCGGCGACGCCGACCAGGTGCAGGCCGCCGTGGACCGCGTCGCCGCCGAGCTCGGCGGCCCGACCGTGCTGGTCAACAACGCCGGCGTGCTGCGGGACAACCTGCTGTTCAAGATGTCCGAGGAGGACTGGGACACGGTCATGACCGTGCACCTGCGCGGTTCGTTCCTGATGGCGCGCGCGGTGCAGAAGCACATGGTCGAGGCCAAGTTCGGCCGGATCATCAACCTGTCGTCGACCTCCGCGCAGGGCAACCGCGGCCAGGCCAACTACTCCACGGCCAAGGCGGGCCTGCAGGGCCTGACCAAGACGCTGTCGATCGAGCTGGGCAAGTTCGGCATCACCGCCAACGCCATCGCCCCCGGCTTCATCCAGACCGACATGACCAAGGCGACCGCCGAGCGGGTCGGGATGAGCTTCGAGGACTTCAGCAACGCCGCGGTCAGCCAGATCCCGGTCGCCCGGCCCGGCAACCCCGACGACATCGCCAACGCGGCGTCGTTCTTCGCCGACGAGCGCTCCGGGTTCGTCTCCGGCCAGGTCCTCTACGTCGCCGGCGGCCCGAAGGACTGACGTCCGACCGCGGGGCGGCGTGCCACCGAACCGCCGCCCCGCGGCACCTTCTCCCCCTGACCAACGGAGGTACTCGGTGAAGGTCTTCTCCAGCAAGCAGGAGATCCTGGACGCCAAGGGCGAGACCCTGGGCACCAGCGACTGGCTGACGATCACGCAAGAGCAGGTCAACACGTTCGCCGACGCGACCCACGACCACCAGTGGATCCACGTCGACCTGGACAAGGCCGCCGAGGGCCCGTTCGGCGGACCGATCGCGCACGGCTTCCTGACGCTGAGCCTGCTGCCCAAGCTCAACTCGGAGACCTACAAGGTCGACAACGCCAGGATGGGCATCAACTACGGCCTGAACAAGGTCCGCTTCCCCAGCCCGGTGCCGGTGGGCGCGCGGGTGCGGGCCACCAACGAGCTGATCGACGCCACCGAGATCGAGGGCGGCCTGCAGCTGACGGTCAAGGCCACCGTCGAGATCGAGGGATCCGACAAACCGGCCTGCGTCGCGGAGTTCCTCTCCCGCGTCCTGTTCTGAGGCACGGGAAGTTCGGCCGGGAATCGCGCGACCGCGCGGCTCCCGGCCGAACCGCTATCGGCCGACGTGGATGCCCATCCCGGGCCCCAGCGGCAGGTCGGCGAAGTAGAAGACCGTCATGATCAGCGCCCACAGCAGCCAGAACGGCACGACGAAGGGCATCATCCGCGCGACCAGGGTCCCGATCCCGGCTCCCGGCTCGTAGCGGCGCACGTAGCCCAGCAGCACGATCATGTACGGGTTCAGCGGCGTCATGATCTGCGTCGCCGAGTCGCCCACGCGGAAGACCGCCTGCGCGAAACCGGGTTCGAAGCCGATCAGCACGAACATCGGCACGAACACCGAGGCCATCAGGGTCCACAGGCTCGAACCCGAGATGATGAACAGGTTGAGCACCGAGGCGAGCACCATGAACCCGAGGAACGCCGGGTAGCCGTCCAGGTGCATCGCCCGCAGCAGGTCCGCGCCCGACACCGCGACCAGCGAACCGAGGTTGGTCCAGTTGAACAGCGCGATGAACTGCCCGAGCATGAACGCCAGCACCAGGAACCCGGACAGCTCGCGCAGCGCCTGCGCCATCAGCAGGGGCACGTCGCCGGCCCGCCGCACCGTGCCGACCAGCGCGCCGTAGACGATGGCCGGCACCGCGAACCCGATGAAGATCAGCGTGGTCACCGAGTCCAGCAGCGGCGACTCCGGGAGGAACCCGCCGCTGGAGTTCTGCAGCGGCGAGTGCGGCCACAGCGCCAGCAGCAGCACCAGCGCGGCGGTGACCAGGAAGGCCAGGCCCGACCAGATCAGCCCGCGCCGCTCGGCGGGCTCCAGGCCCAGCGCCGTGCTCGGTTCCTGCTCGGGCTCGACGACCTCGCTGGGCACGCCGGTGCGCCACAGGCGCGGCTCGATGATCCGGTCGATGAGCACACCGGCCAGCAGGCCCAGCAGCACCGCCGAGACCGCGTTGAAGTAGTAGTTCGACACCGGGTTGACCACCGTGCCCGGGTCGGGCAGCACCGCGGCGACCTCGTTGCTGATGCCGGAGAACAGCGCGTCCAAGCTGGTCACCACGATCGACGTGGAGTACCCGGCACCGGCCGCGGCGAACCCGCCGAGCAGGCCCGCGACCGGGTGCCTTCCCGCGGCCTTGAACACCAGCGCGGCCAGCGGCGGCAGGATGATCATCGAGGAGTCGGCCATCACGCTGGCGCTCACGCCGACCAGCCCGAGGGCGTAGGGCAGCACCCAGCGCGGCGACCCGCCGATGCTGCCCCTGATCACCGCGGTCAGCAGGCCCGAGCGCTCGGCCAGCCCGACCGCGAGCATGATCGTGACGACGGTCTCCAGCGGCGGGAAACCGATGAAGTTCTCCGCCATCCCGGTGAACAGGAACTCCAGTCCCTCACCGGTGAACGCGCCGCGCACCGGTGTCGCGGCGTCGTCGCCCGGAATGGTCACCGACACGCCGAACCACGAGATCGCGGTCGAGAGCACGGCCACGACCAGGAACAGCAGACCGAAGAGCAGGAACGGTTCGGGCAGCTTGTTGCCCGCGCGCTCGATCAGGTTCAGCACCCGGTCGAGGCGGGTCTGCCGCGCCGCTCGGATCTCGCTCATGGCTCACTCCCCGGCTTCGACGAAAGAGCTCGCCGCAGCAAACCTTTTCGACACCGCGGGCACAAGCACCGGCCGCGGAACGCAACACGACCGAAAGCAGCGGTTACTTGCGCAACGCGTCCAGCAGCAGGTCGGCGAAGTGCTCGCCGACCTCGGCACCGGTGAGCTTGCCGTCCTGGCGGAACCAGGTCCCCAGGTGGTGCACCGCGCCGAAGAAGTAGTCCACCACCAGATCGGGCGACTTGTCGGTGCGGAAGACCCCGTCGCGCTGGCCTTCCTCGATCAGCGCGCAGACCTTCTCGTGGTAGCGGCGGCGCTCGGCGCGCACCTCGGCCTGCTTGTCCGGGTGCAGCAGGTGCATCGAGCGGAAGAAGATCACCGTGTCGTCCAGGTTGGCCGCGGTGGTGGCCACCACGTCTGCGGCCACCGCGTGCAGCCGTTCCTGGACCGGTTCGCGGCTCTCGGCGGCCTTGTCCAAGCGGGACTTCTGGTCTCGCAGCACCCTGGCGTAGATCTCGTAGAGCAGGTCGTCCTTGGACCCGAAGTAGTGGTACATCGCGCCCTTGGTGACGCCCGCCGCGTCGACGATCTGCTGCACCGAGGTCGTCTCGAAGCCGTTCTCGGCGAACAGCCGCGTCGCCGCGGCCAGCAACCGCTGCGGAACCGATTCCTCGCCCGCCGAGCGAGCCATGCGCAAACCCCTCCCTGTCCGGATCCCCGTAGGGTATCGGGCCTACTGCTCGATCTTGCGCTGCAACTTGCGCATCCCGGCCTGCCACTTCTCCGGGTGCGCGGCGCGCAACGCGTAGTAGTCGGCGACCTCGGGGTGCGGCAGGATCAGGAACTCCTCACCCCCCAGCTTCCCGGCCACCAGCTCGGCGACCTGCTCGGGGTCGATCGCCTCCGGCCCGAGCAGCGCCTTGCCGGCATCGCCGCTGCTGGCGAGCATGTTGGTGCGCACGCCCTGCGGGCACAGCGCCTGCGCGGTGATGCCCTTGTCCCGGTAGGTGATCGCCAGCCACTCGGCGTGCGCGACCGCGGCGTGCTTGGTCACCGAGTAGGGGGCGGCCTGCAGCATGGTGAGCAGACCGGCGGCCGAGGCGGTGGCCAGGAAGTGCCCCCGACCGCGCTCGACCCAGTGCGGCAGCAGCGCGCGGGCGGCCCGCACGTGCGCCATCACGTTGATCTCCCAGGTGTCGGCCCACGCGCCCTCGTCGCAGCCGGAGCCGCCGGTGATGCCGGCGTTGGCGCAGTAGACGTCGACGCGACCGTGCTCGCCCATCGCCGCCTCGACCAGCCCGGCCACGCCTGCCTCGGAGGCCGCGTCACCGGGCACGGCGAGGCCGCCGACCTCCCCGGCGACCGCTCGCACGCCCTCGGCGTCGACGTCGCCGAGCACGAGCTTCGCGCCGCGCTCGGCGAAGTTGCGCGCCATCGCGGCACCGATGCCGTTCCCGGCACCGGTGATCACCACGACCTCGTTCTCCAGCCGCACCTCACACACCGCCCTTCAGCGTGACGCCGCCGTCGAGGGTGAGGATCTGGCCGGTGATCCAGGAGGCCTCCTCGGAGAGCAGGAACGCCGAGGCGCCGGAGATGTCCGAGGGCACGCCCAGCCGTTGCATCGGGTACCCGGCGGCGACCTCGTCCTCCTTGTCCTCGTAGAGCGCGGTGGCGAACTGGGTCTTGACCACCGCCGGGGCGATGGCGTTGACCCGCACCTTCGGACCCAGCTCGACGGCGAGCTCCTGGGTCATGTGCGCCAGCATCGCCTTGGTCGCGCCGTAGAAGCCGATGCCCGGCGCGGGGCGCAGCCCGGCCACCGAGCAGACGTTGAGCACCGAGCCGCCGTGCTCGGCCATCCCGGCGCGGTAGACCTTCTGGGTCCACGACAGCGCGGCCAGCACGTTGACCTCGAAGGTCTTGCGCGCGATTCCGTGGTCGAGCTCGACCAGCGGACCGTAGGCCGGGTTGATCCCGGTGTTGTTGACCAGCAGGTCCACCCGGCCGAAGGCCTCCTCGGCCTTGGCGATCGCCTCGGCCTGGTGCTCCTCGTCGTCGGCCTTGCCGGGCACGCCCAGCGCGTTGCCGGAGCCGAGGCCCTCGACGGCCTCGGCCAGCGGTTCGGGCTTGCGCGCGGTCAGCACGACCTTGGCGCCCTCGGACACCAGGCGCTCGGCGATGGCCAGACCGATGCCGCGGCTGGCACCGGTCACGATCGCCACTCGGCCGTCGAAACGCTTGCTCATGGGTTCGCTGCAACCTTTCGGGAGGGGTTCACTTCGCGGCGTCGCGCAGTTCGCGGCGCAGGATCTTTCCGGTAGCGGTCTTGGGCAGCTCGTCGAGGACGTCGATGCTGCGCGGGTACTTGTAGGCGGCCAGCTGCGCCTTGCAGTGCTCGACGAGCTCCTCGGCGGTGGCGCTGGCCCCGCGCGCCAGGCTGACGAAGGCCTTCACGGTCTCGCCCCGGTAGGCGTCCGGCACGCCGACCACGGCCGCTTCGCGCACCGCGGGGTGGCCGTAGAGCACGTCCTCGACCTCGCGCGGCCAGACCTTGAAGCCGGAGGCGTTGATCATGTCCTTCTTGCGGTCGACCACGTAGAACCAGCCCCGGGGGTCCATGAAACCGACGTCGCCGGTGTGCAGCGCGCCGTCGCGGATGCCCTGCGCGGTCTCCTCGGGCTTGTTCCAGTAGGACGGCACGACCATCGGCCCGTCGATGACGATCTCACCGATCTCCCCCGCGGGCAGGTCGGCCCCGTTCTCGTCGACGATGCGCAGCACCGTGTTGTGCGTGGGGACGCCGACGCTGAGCGTGCCGGAGTCCTCGTCGACCGGGGCCTCCTGGCCGATGGGGACCGACGTCGCGGTCGCCGTGGTCTCGGTGAGCCCGTAGCCGTTGCGGATGTAGTGGCCGAAGCGCCGGCGGAAGTCCTCGACCACCGCCGAGGGCAGCGGCGCACCACCGGAGTTGACCATCACCAGCGAGGCGAAGTGGTCGCGCGTGACGTCGGGGTGGTTCATCAGCGCCATGTAGGCCGTGGATGGGCCGACCATGAAGCAGGGGCGGTGCTCGGCCAGCGCGTCGAGCACCACTCCGGGCTCGAAGCGGTAGGCCAGGTCCAGCTGCCTGCCCGCGGCCAGCGAGCCCGCGAACTGCAGGACCAGCCCGGTGATGTGGAACAGCGGTGCCAGCGCGAAGATCCCGCCGGGCCCCCGGTCCTCCAGGCGCACCCGCATGCCCTCGGCGTTGAACACGACGTTGGCGTGGGTGTTGGTGGCGCCCTTGGGAACTCCGCTGGTGCCCGAGGTGTAGACCAGCAGGGCGATGTCCTCTCCGGAGATCGCCACCGCCGGTGCCGGACCGCCGTGCGCCCGCGCCACCGACAGCAGGTCGGCGCAGCCCGCGGCGGGCGCGCGCTCGGAGCCGGCGAACAGCCGCTGGTCGTGCCGGCTCTGCAGGTCGAGCTCGCTGGTGGTGATGGCGATGTCGATGCCGAGTTCGCGGGCCACGCCGCCGAGCACCTCGTGCCAGCCCTTCTCGGAGGACACCACCGCGACCGGGGTGGCATCGCCGAGGATCTTGGTCAGCTCGCGCAGGCGGTACATCGGGTTGAGCGGCACCACGATCGCCCCGGCCTTCCAGCCCGCGAGCACCGCGATCGAGAACTGCGGCACGTTCTGCAGGTAGACCGCCATCCGGTCGCCGCGGGACAGCCCTCGCTCGACGAGGTAGCGCGCCAACCCGCTGCTGAGCTCGTCGAGCTCGGCGAAGCTCAGGCCGCCGTCGAAGTAGGTCAGCGCCGTCCCGCGCGGGTCGTCGCGCACGGTCGCGGCGAACACGTCGAGCATGTTGTCGAACCGCGGCTCGATCTCGGCGGGCGAATCGTCGTCGTAGAGGGCCTTCCACGGCCGCTCGTCGTACACGCTGCCCAACACGCCACCTCCACGTTGAGACCGACCAGTCGGTACGTTCAGTCAACGGCCCGAGCCCGGCCACGTCAAGACCCCGCCTCGTTCGCCCCATCCGTCACTCGCGCCTCACCCGTGCGCACGAATCCGCACACCTGCTGCACGTGAAGCGCTAGAATGCCCGCATGTCGTCAGCCGCGCTGGAGAACGTCCTGGCCCGCGCCGGGCTCAAGGTCACGGCAGGCGAGTTCCTGTCCCTGGTCGAGGACGCGGCCAAGCGGCTGACCTCGCCCCAGGCCGACCCGGCCGCGCACTTCACCGCCGAGGAGCGCCAGGCGCTCAGCGATACCGGCCTGGACCTGACCGAGCTCGGCAGCACCGAGGCCGATCCCCGCGCGCGCACCGTCGCCGAGCAGGCCGTGCTGCGCGACACCGCGCTGTCGGTCCAGCAGGCCGCCGAGCACATCGGCGTGGACAGCAGCCGCATCCGGCACCGCATCGGCGAGCACCGGCTGATGGGCTGGAAGGACCGCGGCGGCTGGCGGCTGCCCGCCTGGCAGTTCGGCGAGTCCGACGTGCTGCCCGGCTTGGAGGCCGTGCTGCCCTGGCTCCCCGGCGACCAGCCCGCGCTGGTCCTGGCGAACTTCATGACGACGCCGCAGGAGGACCTGGAGGTCGGCGGGAAACCGGTGAGCCCTCGCGAGTGGCTGCTGGCCGGTGGCGATCCGCAGCGAGTGGCCGAGCTCGCCGCCACCATCGGCACCCCCGCCTGACGACCCCGCACCCCACCGAGCCCACAGGACCTCCATGGCACGGCTCCCCCAGCCGCCCGCACCTGCTGCTCTGCAGGCCATCCTGCGCCGCACCGAGGACGTCATCGCGGTTCCCGCGGGCACCAGGCTGGCGCGCGTGTTCACCGCGGGCGGCAGCCACCCGCAGCGGTGGAACAGCTTCCGCTACGCCGGGCCGCTGCCGCACGCGCGGTTCGACCCGCACCTGCCCAATTCGCAGGGCGGCCCGACGGTGACCCGCGAGCACGGGGTGCTGTACTTCTCGATGTCGGTGCGCACCTGCATCGCCGAGGTCTTCCAGGCCACCTCCACAGTGGACCGCAGCACGCGCAGCCCGCACCTGGTGATCTTCCGGGCGCACCGCACCCTGCGCCTGCTCGACCTGACCGGGCTGTGGCCCACCAGGGCCGGCGCCTCGCAGGCGATCAGCAGCGGCCCGAAGACCCGCTCGCAGGCGTGGGCGCGCGGCATCCGCGCGGCCTACCCCGAGCTCGACGGGCTCTGGTACCGCTCGTCGATGGACGCGGGCAATCCCTCGCTGTGCCTGTGGGACCCGCCGGGAACCACGGCGCTGCCTGCCGAGCCGGACGTGCTGCTGCCGCTGAACCACCCCGGCCTCGACGTCCCGCTGGGACGCGTGTGCCAGGAGCTCAGCTACACCCTGCTGGACTGAGGGGAGCCCTTCAGGCGCTCTCGGGTCGCGACCCGCCCGCAGCCGTCGGTCCCGAACGCGAGCGCGCCCTCCCGGACGACCCGGGAGGGCGCGCTGCGAATCGCGAGGGCTCAGGCCTTGTTCGGCTCCGAGTCCGCGTCGTTCTCGGCCGCGGCGATGGCCGCGTCCTTCTTGGACTTGGCGAGGCTCGCCCAGGTGGTGATGGCCAGCACGACCACGATCACGCCCAGCGACATCCAGTTGTTGATGTCCAGCCACTCCGGAACCGCGTGGTACTCGTGCAGCGCGTGGATGACCAGCTTGATGCCGATGAAGCCGAGGATGACCGCCAGACCCACCGACAGGTAGACCAGCTTGTCGACCAGACCGCCGAGCAGGAAGTACAGCTGTCGCAGGCCCATCAGGGCGAAGGCGTTGGCGGCGAAGACCAGGAAGGGGTCCTGGGTGATGCCGAAGATCGCCGGGATCGAGTCCACCGCGAACAGCAGGTCGGCGCTGCCGATGGCCACGATGACCACGAACATCGGCGTCAGGTAGCGCTTGCCGTCGATCTTGGTCGTGGACTTCGAGCCGTGGTAGTCGTCGGTCACCGGGAAGAACTTGCGCACCCAGCGGACCACGGCGTTCTCGTGGTACTCCTCGTCCTCGTCCTTCTTGCGGACCATGCTGATCGCGGTCCAGATCAGGAAGCCGCCGAAGACGAAGAAGATCCACACGAACTTCGCGATCAGCGCGGCGCCGACCGCGATGAAGATGCCGCGCATCACCAGCGCCAGCAGGATCCCGATCAGCAGCACGCGGTGCTGGTGGATCGTGGGCACCGCGAAGCTGGACATGATCACCATGAAGATGAACAAGTTGTCCACGCTCAGCGAGTACTCGGTGATGTAACCGGTGAAGTACTCGATGGCGAAGTGCGCATCGCCGAACAGCCAAACACCGAGGCCGAACAGGATCGCGCAGCCGATGTAGAAGGTGACCCACTTGGCGGCCTCGCCGGTGGTCACCTCGTGCGGTTTGCGGTCAACGATGACCAGGTCGAGAAGGAGCAGAACGGCCAGACCGCCGAGCGTGGCGAACCACACCCACAGCGGCACGTGCATCGTGTCGACGGCGGACTGCGCGGGTTGTGCTGCGCGCAGCATCTGGTCGGCACCCATGGATCACCTCCGGTTCAGGGCGTACACGTCCGGGACCGGAGGTCTCTTCCGCCGATCAGTCCGATCGACCGGCAGTACCGGGCTCGCTGATGCAAGTTCCGTGATGACGACACCGCCGCGAAGGAATACTCCCCTCCACCACGCCAAGATTGTCACTTATGCCCAGGCGCAAAAGCCAGGCAGGGGTGACCACCGGCACCGCCGTGCACGGATCGAACCTATGCGGCATCCCCGATCACAGCAATCTCGACACTCCCGACTAGCCCGTCCGGCCGATTGCGACACGGCCGACGCGGCTCGATGCTGGGCAACAGCACCCGTTCCGGCGTGGCGCACATCACCGGCCGACCGACTACGCACGGTGAGCGAAAGCACATCATCACTTGCCGGATTGCACTTTGGTCTCTGCTTCATAAGCTTCTCGTCTTCCCGCGCGGTTGCGGCCGACCCGGACCGCCTCGGTCACCTACTGTCGGAGGCGTGTCCACCTCCCCCCGTCGCCGCACCGGCCTGGTCCTGCTCGCCCTGATCTGCGTGGCGCTCGTCGCGCTCGGGGCGCTGCTGTGGACCGGCCAGGTGCGCTCGCAGCCCGAGACGCCTTCGGCGCCGAAGCCGCGAGAAGCGATGGTCGACGTGCTCGACGGGCCGAACCACCAGCAGCGGGTGCAGATCGACGTCACGCTCTACGCACCGGTGGAGACCCCGGCCCCGACGATCCTGCTGGCGCACGGCTTCGGCGGCAGCAAGGCCGACACCGCCGCGCAGGCCCGCGAGCTGGTCGGCCGCGGGTTCGCGGTGCTGACCTACTCCGCGCGCGGATTCGGCCGCAGCACCGGCGAGATCGCGCTCAACGACCCGGACTACGAGGTCTCCGACGCCAGCCAGCTGCTGGACTGGCTCGCCCGGCAGCCGGAGGTGCAGCGCGATTCCGACGGCGACCCGCGGATCGGCGTCACCGGTGCCTCCTACGGCGGCGCGCTGGCGCTGATGCTGGCCGGCGAGGATCCGCGGGTGGACGCGATCGCGCCGGTGATGACCTACAACGACCTCGGCCAGGCCCTGCTGCCCAACAACGCCTCGCGGCAGCCCTTCCGCGGGACGACCCCGGCCGACAGCGCGCAGAGCTCGGGCGGGGTGTTCAAGCAGACCTGGGCGGGCATGCTGTTCGCCGCGGGCGGCGCGCCGCGCGAGCCCGCCGAGCGACCGCAGCGGTTCGGCCCCGGACCGGCTCCCGCGCAGCAGTCGTTGACCTGCGGGAACTTCACCGCGCAGGTGTGCGCGGCCTACTCCGACATCGCCCAGGACGGCAAGGCCGACCAGCGCACCCGCGCGCTGCTGGACCGGGTCTCGCCGAAGTCCTACAACGACGACGTCAACGTGCCGACGCTGCTGGTGCAGGGCGAGAAGGACACCTTGTTCGGCCTGGACCAGGCCGATGCCAACGCCCGCCAGATCGGAGCCGACGGCGACAAGGTCAAGACCGTGTGGTTCGCCGGCGGTCACGACGCGGGCCCACCCGGCCCCGAGGTGCACGGGCGCGTCGCCGACTGGTTCGCCTTCCACCTCGGCGGCGTCGCCCCGGTGCCCGACCCCGGCACCGGGTTCCAGTTCGACATCGCCGGCCGCCCGCAGCGCGACGGCGACGTGCCGGTGCGCACCATGACCTCGCCCAGCTACCCGGGCGTGGCCTCCACCCGCACCCCGCGCTACCAGCTGGACCTCGGCGGCGCCCCGACCCCGGTGATCAACCCGCCGGGCGGGTCCCCGGCGGCGACCACCTCGCTGCCCGGCGCGGGCGAGGTGCTCGACGCGGCGGGCAGCCTCGGCCAGACCCTGCCGCGGGACCTGCCCGGCCAGGTCGCCACGTTCAGCACCGAGCCGCTGGACTCCCCGCTGACGATCTCGGGCACCCCGCGCACGACGCTGGCCGTCTCGACGGTGCCGGGGCAGCCCACGACCTCGGAAGCGGTGCTGTTCGCCAAGCTCTACGACGTCGCCCCGGACGGCCAGCGCAGGTTGCTGGGCAACGCGGTCTCCCCGATGCGGGTCGACGGGCTGCCCGCCAACGGCCGACCGGTCGAGGTCAACGTCTCGCTGCCGGGCCTGGTGCACCCGGTGGAGACCGGGCACCGCCTGGAACTGGCGGTCTCGACCACCGACCAGGCCTTCGCGCTGCCGGACCAGGCCTCGGTGCACCGCGTCGCGCTGGCCGGCGACCGGCAGCTGTCGGTGCCCTCGGTGCACGCCACCGCCTCCAGTGCCAGCGGCCTGCCGGTGGCGCCGCTGGTCGGCATCGGGCTGGTGCTCGCGCTGGTGCTGCTGGTGTGGTTGCTCTCGCTGATCCGGCGGCGCTTCCACGACCAGGTCGACCCGCAGCTGGCCGACACGCCCCTGGCCATCACCGGCCTGCACAAGTCCTACCCGGGCAAGAAGGCCGCGGTGGCCGACCTGTCGATGCGGGTCGAGCGCGGCCAGATCGTCGGGCTGCTCGGCCCCAACGGCGCGGGCAAGACCACCGCGCTGCGGATGATGCTGGGCCTGCTGCGCCCGAGCAAGGGCGAGATCCGGCTGTTCGGGCACCGTCTCGGCGCCGGTTCGCCCGCGCTGTCGCGCGTCGGCGCGCTGGTGGAGGCGCCCGGCTTCTTGCCGCACCTGTCCGGCCTGGACAACCTGCGCTACTACTGGGCCGCCACCGGCCGCCCGATGCTGCAGTCCCACCTCGACGAGGTGCTCCAGATCGCCGGCCTGGACACCGCGGCCAAGCGCAAGGTGCGCACCTACAGCCAGGGCATGAAGCAGCGGTTGGCCATCGCCCAGGCCATGCTGGGCCTGCCGGAGCTGCTGGTGCTCGACGAACCCACCAACGGTCTCGACCCGCCGCAGATCCACCGGATGCGCGAGATGCTGCGGCGCTACGCCTCCACCGGGCGTTCGGTGCTGGTCTCCAGCCACCTGCTCAGCGAGGTCGAGCAGACCTGCACGCACGTGGTCGTGATGCACAGCGGGACGGTGGCCGCGGCGGGCACGGTCGAGGAGATCACCGCGATCGACGGCGAGGTGACCTTCGTGGTCGACCAGCCGCGGGCGGCGGCCACGGCGCTGAACACCGTCGAGGGGCTCGGCAGGGTGGAGGTCGAGGGCACCCAGGTGCACGTCGACCTCGCCGGGCACCAGGCCGCCGTGCTGGTGGCCGTGCTGGTCGACGCCGGCGTCGCGGTGCACCAGGTGGGGCCGCGACGACGTTTGGAGGACGCTTTCTTGCAGCTCGTCGGGGAGGACAAGCGGTGAACGAACCCAGCGGACGGGCTCGGCACGCCCCCGAGGACCTCGACCTCGAAGGCATCGACCTCAAGGACTACGAGGACCCGGACCTCGACGACGTCGACGGGCCGGACCCCGAGGACGTCGCGGGGCTGGAGATCCTCGACAGCACGCCGAAGCCGGCCGACGAGGCGTCGGCGGAGCCCGAGGAGCCCGAGCCGGAGACCACCGGGCCGGAGACCACCGAGCCGGAGACCACCGGGCCGGAGTCCGCGGCGCGAGAGCCCGACGAGCCCACCGCGGTGGGCGAACCCGACCCGGCGGACGAGCCGGGAGCCGGAGCCGAGATCGCGGTGGTGCCCACCGCGGATTCCGCCGTGGTCCGCACGCCCGGCTACGGGCTGGCCCAGCCCGACGGCAGCGTGGAGGGCTACCGCCCCGGCAAGACGCTGCCGCTGCGCGTGGAGCTGGCCCGCCAGCTGCGCAGGCGGCGCAGCTGGCTGACCCTCGGCTTCCTGCTGCTGCTCCCCCTGCTGCTGGTGGGGGCGTTCGAGCTGGGCGACGACGGCTCCGGCGGTGGCCGCAGCTACGCCGACATCGCCACCTCCAGCGGGCTGAACTTCGCGGTGTTCACCCTCTACGCCTCGACGAGCTTCCTGCTGGTCGTGGTGGTGGCGCTGTTCTTCGGCGACACGGTGGCCAGCGAGGCCGCCTGGTCGAGCCTGAAGTACCTGCTGGCCGCACCGGTCCCGCGGTTGCGGCTGCTGCGGCAGAAGACCAAGGTCGCCGCGCTGCTGTCGGTGTTCGCGCTGATGCTGGTGACCGGCGTCGCGCTCGCGGCGGGGATCGTCTGGTTCGGCACCGGGTCGCTGGTCTCGCCCACCGGCGAGTCGCTGTCCTTCCCGCGCGGGCTGGTGATGGTCGTGGCCGCGGCGGTCTACCTGGCGGTGCACCTGTCCTGGGTCGCCGGGCTCGCGCTGTGGTTGAGCGTGAGCACCGACGCGCCGCTGGGCGCCGTCGGGGGCGCGGTGCTGGTGTCGATCCTGTCGCAGATCCTCGACCAGATCGGGGCGCTCGGCGACCTGCGCGCCTACCTTCCCACGCACTTCGCCACCTCCTACGCCGACCTGTTCGCCAGGGACATCGACTG
Organism: Saccharopolyspora griseoalba; assembly: GCF_042665275.1. NCBI lineage: Bacteria > Bacillati > Actinomycetota > Actinomycetes > Pseudonocardiales > Pseudonocardiaceae > Saccharopolyspora > Saccharopolyspora griseoalba. Next base: position 67,617 of record NZ_JBHTCJ010000009.1, on the reverse strand, counting down.
GAGCGGCATGGCCAACGGGTGCTTCTCGGCGCTGGCGTACGCGACCGCCTTCGCCGCGCTGACCGCGTGGCGGTTCCGCCGCAAGGACATCACCAGCTGAGGGGTGGCGCTGCGGGGCCCGGCGTAATCTCGGTGGGCGATGGAGATCTTCCACCTGCGGTACTTCGTGGCCGTCGCCGAGAACCTGAGCTTCTCCGGCGCGGCGCGCAAGTTGCACATGGCCACCTCGCCGCTGAGCCAGCGGGTGCGCGACCTGGAGCGCGAGCTCGGAACGGCGCTGTTCGAGCGGGATTCGCACCACGTCGCGCTCACCGAGGCCGGCTCGGCGCTGCTGCCGATCGCCCGCGACGTGATCAACCGCTTCGACGACATCCCTTGGCGGCTGCGCGAGGCGATCAGCCCGCACCGCCCGGTGGTCTACCTCGGCGTTCCGCCCGGCCTGCACTCCGACCTGCGCGAGCGGCTGGCCGAGTTCGCCCGCGCCTGCGCACCGACGTTGGACCTGAAGCGCTGGCCGGGCGGCAGTCGCGAGCTGCTCGGCGGGGTGCAGCGCGGTGAGCTGGCGATGGCCCTGGTGCACCTGCCGGTGCACGCCGAGGGCATCGAGACCTTCGAGCTGATGGGCGAGCCGCTGGGGGCGGTGCTGCCCGCGGCGGAGTTCGCCGGGCGGCGCTCGGTCTCGCTGCACGAGCTGACCGAGTTCACCTACGTGCGCCCGGCGGCGCGGATGCTCCCGGACTACTGGGACGAGCTGGAGGCTCGGTTGTCGGCCGCCGGAATTCATCGCAGGACGACCTTGGACACCGCCGATTACGCCAGCACCTCGGAAGTCGTGGCCAACGGCGAGGCCTTCGCCATTTCCATGCTCGACCCGAAAAGCGGAATGCAGAAGCTGCGCGAGAACGACGTCGTGGTCCTGCCGATCGAGGATTTCTCGCCGATCTTGTCGACCGGCCTGATCTGGCGCCACGACCGCACGCAGGAGCAGCCTGACCTGCAGAAACTCATCGAATCGGCCAAATCGGCGCTGGCCGGGCCGGCGGCGTGACCGCTGCGGTCACGCCATTGTTCGCGATTCGGTTGCACTGATCGATTGCCCTGCACCACCGCACGCCCCTAACGTAGTTAGCGAAGCGAATTAATGGATCGGGAAAGGATCCCGATTCCACCAGGAGCGGTGATGACTTCCTCCGAGAAATCCGGTCCGCTGGCCGGTGTGCGCGTGATCGACATGGCCACCGTGGTCATGGGCCCGTACGCGGCCCAGATCCTCGGCGACCTGGGCGCCGACGTGATCAAGATCGAGTCGCCGAAGGACACGGCGCGGTACGGCACGCTGCACCGCACCCCGGGGATGACCCCGCTGGCGATGAACGTCAACCGCAACAAGCGGAGCGTCTCGCTCAACCTCAAGGACGAGACCGACGCCCAGCGCGCCCGAGAGCTCATCGGCAGCGCCGACATCCTGATCACCAACATGCGCATCAACGCGCTGCGCAGGCTGGGCATGGACCACGACAGCCTCGCCGCGGACAACCCGCACCTGATCTACGCGCACGCGCAGGGCTTCCGGCCCGACTCGGACCGGGCCGACCTCGCCGCCTACGACGAGACCGTGCAGGCCGCCTCCGGGCTGCTGGACCTGGCCCAGCGCGCGGGCGACATCGGGAAGCCGGTGGTGCTGCCGACCATCCTCGGCGACAAGGTCACCGCGCTGACCATCGTCTACTCGGCGCTGGCGGCCCTGGTGCACCAGCGCGCCACCGGGCAGGGCCAGCTGGTCGAGGTCCCGATGGCCGACACGATGCTGGCGTTCAACCTCGTCGAGCACTTGCAGGGCAAGATCTACGAGCCCGCGATGAGCGAGACCGGCTTCGCGCTGTCGATGAACGCGGGGCACCGCGCCCGCCCCACCAAGGACGGGCAGGCGATGATCATGCCGTACTCGCCGCAGAACTTCCGCGACCTGTTCAACGCCGCCGGCCGTCCCGACCTGGCCGAGGACCCGCGCATCGCCGGGGACCACATCGACTCGCGCGCCGACGGCGCCGCGCTGGCCGAGCTGCTCGAATCGATCACCCCGAACCTGACCACCGAGGAGTGGTTCCAGGTCTGCGCCGAGAAGTCGGTCCCGGTCGGCCCGGTGCTCAAGCTCGACGAGGCCGCCGAGGACGCCTACGTCCAGAACGGCCACCTGCTCGACCTCGCCGAGCACCCCACCGAGGGCAGCTACCGGCAGGTCGGCGTTCCGATGAGCTTCTCCGCCACGCCCGCCTCGATCCGACTGCACCCGCCGGTGCCCGGTCAGGACACCGAGGCCGTGCTGGGCGAGCTCTCCGACGACGGGAAGGGAGAAGCGGCATGACCGCCCCGAACACCGCGGTGCAGACCGAGGTCACCGGTCACACCCTGATCATCACCATCAACCGGCCGGAGTCGCGCAACGCGGTCAACGCCGACGTGGCGCACGGCATCGCCGCGGCCGTCGACGAGCTCGACGCCAACCCCGAGCTGCGGGTCGGCGTGCTCACCGGCGCGGCGGGAACCTTCAGCGCGGGCATGGACCTCAAGGCCGCCGCGCGCGGCGAGTCCCCGACCGCGGGCGACCGCGGCTTCGGCGGGCTGACCGAGGCCGACACCACCAAGCCGCTGATCGCCGCGGTCGAGGGCTTCGCCATGGGCGGCGGGTTCGAGCTGGCGCTGGCCTGCGACCTGATCGTGGCCGCCTCCGGCGCGAAGTTCGCGCTGCCCGAGGTCAAGCGCGGCATCATCGCCGGCGGTGGCGGCGCGATCCGGCTGCCCAAGCGGATCCCGCACCACCTGGCCATGGAGCTGCTGCTGACCGGGCGCAGCGTCGAGGCGGGTCGCGCCCGCGAGCTCGGCCTGGTCAACCAGGTCTCCTCCGACGGCCAGGCGCTGGCCGCGGCCCTGGAGCTGGCCGGCGAGCTGGCCGCCAACGCGCCGCTGGCGCTGGCCGCGGTCAAGCAGGTCGCGCGGCAGTCCGACCGCTCGCCCGAGCCCGAGGCCTTCGCCGCGCAGCGCGAGGTCAACGCCGCGCTGCGGGACTCCGCGGACTTCGCCGAGGGCGTCCGCGCCTTCACCGAGAAGCGCGCACCGAAGTGGAGCGGACGATGAACCGAGAGCAGATCCTGCGCAACGTCGCCACTCCCCTGGGCGCTCCGGCCTACGCGCCGACCGTCGCGCGGTTCACCGACCGCGAGTACCTCAACATCGTCTACCGCACCGACGCCGAGGCGCTGCGCGCGGTGGTGCCCGAGCCGCTGACCTTCGACGAGCCGCTGGTCCGCTTCGAGGTCATGAAGATGGGCGAGGTCACCTCCTTCGGCCCCTACGTCGAGGCCGGCCAGGCGATCCCGGTGCGCTTCGGCGAGGAGCGCGGCGAGTACCTGCACGCGATGTACCTGAACAACTTCCCGGCCACCGCGGCCGGACGCGAGGCCAGCGCCTACCCGAAGGTGATGGGCGAGCCGGCGCTCCGGGTCGACCACGCCGCGCTGGTGGGCACGCTCGACCACGGCGCCGAGCGGGTGGCCACGGCGACCATGGGCTACAAGCACTTCCCGATGGACCTCGCCGAGGCGAAGGCCCAGATCACCGTGCCCACCTTCATGCTCAAGCTCGTCCCCGGCCACGACCACCGGCCGCGGGTCGCCGAGCTGGTGCGCACCCGCATCACCGACATCGCGGTCAAGGAGGCCCACACCGGCCCCGCGCGGCTGCAGCTGTTCGAGCACGCGCTGGCTCCGCTGGCCGACCTGCCGGTGCGCGAGGTCGTCTCGGCCAGCCACATCCTCACCGACCTCACCCTGGCCGGGATCGAGCCCGTGCACGACTACCTGGAGGAATCATGAGTCCGAAGTGGAACGACGCGGCCGTGGTCGGCGCGGGCACGATCGGGCTGGCCTGGGCGGCGCTGTTCGCCGCCAACGGCGTCGAGGTCCGCATCACCGACCCGCGCGAGGACCTGGACGAAGCCGTCGACGCCGCGCTGCCGATGCTCGCCGAGAGCATCCCCGGCGCCCGCGTCGAGCAGCTGCGCTCCCGGATCAGCACCACTCCCGACCTGGCCAAGGCCGTGGAGAACGCGGAACTGGTGCAGGAGAACGGCCCCGAGCGGCTGGAGTTCAAGCGGCAGCTGTTCGCCGAGATCGCCGAGCACGCACCCGCCGAGGCGGTGCTGGCCTCCTCCAGCTCGGGCATCGTGGCCAGCGACATCGCCGCCGAGCTGCCCGCGGCGGCGGCCGCGCGGCTGCTGATCGCGCACCCGTTCAACCCGCCGCAGGTCGTGCCGCTGGTCGAGATCGTGCCCGGTGCGCGCACCGACGGGCGGGTCGTCGACGAGGCCTTCGAGTTCTACCGCGCGCTGGGCAAGACCCCGGTCCGGCTGCGCAAGGAGATCTCCGGCTTCGCCGCCAACCGGCTGCAGAGCGCGATCATGCGCGAGTCCATCTCGCTGGTGCGCCAGGGCGTGGTCTCCGCCGAGGAGCTCGACACGGTGATGAAGGCCTCGCTGGGCGGCCGCTACGCCACGGTCGGCCCGTTCGAGAGCTTCCACCTCGGCGGCGGCCCCGGGGGCATCCGGCACATGATGGCCCACCTCGGCGTGGGCATGGCCCAGCGCTGGCAGGACCTGGGCGATCCCGAGCTCACCGATGAGGCCATCGCGGACGTCGTCGCCCAGACCGAGTCCGCCTACGGCAGCGGCGAATCCGACTACCAGCAGCGGGCGCGGGCGCGCGACCGCAAGCACAACGCCATCAACGACGCGCTGAACTCCGAGGAGCAGTAATGCCCAAGAAGGTCAACACCGATCCGGACTTCTTCGGATTCGCCGACAAGCTGCCCGAATCCGAGCGCACCGAGCTCGCCGAGATCCGCGAGTACCTGGAACGCGAGGTCAAGCCGCTGGCCAACCAGGCCTGGGACACCACCGAGTTCCCCTTCGAGGTCGTCGAGAAGTTCGCCAAGCTGCGGCTGGCCGGTTACCAGTTCCCCGAGTACGGCGACGGCAACCGGCGCAGCCCGCTGTTCACCGGTTTCCTCAGCCTGGAGCTCAACCGCGTCGACCCGTCGCTGGCGGTGTTCTCCGGCGTGCACACCGGGCTGGCGATGGGCTCGATCTACAACGGCGGGAACCAGGAGCAGCGGGACCGCTGGGTGCCCGACATGGTCGACATGAGCAAGATCGGCGCGTTCGCGCTCACCGAGCCCGAGGGCGGCTCCGACGTCGCCGGCGGCATGCGCACCACCGCTCGCCGCGAGGGCGACGAGTGGGTGCTCAACGGGGCCAAGCGCTGGATCGGCAACGGCACCTTCGCCGACCTGGTCGTGGTGTGGGCGCGCGACGAGGCCGACGGCCAGGTCAAGGGCTTCGTCGTGGAGACGCCGGCCGAGGGCTTCCGGGCCACCAAGATCGAGGGCAAGATCGCGCTGCGCACCGTGCAGAACGCCGACATCGTGCTGACCGACGTCCGGGTGCCGGAGGCCGACCGGCTGCAGAACGTCAACAGCTTCCGGGACACCGCCGAGGTCCTGGCCTCCACCCGGGGCGGCGTGGCCTGGCAGGCGCTGGGCGTCGCGGTGCGCGCATACGAGCTGGCGCGCGAGTACGCCACCCAGCGCGTGCAGTTCGGCAAGCCCATCGGCGGTTTCCAGATGATCCAGGACCTGCTGGTCAAGATGCTAGGCAACGTCACCGCGATGTTCGGCGTCGTGGTGCGGCTCAACGAGCTGGTCGCCCAGGGCGAGGGCAGCGCCGAGCAGGCCGCGATGGCCAAGGCGTTCACCACCACCAAGATGCGCGAGGTCGTCGGCTGGGCCCGGGAGCTCTTCGGCGGCAACGGCATCGTGCTCGACTACGAGGTGGCCAAGTTCTTCGCCGACGCCGAAGCGGTCTACTCCTTCGAGGGCTCCCGCGAGATGAACACCCTGATCGTCGGCAAGTCCATCACCGGCCTGAGCGCCTTCGCGTGAGCTGCCGCACCGCTCAGTAACCAACCGCGCGCGCGAACTATCCCCATCAGGGGCAAGTCGTCAATGCGCCCGTAGGGGGACGGGAACGTTCCAGTAACGGCCGCTCTCCTCGAATTTCGAGGTGAGCGGCCGTTTTCGGCTGTTCGGCCGGATCCATGATCCCCCTATCGGACGCATTACTAGCCGGAAAGGGCCAATTCTCCATCCGGACGCACTATCATCACGCCGAGTGATACTTTGATCACGAGTCGAGCACCAGTAGTCCCCGGTGACGTCCCCGATCCCGGCACTCGTGCCCGTCACCGACACCCCCGTACCAAGGACGCTGATGTCTGAAAGTCCCTTACCCGCGACGCAGAACGAACAACCTCCCGGAGCGGAACCCGACCAGCTCCGGGAACGACTGTTGCGTCTGGTCGTGCTGTCCCTGGTCGCCGTGACGCTCATCGGCATCGCCGCGACCGCCGCGCTGGCCTTCGTGCCACCGGAGACGATCCGCTACACCGTGCTCGGCACTGCCGCGGCCGCCTGCATCGCCATCGCGGTGATCGCGTGCGTGCGCGCCGGCAAGCTGGCCGACGAGGTGGACCGCAAGGTCGACGAGGCCGGGAGCCAGGCCCGCGCGCAGCTGGCCGAGAACGCCCGCCAGACCCAGCAGTGGATCGACGCCCTGCGGCGAAACATCGAGCAGAACAACAAGGAGCTGCCCGACCTCGTCGAGCAGCTCCGCTCGGGGCACCAGCCCGCTCCGCGCTGGCCCACCACCGAGCCCGCCACCACCAACCCGTTCGAGCTGCTCGCCCACGAGCTGCGCCAGGCCCAGTCGGCCGTCGAGTTCACCCTGGTGCGCATGCAGCAGGACCCCAGCTCGCGCACGGACCCGGGCGTGGCGGTGTTCGCCAACCTGGCCCGCCGCGTGCAGTCGCTGGCGCACCGCGCGATCCAGCGGCTCGACGAGCTGGAGCAGATGGTCGAGGACCCGGACCTGCTCAAGGGCCTGTTCGCGGTGGACCACCTGGTCACCGGTGTGCGCAGGCAGGCCGAGAGCCTCGCCGTGCTGGGCGGTTCGATGCCGCGGCGGCAGTGGAGCAAGCCGGTGGCCATGTACACCGTGCTGCGCTCGGCGGTGGCCGAGGTCGAGCACTACGCGCGGGTGAAGGTGATCCCGCCGGTCGACGGCACGCTGCACGGGCACGCCGTCGCCGACGTCATCCACCTCATCGCCGAGCTGGTGGAGAACGCCACCTCGTTCTCCGAGCCCGACACCCAGGTCACGCTCAACACCCAGCGGGTCACCGCCGGGCTGGCCATCGACATCCGCGACCGCGGCCTCGGGATGCCCCAGCAGGACCGGATGACGCTGAACAAGCTGCTGAGCAACCCCGAGGAGGCCGACCGCGAGGCCCAGCTGCGCGACGGCCGCATCGGGCTCTACGTGGTCGCCCAGCTCGCGCACCGGCACCAGATCGGCGTGGAGCTGGCCAACAACATGTACGGCGGCACCGACGCGCACGTGGTGATCCCGGCGAGCCTGCTCGGCGCGACCGAGGACGAGGCCCACGAGCAGGCCGCGGCCAACAACGCCGAGAGCGTGCTGACCACGGTCGAGCCCACCGGAACAAACGGCGCACCGGACCCGGCCACGACGCAGCTCACCGGTGCCGAGGGCACCTACCGGGCGCCGGTGGCCGATCGCGAACCGCAGCGCAGCAACGGCACCGCCCAGCAGGTGCCCGCCGCGCCCGCGCCGCAGCCCGCCGACAACCCCACCGGCTACGGCAGGCACTCCGGCGACCTGCTGCCCACCGAGCCGCCCCAGCAGGCACCGGCCGCCGAACCCGCGCACGGCGGGCCGGCGGTCAGCAACGAGGAGCGGCCCGCGCTGCCCAGGCGCGACCGCACCCGCAGCTACCTGGTGCCGCAACTGGCCAGCGGAGCCGCGCCCGCCGAGGAGAAACCGCGAGGCGGGCCGAACCCGGGGCTGTGGGCCTCCTACCGCTCCGGCGTCGAAGGCGGCACCAAGGACCAGGAACCGGGTGGTCGTGAGAACTGACCCGCCCGCCTCATCACCCCTTCCTCCCCGCACGATCTCAAGGAGACACTTTTCTCATGGCCAATGACGTGACCGCGGGCTCGTCGTCCGATCTGAGTTGGCTGCTGGCCGACCTGCTCCGGCGAGTCCCGCACACCCGCTGTGCCCTGCTGGCCTCCACGGACGGGATCAAGCGGTACCACCGCGGATTGGACAACGACGAGGCCGACGCGCTGGCCGCGTGGGCGGCCGCCCAGTGCTCGCTGGCCCGCAACGGCGGGCAGCGGTTCGGCAACAGCAGCGGCGTGCGCCAGGTCGTCGTGGAGTTCGACGACCTGGTCGTGTTCGTCTCCGCCGCCGGGACCGGCGCGGTCCTGGTGGTGCTGGCCTCGCCCGATGCCGACGCCGCCGTGCTGGGCTACGAGATCGCCCAGCTGGTCAAGCGGGTCCCGGCCCACCTGGCGACGCCCATGCGGCAGCCAACCGCCGCGCGGAGCGCCGGTGAAATGGGGCGGTGACCCATGATGTCACCGCCGGACAAGCCCTGGCTGGACAACGAGGCCGGACCACTGCTGCGCCCGTATTCGCTGACCAACGGCCGCACCGAGCCCAGCGCCGCGCTGTCGCTGCAGTCGCTGGTGCGCTCCACGGGCCGGATGTCGCCGGAGCGGATCGAGCCAGTGCACGCCAGGATGCTCACGATGTGCCGGCACGCCACCTCGGTCGCCGAGGTCGCCGCGCACCTCAAGCAGCCCGCGGTGGTCACCAAGGTCCTGCTGTCGGACCTCATCGACTGGGGGGCGATCACCACCCACGCCCCGGCCCACGCGCCGAGAAGAGAACAACTGGAGGCACTGCTCAATGGGCTCCAACAGCTCTGAGCCATTCCCGACCTCGTTCAAGTTCCTGATCGCGGGTGGATTCGGAGTCGGGAAGACCACGTTCGTCCGTTCGATCAGCGAAATCGAACCGCTGACCACCGAGGAGACGCTCACCGTCGCCTCGGTCGGCCACGACGACCTGACCGGCGTCGGGGACAAGTCGACCACCACGGTGGCGATGGACTTCGGCCGAATCACCTTCGACCCGCAGAACATCGTGCTGTTCCTGTTCGGCACGCCCGGGCAGGACAGGTTCTGGTTCATGTGGGACGACCTGGTCGACGGCGCGCTGGGCGCGGTGGTGCTGGCCGACACCCGCCGCCTGCAGGACTGCTTCGCGGCCGTGGAGTTCTTCGAGAGCCGCGGCATCGACTTCCTGGTCGCGGTCAACCAGTTCGACGACGGCTTCCGATACCAGCCCGACGAGGTGCGGCAGGCCCTCGACATCAAACCGCACACCCCCGTCGTGCTCTGCGACGCGCGCGAGCGGCGCTCGGCCGCCTCCGTGCTCGTCCAGCTCATGGAACACGTGTTAACGACCCGCCCGTAGCGATCCCCGGAAACGGAGCCCTCTCGTGACGACCTTCGACGCGTCCGGACACCGGCACTTCTCCCCCGTCGACAGCAGCGCGCAGGAACGCGCCGCGCGGCTGCGCCAGCTCGGACTCGGCGACAAGGCCGAGGCCGAGTTCGACGCGTTCGCCCAGCGCGTCGCGCAGGCCCTCGGCGTGCCCAACGCGATGGTCAACTTCATCACCGACACCCACCAGTACCTGGGCGGGCTGTTCACGCGGGTGGCCGCGATGGACGACCCGAACGCCGACCACGACCCGCGCTCGGCGCCGATGGAGACCGGGTACTGCCCGCACGTCATCGCGCGCCGGATGGCGCTGGTGCTGGAGGACGTCTGCGACTACCCGCGCTTCGCGGGCAACGACGTGGTGGACAAGATGAACGTGCGCTCCTACCTGGGAGCGCCGCTGATCGACCGCTCGGGCCTGGCCCTGGGCACGGTCTGCGTCATCGACAGCGAACCCCGCCCGTGGGGCCGGGAGGGCCTCAACGCCATCAAGTCGCTGGCCGGGGAGGGCGTCGAGCTCCTGCACCGGCGCGAGCGCGAGCTGCAGGGCTGACGGCTGGCCTTTTGATGAAAGAGTCCCCCGAGCCGGCTCGGGGGACTCTTTCGTCAAAAGCTCGGCTCAGCCTCGCCGCAGCAGCAGGTCCAGCTCCCGGTAGTCGCCCGGGCGGCGCTGCTCGACGTTGCCGATGAGCTCCTCGAAACCGTCGATGCAGCGGGCGATCTCGTCGCCGGTGGGCAGGTCGGCGACCGGCGCGGAGTCCTCGGCCCGGCGCAGCCTCTCCAGGAACCGCTGCTCGCACCAGCTCGCCGTGCGCGCGTGCATCTTGGAGCGGCGCCCGCCCTGCCCGGTCAGCCCGGCCAGCAGCGACCAGCAGGCCAGCTCGCCGATCTGGGCGGCCAGCACGTGCTTGTGCTGCTCATCGCCGATGGGCACCGTGGTCAGCTTGACCACCCGGGCGACGTGCTCGGCCACGACCGGGTCGGAGTCCAGGTCGTCGAACGCGTCGAGCAGCCGCTGCGAGTCCTTCATGATCACGCTGCCCAGGTAGACGGTGATCGCTTCGGTGGTGCCCTCGAAGATCCGGAACAGCCGGTAGTCCCGGTAGAACTGGGCGACCACGTTGGTGTCGACGAACCCGCGCGCGCCGAGCAGCTGCACGCAGTCGTCGACGACCTTCCACATCAGCTCGCAACCGAGGATCTTGGCCACGAAGAACCACAGCTCGTGGACCTGCCGCCCCGCGTCGAGCCGGTCGGCGATGTGGTGCACCAGGGCGTCCACCGACTGGATCGCGGCCACCGCGTCGGCCAGGATCTGCTGGATGCGCCCGTTGTCGGCGAGGTTGCCGGTGGCCACCTCGCGGCGGCGCGCGAAGCGCTGGGCCAGCTCCAGGGCGCGCATGGCCGCGCCCATCGCGCCGGTGGGCAGCACCAGGCGACCGCGGGTGAACGCGGTCTTGGCCGCGGCCAGACCCCCGCCCTCGGCACCCAGCAGGGCCTCCCCCGGCACGCGCAGGTTCTCGAAGGTCAGCACGTTCTGCGGGACCGCCTTGAGCCCCATGGTCATCATCTCCGGGCCGCGCACGAAGCCCGGCGTTCGGGAATCGACGAGGAAGCCGGTGATGCCCGCGTCCTGGCCGTCCTCGCCGATCAGGCGAGCGAAGACGTTGACGTGATTCGCATCGGCGCCCAGCGAGATCCACTGCTTGCCGCCGTTGATCACGTAGCTGCCGTCGGGCAACCGGCTGGCCCGAGTCGAGATCGCGCGCACGTGCGAGCCCATGCCGGGCTCGGTGATGGCGCTGGTGACCAGCTTCCTGCCGCTGGCCAGCTCGGGAAGCACGGCATCGCGCACCTCGGGCCGCGCGAAGTGCTGGATCGGCGGGACACCGAGGGTGTTGTGCACCGCCAGGAAGACCATGAGGTTGCAGTCGATCGCGCCGACCTGCCGGAAGACCCGGAGGGTGTCGGCGTGCGAGAGCGCCTGCCCGGCGTGGCTCTCGGGGATCTGCAGGCCGAGCAGGCCGGCGTTCGCCAGGTCGGGGATCAGGGAGGTCGGGAAGCTGCGGCGCTCGTCCATGCGCCACGAGTCGAGCTGCTCTCTGCTGTAGCTGCGCAGGAAGTCGAGCATTTCCGACGCCGCACCGGGATGTTGTGCGGGACCGCTGTCGGCAAACTCCATTCCGATCGGTTCCTTCCTCGAAAAGGGGTCGCGGGGATGCGTCGTGGGCGTGCCTGGGTGTGGGAGGAGGTTCACCCGAACCATCGGCGGGTCGCGGGAATGGTTACTTCCGAGATTTCGCGCTCGCCGTCGGACGCGTCGCCGAGGGGGAGAAGGCGACGCATCGCACGCTCACGATTTCCGGCAGGTGCGGCCGCGCCGCCGCACCGTCGGGGAAAGGAAAGGGCGATTCGCTCAACATGGCGCGAGCGAGAGCTGCTTCCGGCCGGACCGGACGGTGCCGACGAACCTCGACGTGCCGGTACCTCTGGGGGAGCAGAGTGTCAACGGCCAGCCGGGATCCATCTGAATGCTCCGTTTCGTCGCCGCCCGATACATCCGCACGCTCACGTCAGGAGAGCTAAAATACCGGAAACCAGCTTACCCGCGTACCGCCTTCCCGGTGAGACGAACGACAGAACGTAATCATCGCTGGTGAATCCTTTCTCGAAATGGACGAGCAACCGACCAGCAGCATTCGAAGCAAGTGTCCACATTGGACGTGAATCAGAATTGCCCGAGGTCAGATACCCCGCCGGATCGAATTACCGAACGGTAGTTGCGCGCGCAATTTCCACGCCTTCGCGGATCCGGAAAAACCGAGATGTTGCTCACCGGGTCCGGGCGTAACACCGCCCGGACCCGGCGATTCGCGCCGAACTCACTCGATGCCCGCGGCGTCCATGCCCCGGATCTCCTTCTTGAGGTCGGCGATCTCGTCGCGCAGCCGCGCGGCCAGCTCGAACTGCAGCTCGCGCGCCGCGTTCATCATCTGGTCGTTGAGCTGCTGGACCAGGTCGGCCAGCTCCGCGCGCGGCATCGACGAGATGTCGCGGTCCTCCAGCAGCCCGGGACTGGCCACCGCCTCGCCCGACGGCTTCTTGCCCCGCGAGGTGTTCCGCCCGGACCCGCCGACCTCGACGGCCTCCTCGGTGTCGTCGGCCTCGGTGTAGACCCGGTCGAGGATGTCGGCGATCTTCTTGCGCAACGGCTGCGGGTCGATGCCGTGCTCTTCGTTGTAGGCGATCTGCTTGGCGCGGCGCCGGTTGGTCTCGTCGATGGCGTACTGCATCGAGTCGGTGATCCGGTCGGCGTACATGTGCACCTGACCGGAGACGTTGCGCGCAGCGCGCCCGATGGTCTGCACCAGGGACCGGTCCGAGCGCAGGAAGCCCTCCTTGTCGGCGTCCAGGATGGACACCAGCGACACCTCGGGCAGGTCCAGGCCCTCGCGCAGCAGGTTGATGCCCACCAGCACGTCGTACTCCCCCAGCCGCAGCTGGCGCAGCAGCTCGACCCGGCGCAGCGTGTCCACCTCGGAGTGCAGGTAGCGCACCCGGATGCCCAGTTCCAGGAAGTAGTCGGTGAGGTCCTCGGCCATCTTCTTGGTCAGCGTGGTCACCAGCACCCGCTCGTCGCGCTCGGCTCGCTCGCGGATCTCGTGCACCAGGTCGTCGATCTGCCCCTCGGTCGGCTTGACCACCACCTCGGGGTCGACCAAACCGGTCGGGCGGATGACCTGCTCGACGAACTCGCCTCCGGCCTGGGCGATCTCGTAGTCGCCCGGGGTCGCCGAGAGGTAGACCGACTGGCCGATGCGGTCGCTGAACTCCTCGAAGGTCAGCGGCCGGTTGTCCATCGCGCTGGGCAGCCGGAAGCCGTGCTCGACCAGGGTCCGCTTGCGCGAGGCGTCGCCCTCGTACATGCCGCCGATCTGCGGGACGGTCACGTGCGACTCGTCGATGATCAGCAGGAAGTCGTCCGGGAAGTAGTCGATCAGCGTCGCCGGCGCCGAGCCCGCCTCGCGGGCGTCGATGTGCCGCGAGTAGTTCTCGATGCCCGAGCAGAAGCCGACCTGGCGCATCATCTCGATGTCGTACTGGGTGCGCATCCGCAGCCGCTGGGCCTCCAGCAGCTTGTTCTGGTTCTCCAGCTTGGCCAGCTGCTCGTCGAGCTCGTTCTCGATGCCGCGGATGGCCTTCTCCATGCGCTCCGGACCGGCCACGTAGTGCGTGGCCGGGAAGATCCGCACGTCCTGGACCTCGCGGACCACGTCGCCGGTGAGCGGGTGCAGGTAGTGCAACCGGTCGATCTCGTCGCCGAAGAACTCCACCCGCACCGCCAGCTCCTCGTAGGCGGGGATGATCTCGACGGTGTCGCCGCGCACCCGGAAGGTGCCGCGGGCGAAGGCGATGTCGTTGCGGGTGTACTGCACGTCGACCAGCGCGCGCAGGAACACGTCCCGGTCGATCTCGCCGCCGACCTCCAGCGAGATCGAGCGGTCCAGGTACGACTGCGGCGTGCCCAGGCCGTAGATGCACGACACCGAGGAGACCACCACGCAATCGCGGCGGGACAGCAGGTTCGAGGTCGCCGAGTGGCGCAGCCGCTCGACGTCCTCGTTGATCGAGGAGTCCTTCTCGATGTAGGTGTCGGTCTGCGGGACGTAGGCCTCGGGCTGGTAGTAGTCGTAGTAGCTGACGAAGTACTCCACGGCGTTGTCCGGGAAGAACCCGCGCAGCTCGTTGGCCATCTGAGCGGCCAGGGTCTTGTTCGGCTCCAGCACGAGCGTGGGCCGCTGCACCCGCTCGATCAGCCAGGCCGTGGTCGCCGACTTGCCGGTACCCGTGGCGCCGAGCAGCACCACGTCCTTCTCCCCGCTGTTCACCCGCCGCTCCAGCTCGGCGATGGCCTCGGGCTGGTCGCCCGCCGGCTCGTACTCGCTCTCCACGCGGAAGGGCTTGCCGGTGCGCTCGATCTCGCCGACCGGCCGGAACTCGGAGTGCGCCCGGACGCGGTTGTCCTCGGAGGGGTACTCAGTCGCGAATGCCACGACCCCCAGCGTACGAGGCCACCCCGACATCATGTCGCGTCACGGGATGCTTTCGCGGCCATCAGGGTGGACAATGGTTTGCGTCACCCGGTCAGGCCCGCGCGGACGCCTCCGCGCGACGCGGCGGGCGCAGGCTCGCAGGAGACGATTTCTCCTGCGCACGGCCCTGACCCCGACCGAATCGGAGGTGACGCTGTACAAGTGGCAGAAAATATCGCGGGCGCGGCGGACCTTCGGACGTCGCGCCCGCCGCACGCGCGCACCTAGAGTGGTCCCGTGAGCACGCAGCGCGAGATCGCCGAGCGGCTGGACCTGCCCGTGCACCCGCCCAAGGTCGAGGTCTTCGACCTGCAGGCGCGCACCAACACCGACCCCAAGGGCCACGTGCGGCCCGTCAGCCACTACCACCGCGAGCCGTTCGGGCTCTACCTCGCGCGCCCGCTGGACGGGCACCCGAGGCTGGCGGCCCTGGAGTCCTGGATCCTGCCCTCGCTGGGGCTGCGCGCGACGCGCTGGTACTGGCATCCCGGATTCGAGCGCGACCTGGACTTCTACCTCGACGTCGTCGACGTGGAACAGGACGAGCGACGGTGGCGGACCGTCGACCACTACCTCGATCTGGAAGTGCGCGACAAGCGGGCGGCAGAACTGCACGACGTGGACGAATTCCTGCTCGCCGTGCGAGCCGAACTGCTCGATCCGGCCACCGCCGAACGCGCGATGCGGAGCGCCTGCGCGGCGCTGTCCGGACTGGAGGCCACCGGCTTCGACCTGGCTAAGTGGTTGCGCGCCAACGACATCGAGCTCAGGTGGCACGGGCGGCCCGCCGAGCGTCCCGTACCCGAGCCGCGCTCGCTACCGCCAACGGTGTGATCCTCCCGCGCGATTTCCACCGCGGAGAATCGCGGATAAGAATTGGCTTAAAAATCGCTACTGATGATCTCCGCGAGGCAGTTCTCCCGCTATCCTCCGGTGCTGTGAGCGCTGCGGTTTCCCCTCGCCTGGTCGAAGTCATCGACATGTTCAGCGCACGCCGCACGCACCCGTCCGGGCAAGTCGATCAGCTCGAGATCTGCGAGGTCGAGCCGTGGGGCCTGATGGTCGTGTGCCTGCTGCCGCACGACCCGCACCACGACATGGAGATCACCTGGCTGCTCACCGATCTCGGGCTGCGGATGACCCGCCTCCGGCCGCGCGACCAGCACGCCCCGGGCGGCCCCAGCGCGCTGACGGCGGTCTCCATCCAGCGCGACACCCGCTCGTGGGCGACCACCGACCTGATGCTGGGGCTGGAGCTGCCCGAGCGCGGCCGCCCGCGCGTCACCCGCGCCGCGGAGTTCGCCTCGGCGGTGGCCCACGGCGCGATCCGGCAGAGCGAAGCCGACTACGCCTTCGCCACGGTGCACCGCACGCTCGACGAGATCACCCGCCACCGCTCGATCAACCAGTGGCTCGCCCACCGGGGCATCTTCGAGCCCTGGTGAGCGCGCTCAGGCCTGCTCCGGGCCGCCGTCGAGGCGGATGAGCCGCCGCGTTGACCGCGGCCGTCCGGCGGTCCACCCCGCGCTGACCGGTTGCGCGGCGACCGCACCGCCGCCGGCTCGCCCGACGCCTGCGGCGCCGACCACCGAGGTCCGGGAGGACGCCATGGCCAACCGCCAACTCCTCGACGCCGTCGAGCGCGACGACCTCGAGGCGGTGCGCGCCGCGCTCGCCGCGGGAGCCGATGTCGAGGCCCGCGACGAGCACCGGCGCACCCCGCTGCTGCTGGCCGTGCTCGGCGACCGCGTGGACGTCGCCCGCGAGCTGGTGCGAGCGGGCGCCGATCCGGACGCCCGGGACGACCGCCGCGACAGCCCCTTCCTGGCCGACCGGGTGACCGGCAGCGTCGCCATGCTCGACGTGCTGCTGCCCGCCCGGCCGGCTCTCGGGTCGACCAACCGGTTCGGCGGAACCGCGCTGATCCCCGCCGCCGAGCGCGGTCATGTCGAGTTCGTGCGCGCGGTGCTGCGCACCGGCATCGACGTCGACCACGTCGACGACCTCGGCTGGACGGCGTTGCTGGAGGCGGTGGTGCTCGGCGACGGGGGCCCGCGCCACCAGCAGATCGTTCGGCTGCTCGTCGACAGCGGCGCGGACGCGACCATCGGCGACCGCGACGGCGTGACGGCCCTGCAGCACGCCGAGCGCCAGGGGCACGCCGAGCTCGCGCGGATCCTCCTCGCGGCCTGGGGATTGTTCAGGGATTGCTTTGCTCGGCGGTGCGGGCGGCAGAACCTCCAGCGGCGGTGCGGGCTGAGTTCCACACCTGGAACAGCGGCTCCGCCGCATTCCCAAACAGCCCCTAGAGCGCCCAACCGGTGCGGTCGGCCCAGGCCAGAGCCTTGGGCAGGTTCTCGGCGAACCAGAAGTCCTTGGCCTCGGCGTAGCCCTCGGTGTCCGGGTCGTCGGCGTGGGCGGCTTCCAGCCTGCGCTTGGTGGCGAGGTAGTCGGCGCGGGCCGCGTCGTCGACGCGCAGCCAGGCGGGGAAGACCAGGGCGGTCCGCCAGCCCGGGGAGCCCTCGACGCGCAGGTGCAGGTTGGCCGGGCGCCCCGGATCGGCCGAGGTGTGCAGGCGCTTGGACCACAGCTGCGGTTCCGGGGCGAACTCCAGCGGCACGTCGCCGGTGATGTGCGGCAGCGGCGCGAACCCGGCCTCGGCGAGCGGACCGGCCAGCGCGTCGGCGTCGGCCAGGGTCCGGACGGTCAGCTGCAGGTCGACGACGTCCTTGGCGGGCAGCCCGGGCACCGAGGTGGACCCGACGTGGTCCACCCGCACCGCCCGCTCCCCCGCCGCGCGCTCGACGCGCGCGATCAACCTGCGGGCGTGGGCCGGCCAGTCCGGGTCGGGATCGACGACGCGCGGCGGACCGCTCACCGGAGCGCGCCCGAGCCGCAGGTTCTCCTCGAACGGCACGAGCCGCTCCTGCCACAGCCGGTCGACGTCGGCCAGCAGCCCTTCGACGTCACCGGAGTTGTCCAGCCACACGTCGGCGACCTCGCGCCGCTGCTCCTCGGTCGCCTGCGCGGCGATCCTGGCGCGCGCGTCGGTTTCGCCCAACCCCCGCTCGACCAGCCGGGCCACCCGGACGTCCTCCGGGGCGTGCACGACGATCACCAGGTGGTAGCCCGGAGCGTAACCCGCCTCCACCAGCAGCGGGATGTCGTGCACCAGCACCGCGTCCTCGGGCGCCTCGGCCATCCGCTGCGCGGTGAGCTCGGCGATCTTCGGGTGGGTGATCGCGTTGAGGTCGGCCCGCGACCGGTCGTCGACGAACGCCTTGGCCGCCAGCGCCGGCCGGTCCAGCGTCCCGTCGGGGGCCAGGACGTCCTCGCCGAAGCGGTCGACCAGCTCGGCCAGCCCTCGGCTGCCGGGCTGCACCACCTCGCGCGCGAGCGCGTCGGCGTCGACGATCACCGCGCCCAGCTCGCGCAGCCGGTTGGCCACCGTCGACTTCCCGGATCCGATGCCACCGCTGAGCCCAACCCGCAACATGCGCCCCATCCTGCCAGGCAGGCCGAAGAACCGGGATCCCCGCGGTCGGGCCGGAACGAAGAAACCGGCCCCGCACCCGAGCGGGGTGCGGGGCCGGTCGTCAGCCTTCAGGCGCTCACGCGCCGCCCGACAGCTTCTCGCGGAGCGCGGCCAGCTGCGCGTCGCTGGCGAGCGAGCCGCTGTCCTCCTGCTCCTCGTTGTTGCTCGTCGAGGAAGCCGACGAGTAGTTGCCGGAGGCCGGCTGCTCCTCGGCGGCGCCACCACCGGTCGCGGCCGCAGCGGCGGCCTCGGCGTCGGCCTGGCGAGCCTTGGTGATCTGCACGAGGTGCTTCTCGTAGCGCGCGTGGGCCTCGGCGTACTGCCGCTCCCACTCCTCGCGCTGCTTCTCGTAGCCCTCCTGCCACTCCTGGGTCTCCGGGTCGAAGCCCTCGGGGTAGATGTAGTTGCCCTCGTTGTCGTACTCGGCGGCCATGCCGTACTGAGTCGGGTCGAACTCGGAGTCCGGGCTGAAGCCCTCGTTGGCCTGCTTGAGCGACAGCGAGATCCGGCGGCGCTCCAGGTCGATGTCGATGACCTTGATCATGACCTCGTCGCCGACCTGGACGACCTGCTCCGGGATCTCCACGTGGCGCTCGGCCAGCTCGGAGATGTGGACCAGGCCCTCGATGCCCTCGTCGACGCGGACGAACGCACCGAACGGAACCAGCTTGGTGACCTTGCCCGGCACGATCTGGCCGATCGCGTGGGTCCGGGCGAACTGGCGCCACGGGTCTTCCTGGGTGGCCTTGAGCGACAGCGAGACGCGCTCGCGGTCCATGTCCACGTCGAGCACCTCGACGGTGACCTCCTGGCCGACCTCGACGACCTCGGAGGGGTGGTCGATGTGCTTCCAGGACAGCTCGGAGACGTGCACCAGACCGTCGACACCACCGAGGTCGACGAACGCACCGAAGTTGACGATGGAGGACACGACGCCCTTGCGGACCTGGCCCTTCTGCAGCTGGTTGAGGAACTCGCTGCGGACCTCGGACTGGGTCTGCTCCAGCCAGGCGCGACGGGACAGGACCACGTTGTTGCGGTTCTTGTCCAGCTCGATGATCTTGGCCTCGAGCTCGCGGCCCACGTAGGGCTGCAGGTCGCGGACGCGGCGCATCTCGACCAGGGAGGCCGGCAGGAAGCCGCGCAGCCCGATGTCGAGGATGAGGCCGCCCTTGACGACCTCGATGACGGAGCCGCGCACGGGCTCGTCCTTCTCCTTGAGCTCCTCGATGGTGCCCCAGGCGCGCTCGTACTGCGCGCGCTTCTTGGAGAGGATCAGCCGGCCTTCCTTGTCCTCCTTCTGGAGGACGAGGGCCTCGACGAAGTCGCCGACGGTAACGACCTCGGCGGGGTCGACGTCGTGCTTGATCGACAGCTCGCGGGACGGGATGACGCCCTCGGTCTTGTAGCCGATGTCAAGCAGCACCTCGTCACGGTCGACCTTGACGATGGTGCCCTCAACAATGTCGCCATCGTTGAAGTACTTGATGGTCTGGTCGACGGCGGCGAGGAAGTCCTCCTCCGTCCCGACGTCGTTCACTGCGACCTGCGGCTTGGTGGCGGCCTCAGTCGGGACGGTGGTGGTGTCGGTGGACATCAGGTGGGTTGCTCCGGTACGGATTGTTGGTCGGTGGTTCTACAGTTCTCGCGCGCCCTGGCCCCGGCAGCCCGGACCACCTGGACAGGCGGACCTGGGGATTCCGTTTTGCCGAACGGCCTCGATCACCGGGGCGAAACCCGATGCCTGAAGCCGACGAGAAAAAAGACCCACGGCGCGGGCGGTATCGTACGCGCTCTCTCGATCGTCGGGCAAACCGCGGTACCCCTCAACTTCAGGCGAGTCGTGCGCGGAGGACACAATCTGTTCACGTCCGTGCAGTGCCCACCAGCGACTGGGGGATCCCGTGACCCGTACCGACGACCCGGAGAGCGCCTCCTACCAGGATAGCGCCGCTGAACGCGCGCTGGGCACCGCGGGTGTGGCCAAGCGCTCGGCCGGCGCCGCCGAATCCCGCTCGGCGAATCGGCTGTGGTGGGACGCCGACGCCGACGAGTACCAGGCCGAGCACGGCGAGTTCCTGGGCGACGCGGACTTCGTGTGGTGCCCGGAGGGCCTGCGCGAGGAGCGGGCCGGACTGCTCGGCGAGGTGCGCGGCCGGCGCGTGCTCGAGATCGGCTGCGGCGCGGCGTCCTGCGCGCGCTGGCTGGCCGCGCGGGGCGCCGAGGCGGTGGGCCTGGACATCTCGGCCGGGATGCTGCGGCACGCCACCCGCGCAGCCGAGCGCTCCGGGGTCTCGGTCCCGCTGGTGCAGGCCAGCGCGGACCAGCTGCCGTTCGCCACCGGCAGCTTCGACCTGGCCTGCTCGGCCTTCGGCGGGGTGCCCTTCGTCGCCGACGTGGGCCGGACCTTCGGCGAGGTGGCCCGCGTGCTGCGGCCCGGCGGTCGCTGGGTGTTCGCCGTGACTCACCCGATGCGGTGGATCTTCCCGGACGACCCGGGGCCGACCGGCCTGACCGCGACCAACTCCTACTTCGACCGCACGCCCTACCTCGAGGTCGACGAGGACGACCGCGCGACCTACGTCGAGCACCACCGCACCCTGGGCGACTTCGTCCGCGCGATCGACGCCGCGGGCCTGCACCTGACGGACCTGGTCGAGCCCGAGTGGCCGGCCGGCCACACCCAGGTCTGGGGCCAGTGGAGCCCGCTGCGCGGGCGGCTGTTCCCCGGAACGGCGATCTTCGTCTGCGACCGCTGAGCGAAGGAGGCGCCGCGGTGAGCACCGCCCAGGAACTCGTGCGGGCCCAGGCCGCGCGGTTAACCGCGCTGGACCCGCTGCTGCCCGACGACGTCCACGCGCCCGCGGGCGCCGAACCGCTGGCCGCGCGCACCGCCGACGGGCACGCGGTGGTCGCGCTGATCGCGCACGAGTCCAACCCGACCGGGTCCCCGCGCGGGCTGTGGCAGGCCGACGAGGTCTTCGAGCTCTTCCCGATCCTGGGCGCGCACCCGCGCGCGGGCATGGACGCGGTGCTCGCGGAGTGGCGGCGCTGGATGGCCGAGCGGGACGACCCGGGCCAGGACTCGGCCTCCCTGGTCGTGTGGCCGAGCCGGGACGTGCAGGCCACCCGGGCGCTGCTGGACCACGGATTCGTCCCGCTGTCGGTGCTGGCGGTGCGCCCGCCGACTCGCGTGGCGGAGGAGGCACCGAACAATACGGAACTGTCTGGTACCGTAAAGGTGCGTCGCGCCGGACCGGCCGACCTGGACGCCGTCGTCGAGCTCACCCTCGCCGAGCTCGAGTACGCCGCCCTGGTGGGCACGGCCACGTACCGCCCCGACGCCGCCAAGCTGAAGCGGGCCGCGGCCGGAGCTCGGTTGAGCTCCGGTGACCCGGTGTGGCTGGCGGAGCAGGACGGCACCCCGGTGGCGGTCGCGGAATGCGGCTGGATCGACACCGGCAGGTCACCGCGGACCTACCGGCTGCGCGCCGGCTCGTGGGGATACGTCAACTGCGTGTCGGTCCGCGAGCGGTGGCGCGGCACCGGTGTCGGCCAGCGGCTGATGGCAACGGCGCACAACGAGCTGGTGCGCGCGGGTGCCGTCGGGACCTTCCTGTACTACAACCCGCCCAACCCGCTGTCCTCGGTGTTCTGGCCCCGGCAGGGGTACCGGCCACTGTGGACGACGTGGGAGGTGCGCCCGGCCACCGCACTGCGCTGAGGCTCCCGGTCGGGCGGCCGGGTGCCGCGAGGATCGAGGAGAAGGCGTGGAGATCGCCGCCACCGGCGTCGAGGTCATCGGCGCGCACGGCCCCCTGCTCGCCCCGACGTCGCTGCGCGTCGAAAGCGGGCAAACCCGGCTGGTGACCGGGGATTCCGACACCGCCCGCACCGCGCTGGCGCTCGCGCTGACCGGACGCGTCAAGCCCTCCAACGGCCGGGTGCTGCTCGACGAGCGGGCCGACGCGGCCGCGCTGCGCCGCTCGACCGCGATCGTCGACGCCCCGCAGATCACCGCCCCGGACGAGGCGTTGCAGGTGCGCGACGTCGTCGCCGAAGGGCTGTCCATCGCCGGCAGGAGGTCGGGCCGCCGCAAGGTCCGCTCCTGGATCGACGAGCGCGAGCTGCCCGCCGCCGAGCGGATCGAGAACCTCCCCGCCCCGCAGCGCACCCGGCTGCTCGTCGAGCTCGCCCGCGCGGCCAGGGCGACCCGCGCGCTGGTGCTCGACTCCCCCGACCGGCACGGCGGAAACCCGCACGGCTGGTACGAACTGGCCGCCGCGCAGGCCGAGCGCGGTCTCGCGGTGGTCGTGCTCTGCTCCCCGCACTCCGCCGATGCGCTGGGCGTTCCCGCCGTCCGCATCGGCGCCGACGACGAAACTCAGGTTGCTGAAGGTGTTCGATGACTAGTCTCCGGCTGGCCGCCACCGAGCTGCGGCGGCTCACCTCGGGCAAGCTGCCCAAACTCGCGCTGCTGGCGGTGACGCTGGTCCCCCTGCTCTACGGCGCGATGTACATCTACGCCAACTGGGACCCGTACGGGAAGCTGGAGTCGGTGCCCGCCGCGGTGGTCGTCGACGACGCGGGCGCGCAGCAGGACGACGGAACCCGGCTCGAAGCCGGCCAGGACGTCTACGACGAGCTGCGCGACTCGGGCACGTTCTCCTGGACCCGCACCGACCTGCACCGCGCGCAGGAGGGCGTGGCCAACGGCGACTACACCTTCGCGCTGGTGGTGCCCCGCGACTTCTCCGCCGCGCTGATCTCGCCGTCCGACTTCGACCCGCGGCAGGCCAAGCTGCGCCTGGTCACCAACGACGCGAACAACTACCTGGTCGGCACGATCGCCGACAAGCTCGCGGGCGAGGTCGAAGCCGGGGTCGCGAAGAACGCCGGGACCACCGCGGCCGAGCAGTTCCTGCTGGGCTTCTCCACGGTGCACGATCGCACCGAGCAGGCCGCCGACGGCGCGGGCCAGCTGGCCGACGGAGCCGACCGGCTGCACAGCGGGCTGGGCGAGGCCAAGCAGGGCGGCACCGAGCTGGCCGACGGCGCGCACCAGCTCGTCGACGGGCAGACCGAGCTCGCCTCCGGGGCCAACCGGCTCTCCGACGGCACCGGGCAGCTGCGCACCGGGCTGGACCAGCTGCGCGGCTCCACCGCCCAGCTGCCCGAGCAGACCGAACGGCTGGCCGACGGGGCCGAGCAGGTCGCGCAGGGCAACGAGGAGCTGGCCCGGCGCGCCGAGCTGCTCGGCGGCCACTCCCAGGAGGTCGTGGACAACCTGGACGAGGCCAAGGCCAAGACCGCCGACCAGCTGCGCGCCGCGGGCCTCGACGAGCAGACCGTGCAGACCGTCGTGCACAACCTCGACCAGCTCAACAGCCCGATCACCGAGGCCAACGGCAAGGTGCAGTCCCAGGTCGGGCAGCTGCGCAAGCTCGCCGACGGCTCCCGCCAGGTCGCCGACGGCAACCGCCGGCTGGCCAACGCCACCCCGCAGATGACCGACGGCATCGACCGGCTCGCCGACGGAGCAGCGCAGGTCGACGACGGCGCGCAGCAGCTGCGCGACGGACAGCAGCAGGCGCTCGGCGGGACCCAGCGGCTGGCCGACGGCGCCGACCGGCTGGCCGGCGGCACGCAGCAGCTCTACGCCGGCTCCGGCGAGCTGGCCAGCGGCTCGGACACCCTGGCGGGCAAGCTCGACGAGGGCGTCGGGCAGATCCCCAACCCGGACGACCCCACCAGGGAGGCCACCGCGAAGACCATCGGCGACCCGGTGGCCGTGGACACCAAGGCCCAGGTCGAGGCCGGCACCTACGGCGCGGGGCTGGCCCCGTTCTTCATGGGCCTGGCGCTGTGGGTCGGCGGCTTCGTGCTGTTCCTGCTGATGCGCCCGCTGTCCAGCCGCGCGCTGGCCAACGGCGTCGCGCCGTGGCGGGTGGCGCTCGGCGGGTGGCTGCCCGCGGCGATCGTGGGCCTGGCCCAGGCCGTGCTGCTGTTCGCGGTGGTGGTGTTCGCCATCGGGGTCCACCCGGCGCACATGTGGCGCACGCTCGGGTTCCTGGTGCTGACCTCGTTCGCCTTCACCGCGCTGGTGCACGCGCTCAACGCGGCGTTCGGGGCGCGCGGGAAGTTCATCGCGCTGGTGGTGCTGATCCTGCAGCTGGTCACCGCGGGAGGCACCTTCCCGTGGCAGACCATCCCGGAACCGCTGCACCCGCTGCACCAGGTGCTGCCGTTGGGCTACGTGGTCACCGGCCTGCGCCACCTGATCTACGGCGGGACCGCGGAGCCGGTGCTGCAGGCGGTGGCGGTGCTGGCCGCCTACCTGGTGGCCTCGCTGCTGCTGAGCACCATCGCCGCATGGCGCCAGCGGATCTGGACCCCGGCCCGGCTCAAGCCGGAGCTGGCGCTGTAGCCGGCGCCGACGTCCTTCGAGCGAAAGGTCCCCGCGGGCTCGGCTCGCGGGGACCTTCGTTCGAAGGGGCTACTCCGCGGGGTCGTCGTACTTGGCGATCTCGATCAGGTTGCCGTCCGGGTCGCGCAGGTACAGCGAGGTGATCGGGCCCTGCGACCCGGTCCGCACCACCGGGCCCTCCTCGATCCAGATCTCGTTGTTGCGCAGGTGGTCCTGGACCTCCGACAGCGCGTTGTTCGTGACGAAGCACAGGTTCGCCGAACCGGGCACCGGATGGGTCGCGGTGGGCCCGACGAGCTCGCTGGCCTGGTGCAGCTTGATGGTCTTGTCGCCGAAGCGCACGGCGCGGCGCTCTCCGGGGAACGTCACCGGCTCCATACCGAGGACCTGCGCGTAGAACTCGACTGCCCGATCGACATCGGCGACGGTGAGGACCAAATGGTCGACTCGGTCGATGCTGATCATGCTCCTCCTCGGGGATCGGCACGGGCAGTTCGGGGCCCGCGCCCTTCGTGCGCCCCGCCTGACCAGGCCCGCCGCTCGGACGAGCACGCTCGGCCGGAGCGCGTAGCGCAGGCTATCCGCACCTGTGTTCGCCGCGAAACGCCGGGTCCTGCCGACGGTGATGTTCACCATCGCAAGACCCGGCGTTGGCCAGGAGCGATTCAGCGGCTTCGTGACCGACCCGAGACGATCAGTGCGCCGCGGAGTCCCAGGAGCGGCCCACGCCGACCGAGACCTCCAGGGGCACGTCGAGCGAGTAGGCCGAGCCCATGTGCTCGCGCACCAGCTTCTCCACCACGTCCCGCTCGCCCTCCGCGACCTCGACGATCAGCTCGTCGTGGACCTGCAGCAGCGTCCGCGAGCGCAGACCCTCGCTGGTCAGGGCGTTGTGCACGCCGAGCATCGCGACCTTGATGATGTCGGCGGCGCTGCCCTGGATCGGCGCGTTGAGCGCCATCCGCTCGGCCATCTCGCGGCGCTGCCGGTTGTCGCTGAGCAGGTCGGGCAAGTAGCGCCGGCGGCCGAGGACGGTCGAGGTGTAGCCGTCCTTGCGGGCCCGGTCGACGACCTCGTGCAGGTAGTCGCGCACCCGGCCGAACCGAGCGAAGTAGGCGTCCATCTGCGCCTTGGCCTCCTCGGCCGAGATGCGCAGCTGCTGGGCCAGCCCGTAGGCCGACAGCCCGTAGGCCAGGCCGTAGGACATCGCCTTGACGCGCCTGCGCAGCTCGTGGTCGACCTCGTCGATGGGCACGCCGAAGGCCCGGGAGGCGACGTAGTTGTGCAGGTCCTCACCGGTGTTGAACGCCTCGATGAGCCCCTCGTCGCCGGAGAGGTGCGCCATGATGCGCATCTCGATCTGGCTGTAGTCGGCGGTCATCAGCTCCTGGTAGCCCTCGCCGACGACGAACACCTCGCGGATCCGGCGTCCCTCCTCGGTGCGGATCGGGATGTTCTGCAGGTTCGGCTCGGTGGAGGACAGCCGGCCGGTGGCCGCGATGGTCTGGTTGAACGTGGTGTGGATCCGGCCGTCGTCCGAAATGGACTTCTCCAGACCCTCCACAGTGGTCTTCAACCGCGTGGCGTCGCGGTGCTCCAGCAGGTGCTGCAGGAACGGGTGCTCGGTCTTCTCGAACAGCGTCTGCAACGCCTCGGCGTCGGTGGTGTAGCCGGTCTTGGTGCGCTTGGTCTTGGGCATGTTCAGCTCGTCGAAGAGCACCACTTGCAGCTGCTTCGGCGAACCGAGGTTGATCTCCTTGCCGATGACCTCGTAGGCCTCCTGCGCCGCCTGCTTGACCCGGCCCGCGAAGTGCGCGCCCAGCTCGGCCAGCTGCTCGGAGTCGACCGCGATGCCCGCGGCCTCCAGGTCGGCGAGCACCAGCAGCAGCGGCAGCTCCAGGTCGGTCAGCAGCCCCTTGCTGTCGATGCGCTCCAGCTCGGTGTCCAGCGCATCGGCCAGCTCGGCGACGGCGCGGGCCTTGACCAGCTCCGCGGCCGCGGCCTTCTGCTTGGTCTCGGCGGCGTCCTCCAGCAGCGAGAGCTGACCGTCGTCCTCGCCGGTCTCGGCGCGCAGCTCGCGCTGCAGGTAGCGCACCACCAGGTCGGGCAGCTCGAAGGAGCGCTGCCCCGGGCGCACCAGGTAGGCGGCCAGCGCGGTGTCGCTGGTCAGGCCCTCGACGCGCCAACCGCGGTCGCGGATGGCGTGCAGCGGGCCCTTCACGTCGTGGGCGGCCTTGGGCGCCGCGGGGTCGGCCAACCAGCTCGACAGCGCCCGCTCGTCGGCGTCGGTGAGCTCGGCGACGTCCACGAACGCCCCGGCCCCGTCGGCGGTGGCCAGCGCGAGACCGGTCAGGTCGCCCGCGCCGCGCGCCCACTGCCCGCTGAAGGCCAGCCCCACCCGGGATCCGCCGCGCGCGTGCCGGTCCAGCCAGGCCGCCAGCTCGCCGGGGGCGACGAGCCCGCCGGTGATCTCGAAGCCCTCCTCGACCTCGGGCTCGGCGCTGGAGAGCGTGGCGAAGAGCCGGTCGCGCAGCACCCGGAACTCCAGGTCGTCGAACAGCCGGTGCACCGCGTCGCGGTCCCAGGACTGCACGGTCAGGTCATCCGGACCGGACTCCAGCTCGACGTCGCGCACCAGCTCGGTGAGCTCGCGGTTGCGCAGCACCGAAGCCAGGTGCGCGCGCAGGTTCTCGCCGGCCTTGCCCTTGACCTCGTCGACCCGGTCGACCAGCTCGGCCAGCGAGCCGAACTGCTGGATCCACTTGGTGACCGTCTTCTCCCCCACCCCGGGGATCTTCGGCAGGTTGTCCGAGGGGTCGCCGCGCAGCGCCGCGAAGTCGGGGTACTGCTGCGGACCGAGCCCGTACTTGTCCTGCACGGCCTGCGGGGTGAACCGGGTCAGCTCGGAGACGCCCTTGGTCGGGTAGAGCACGGTGACGTCGTCGGTGACCAGCTGCAGCGAGTCGCGGTCGCCGGTGCAGATCGACACCTGGTAGCCGCGCTCGGTGGCCTGGGTGGCCAGGGTCGCGATGACGTCGTCGGCCTCGTAGTTGTCCTTGCTCAGGACCGGCACGTTCAGCGCGGCCAGGATCTCCTGGATGAGGCTGACCTGGCCCTTGAACTCGTCCGGGGTCGTGCTGCGGTTCGCCTTGTAGTCGGCGAACGCCTCGCTGCGGAAGGTCTTGCGCGAGACGTCGAAGGCGACCGCGAGGTGGGTGGGCTGCTCGTCGCGCAACAGGTTGATCAGCATCGAGGTGAAGCCGTAGACCGCGTTGGTGTGCTGCCCGGTGCCGGTCTGGAAGTTCTCCTTGGGCAGGGCGTAGAAGGCGCGGTAGGCCATCGAGTGGCCGTCGATCAACAGCAGGCGTCGGTCCTCGGAGTGCGTCACGGTCGCGAGTTTAGGCTTTCCCCCCGACAGACCTGACCGCAGGCGACGGGGAGGACCCGCAGTGCCGACAGCAGAGAACGACAACGCCGTGACCAGCGATTACAGCGAGATCGCGAAGCTGATCGAGTCCGCACCGGAGCAGCTGGCCGCCAAGCTGGGCATCCACCTCGTCGAATACGGCCCCGATCGTGTGGTGGCCACCATGCCGGTGGCGGGCAACCGGCAGCCCTACGGGTTGCTGCACGGCGGCGCGAACGCGGCGCTGGCCGAGCAGGTCGGCTCGATCGCCGCGGCGCTGTCCGCGGGCGAGGGCAGGGTCGCGGTCGGTCTGGAGCTGCTGTGCACCCACCACCGCGCGGCCACCGAGGGAGAGGTCACCGCGGTCGCCAGCCCGCTGCACCGCAGCCGCAGCACCGCGACCTACGACATCGCGATCACCGACGACCAGGACCGCCGCACCTGCTCGGCCCGGCTGACCTGCGTGATCCGCGACGCTCCCCCGAAGTGAGAACCCGTCCGACCAGGTGAGGCCGGGCCGCGAAGAAAACAAGGCGGGTGCCCTGCTGGGCGCCCGCCTCGGTTCTCGTCGATCAGACCGTCACGACAGGTTGTCGAGCACCGCCTGAGCCACCGCCTTCATGGTCGTGCGGCGGTCCATCGCAGTCCGCTGCAACCACCGGAAGGACTCGGGCTCGGAGAGGTTGTGCTTGCTCATCAGCAGGCCCTTGGCGCGCTCGATGGTCTTGCGCGCCTCGAGGCGCTCGGAGAGGTCGGCGACCTCGGCCTCGAGCGCCTGCACCTCGGTGAACCGGGACACCGCCAGCTCGATGGCCGGCACCAGGTCGCGCTTGGCGAAGGGCTTGACCAGGTAGGCCATCGCCCCGGCGTCGCGCGCCCGCTCCACCAGATCGCGCTGGCTGAAGGCGGTCAGGATGACCACCGGCGCGATCCGCTCACCGGCGATGTTCGAAGCGGCCTCGATGCCGTCCATCTTCGGCATCTTGATGTCCAGAATCACCAGATCGGGTCGCAGCTCCTCGGCGAGCCGGACGGCCTCCTGGCCATCACCGGCCTCGCCGACGACCTCGTAGCCCTCCTCGCGGAGCATCTCCACGAGATCCAGCCTGATCAACGCCTCGTCCTCGGCCACGAGTACGCGACGTTCGACGGGCTTGGCCTCGCGTGTGTCCTCGGCAGCCGGCGTCGTCACCGGGATCCTCCAGTAAAAAACTCGGGGTCCGCCGATGCGGTTTGCATCGGAAACCGCAGCTTACCGGTAGCGACTTCACGCCGAGGTTAATACACGACGTGACCATTGCGACATCCGCGAGCGCGAGCCCGCGCACCCCCGACCACCCCTGATCGAACCCGTCGTGCCCTGCGAAGAAGCCCAACCGCCGAACCCACGATGCCGATCACGAAGAGAATCACACCCACCGAGATCCACACCCACCGCGCACGCAGCGGCACCCCACCGCCGAACCGCCGCACAACGCGCAGCCACCACCCCATAACCCACCTGTGTGGACACCCAACCCCGAACCGCGCCCCGCACACGCGCAGTCACCACCACGCGAACTGCGTCCTCAGCCGTCCCACCGTTCGACCCACCGACCACCGCTCGACACCGCGAACGAAGCACACCCTTCCCCGAGCCGCCCAGCGACACCCCGCCCCACACCCACCCAAGGGAGCCTGATCAGCCGTCCCGTATGCTGACCACACCAGCCCCCGTAGCCCAACGGCAGAGGCAGCGGACTCAAAATCCGTCCAGTGTGCGTTCGAATCGCACCGGGGGCACCAGCCTTTACCAGGCAAAACAACCGAATATGTGGATCATGGGAATGGTCCTGGGTGCGGCCTTGGGTGCGAGTACACTCAAGGCTATGAGTCGTTCACACCCCGATGAACGTCAGCGCGGTCGCATCGAGGAGCGCAGCAAGACGCTCCGGGTGGTCGTCTTCGCGGGCAACGACCCGGTGACCGGTCGCCGCACCTACCTTCGCGAGACGATCAAAGGCACGGACAAGGCCGCCTACAAGCGCGCCGAGAAGGCGCTCACCAAGCTGCTGGCGCAGGTCGACAGTCAGCGCTCCGCCCCGTCCACGGTGAACCTGTCCTTCGCCCTGAACGAGTGGATGCGCACCAGCGAGATCGAGGACAGCACCAGGCACACCTACCAGGGCTACATCGACCGCTCGATCAAGCCGGCGCTCGGCGAGGCCCCGGTGAACAAGATTTCGGCGAGGATGCTCGAGGGCTTCTACACCGAGCTTCGACGCTGCCGCTCCCGCTGCGACGGCAAGCCTTTCGTCGAGAAGCACAAGAAGACGGGCGACCACGACTGCGTCGCCGAGGAATGCCGACCGCACGTCTGCAAGCCGATGGCGGCTTCAACAGTCCGCCAGGTCCACGCCATCATCAGCGGCACGCTCGACGCCGCCGAGCGCTGGGACTGGATCAGCTCCAACCCAGCCCGCGTCGCCCGCAAGCCCCGACAGAAGCGCCCCGAACCCGACCCGCCCACACCGGCCGAAGCGGCGCGGCTCTCCGAAGAGGCTTTCCGGATGGACGACGACTGGGGCACCCTCGTCTGGCTCGCCATGACCACAGGCATGCGCCGCGGCGAACTCGTCGGCCTGCGCTTCTCCCGCATCGACCTCGAAGAAGAAGTCATCGACCTACGTCGTAACTGGGTCCGCGGCAAGGAAAAAGGCACGAAGACCCACCAAAACCGCCGCATCGCCCTCGAC
Organism: Saccharopolyspora griseoalba; assembly: GCF_042665275.1. NCBI lineage: Bacteria > Bacillati > Actinomycetota > Actinomycetes > Pseudonocardiales > Pseudonocardiaceae > Saccharopolyspora > Saccharopolyspora griseoalba. The sequence continues at coordinate 36,934 of NZ_JBHTCJ010000009.1, read as the reverse complement.
TCCGAAACCGTCACCCTGCTCCGCGAACACCGCGACCGCGTAGCCGAACGCGTCCGCAACCTCGGCGCCAAATTCACCGACGACCTCTTCGTCTTCGCCGGCACCCAACACCCAGACCACACCGAGCCCTACTCCCCCAACGCCATAACTCAGCGCTACAAAGACATGGCCGACCGCCTCAGCATCAGCACCCACCTCCACGCCCTGCGCCACTACTCAGCCACGGAACTCCTCACGGCGGGCATCGACTTGCCTACAGTCTCAGGTCGGCTGGGACACGGCGGCGGAGGCGCGACAACCCTGCGTGTCTACGCAGCATGGGTCGCAGCCTCCGACCGTAAGGCAGCAGAAATTCTCGGCTCAAGGATGCCAAGACTGCGACGCGATGATGATCTACCATGAGTAGTTATGCTGGAGAACGTCGGGCAGGGTCAAACCATCTGGATCTCCCCAGATTTCTTGGGATGGCAGCGTGAATCATACGCCGCGGACCCCATTCCTCCCGCTCTAATGGAGCGCTCGCACGAAATCTGGAATCATGCGAAGCAAAAATTGGACACCTCTATGGGGGCGTTCGATCGCTCCGAACTTGTAACGTGGCTCAATAGAGCTGTCAATCAACGATACAAGGTGATCTTCAAGGAATACAACATAAAAGCTGTCGCTTCACGCCTCGGCATAGGTAAGGGGCGTCCACCAAAAATCCTTGCTCGACTCGGGGTCGTCCAACCGCTAATGTTGAATACACTGACGGACCTTAGGAACTCGGTTGAGCACGAAGATGCCGACCCACCCGCCAGCCATCGGTGCAATGAGCTGGTTGAACTCGTCTGGTACTTCCTGCGCACTACAGACTCGCTCTCCCTGAGCAGGGTCTACGATTCTGAACTACTCAGCCAAAACCCCGGGCCGGAACCAGTGGGGTATGCTGATCTTTCATTCTGCTTCGACCCACCAGCAATCCAAGTGGATTCAGGATCATTCCCGGTAGGGCTAGTTTCAGAGAGCAGGAATGAGGAGTGGGCACCTTTGAAGGTCGACATCCCCCCGAGAGTTCTCTCCGACTTTGTCAAAGTTTCCGGAACACTTCTTCTCAAAGATGGCGCCCTGAGAGTTTGGCGCGACTACTTCGGGCGTGCACGCTGAATTGAAACAGTTTGTCAGCAGGATTGCTGCCCTTGAACTTGATGCCCCGTAGGCTGCACCTGTGAGCACGGAGCGCGGAGCTTGGAAGACATACGGGGAGCGGCTGGTCTACGACAACCGGTGGGTTCGGTTGGGGTTGGCCGACGTGGAGGCGCCGAACGGTGAGCGGTGGGAGTACCACGTCGTTCACCTGGCGCGGATCGCGATCGCTCTGATCGTGGACGATCAGGATCGGGCGCTGATGCTGTGGCGCTACCGGTTCCCGACGCAGCAGTGGGGCTATGAACTGCTGGGCGGCTTGGTCGACGACGGGGATGACGCGGCTGGCACGGCTGCCCGGGAGGCCGCTGAGGAGAGCGGCTGGGAGCCGATCGGCGAGGGTGAGCACTTGGTGACCTTCGAGCCACTGCCTGGGCAGGTCACCGCGCCGGTGGACATCTACCTCTGGCGCGGGGCGAAGCACATCGGCGATCCGACGGACACCGAGGAGGTCGGTCTGGTCGAGTGGGTGCCGCTGTCGCGGGTTACCGAGCTGGCGCAGCGGCAGGAGCTGCTCGGCTCGGGGACGCTCGTGGCGCTGCTGTACTTCCTGACCTCACGCGGCGCCGTTGGTGGTACCGGGCAGGATCAGCCCACCGAGACGTCGTAGGTGGCGGTCTGATTTGATCTGGGAGGCCAGGCGCCGCGCTTGCCGGGAGTGATCGAGCGCGGCGTCGCGGTCCCCGGCCGCGGCGAACGCCAGGGCCAGGTCGACCAGCAGGCCCGTACGCGCCCGGACGAACTGCTCGGGAACCCGCGGTAGTGCTTCGCTCAGCTGGTTTATCGCCTCGGGCTCGCCGAGCTTGCTCAGGGCGTTGCCCCGCCAGCGGTCGAGATGCGCTCCGCCGAGGAACAGGAACGGCAGGGCGGCATCGACCGGCTCTGGTGGCAGCAGCGTTTCGGCCGCGTCGAAGGCGCGCAGGGCACCATCGCGGTCGCCGATAGCTGCGAGCCCTTCACCGTGTGCCGCGGCGAGCCAAGCTCGCAACAGCGGTGGGCCGGTACCCTCGGCGACCTCGCAGGCGTAGGCGAACTGTTCGACTGCGGCTGCAGTTTCGCCCACGTCGATCAGGACGAATGCCTGCTCCGCGGCAGCGTGCGCGAGCAGTGCTGGGGCCATCGCCTCGCGCGCGGCTGATTTCGCGCGCTCGTAGTGCTCCCACGCCTGTCCGAGCGCGTTGCGGTCGAGCGCTTCCCAGCCGGCCAATGTGGATGCCTCGGTGAGCGCACCGGCGAGCCGTTCCCGTTGCGTGCCAACGGTGTTGTAGCTCAGCAGGTCCTCGACCTGCTTGATGGTGCAGCGGAGCTGTTCGAGCAGGGTGATACCGCCGAAGCGGCGGTCGACCTGCCTGGCGTCGTTGATCTGGCGCCTGAACACCTCGACCGTTTCCGCGTCGACGGTCTTCGCCAACGCCAAGCGCGAGCGGAGCTCTTCCGCGTCGTCGTCCTCGATGTCGGGAGGGAAGCCGAGTTCCTCGTTGGTGCGGCCGTAGACGTCGCGGAACAGGCGCTGGTAGGTCTCGCTGACGGCTTCGTGGCCGTTCTCCCAGCGGGAGAGCTTGGTCTTCAGGCTTGCCGCCGTCATCACCGGGATGTCGAGGGCGTGGGCGCGCTTGAGCAGCATTCGGATGACCGCCTCGGCCGAGTAGCCGAGCTGCTTGCGCACCGCCTGAAGTCGCTTCTCCCCCATCAGCGTTCCCGCTCCCAATAACGGCTCTGACCTGCGGAGTTAATTGCGGTTAATGGCTTCGAGGTCAACTCGCGCCATCTGCAAAAACTTCCCCGGATGCCGTTTCTTGGTGGCATGCGCAGCACAGACGCCACCACCGCCCCGCCGCTTCGGCGGGACGTCGAGGACCGGAGTCGGCTACCCGGCCTGCTCGCCGTCACGGCCGGCCCCTGCGGACAGTCGAGCGTTCATCTCGTCGAGCTGGCGGGTGATCTGGCGGAGCTGCCGTTCGATGGCCGTCAGCCTGGAGGGCACGTCGTCCTCGCGGAGCACGGGCTCACCGACCGCGGGCGGCTCGCGCCCCTCCAGCACGGCCAGCAGGTGTTCCGGGTGCCAGCCGAGCGCGAGCGAGAGGGCCTCCAGGGTTCGCGCGCTCCTCCGCCGATGCACCGTGTTGCGCTGCAGCTCGCGCACGGTCGCCTGCGAGACGTGCGAGCGCCGCGCCAACTCGCGTTGGCGCATGCCCAGCTCGTCCGTGCGCTGATTGATCGCACGAGCGACCGCAGCCCAGTCCTCCGTCACGTATTCCTCCGCGCTCCGCCTCGGCGCCGAGATTAGCGCGGAATAGCAAATCCGAGTGACCGCCCCGGCGCGCAAATCGCCGGGATTCGACCAATCCGCGCAATCGACCGCCAAAACTGGCGTCTTTATGCGCTGAAAAAAGCTGTTTTGACTTTTCGAAGGGCACACCACCATGGACTCAAGCGCTGAAAACGCGCGGCCGACCTTCTACACGGTTCGGGAAGCCGCGCAGATCATGCGATGCAATCCTTCGACCCTCTACCGAGCCATCCGCGAAGGCGCGTTCCCGGCCGTCCGGGTGCGCACCCGCTACGTCGTCCCCTCCGCGGCGGTGGACAAGCTCGCCGCCGAGGCCAGCTCGTCCGGTGGGTGCGTGGACATCGCGCAGATGGCCGCCGAGCACCGCACCGCTCAGGAAGTCGCTCGGTTGACGGGTGGTGCGCGATGAACCACGACGTCGAGCGCCTCCAGCGCATCGCCGAGCGGTTGGACCGGCTCCGCCACGTTCCTACCGACGTGCTGGCCGAGATCGTCATGCGAGACGGCAAGTGCATGCAGATCACTACGAGCACCGAACTGCCGGCGTCCGCCAACACCCGCGATCCCGACCGTCAACTGGCAGCCGACCTGTGCTCGGGCTGCACGGTGCAGGACGTCTGCCTGGAGCTCGAGTTCCGGCTGCACGGCAGGGACACGATCGGCGTCTGGGGCGCCCTGTCCGATCAGGACCGACGCGCTCTCTACCCGATCTGGCGAGATCTCCGAGACGATTTCGGGGAGGTGACCGGTGATGGCGCTGCACCTGACACCCCTTGAAGTCCTGATCGGTCTGGGCCTCGTCATTGCCCTGTTCGCCATGTGGCGAGCGAGTTCCCGGACCGCGCGTCGGGCTTCTGAAGCTGCTCGCACCAGCGCCAGGCTGATGTCCTTGGCTGGACGGGTGGGTATGACCGCGGCGGGCATCGTCGGCGTCCAGTGGATCGTCGTCGCGAACCCGGGGAACACGTGGCTGCTGCTTTCGGTACTCGTAGTTCCAGCGCTGTTCGCCTCGTACACGCTCACCAGGGCTCTGACCGTCACGACGCTGGACGCCCCGCAGCGAAGGGGGCGTCGGCGATGACCGGGCAGATCACGTCTCCGGCGAAGGGTGGGCGGCGCTTGCCGCCCACCCGGGCCGAGGCCGAGCAGGTGGACGGGGTCCGCAAACAGGTCGACCGGTTGTGCTGGACGGGGATCCTCCTCGGCCTGGCGTTCACGATGACGAACGTCCAGCAGTTCGCCGCCGCGGGATCCCCGACCTGGTCGCTGCCGTGGTTGGCGGCGTGGCTGCTCGACCCGATGGTGTCGGTGGTGCTGCTGGCGATCCTGCGCGCCGAACAGGTCACCGCCAGGTACGGGATCCGCACCGGCGGCTGGGTGCGCGCCGCGAAGTGGTTCACGCTCGCGGCCACGTACGTCATGAACACCTGGGCGGCGTACGCGGCCGGACAAGCCGACTCCGTGGTGCTGCATTCCGTACCGCCGCTCGTGGTGTTCGTCGCCGCCGAGGCGGTGACCGACCTGCGGGACAAGTTGAGCGAGGCCGTCCGAGCTGCGTTCACGAACACCGAGTCCGGCCCGGTCGAGAAACGCGAGCCGTCGGCTCCGGCGGCGAGCAGCAAGCGGAGGACGTCGTTCGACGAATACCTGGAGCGGGCGCGGAAGGCATGGAGACCAGGCGTGACCGTGTCGCCCTCGTGGATTCGGGAGGCAACGGGTTGCTCACGTGGACTCTCGTCGCGGCTGGCGGCCGCGCTCGCCTCCGAACTGGACGAGGGAGGTGGCCGGCGATGACGGAACAGGGCGAACCGCTTCCGATTCCGCGGCCATCGAGTGAAGTTGAGTCCGCCGTCTTCGAGGCGGAGATCGTGGACGGCGCACCGTCGTCCCAGGGGCGGTCCCGGTGGCAGCGGTTCATGAACTGGTGGCAGCGTTCACCGCGTGTGCCCGCCGCGGTGAAGTCGTGGAAGGCCGCGAAGCTGGCGGTGCTGGACTTCCTCGCCTTCGTCGTGCGGTTGCCGTGGCGGTTCATCGGCGCGGTCGGGCGCGGGACGGTCGCCGCGGTGCGGGCGTGGCGGCAATGGGTCCGGGTTCACGACTACAGGGACGCTGCGGAGCAGTCCGAGAAGCTCGCGGACAAGTTCGTCGAGATCCGGGAGCTGACGCTGTTCCGCTGGAAGGTCACCGGAGCGGTCGCGTTGGCATCCGCAGCGCTGACGGTGGTCGCCTACGTTCTGTACGGCGTGCCCGCGCTGTGGGCGGTAGGCGGCCTCGTCTCCGCAGCGCTGGCCATCTTCGGCAGGCGCAAGGAGGGCTCGCCAGGTCGCAAGCCCGTGCTGTCCGGACCGCGGAACCTGACTTGGACGATGGACCCGAACATTCTCGTCGAAGCGTTCCGGGACGCGAAGCTGCTTGGCAAGGACGAGTCGTTGCGCCTGGTCGAGCGGGCAGCGCACGACGGTTCCGGTTGGGCGGTCACCGTGGACCTGCCGGCCACGCGCAAGGCCGCTGACGTGATCAAGCACCGCGAAGCGCTCGCCTCGGCGTTGGCGGTCGACGAGCTGCAGCTCCTCGTCGAGCGAGTTCGAGGCCGCGGTGGGCACGCCGGACGAGTCTTCCTGTGGGTCGCCGACGACGACCCGTACGCAAGGCCTCCTATGCGGTTCCCGCTCCTCGACGTCGAGCAGTGGGACGCGTGGCGAGCGATCCCGTTCGGTCGCGATGCGCGCAACCGCCGCATCGACCTGCAGCTCGTCTGGACATCGCTGCTGGTCGGAGCTATCCCGCGGCAGGGCAAGACCTTCTCGACCAGGATCCCAGCCGCCGGGCTAATCCTCGACCCCCACGCGCGGCTGTACGTCTTCGACGGCAAGGGAGGCAAGGATTGGGACGCCGCGGAGGCGGTGGCGCACCGGTTCGTCTGCGGGGACGAGATCGAGCACGTCGAGGCCGTTCGGGACCACCTCGTCGAGCTGGTGGCCGAAGTGCAGGCCCGCTACACGCGGATGGCCACGCTCGACGACGACACCTGCCCCGAATCGAAGATCACCCCGGTCATCTCCCGCGACACCGACCTGGGCATGCCGATCACGGCCGTGATCATCGATGAGGTGCAGGTCTACCTCGAGAACTCCACGCGCGAGGACGTCGGAGGCAAGAAGAGCACCATCGGCGCCTACATCGCTGACCTGCTCACCTACCTCACCCGGAAGGGGCCGGCGGTCGGCATCGTGGTCATCCTCGCCACCCAACGCCCGGACTCGAACACGATCCCGTCCCGCCTGCGCGCCGTCCTCGGCTCGCGGTTCGCGCTGCGGGTCATGGACTGGCGCGACTCCAACATCGTGCTCGGCGAGCAGATGAACACCAGGGGCTTCGACGCCTCCGCGCTGCTCCCGAGCCACAAGGGCGTCGGCATCCTCCGCCCGGACAGCGAGACCGGCGCAGACGCCCTGGCCCTGACCGTTCGGACGTTCTTCATGCCGAACCCGGAGTGGCGCGCGGTGTGCGAACGCGGCCGAGCGCTGCGCGAGGCGGCCGGAACGCTGACCGGCCACGCAGCGGGCGACGACGACCAACGCGCCGTGGACCCGGCCGCGGTCGTCAAGGCGCTCGGGGCAGGTGTCCCGGAGGGGCTGGCGGCCTTGCCCGAACCCTTGGCGGCCGTCGTCGATTACCTCGGCGATGACCTCCAGGACCGCGACTTCGTGCCGACCGCTGAGCTCGTCGATGCACTCGACGTGGAGCCAACGATGTTCGGCCGGCAGATGGGCGAGTTCGGTTGCCAACCTCGCCGGGCTCGGATGCCGTCCGACGACGGCACCGTGCGGCAGGTCCGCGGTTACTACACGGCCGACCTCCGAGCAGCAGTTGAGGAGGCCCGCGGAGGTGAAGAAACGGACGACGAGTAGGTGTCCCATCTACTGTGCTTACCCGTCCCATCTGGGACAGGTAGGTGCCCACCTGTCCCACCCCGCGCGACGGGCCCGGAGAGTGATGACCTGCATGAATGCTGCTCGGGACAGGTGGGACACGGTTACGAGTACCTGTCTCAGTCGTCACGAAATGGCAGGTGCGGCGCATTGTCGAAGTCGAGCAGGAACTGTTCGGGCTGCGGACACAGCGACCTGCACTACGCTTCACGCGGCGAACCCGAAGGGCATCGCGGGCAGCTTCTGGACATGTTCATCGACCCGCACGGGGTGCTCGCTCCGATGCCGGTTCACGTCGTACCGACCGGGTTCACCTGGGCCACCGTCGCCGTTGTGGGCGGCGCGCTGCTCGTCGCAATCGTCGAAACCCTACGTCGGCTCGGTCGGCGCCACCGCTGTGCTGAGCCACTTCCGCCTGGTTTCTGAGGGAGGACCCCGTTGAGCGCCAGCGATCTCGTTGCGATGTGGCCGCCCAACTCCAGTGGGCATCGTTGAGCCCGGCCAGTGACGACGTGCCAACCGAGACGTTCAAGGAAATCCTGGGGTATCACGCTGTGATCAATACGGACTGCCATCGGTTTGTGGTGGTGACCGGCGGACCGGGGTCGGGTAAGACCACGCTGTTGGAAGGGCTCGGCCGCCAGGGATGGGCCAGCACGGCCGAAGCCGGGCGAGGCGTGATCCAAGATCAGACTGCCATTGGTGGCTCGGCGCTGCCCTGGGCTGACCCGGCGTTGTTCGCGGAGCTGATGCTGTCGTGGGAGATGCGCTCCTACCGATGGGCCCAGCAGCAAACCGGGGTGGTCCTCTTCGACCGGGGCGTTCCCGACGTAGTGGGTTACCTGCGCTTGTCAGGGCTTCCTGTTCCGGACCACGTGTTCGCGGCGGCCGAGTCGTTTCGCTATCGCCGGCAGGTGCTGATCGCCCCGCCTTGGCCGGAGATCTTCAGCCAAGACAGCGAACGCAAACAGGACTTCGCCGAGGCCAAGCGCACCTACGACGCAATGGCCGAGGTCTACTCCGAGCTCGGATACGAGATCGTCGACCTTCCGCGGGCTGATGTAGCAACTCGCATCGAGTTCCTGGTCGATCGGATAGCCAGCAGCCACTGACGGCACGACTTCTGCCGGGTAGGCAGGTCTCAATATCGGACTGCACAGCTGTTTCAGCACGTCACCGACGGGTGGAAGGTCGCGCCCAGCGGCCTGTGCTTGCGGCTCCAGCAATAGGGCGCCAACACCGCACTTGGCAGGCAAGCCTGAACCGAGACTGAAATTCCGACATTTCCATACGTAATGCACCGATGTTGATGCGTCGTGCGATACGTCATATCGAGCCATCTGGGTAATGGGTCTAAACGGCGCCCACCTTCCGCGGGGTCTTCGATACGGTTTCCTCACTCCACGTGCCGTAGCCAAGGGGAGGGACTGCGAGTGAGCGGCGGAGGCGACCGCCCGAGCGTGCTCGATCCGGACGAGACCTGGCACATGCCGGCCCAGGTGTACCTGGCGGCCCGGCCGGACAGCGCCTCCGGCAGCTTGATGTTCGAGCTTCGCGAGTGGAATGACCAGCCCGTCGTGCTGGCCTACTCGTCCATCGACCGCTTCCTCGACGGATGCGGTGCAGACCAGCCTTGGGTCTTGCTGTCGGCCTCACGCCTCGCCGAACTCGCAACGAGCGAGAGCAGCGGCGCGGGCTTCAAGTTCAGCGTGCTGCTCGACGTGCCTCTCTCAGCTGATCTTCGCGGCACCGCTGGCGGCATGGCCGAGGAGGAGCCGGCGTGGAACAACCCCGATTCCCCGGACTGGGCGATGACCTACATCGCCTCGCGCCCGTTCCGGCCTGGGCACGAGCAGGCTGCTCTGGAACTGCAGCCCATGCCTGGTGATCGGCTGGCCGTCATGGCGTACAGCTCGGTGCGGTCTCTCCAGGACGCGTGCGGGCCGCATCAGCACTGGGTGGGGATTCCCGCCGGACTCGTAGGAGAAGCACGTCGCCAATCGGGTGCGGACACGATCGCCTTGGACACGCCGCTGCCGGACCACTTGCGCCACGACACCGCAGAGGAGTGAGGAATGACGAACGACCACGTCAAAGCCGATCCGGACAGCCTCCGCCAGATGTCCAACAAGCTGCGCGCTGGCACGTCGGGGCTGGAAGGCCCCGCCAAATCTGCGCCGGAAATGCCCGAAGTGACGATTTCCAACCAGAACGTCGGCCACACCATCTCCGAGATCACCAAGACGGCTGCAGCACTCGCCGCTGGTGTCGAGGACATCGCGCGCAAGATCGATGCGAGCGACGGCAGCTACGCCGAAGTCGACAACCGCAACGCCGAGGATCTGTACGGGGTGCCCAAGTTTCCACGCTGACGACAACGCGTGAGCACCTTGGTTGAGGAGGAACGAGCTCGTGGCAGGAGAGCTGAACACCGAGGTCCGCGACGACCCGGCGTCGTGCCGGGGAATGGCGGATTGGCTGAGCAAGCTGGCTCCAGCGGTTGAAGAACTCGGCGACGCCGTCTACCGACAGCGGGGAGAATCGGAGTCCTTCTGGGAAGGAACCGCTGGCCAGGCCTGCCGGGCCGAGCTGACGCGGCAGGGCAAGGACGGCGACACCCTCGAAGAGCTCATCACGCAGGTCCGCCGCGCATTGCTGGAGTTCGCTGGCGAGGTCGACTCGGTGAGATCGCAGTTCGATCGAGCACGCGACGTCGGACGTTCCGGGGGCCTCATCGTCACGGCCACGGCGATCCTGCCGCCTGGCCCCGCGCCAGGGCCAGGACCGCAACCCCTGCCGGCAGGGCCCGTATCCCCGCAAGCGCAGGCCAAACACGACGCTGCCAGCCAGGCCCACTCCTCGGCTGTTGCGGCGTTCGAGCGCAAGCGGAAGGCGTTCGAAGAGGCATCCGGCATCGTCGAGCGTGCCCGGAACCAGCAGGCCGACGCCCACGTGGCCCTGGACAAGGCGATGAAGGACCCGCTCGAAGGGGTCAAGAAGCTCAAGACCTACGCCATGTACGCGGTGGGCAACGGCTTGAGCTGGATCAAGACGACCCAGACCACGGCCAACGACCTCCTCGAATCCCACTCCGAGATGAAAAGCGCCACGAAGACGATGCAGGCGCGAGCGGCGACCATGACCGGGTCTCCTGCCATGCGGGAACTCGCGGAGAAAGCTGCCGCGCGAGGCGCCGAGCTGTCTGACGACCTCAAATCTCAGTACACGCAAGTTCAGCGCATGAACAGCGCGATCCCCGCGAAAGCTCGCAACGCGATCGAGCAGAACCCTGGCAACCTGATCAAGAGCGGATCCACGGCGGCCAAGGTGAGCAAGAACGTCCTCCGAGGTATGCCGTACATCGGTACGGGGTTGACCATCGCTTCCGGTGGAGCCGACGTCGCGATGGGTAAGGACCCCTGGAACGCCGCAGCGGACACCGCAGCGAGCTTGGGCGGCAGTATCGCCGGTGGCATGGCCACTGGCGCCGCCGTTGGTAGCGTCTTTCCCGGTGCAGGAAACGTCGTCGGTGGTGTAGTGGGCGGAGTCGCTGGAGGGCTCATTGCTACCGGAGTTGTTGACTGGCTCCAGGGCGACTGACAGCGACGGGGATACGGATGGATACGGACTTGTTTCTCTCGGCGGCTGAGTTGCCGCCCAAGCCTGATGCGACGACCGGGCATCCGCGGCCTCCTCGCGCTCCTGGCTACCACAAGGAGGACAAGCCCCCGAAGGAGCAAGACCGCGACCGCGTGCGAGATCAGGCCAAGGCACCGTCACCGCCGGCAGGCCAAGGGCCAGTGCTGGAGTGGTACAAGAGCTCCCACCGAAACGCGGTGATCACGGGGTTCGTCGCCTTCGTGATCATGCTTGTGGGTCTGACGCTGATCCGCGGCGGTGAAACCGCTTGGATGCAGTTCTGGTTCATCTGGGCAGTCCTCGTGCTTGCCTCCTTCGGCGTCTACGCGTCATCCCGCGCCACGGAATGCGCTGCAGGAGCTGAGTGGCTGAAGGTCGGCAAGACCTGGGTCCTGCTCTACGAACTCACGTCGATCAAAGCGCGCGTGCGCAGCAACGCCATCCATCTCGACTTGAAGGACGGCGCAGGCCGGGAGGTCAAGGTCAGCACCAGCACCCTGCAGGAAGATCGCGACATCTGGGATCTGGTCTACAACGGCATCCTGCACTCGGTGATCGCCGGTGGCGCCGAGACCAACGGAATGGTGCACAGCGCGCTGAGCGTCCCGCGGCCCGCACCGACCCAGTAATCCAACCAGCTGAGGTATCCCAATGAGCATCGAGCTGCCCACGAACGTGCCGCCGGTCGAGGGCGAAGTGGTCGTGTCCCGTCGCTGGGCGAACCGGAACCAGCACAAGGCACGAGCCGTCGGAGGCCGCTTCTACGTGACCAACCTCCGCATCGTGTTCTGCCCGCACGCCGTGGACGCCGCGCTGGCCGGCGAGTACTGGTGGACTCCGCTCAGCGAGGTCACCGACGTCGGCAAGGAGAAGCGAAACCTTCGCCAGATCTACAGCGGTGGCCTCCGGACGCGCTTGAAGATCACGCTGGTCGATGGATCTGCCGAGCTCTTCGTGGTCAACAAGCTCGACGCCGTCATCGATGAGATCCGCACCGCAGCCAACCTCCCCTAACCGCTTTTATCGAACCAGCAGGACCAATACACGTACCACATGAGAGGTCCGTGCTTTCCGCGCCTGAGCTGCCACCGAAACAGGACCCGACGACCGGGAATTGCCCGAAGCATCGGGGCAAAAGCAGGGTCAGCGATCCTGCTAGAGCCCCGGTCCCGCCAGAGGCCAAGGACCGGGACTTGAGTGGCACAAGCGCAGCGTCGTACAGAAATGGCAGGTTGGCGGGACACGTTTCACCGCGCTCACAATCGGCACCGAGAAGCACCGCGCCGACGTCGTACAGACCAGCGCGAGGGCCGCGAACTGTGAGCCCTCATCTACAACGCCATCATGCACTCCGCGGTCGCCTGCACAGCACCCTAGACATCCCACGTCACGGGCTCGAATCCTCGGCGGACGGGTATGCCGAATCCGTACGGGTCGTCTTGTTGGACTCCCCATGTGCATCCGGGAAGGAAGCCACCAGCGCGCTGTCGATGGCTCCGGGCGTGGTTCGTCCTGGGAGCTGTGGTTTCTCGCCAACCTCACCCCGTTCCAGTCGGACCACGCGTTGCCTCTCCCCCGAGTCAACCGAATCAAGCGGCGTCGCGGATAGATCACTGTCAGCTATAGGAGATGCTGGTGCTGCATCCTCGCAACTCCGCAGCACAGTCGCCACGCCTTCGAGAACGCCGGCCACCTCCGACAGGTCGATCGCCTTCGAACGTCCTGCCGCGACCTCGTACGCCACGTCGTCGAGCAGCCACTGAGCCTTCCGCAGGAGCACTGCGATCGCGGCAGCATCACTGGTCATGTGCCCGCTCCAGCCGCGACCAACGATCGGGCCTCGTGGTTGCACTGGGGGCAGGTGGGCCACAACCAGGCGATCTCCGTGCCCTCGGCAACCATGACCGAGCGACCGCACAACGAACCGATGACCTCTCCTGCGGCATACGCACCGGCGAGACGAACATCCGCGGTGGCATGACGTCCGCCGTCCGCAGGCACCCAGCGGAACGGGTGCATCCCGACACCTCCACTCCAAATCCACGGTGCGCAGGGGCTGGAGTCGACAGGCCGGGACCGTCGAGCTCCAGCCCCTGCTACTCGGAGCCCAGTGGCAACACGAGAGCACGGAGCCGCCGCTGGGCCGAAGTGCGACCGCGAGTAGTCAACTCATGTCACACTGAAATAAGCTTCGCCGTTGAGCGATATCAGCGCCATGTCGTGAACATGACATAAGGACGACTTGCGGACGACCACCCGCGCGCGGACGGGAGGAAACCGTGCGGCCACCTCGCACAGTGCTAGAGCAGAAGATCCGGGAGCGTCGTCAGACGCTGGAGGAGTTCGTCGCGTCAGCCGAGCAGTTCGCGCGCGAGAACGGCGAAGCGGGCACCCTCGGCATGCGCCACCTGCAGCGTCTCGTGTCCGGCCGCGGGCCCAACGGACGACCGCTCGGCCCGGTCCGGCCTGCCACAGCACGACTGCTCGAGCACATGCTGGACACGAGCGTCGAAGAACTGCTCGCCCCGACCACACCAGCGGAACCCGGCGGCGATTCGACCAGCGAGCTCCTGCAGATGCTGCACCTCTCTCGCAAGGTCGACGAGGGGGTCGTGCGCCTTCTCCGTGATCAGCTGACCGCAATCCGGCACCTCGACCGGCAGCTCGGCGCGGTCATCGCTCACGAGGAAGTCTGCATGAAGGCAGAACAGGTCAGCGCCTTCCTCAGCCACAGCCCTCCAGGAGAGGTCCGCGCACAGCTCGCAACCCTGCTCTCCGAACTGCGCACCCTCGCTGGCTGGCAAGCGCTCGACCTAGGTTGCCCCGTAAAGTCATGGCAGCACTACGAAACGGCCAAACGCGCAGCACGCGAATCGGAGAACGAAGCGTTCGAAATCCACACCACTGGGGAACAGTCATTCGTCCTTCTCGATATCGGCGAAACGACACAGGCCGTCGAACTCCTCGCAGCCGCCCGCAGCCGCGCAGCTACTAAGGTGCCGAAGGTTTTGAGGGCATGGCTGGAAGCAGCCCGCGGAGAAGCCCTTGCGTCCGACGGTCAACTAGTCAAGAGCTTGCAAGCGTTTGACACGGCTGACTCCCTGCTGAGCCAATCGTCCTACAGCGTCGGCGGCCCGTACATTGCTCTTAACCACACACACCTGGCGCGCTGGCGCGGACACGCCCTCGCCCAACTCAGGGTTCCAGGAGCACTCGATGTCCTCTCGAGCTCGCTGCGTGATCTTGATCCCTCTTTCGTCCGTGCAACAACCGCTCTGCGAGTCGATCTTGCGACCGCCCATAGTACTGCCGGCGACCGCGAAAATGCAGCGCACGAGATGAATAAAGCAAATGAACTTGCACGCAGCATCGGCTCCAAACGCCAACAGCGCCGAATTGCCGCACTGCAGAATTAGCAACCCCTCGCCTGCTCTAGGTGCATTTCATGACGACTTTTCGCGACGCCGCACAGCGGACTGCCGCTATTTTTCATCAGCAACCGTCAGGGCGCCGCCGACGACAGCACAGGGCGCCCACTTGCCGCTCTCTGAGACTTGAAAAATGTCTTGGCGAGTTCACCACTACCACTTCGCATGGCCTTCACCAGACAAAACAAGTGACTATGTGGATTGCACTTTAATCTCAGGCGCAACCTTGAGTGCGAGGAAGCGCCGTCGACCGTTCACAAACCTCTGACAGGGGCTCGCTGAAGCAGCTGGCGTGAACCTCGCTGCCCCTAGTTGTTGGCCGTGCGCGATCTGTACCAGGAAGGATGCGCTCGCCGAACCACTGCCAACGCCGCCAGGAGGTCCGCGAACCGCTAAGGCTGCGGTCAGTTTGCTGGATTGCTCCTACGCCGCACCTAGAGTGCGACCGGGTTGAAAATCCCAACAAGCAACTTCTATATCCGCAGACGGTCAAGGCCGGGCACGGTGATTCCGACGCTGCGACGAACGGCATCATCATTGCGGACACTAAGTTGTTTCTATGCCCGTAGCCGGGCGAGGTGGTTCCGACGTGGTCGCCATCGCGATGACGACGGACTACGCCTGGCGTTTCTATGCCCGTAGCCGGGCGAGGTGGTTCCGACGAGCACACCATGGCAAAGAAGGTCGTTGTTACCCAAGCGTTTCTATGCCCGTAGCCGGGCGAGGTGGTTCCGACCAGCCTGACCACCACCACTCTGCGAGAGGATCGCCAGTTTCTATGCCCGTAGCCGGGCGAGGTGGTTCCGACCGCTCCCGTTTGAGGCGGCCAGTGACCTGCGAAACTTTAGCCGTTCGCGAGCGCCATCGCAATGGAGATCGACTTGCCACCCCTGACCTGACATCCCCGATCAGGAAATTAGGATTGACCTGCGGAAACTACACTTCGAGTGCCATCTCGCTGCCAACCGGACACCAGACCGCTCGCAGCGCCGACAACCCAACTTCCGCCGTACAAGGTCAGGACGGAACAGTCGCAGTCGGTGACCAGTCGACAGGCGATCGGGTCTCGAGGTCCCACGCGCTGCCACACCGATGGCGTCACGGCGTCATTTCCGTCAGCTCCACCGCGCCGAAGCCGTGTGGGGTCTGGGCCCCGACCCCGGCCATCGTCGCGTACCGCATCAGCGCGGCGAACAAGGTCTGCGTGCCGCGACCAGCCTTCTTGCTGAGGCCGAGGCGGATCGTGCCGAAAAAGCCGATCTGCTTCATGGTCGCCGAGACCGGTGTGCGGACGGTCTCGCCCGCCATGTCGTGGAGGATCACGGTGTCGGTGAGTTCCCGCAGCGCTTCATCCGAGATGGCGAGGTCCGCTGGAGCGTGGACGTTCCAGCGCTGCGTGAGGTTGCGGACGATGAGGACCGGGTCAGGTAGCGGGTGATCCCGACCGTTTCGGGAGAAGTACAGCGGGCTGAGCGTCTCGATTTGCGCGTGCGCGGCGGGCTTCGCCTGTGCCAACCCCGCATAACCCGTTCCTTCGTGTTGTACGCCGCGCACGGGGCACGACACGTCACCGAATCGCACGGTTTCCGGCACCTGCGGCGGGTGCTCTTCGCCGAGCCAACCGATCCGCCATCGCGTGCCGTCCTCGGTGTCGCGCAACGGGCCGGCAGCGAAGGGCTTGTGTTGTCTCCTGTGGTCGGCACCTGGTTCCTCCAACAGCGCGCACACAGCGCCGTGCAGCCGCGCAGGGTAAATCCAGGGACGTTCGCTCATGTCAAGCGTGAACGTGATCGTCGCGGGCACTCCCGGCCTCCCCTGTGCTTGGTGCAACGGTCGGTTGAGATTCGAAGACACGCATCGGGATGTAATGCTTGGAAACCATGTCGTAATGCATCAGGTGCGTGCCTTGGAAGAACGCCAACGGCATCCGGGATAGGTGCCATCCCGTGACCAGTGCAGTCGTCTTCGGCATCATCGCGATCACGACCAGCTCGCGTGATCCCGCTTGCTTCTTGATGTCGTGGAGGTACTGCGCAACGTCCCAACCGAACTGCTCGAGTTCCTCCTTGCCGAACGTGGGCTCATAGTCGGGATCGCCCGGCATGTACCCGTGAAACGTGATGCGGTGAAGACAGCCCACGCCGAACTTCCTGAAATTCCGTTCGTCGCAGTGCGCCGCCATTTGCGTCAATGCGACCCACACACCGACGCGATCGCCCGTCGGAGGTTTCATCTCGAGACACTCGTGCCGCAGATGGGAAACCTTCGCTTTGCTCAACATCAGGGGGTACTCAGGGTCCTTGCCTCCCTTCGCCTTGTCAGCGAAGTCCAGCAAGGTGAGTCGATCGGGTTTCGAAAGTGACCAGCCAAGCGCGAGCGATACCGGCCACAGAGTGTTGGTGGCGAGAGTGAAGCCGCTGTCATCCGTGTCAGCGTTGACCTCGCTCTGTACCGTGTGCGCAAGCTCGGCGCACGGCTCGACAAGGTCTATCACGCCGTTATCGGTCCGGCGTGCCAGCGATACCCACCTAAGCACCCACTTCACCGCCAGGTGCCGCTCCTTCGCCACCCCCAGCGGCCGCGTGTGCCAGTTCTTCATGCCCTCTTCGAGGAACTGAACGTAGAACAACGTGCCACGCGCGGACTTGTGCACGGTCCGCCCGACAACACCAGCGACCAGCGCAACGAGCACGCCGATCAGCCACCACCGTCGCTGCCACACGACCCCGTTCGCAGATGGCGGGGACATCGGTAGCAGGTCCTCCACGATCAGTGCCAGCAACGCCGTAACAGCCGCCGCGAGGACCACGACCGCGACGTTCGCGAGCGCGCTCCACCACTGACCACCTGACGGAAAACTCCTGCGCAAGAAGCTTCTCACTCGAATCTCGCTCACGATCAGCTACCGTACGCTAACCTAGCGCGAAGATCATCGGAGATGATCGAGACAGCAACGGGTCGCAGGAGGCTGGGGTGTCCGAAGCCGGGCAGAAGTTCGTCAACCCCTACACGTTCGTACCGTTTCCAGAGTCCGCTCCAGCGCGGACGAGACCCACCACGCACATCGCCAACCCGGAGCTGTTGTGCGGCAAACTCACGGTCGACGTCAAGGTCGAGACCGCAGTTGCGGTCCACGGTTTCATGACCGGGCAAGTCCATGACCTCCCGGTCAACGGTGACGGCAAGGTGATCATCCCGGGCTCATCCCTGAAGGGCGCGATTCGATCCTTGCATGAAACCATCACGGGAAGTTGTCTGCGCGTGTTCGACGGCGACTTCGTCCCCGGCTACCGTGACCCGGTCGAAGAGAAGTCCATCGCCAGGCTGCGGATGGCGATCGTCGAAACTCCTGCGGACCCGGCCAAATCAACCCCACCGACCGTGCGCTTGTGCCCGGAGCCGAAGGGAAACGAGCCGCGCAAGCTTCCCAAAGAGCGGCTCTTCGAAGTCACGCAGCGGAACAGGCTCGTGAAATCCGGCGACCGGCTAGACCTGGACATCGATCACGGCACCGGCCAAGCCCGTTCGGCCTGCTACGCCGCGGATGGCGAATGGGTCGTCTTCATCAGCGATGCCGGTACGCGCAAGGGGCACGCCTACTACGCCCAGGTCCGCCGGTACCCGCCGAAAGACACCCCGCCTCTCCAAGTGCCCGAGAGCACGTGGGAGCGGTACTTGCACGCTCTGCGCGGTTCCCGCGATACCTCCGGGACCGAACAAGCCCGGGACGACTACGCAACCGTCGTACTCCGGAAAACCGAGGAAGAAATCGGTCGGCGGCACCTCGCCAACGAGACGCTCGTCGAAGGCCAGCCTGTGTGGGTCGAGCTCGGCCCCGACAACGAGATCAAATCTGTGCGGCTGGCGATGGTCTGGCGGCACTCCGGCGCACACCCGGATCCTGAACGACAGGGATCGGCCAAGGACCGTGTTGCTGAAGGCTTTCTCGCCTGCACCGACTGGACACACTTGTGCCCGAGCTGCCAGGTGTTCGGGTCCGCCGACACCTCGTCGAATAACACACCGACCGCGAGGCAGAACTCGTACCGGGGACATGTTCGCTTCCTTGACGCGGTCGCCGAGGGAGAAGTCAAACCCATCAAGTTGCGCCGCGCACCGATGGGCTCTCCACGTCCCGGGGCCGGCCAGTTCTACCTGGTCAACGGCAAAGGGGTGGAAGGCGAAGTCGGTGACCCGCCGTTGCGGGAATGGGGATCGCGCGCCGATCGGACCGCAGGCGGACCGCGCCGGCTGCGCGGCCGCAAGTTCTACTGGCACACCCCCTCCCCCGAGAGCGCACCCCAGCCCAGGCGCGCGAGCAAGCGGAAACACCAGAGCAGCGAGCTGTCCGCAGAGATCCGGACGATCCCACGAGGAACAGTGCTCACAACCACCCTCGTGTTGGACAACCTCACGGAATTCCAGCTCGGCGGCCTCCTGGCAGCACTGCAACCCAATGAGCTATTGACCCCGGAGAAGGGCAAGATCTGGCAGCACATCGGCGGAGGAAAACCACTTGGCCTCGGCGCATGCAGCCTCACCGTTGACGAGGACACGAGCTGGATCGAGCGGGTCGGCTCGCGCTACGGGCATCCAACGCCGGCAACGCCGATCCAGGTCAAGCCGCTGATCGACAAGTTCCGCGAGACGATGCGAACCGAGCGCCGCCATGTCTGCGACACCTGGGGGTCGCTGGCCAAGGCTCTCGGATCAGAGACGGTGGACCGCGACCGCGTGTGGTATCCACCCGGGCCCGGCTGGCAACCGAATGCAACGCCATCTAAGGAAGCGGAGGAAGGGTTCGCCTTCTGGGACGAAACGTCCGGTTCTTCACTGCGACCCCGGAAACCGCTCCGCTCCCTTCCGCACATTGACGCTGATGACCAGACCATGACGGTCCGCAAGCCAAAAAATCAGCAGGGAAACCAGGGCGGAGCCAGCAAACGGAAGGGCCAGTCGTGACCTTCTACCTCGATGTCGCGGTCGTGCGAATTCAGTCGTGGCTGGTGCGAGCTCCACACCTGCGCGGCCGCCGTGGTGCTTCGACGATGATCCGCCGCGCCACCGATCCCCAGGCTGTCAAGAAGATCCTCGACGAGCTCGGCGGCCTCGCCGAGCGCAACGACGAGGCCGGGCACATCGACGGAGTCGTTCCGCTCAAACTCGCCACCGCCGACCTGGCCGACGCTGCGCAGGTGGAAAATCACGTAGTCCGTCAGCTCCGCGAAGTCCTGCCGGCGGCATCATTCGCCACCAAGCTCTTCGAAGGCGAGAGCACCATCGCAGCCCACGCCACCGAGCCGTGCTGCGAAACCGACTGGCCACCGTTGAGCCCGGAGTGGGTGCTGGGCAAGCAGTGCGATTGGTGCCGGTCATGGCCCGCTAGTGCGCGGCGGTCAGACACGGATCAGAAGCGCGTCGAGCTGTGCACGGACTGCCTCAAGCGCCACACCGACACCGCCGGCGCCGGATTCGCCACTGCGCTGCCCCGCGGCCCCAGGCAGCCGGGAACCGAACGAGACCTCATCTATCTCTGGGAACTCCAGCCGGATGCCTGGGCCCGTGTTCCCGACACCTTCGACGAACTCGCCAAGCTGGGCAAGACCGGGGACAACACTCATCTCGCGACGATCCATGCGGACGGCAATGCGGTCGGCTTGCTCACCACCGAACTCCGCGCGCTGCAACGGCAAGGGGTTGCCATGGATTTCGACCTCCCCAGCGCGATCGAGAACGCCACCTGGTCGAGCCTGCTTACCGCGGTGTTGAACATGGACCGCTCCGGGGCCGATGAGAACGGCGTCAAGGCTCTGCCGATCACCGCCCATTTCGTCGGGGGCGACGACATCCTCGTCAGCGTCCCCGCGCACGCGGCATGGAGGTTCCTGCTGTCCATGCAGGCCACCTTCGCGGCGACCATGTCCGATCAACTCGGGCCGGTCGGGCTCGCGAAGAAGTCACCAACGCTGTCGGCGGCGGTCGTGTTCCACCACCGCACGAGTCAGCTGTCGGCGGCCGTGGATCTGGCCGGCGAGCTTCTCGACACGTCGAAGAAGCAGCACCGAGGTGAGCGAGCCGCGCTCGCGTGGCAGGACATCACGCACGACGGTCCCCATCCGATCCAGCGGCCGAGCATGGCTCTGGCGACGCTCAAGGACTTCCGATGCCACCTCGATGCGCTGGCGAAGCTCAGCGGCTCTGCGAAGACGACGTTGGGCAGACTGTTCCGCCGTGACCCGGAACCAGGCCATTTGCTCGACCACGCGGATCGCCTGGCGATCAGACCAACGGTGGAACCCTTCTTGAAAGGCGATGGACCGAATTTGGGCGACGCGCTCGGCATGGTGCGGTGGTGGGCATGACCGCTCTATCCACTTTGGAGTTCTCGATCACCTTCCACTCTCCGTTCCGCGTCTCGACCGGTCATGCGGCCCCTGGCCTGGATACTGGCGTGGACGGGGCAAACCCGCTCCCGGCGAGCAGTCTCAAGGGAGTCATGCGAGCCACCGCCTCCCAACTGCTCGGCGAGGTCCGCCTCGTGGATGAGGTCTTCGGATCACCGGAGCAGGAATCGCCGTGGTTGTGGCGGGACGCTGTCGGCAACTGGGATCAGCCCAAACCTGCAACGCGCGTCAGCCTCGACGCGGAAACCCACGCGGCCGCGAAAGACATGTTGGTCGTGCAGGAGCAGATCGGCACTGACTCGGCCCGCTTCACGATCACGCAACGCCATCGGCTGGACGAACAAGACTTCGCCAAGCATCGTCTTGTGCTGGCGGTTGCAGGTCAGGCGACCCGGTCGCTGGGCGGCAACCGTCGACGCGGCCTCGGCTGGGTCACGATCACCAGCGAATCCCCCAAGCTCGACGACTCGTCGGCCGCAGCCTTCTTGGAACTGGCATGACTGATTGCACCCGCGTCACCGTCACTCTCGACCACGAGGTCGTGGCCGGGCGCAATGCGCGCGCAGACTTCCGGCAGGACACCTATCAGCACATTCCCGGGTCGGTGTTGCGCGGCGCTCTCGCGGCTGTCTGGATCCGAGAGCGCGGCACCGAGATCACCAGCTCGCAGTCGTTCCTGTCCGCTTTCGAGGGCGATGGCAGCTTCGGCCCGCTGTATTCCCGGACCGGATACCCCGTCCCGCTATCCGTTGCGGTGCACAAGTACGCCCCCGGAGACGACTGCCAGCGTCGGTGGTGGGACCGCGCACGCGGCGAGAACGCAACGCACTGCGAGCAGTGCTCAGCACCGCTGGAGGCCAGCAAGGGCAAGCCGCAGGAGTCGGTCGAGCTCATCAAGCGAACTATGAGTGAACTCGACGCAGGGGGAGTCGCAAAAGACGGGCAACTGTTCAGCCAGAGCGCCATCGCCGCCAAGACCCGGTTGAGCGGCTGGGTGTTCGGTGACGCCGTGCATGGGCTCGCGGTCGGCGATGAGCCGATCATCACGGTTTCACTCGGGTCCCGACGAAGCCTGCGCGGTCAGGTCCGTCTCACGACTGCCGAAGAAGTTCCCGAGCCCCTCGAACGACGGAACGACACGGACGTCGTCCTGCGGCTGGCGTCGCCCGCCGTGTTCTGCGATGAGTTCGGCTTTCCCGTGGACACCCCGGACCTCACCGAGCTGGCCAATCTCCTCGATGTCGAAGTCGAGCCCATCACGGACAAGTGGGTCCGCTGGGACGAAGCCGGTGGTTGGCATGCCGCGAGCGGCCTGCCGAAACCTACCGAACGAGCCGTCGCCGCCGGCTCGACCTATCTGCTCCGCTGCGACCGCGCGCCCACCGATGACGCACTACGGCTGCTGCACGCCCGCGGGATCGGGCTGCGCAGACGAGAAGGTTTCGGCGCCCTGTACACCGCCCCCGAACCTGTTGCGGAGGCCGCGTGCGAGTCCTCGTGATCACTGTCCGGCTTCGCATGGAAACACCGGGCGGCGTCACCGCCCCGGAAGCCGCCGACGACGACAATCTCATCCCGATCCGCACCGATACCCGCGGAAACCCGCATCTGCCAGGTACGACGGTGGCGGGCAGTCTCCGGGCGCTCTGGAATGGCCTCGACAGCAACTCGGCGAAAGAGCTGTTCGGCTACATCGGAGACGGCGAGAAGCCCACCCGCGTTCCATCCAAGATCCAGGTACAAGGAACGCGGTGGCTACCGCCCGATTCTGACGCTGCGGGCGAAGAACACGCGGCAAAGCCAACCGTGGGACAGCTGACTCACCGACGCACCGCCATCGACCGAGTTCGCGAAGGTCCCCGCATCCACGCGCTGCACGGCGTCACCATGCTGCCTGCCGGGACCTGCTTCGACGTCGTGATTCGATGGGACAACGCGGATCCAACGCAGCGTCAGCAATTCCTCGATCTCCTGCGGACCTGGCACCCCAGGCTGGGGCGGGGCACCTCGCTGGACGCCGGACGGTGCCGCGTCCTCGCCCTCGGCTCCTGCGACTACGACCTCACCACGCCACGGGGCCTGCACGACTGGCTGCGCATCGGGGCCGAAAGCGGGCTCTACCCAGATCCGACCGACGAGGTCACCAGTCCTACACGACAGGTGCGTACGTACGAGTGCCGCATCGTCGACGGACTGCACTGCGGCGCGGGGGACGAATCCGGTGACGCCAACGGCCAGCCCAGGATCAACCGCGTGGTCAAACGCGGTAAGGACTACGTCGTCCCCGCCTCGACGCTCAAAGGCGTTCTTCGATCACGTGCCGAGTACATCTGCCACGCGATCAGGGCTAGCGCCTGCAAGGACCAATCATGCGGGGAGTGCATGCCGTGCAACATCTTCGGATACTCTCCGAACGCTAACGACGGATCGTCAAACGGCAACGGATCGAGCGGGCGTCGCGCCAAGATCGCCATCCAGGACGCCGTCGTCCGGGACGCCGAGCGTCGCGAGCGTCAACACGTTGCCATCGATCGCTTCACCGGAGGCGCGCGCGACCAACTCCTCTACACCGACGAAGTACTGGTCAAGGGCCACTTCCTCTTCCAGATCCACGAACTCCGCACGCTCGACGACCACGAGTGGCTCCTCATCCAAGCCGTGCTCACCGACCTTAACGACGGATTCGTCGGCATCGGCGCACGCACCACATCCGGCCTCGGCACCGTCCGCGTCATCAAACCGGACCTCGATCTGCCGGAAAACCGTCCCGACCTGAGCTCACTAGCGCACCGACTCGCACCGGAAGCGGAAGCCACACCATGAACCTCAATTGGACCCTGCACGGCAGCGGGAAACGTCCCGCTGCCGAATGGTCCGAACTTCACCAGCACACCCACGACTGGACCGCCGCCTGGGCCGACACCAGCGGCTTCCACATCGCGCCCATGCCCACCGAAAAACCCACCACCACCCACCTTTGGGCCTGGAGCATGGGATCGTGGCTGCGCGTCCGAGCCGACGGAAACCACTGGTGGGCGGCGATCCTCACCACCCATGACCGCGAGCTCACCTGGCGCCGCAAGGACGACATCGGCAACCCCACCATCGTCCCCGTCCTCAACTGGGCACAGGACGACCGACGCGTCCGCTACCGCGAGGACACCAGTTCGACGTTCCCGAACCGGAGAGCGTTCCAACTCACCCCGCACCAACGCACGCCGGTTACCTTCATCGGAAACGAGGAATCACTACCGGAGCAGGCGCGAAAAATGCTCGAAAAAGACTCCGGAGACTAAACAGATAACCTCGCAGGCCGCCAGCTGGACGGATCGCGAATCATTTTCAGCGGGCTACGAGAGCAATGGGCTGACCACCGAGAATCAGCCAGACGAATTTCGCTCCTCCCCCTCAGTAAGGGAACGGAGAGGAAATTCGGGAATCCTTCTATGCCCGCAGCCGGGCGAGGTTGTCCTGACAGCAGCTCGCCGAGACCGCCTTCGTGGCCTACAACCCGTTTCTATGCCCGTAGCCGGGCGAGGTTGTCCTGACCGAGCAGCTGTCGCTGTTCTCCTCCGAGGAGCTGGCGTTTCTATGCCCGTAGCCGGGCGAGGTTGTCCTGACCGAGCAGCTGTCGCTGTTCTCCTCCGAGGAGCTGGCGTTTCTATGCCCGTAGCCGGGCGAGGTTGTCCTGACCCGCACAACCACAACCGAACGGAGGAGCGTTGGAGCAAGTTTCTATGCCCGTAGCCGGGCGAGGTTGTCCTGACGGCGATGACGAGTGGGATTGACCGAGTGCGGTCCCGTTTCTATGCCCGTAGCCGGGCGAGGTTGTCCTGACCGAGCAGCTGTCGCTGTTCTCCTCCGAGGAGCTGGCGTTTCTATGCCCGTAGCCGGGCGAGGTTGTCCTGACAAGCAACGAACCAGGAGGCGTAGGTAAACCGTCGCCGTGGGTTTCTATGCCCGTAGCCGGGCGAGGTTGTCCTGACGGCAAGTGGCGCGAGGTACGCGAGCACTTCGCCGCGAGTTTCTATGCCCGTAGCCGGGCGAGGTTGTCCTGACGACGACGCCACCGAAGTACCCCACAACCCCAACTCGCGGTTTCTATGCCCGTAGCCGGGCGAGGTTGTCCTGACCTGGTGTCGTGGGTCTCCTCAACCTCAGTGCTCACGTTTCTATGCCCGTAGCCGGGCGAGGTTGTCCTGACCAGTAGTCACTGACAGCGCGAAGTCCTGTTCGGTGGTTTCTATGCCCGTAGCCGGGCGAGGTTGTCCTGACGACTCGCCGGCCGAATCGCTGCGCCTGCTGGACCAGGTTTCTATGCCCGTAGCCGGGCGAGGTTGTCCTGACTTCGAGCACCGCAAGGAAGGCGGTAAGGGCTCCCCCGTGTTTCTATGCCCGTAGCCGGGCGAGGTTGTCCTGACTGCTCCTAGCTCGCGCGGCCAGTGACCTGCGGAACTGTAGCCGTTTTCGAGCAGCACGGCAATGGAGATCGACTTGAGGCCTCCGATGCGGCGTCCCGGATCAAGAAATGGGTGCTGACCTGCGAAAACTGCGCTGCGAGCAGCTCCCCGATGCCAATCGGCTACCAGGCTGCTCGCAGCACCAGGCACATGGCTCGGACCTCGCTAAGCCCAGGGCACAAGTCGAGACGCGCTGAGCTGGCCCCGCGTTGCGACATTGATCGCCAGCCCGTCAACCAGAACGACGCCGCCACCGCTAACTAGCGGGCATCACCGACATGCACAGCAGGAACCCCTGTACCACCACGGGCAACAAACGGAGTCCCCGTGGGCACGTGCTGTTACAGAACGCGCAACCATCGGGCGAATCCTCGGTCCTTGCCTCGGAGCGCATCCTCTGAGGTATCCACGGCAACTGCCACAGGGGATGAGTTCCATGGAACCGCCACTGCCAATCGGTGCCCACGCGCTCCGCGAGTACGTTTACTGCTCCCGATTGTTCCACCTGGGAAGCGCGCAGGGCTATCGCGTCGACAGCGAGGAAATGCGACTCGGCCGACAGGTCCACACCACCGTTGACGTCCCATCCAGCCCAGGGCGCCCGGACCTGCGCATCAAGCCGACCAACTGGAAGATCCGGTCGTTCAGGCTTTCCCACGAGAAGCTCGGGCTAACTGCCACCTGCGACATCGTGGAAGCAGTCGACGGAGACGTACATCCTGTGGAGTTTCGACGGGGCGCGCCGCAGCGCGACGAACAGCCGTGGCCGGACGACCGCATCCAGCTCATGGCACAACTCGTGCTGCTCCGACACCACGGCTACCACTGCACTCACGGCTATCTCTGGTACGACTCGGTTCGTCGACGTGTTCGTGTGCAGTGGACTGCCGATGCAGAGGCCGAACTCCGGCACGTTCTCCACAACGCGCGAAAACTCCTGCGCCAGGCGAAGCGGCCACCGCCACTGCGGCACAGTCCGAAATGCCCCGCATGCTCGTTATTACCGATTTGCATGCCTGATGAAATCAACGAGCTCACCGATCGGGACACCGCGAGGCCGCGGCGGCTTCTCGCACGGGCGCCTGCTCGCGACCCCGTATACGTCACCGAACCGGGCTCCACTGTCGGTGTCCGCAGCGAGCGGATCTCGGTCAGCAAGGACCACGAAGCGTTGTTGTCCGTCCGACTCCACGACGTTCAACATCTGGTTGCCGCAGGTCCCGTCCAGGTCACCAGCCAAGCTGTGCACGCTCTCGCCGACCAAGGCAGTCCGGTTGTCTGGACCTCGACGACCGGTTGGCTCAAAGCAGTCAGCGTTCCAACCATCGGCAATCACGTCGCGCTACGGCGCTGTCAGTTCACCATGCCACCGAATGCAGCGCTCGACTTCTCCTGCCGCCTCGTCGGCGGCAAGATCCGCAACTGCCGAACCCTGCTCCGCCGCAACCCCCATCTAGACGACGAAAAGATCCTGGCCAGGCTCGATGCCGATGCCGCCCGGGCCGACCGAGCACCAACCCGCAGCACTCTCCTCGGTGTCGAGGGCGCTGCCGCCCGCACCTACTTCGCGGGATTCGCCCGAGCGCTCCGTCCCGATCACCGCCTTCCCGGGCCAACATTCGAGATGACCGGGCGCACCCGCCGACCACCACAGGACGCCGTGAGCTGCCTGCTCTCATACCTCTACAGCCTGCTGGTCAAGGATGTCACCACTGCTTGCTACGCCCTTGGTTTGGACCCGTTCTTCGGCTGCTATCACCAACCCGTGCGCGGCCGCCCAGCACTCGTCCTGGACCTCGCGGAAGAGTTCCGGCCGTTGGTCGCCGACTCAACAGCCTTGAACATGATCAACACTCGACAAGCCCGGCCAGCGACGTTCCACGTCCATCCCGTGTCCGTCGCACTCACCTCGACCGGGCGGCGCGACGTCATCAGCGCTTACGAACACCGCCTGGCCACCGAGATCCATCATCCCGTTTTCGGTTATCAGGTCACCTACCGACGCGCGATCGAGATCCAGGCTCGCCTGTTCGCCGCCTGGCTCCTTCACGAAATCCCGCACTACACCGCGTTCACCACGAGGTGATCACCATGCTCCGGCGCCGCTATCTGGTCGCCTACGACGTACGCCATCCACAACGACTCCGACGGGTCTCGAAGAAGATGGAGGGCTTCGGCGACCGCACCCAGTACTCGATATTCCTGTGCGATCTCACCCGAGCCGATGTCGGCGACATGAAGCACGCTCTGCACGACCTCATCGACTCGGCCATGGACCGGATTCTCATCGTGGACCTCGGATACCCAGGCGATCAGAAGTTCGAGTTCCTCGGTCGCCGACACAAGTTGCCCACGATCGGCCCTCGCGTGCTGTGAAGCAGCCAAACCACAAGCAAGGACGGCCACGACATGACCACGACCACCAACTCCTTCGTTCCGCCGTACAACCTCACATGGCGAGCGTTCTTGTCCAGCCTCGACCGGATGGCTGCCGATGAAGACCTTCCCTCCGTCATCGACCGCAGCTACCTGAACTGGATGCCGGGCAACGTTCAGACCAACTACCTGGCCCTGTGCCGGCAATTCGGTCTCGTCGACTCGGGCGATGCCCCCACGGCGCTGATGCGCAACATCGTCTACCACAACGACTCCCGGCCAACGGTCATCGCACAACTCATTCACGAACATTACGCACCCATCCTCGAACTCAATCCGAACTCCACGGCACAACAACTCCTTGGACTTTGGAAGGACACCTACAACCAGAGCGGCGAAACCCGCCGCAAAGCAACCACATTTTTCATGCACGCCGCGAAGTTCTCAGGGGTCCAAATTGGTCACAACTGGGAACGCGACGTTGCCAAGATCAGCAGGCAAGCGCCACCGGCTCGCCGCGACCGACCGCGCCAACCACGAATTCCGAAACAAGCCGGCCCACGCGAGTCAACCGCCCGCCCAGCCGAAACAGTCGACCTCGACAACGACGCGGGAAGCCTAAGCATCAGCGTCGAAATCGACCCGCTTAAGCTGACCGAGGAAGACCGGGATTTCGTATTTGACATCGTCGACAGCATCCGCAAATACCAGGACGCGCATGCCAAGAACATTCCCAGCCGCGCTTCCGACGAACCGGACGACACGAAAAACTGATCCTACGCACCAGAACGAGAATGACCATGTCCGCCTATGGCCGCGACCCGAAACGCCGCGCTGATCGGTGGCAACGCGCCCAGCTCTACGAGCAATCGGGCGGCCGATGCCAACGCTGTGGCGTCGAACTGGGCTCCGATTACCAAGCCGCACACCTCATTGCCTGGTCCAACGGCGGTCCCACCACGCTCGCGAACCTTCAAGCCTGGTGCCCACGTTGCAACCTCGGGCTTGGAAACCGCAACGTCAAAACGTTCGACGACGAGCTCGTTCTACGCCCGTGGCAGGCGGAAGCACTGCCGGTGATCGCCGAGCAGATCTTCCGTCACGGCACTGCCACCCTCCACGCCGCGCCCGGCGCCGGCAAGACGATCGTCAGCGCCGCGCTGTTCCGCGTCCTGTACGACGCCGGCCTGGTCGAGCGCATGGTCGTCGTCGTTCCCAGCACCGCGCTGGTGCGCCAATGGCGGTCGCAACTCGCTCAACTCCGCATTCACCTAGACCCACACCCCACCGAAGGCGCAATCGAGGACGACGGGCTGGTCGGCGTCATCGCCACCTATCAGTCCCTGCCCACCTATGCCGGCGTGCACGCGACCCGCATGCGACAGCGAGCCACCTTGCTCGTATTCGACGAGATCCACCACGTCGCCGACGACGCGTCCTGGGGACGAGCCGTGCGACGGATGGTCGGCGACGTCGCATCAGGAGACATCCACACCGCTGCCGTTCTCAACATGACCGGAACTCTGTTTCGCTCCGACCCGCGACGCCGCATCTCCACTGTTCGCTACCGACGGCACATCGTTGATGGCAACCCCAAGCTCCAGGCCGTCACCGACTGGTCGGTGCCCACCCGCGAACTCATCGGCAGCGACCTCCGCGCCCCCGACCTCTACAGGTACGGCGGGCACGCCGAGTTTCTCCACATCGCCAACCGAAACTCGATTTCCCACAAACAAATCGCTGACCTCGACGAACGAGAACGAGTCGGCGTCCTGCCTCAGGTGTTCTCGTCACCGGAATGGATCGACGGGTTCGCCGCGGAGGCCGTTCGGATGCTCACAGAGCAACGTGAAGCCCTCGACCACCCCGAGCATCTCAAGCTGCTGTTCGTCGCCCCGACCGTCGTCGCGGCACGGCACGCTGCACGTGCCCTCGACAAGGCAACCGGGACAGACTTCGCGCGCCTGGTCGTCTACGACGAACCCGACGCTCTCAACACCCTGCGCATAGCCCGCGACGAACCCCGCTCTTGCGGCATCGTCACCGTGCGCATGGTCACCGAAGGCTTCGACTGTCCTCAAATCGCCACCATCGCCTACGCCACCAACATCGTCGCTCCACTGTTCGTGGCACAGATGATGGCGCGCGCAATGCGCCTCACACCCACCGAACGCAACACCGGCAACCACTTGCCCGCGAAGATCCTCATACCCGATCACCCGGCGTTGCGCGATGTCTTCACCGACACCATCCGCGATGCCACCCCTCCCGCGGATGAAACTCAAGCTGACGGACGCGGCGCCACCGACGAGGTGACCCGCTCCGATCGCTACGACCTCGTCGGTCTGGACAACCCGCAGCTGAATGGCGTCGACGTGCTGGACCAGAACATAGCGGTATCTACGGAAGAACTAGCGGATGCTGGCGCGCTATGCGAAGAGCTCCGTATCCCAACGTCCTACGCCCCGCGCCTAGCAATTGGAATCCGTCTCCGACGGAAAGCTGCCGCGACGAATGGCGGCACTTCGCGCAGAATGTAAATCGCGCTCGAAACGGCTAAAAATCCGGCCCTCATGGCGCCCCCGCTCCTCATGCCCGCGCGCTCGAGCAAGTTACGTACGCTACGTGCCGAGGTCACCGAGCGCGGCAGTATCCTGTCGTTTCTACGCCCGTGCTCGGGCGAGGTTGTTCCGACGGTCGGTGCGGTGCCGGGCGGCGTCGTCGACCCGGGTTTCTATGCCCATGCTCGGGCGAGGTTGTTCCGACCTCGGCGCCCGAGCGCACCGCCGACGACCTCACCTGGGTTTCTATGCCCATGCTCGGGCGAGGTTGTTCCGACGTCCCGAGCCCGAGCAGCGCCAGCAGCAGGCTTACGGGTTTTCTATGCCCATGCTCGGGCGAGGTTGTTCCGACGGAGTAACCCATGTCGATTCGAGCCAACCGCGGCCGGTTTCTATGCCCATGCTCGGGCGAGGTTGTTCCGACGTCCCGAGCCCGAGCAGCGCCAGCAGCAGGCTTACGGGTTTTCTATGCCCATGCTCGGGCGAGGTTGTTCCGACGGCTCCCGACTGACACCGCCGGTGACCTGCGGAACTGTAGCCGGTTTCGAGCGACACAGCAACGGAGATCGACATCTTGCCTACCGGTAGGCCTGGTTGACCTTCCGATCCTGTTTGACCTGCGACAATACTGGCGCGAGCAACCCCGCGGAAGCAACTTCTTGCCGCGCCGCTCGCACCGCGATCCGACCGCGTTACAAGACGCACCTACGAGGTGCTCCGCGGAGGCCGAAGTCAGGCGGCCCCACAGCGCTGGGTGCGAACCTGGGTGCGAGCTACGGCAGCCGAGGCCCCTGAAGCATCATTCTCGACGACGATTCGCCCCGTTTGCCCAGCAGTCCACCCTAGCCACGCGCCCTTGCCGACTCAAAATCCGTCCAGTGTGCGTTCGAATCGCGCCGGGGGCACGTACTGCATCCTCACGACATTGTTCTGGTCGTGAGCTGCGGATATCGGGGCGGATCAAGCTCGTTCCAGCGCGCCGTTACCAGGCGGGTGAAGCCCGGTGACCAACGCATCTTCCCCAGCGTCCGCGATCGATCACTGCATCTGCAATGCGCGTGCACGCCGCTCGTAGCCGTCGGCGCGGCCTGCGTCTCCTACCGGCGCCCGCGAGTTCGCCCTGCGGTCCGGTGCCGACGCCACCACCGCGACCCTCTGGCCGCTCATCGTCGACGGCTTGCTGACGATGCCACATCGAATTCTGGAAGGCCAGCCACCCGCAGCACCACCGGGCGGTTGGAAGGCACGGTGTCGTTCGCCCTCGGGATCGGCTCGTCGTTGTGCGCCAACATCACCTCCGCACCCGAGCCGAACGCCTTCTCCATCGCCGGCGCCGCTGCCCGCCCCTGCTAATCGGTCGAACTGCTCAACGGACCACCCAAACGGCGCTGCGAGGACACGGCAAGCGGCGCTGCTCCTGCACGAACCCGCTGCGCGGGTCGTGGCCGATCGCGACGAACAGCTCGAGCTCCGCATCGGTGACCGTGTCCTGCAGCTTCAGCCCGCTCACCATGGCGTCGCCGGGTACTCCGGCGCCGATGTTTCCGCTGTTCAGGCAGCTACTGGGAGTCGAGGATCACATTCCGAGCTCCTGGTGCGGGGAGCGCGCTCAATGAGCGATCCCCGCTTGGGCCCCGGGATCCGTTCCAAGAGCTCGGCCGGTAATCAGGTGGAACTCGGCGAGGGAGGCGTGCCCGCGCGCCTGGGGACTGCCATCGTGAGCTCTGTCGTCCGTTCACTCCTTGCCGAGGAGGCATGATGTCCGATCTCGAGCTTCGCTCCCGCCAGGTCACCGACGGCATCGAGCGCACGGCGGCACGCGGCATGCTCCGCGCCGTCGGGATGCGCGATGCAGACCTGGCCAAGCCGCAGATCGGCATCGCGTCGAGCTGGAACGAGATCACCCCCTGCAACCTGTCCCTGCAGCGCCTGGCGCAGGCGGCCAAGGAAGGCGTGCACCACGCAGGTGGCTTCCCGATGGAGTTCGGCACGATCTCGGTCTCCGACGGCATCTCGATGGGCCATGTCGGCATGCACTACTCGCTGGTCAGCCGCGAAGTCATCGCCGATTCCGTGGAGACGGTCGTCGAGGCCGAGCGGCTCGACGGCACCGTCCTGCTCGCCGGCTGCGACAAGTCCCTGCCCGGCATGCTGATGGCCGCCGCCCGGCTCGACCTGGCCGCCGCCTTCGTCTACGCCGGGACGATCCTGCCCGGGCACGTCGACGGCCGCGAGGTCAACATCGCCGATGCGTTCGAGGCCGTGGGGGCCTGCGCCCGCGGGCTGATCACCCGCGAGGAGCTCACCGAGATCGAGCGCGCCATCTGCCCAGGCGAAGGTGCCTGCGCCGGCATGTACACGGCGAACACGATGGCCAGCGCGGCCGAGGCGCTGGGCATGGCCCTGCCGGGTTCGGCCAGCCCGCCCGCCGTCGACCGGCGGCGCGACGGCATCGCTCGCGCCTCCGGCGAGGCGGTGATCGGGATGCTGGAGCAGGGCATCACCGCCCGGCACATCCTCACCCGGGAGGCGTTCGAGAACGCGATCGCCGTCGTCCTGGCCTTCGGCGGCTCGACCAACGCCGTGCTGCACCTGCTCGCGATCGCCAACGAGGCGCAGGTGCCGCTGAGCCTCGACGATTTCAACCGCATCGGCGACCGCGTCCCGCACCTGGCCGACGTCAAGCCCTTCGGCGCGCACGTGATGAGCACCGTCGACCAGGTCGGCGGGGTGCCCGTGGTGATGAAGGCCCTGCTCGACGCCGATCTCCTGCACGGCGACGCCCTGACCTGCACAGGCCGCACCGTCGCGGAGAACCTCGCCGAGATCGACCCGCCGGACCTCGACGGGACCGTGATCCACGCGATGAGCGACCCCATCCATCCGACGGGCGGAATCACCATCCTGCGCGGCTCGCTGGCCCCGGACGGTGCCGTGGTCAAGTCCGCGGGCTTCGATGCCGCCGAATTCCGCGGGCGCGCCAGGGTGTTCGACGGCGAGCAAGGCGCCCTCGACGCCGTCGCCGACGGGACCGTCGTCGCCGGCGACGTCGTGGTGATCCGGTACGAGGGCCCGCGCGGTGGCCCCGGAATGCGGGAGATGCTCGCCGTGACCGGGATGATCAAAGGAGCCGGGCTGGGCAAAGAGGTCCTGCTGGTCACCGACGGCCGCTTCTCCGGAGCGACGACCGGCTTGTGCATCGGACACGTCGCGCCGGAAGCGACCGACGGCGGCACCATCGCGCTGGTTCAGGACGGCGACCCGATCGTGCTCAACATGGCCACCAAGACCCTAGACCTCGACGTCCCGCTGGAAGAGCTGGAACAGCGGCGGAACGACTGGACCCCGCGCACCCCGGAGCACCGCACGGGCGTGCTGGCGAAGTACTCGAAGCTCGTCGGCTCCGCGGCAACTGGAGCGGTCTGCTCCTGAGCACGCGTCTCTAGCGCATCCTTTCCTCCTCAGCACGGACCTCCTAAACGTCGACCTCCGCAGCAGCAGCTACTTCGAGGTGCCGAGCACGAGGGCGAGAGGGCGGTTCTTGTATCGATCCACCAGACGCCGCCTGCTCTCGAACGTGCGCCGTCGCGTAGCGACCTCGGCCTGTTCTCCCGCTGCGTCTGAGCTATGCCAGCGGTCAGCTGCACCGTGGTTGTCACGGGCGGGAAGGCTCTCCGGTCCGTGTTCGCTCGGGGCTGTCGGAGAGCTTGAGCCAGACGACGCCACCGATGATCACGGCGAGCCAGAGGGATTTGATGGGGCTGAGGGTCTCGTCGAAGAAGACCGGTCCGAGCAGTGCTGCTCCGACAGCCCCGATGCCGGCCCAGACGGCGTATCCGATGCCCACGTCGACGGTGCGCAGCGCGAGGCTCAGGGCGAAGAGCGTCAGGAGGAAGAAGACGACCGCGACGAGCGACCAGGCGAGCACGGTGAAGCCTTGGCTTCCGCCCACGGAGAGGGCGTAGCCGACCTCGAAGATGCCGGCGAGCAGGAGCGCGAGCCATGCTCGTGCCCGGTCGCTGCGGGCGGTGATGTTCTCGTGGACGGTGTCGGTGTTGCCGGACATGCGAGTTCCTTCCTCGTGCGCGTTGTCGGCGGGCTGGCGTGGTGCGGGTTCGGTGCTCTGAGACTTCACGCTGCTCCGCTGAGTTGGAGGCCGACGACTCCGGCGATGACGGCGGCGATGCCGAGGTGCTTGCGCCAGTCGAGACGCTGGCCGAAGAGGAGGGCGCCGAGGACGGCGATTCCGACTCCGGCGACGGAGGTCCAGATCGCGTAGCCGACGCCGACGTCGAAGGTCAGCAGCGCCAGGCTGAGGAGGTAGGTCGCGATACCGCCGCTGAGCAGTGTGGCCGCGGTCCAAGCAGGTCGGGTGAAGCCCTGGGCCTTGCCGGCGGCGATGGCGACGGTGATCTCGAAAACGACGGCGACGCCGAGGTAGAGCCAGTGCATGGATGTCCTTCTGTGGAGGTGAGCTACGAGGTGAAGTCGGAGCGGTGCAGGTCGACGTATCGGGTGAACGGGACCAGACCCCGTGGCACGGCGAGGTGCTCGGCGGTCGCCGCGAGGGGGAGTCGGGTCATTTCGTAGCCAGCCCTGTAGTCGAATCCCCATTCGGCGGCGGTATCGCGATCCACGGCGAAGCAGACGGCGGCGATGCTGTGCGCGGCGGCGAAGCGGTAGCACAGGGCGCATGGCTCGCCCGTCGCGAGCAGCGTGGCCCCCTCCAGGCTGGAGGGGCCTCGGGTCTCGACGGCCTCGCGTATGGCGACGATCTCCGCGTGGGCGGTGAGGTCGCCGGTCTCGCGGACGAGGTTCACGCCGGGCTCGGAAACCCACCCGTCGTCGGCGACGAGACGCCCGACGAAGGGAAGCCCGCCGGACTCGACATGGCGGACGCCGACCTCGACGGCGTCGGCCATCAGGGACTCGAGTCGGTTCATGTCCGCGGTCATGCGGCGGACGCTTCGCGCAGGGCTCGGCGGATCACACCTTCGGTGGCGATGCCCTCGACGCGTCGGGCGCCAACGAGGATCGTGGGTACGACGGTGATGCCCATCCGCGCCGACAGGGCCAGCGCCTTGCGGTGGCGCTCGGCGTACTCCTGATCGTCGAGGGCCGCGGCGTAGGCGGCCGGGTCGAGGCCGGCCTCCTCGGCCACACGGGCCAGGACCACGGGGTCATCGATGTCGAGGCCCTCGCGGAAGAACGCCGTCATGACGCGACGGTGGTAGACGTCAGCTCGGTTCTGCTCCGAGGCGTACTGGGCGCCGCGGAAGGCCAGCTCGGTGCAGGGCTGCGGCGAGATGGTCGGCAACCGCACCGACACCTGGTGGCGACGTGCCATCGGGTACACGGCACGGCGCCAGATGTCAGGTAGGTACGAGTCCTCCGGTCGAAGAGTGGGCGTCGGATGAGGACGAAGCTCGTGAGCGTGGTGGACGACCTCGACGTCGGGCCGGTCAGCGATCGCGCGCTCGATCACCTCGTCGGCGATCAGGCAGAACGGGCAGACGTAGTCCGACCACACATGGATCTGGTCGGTCATGGCGACCTCCGGTTCCACGGGGCACCCCTGGTGGGCGCAGCCCTTGGATCGTGGAAGTTCACACCGGTGTCAACTGCAAGAATGGGAGGCAGCGGACACCTCGGGAGGTCTCATGCGCATCGGTGAGCTAGCGGATGCCAGTGGCGTCAGCACTCGGTCCCTGCGGTACTACGAGGAACACGGGCTCATCCGCTCCGAGCGCACCCCCGGCGGGTGGCGCGACTTCGACAGCTCCATGATCGAGCGGGTCATCATGATCCAGCACCTGTTCGCTGCCGGACTGTGCAGCGCCACCATCAACGAACTGCTCCCCTGTCTTGAAGCCCCACCCGAAGAGCGCACGGGCGTCATGGAGCAGTTGCTCGTCCGGGAAGTCGAGCGTCTCGAGGCCAAGCGACGCGACATCGATCGCGAGCTCGATACCCTGCACGCGCTCCGCGACGAAACAGCCGTGTTCGGCGAACTCCCGTGATCAACGACGTGACCCCAGCACCCACCAACGTCTTGCCCCGCAACACCTAGCGCTCGAGTCGCTCCTCCATCACCGCGGCGAGCCGTTCGAGTGCGCGCAGGACGCGGTCGCGACCAAGCCCCGCCAGCAGTTCGCCGTGAGCAGCGAGTTCACGCGGGAACAGCTCGTCGATAACGCTGCACCCCGACGGGGTCATGGCGATCACCGCCGCTCGACGATCCGAGGGGCTCGGAGTGCGAGTGATGAGTCCGCGCCGTTCCAGTTTCGCGAGCGTCTTGCCCACCCCGGCACGGGTCGTGCCGAGGAGCTCGGCGAGACGACTCGCGGTGACGGTCTCATGCTCGAGGAGATCACCGAGGTCGCGAAAGGACACGCCCATGAGCAGGCCGCCTGAGCTCACCGCGCTCGATCTCGGCGACGTCACCGTCGATGAGGTCCTGCGCACCAGCAAGAAAATTCTGGCCACCGGCCACCACGGCGACCTGCCGGTCATCGTCAAGGTCCTGCGGGGCGACGAGGACTTCTGGGCTGCGAGATTCGCCCACGAGATCCGCACCTGCAAGGCGTTCTCCGAGCATCCACCACCGGTACGGGTACCGCGGCTGGTGCACGCCGACTCCCACCGAGTGCTGGTGGTCG